>JAFIEI010000007.1 GCA_020832565.1 Salinarimonas sp. | reverse complement strand
TGTCAGCCCCGGACGGGATGATCGGGGCCATCGCCGCCGTGAACGGCGGTCGGCTGGCAACGCGAAACCTCGCGGATTTTGCCACGACGGATCTCGAACTGATCAATCCATGGGACTTCTGAGGCTTGATCCGGACCGCCAGATTTGGATAAAGCTCTGCAAGATCGATTGAGTGTATCCGCACCCCACCTCACACGCTGCCCACGGTCTGCAGGCGCGTGCGGGTATGGATTTCGCCCTGGCTCATCACCGGCGTCTCGCGCCGGAAGCGCTCGATGATGGAGCGCACGAAGGGGCGCGTCTGGATGGAGGTGACGAGCACCGGCATCTGACCCTGCTGGGCGGCCTGCTCGAAGGCGTCGCGCACGGCGGCGACGAATTCCGAGAGTTTCGAGGGCTGCATCGCCAGATGCCGGTCTTCGCCCTGGCCGACGACGGCATCCATGAAGGCCTGTTCCCAGGACGGCGAGAGGGTCACGATCGGCAATTGCCCGTTGGGCCCGACATATTGCGCGCAGATCTGGCGCCCCAGCCGCATGCGCACATGCTCGACGATATCGCGCGGATTCTTGACGCTACCGACGACTTCCGAAATCGCTTCGAGAATCGCGCCCAGGTCGCGGATCGAGACGCGCTCGGCCAGAAGCAGCTGCAGCACGCGCTGGATGCCGGTGGTGGTGATCTGGCTCGGCACGATCTCCTTGAGCAGATCTGCGTGATCCTTGGGCAGTTCGGTGAGCAGTTTCTGCACCTCGATATGGGTGAGCAGCTCCGGCATATGCGCCTTGATCACCTCTGTGAGATGGGTCGAGAGCACGGTGGCCGCATCGACCACAGTATAGCTGCGCAATTGCGCCTGCTCGCGCAGACCGGCATCGATCCAGGTCGCGGGCAGCCCGAATGTGGGCTCCAGCATGTGCTGGCCGGGCAATTGCACCTGCCCGCCCATCGGGTCGATCGCCATGAACTGGCCGGGGAAGATCTTGCCGGCACCCGCCTCGATCTCCTTGACGCGGATGACGTAATCGTTGGCTTCGAGCTGGACGTTGTCGAGAATGCGCACGCTGGGCATGACGAAGCCCATCTCCGCCGCGAGTTGCCGGCGCAGGGCCTTTATCTGGTCGGTCAGCCGCTCGCCTTCCGATCCGCCATTGACCAGCGGCAGCAGCGCATAGCCGATCTCGACCTTGAGGTCGTCGATCTTGAGCACTTCCGAAATCGGCTCCTCGGCGGGCTCCGCCGGCTCCTTCGGAGCACGGGGCTTGCCCTGCGCGTCGAGATTCTTCGCCTCACGCTCACGCGTCTTGGCCTGCTTGTTGACGTAATAGGCGAGCGCCCCGGCTCCTGCGGCCAGCGAGAGGAAGGGCAGCATCGGAATGCCGGGCAGGAGCGCGAGCGCCACCATCACCATGGCCGACATGCCCAGCGCCTTGGGATAATGGGCGAGCTGCTTGCCGAGCGCCTTGTCGGCGGCGCCCTTGACCCCGGATTTGGAGACGAGCAGGCCGGCGGCGGTGGAGACGATCAGGGCCGGGATCTGCGAGACCAGGCCGTCACCGACGGTGAGCATGGTGTAGCTCGCCGCCGCGTCGCCGAAGCTCATCCCCATCTGCGCCACGCCGATGATGATGCCGCCGATGACGTTGATGAAGACGACGAGCAGGCCGGCAATGGCATCGCCGCGCACGAATTTCGAGGCACCGTCCATCGAGCCGAAGAAGGAGCTCTCGTCTTCCAGCTTGGTGCGCCGGCGCCGCGCCTCGTCCTCGTCGATCAGGCCAGAGGAGAGGTCGGAATCGATCGCCATCTGCTTGCCGGGCATGGCATCGAGGGTAAAGCGCGCCGCGACTTCCGCGATGCGGCCCGAGCCCTTGGTGATGACGACGAAATTCACCAGCACGAGAATGGCGAAGACGATCACGCCGATGACGAAATTGCCACCCATGACGAAACCGCCGAAGGCCTCGATCACGTAGCCCGCCGCATCGGTGCCCTCGTGACCGTGGCTGAGAATCAGCCGCGTCGAGGCAAGGTTGAGCGACAGCCGCAACATGGTCGCGATCAGAAGCACCGTCGGGAACGACGAGAATTCCAGCGGCTCCTCAATGAACAGCGCCGTCATCATGATCAGCACGGAGAAGATGATCGACACCGCCAGCAGCAGATCGAGCACGCGCGCGGGCATGGGAAAGATCAGCACGATCAGGATGCCGATCACCCCGAAGGCGAGCAGGAGGTCGGTGCGCCGCGTATAGGTGGCGAGCCCGCGCAGGCCCGGCAGGCTCACGCCATCCGTCGCGCTGGTCCCCGAAGCAGCTTGCGCCGGGCCGCTCGCCGTTACCGCATTCGCCGTATCACTCATGAAACCCCTCGGAGCCGCCACCTCGCAACCCGGCAAGTTTTGCCGGGTTTATGGTTACCGAAGGGTTAAGAATTCCCGATCAGGTTCTGGGATCAGCTCTGGCGCAAGCGGGAGAGATCGATCGGAAGCGAGCGCACGCGCAGGCCCGTCGCATCATGGATGGCGTTGCAGATGGCCGGCGCGAGCGGCGGCACACCGGGCTCGCCCATGCCGGTCGGCGGGGCATCCGATTCGACGAGATGCACCTCGACGCGCGGCATTTCGCTGAGGCGGGTCGGTTCGAACGTGTCGAAATTGCCCTCGCGCACCATCCCCTCATCAAGGCTGATGGCGTTGCGCAGGACCGAGGAAAGGGCGAAGCCGATGGCGCCCTCGACCTGGGCACGCACATTGTCGGGATTGATCACGATTCCGCAATCGACAGCCGCGACGATGCGCTCGACCGTGAGCCGGTCCTCCTCGACGGCGACCTCGGCCACCATGGCGACATGCGAGCCGAAGGAGCGATGCACCGCGACCCCGCGCCCGCGCCTGACGCCGGGACGTGCCGGAAGCTCCGTTCCCCAGCCCGCCTTGTGCGTGGCGAGCCTCAGGACGGTGGCGTCGCGCGGCGAGACGAAGAGCCATTGCAGGCGATAGGCGACCGGGTCGGCACCCGCCACGGCGGCGAGTTCGTCCACCATGGTCTCGCTCACCTGCGCGGTATGGGTATGGCCCACCGAGCGCCACCAGAGCACCGGCACCTGCTCGCGGGTATTGTGGATCTCCAGCCGGAAATTCTCGAAGGCGTAGATCGGATCCGCCGCGCCCTCCACCGTCTGGTGCTCGACACCGGAGAAGTCCATCGCCTCGAAGGCGCTGCCGGCCATGATGGGCTTGCCCACGATGCGCTGCACCCAGGAACGCGGCAGGTTGTCGGGCCCCAGCCCCACGAGCACGCGGTGATGCACCATCGGTCGATAATAGCCCGCGCGCATGTCATCCTCGCGGCTCCAGACCAGATGAATCGGCGCGCGCTCCCCCGTCGCCTTGAGGATCTCGGCTGCTTCGGCGATCCAGTCCGAGGTGGTCGAGGCACGGCGCCCGAAGGAGCCACCGGCATACAGCGTATTCAGCTTCACCCTGGCCGCCGTCACACCCATCACCCGCGCGATCACCGCCTGATCGAGCGTCTGCATCTGGAAGGCGCCCCAGGCCTCGTAGCCGCCATCCTCTCGGCGCTCGATGACACCGTTCATCGGCTCCATGGCGGCATGGGCGAGATAGGGAAAATCGTAGGCCGCCTCGATCATGCGCACGGAATTGCGCATGCCCGCATCCGCATCACCCCGAAAGGCCGCGCGCCGCCCGGGCTCGAGGCCGAGCGCGTGGAACTCCGCGCGCAGATCCGCGCTGGAGCGCCGCTCGGCGCGGGTTTCGTCCCAACTGACGTCGAGCGCCTCGCGCCCCTTCATCGCCGACCAGGTATCGCGCGCCACGACGGCAACGCCCGTCGGTATCGCAACCACGTCCACGACACCGGGCACTTCGCGTGCGGCGCTGTCGTCATAACCCGACAGGCGCGCACCGAAACGCGGGGGATGCGCCACCATGGCGGTCAGCTGACCGGGGCGGCGGATATCGAGGGAATAGATCGCCTCGCCGCGCGCCTTTTCAGGCCCGTCGAGACGCGGGCGATGCCGGCCGATATGAACGAAATCGGCACGTGTCTTCAAGATCGGATCGGCGGGGATCTCTCGCGCGGCAGCCGCGGCTGCGAATGCGCCGAACCCGGCTTCGCGCCCGCTGGCTTCGTGGCGGATGCGTCCATCGGTAATGCGGACATTACCCGCAGGAACGCCCCATTCCTCGGCGGCAGCGCCGATGAGCATGGCGCGCGCGGCAGCGCCAGCCTTGCGCAACTGCATCCAGGAATTGGGCACCGCAGTCGAGGCGCCGGTTCCCTGCATCGGCCCGAAATTCAGATTGTTGTAGAGCCGGTGATCGGCCGGGGCGAAGGCGAAGGCCATCTGCTCCCAGGAAGCATCGAGCTCGTCCGCGACGATCGTCGTCAGCCCCGTCGCGACGCCCTGCCCCATATCGAGATGCTTGATCAGGACGGTGACGGTGTCGTCTTCATCGATACGGATGAAGGCATCGGGGCGCGCAGGCGGATCGAATTCCGGCGCATGCGCGCTCGCACCGGCGCGCCGTGGCGCGAGGCCGGCGGCGACGCCGATCACCAGGGCACCACCCAAGGCCGCAGCACCCTGAAGCAGGGCGCGGCGGGAGGGGCGTCGGAGCGGGCGAAAAAGCATGGCGGCCTCCCTCAGGCGAGCATGATGGCGGCATCGCGCACGGCTTCGCGAATGCGCTGATAGGCGCCGCAGCGGCACAGATTGGCATCCATCGCCTCTTCGATCTCCGCGTCACTGGGATCGGCATTGTGAGAAAGCAGATCGATGGCGCGGATGATCTGGCCCGGCTGGCAATAACCGCATTGCGAGACGTCGCGCCCGATCCAGGCGCGCATCACCGCATCGGCCACGCGTCCGTTCACGCCCTCGATCGTGGTGATCTCGGCGCCGTCGACATCGGAAAGCGGGACCACGCAGGCGGGCATGGCCATGTCGTTGACGAGGACGAGGCAGGCACCGCATTGTGCGATACCGCAGCTGTATTTGGCGCCGGTGAGCCCGATATGGTCGCGCAGGGCCCAGAGCAACGGCATTTCCCGATCCAGATCGAGATCATGGGTCTCGCCGTTGACGGTCAGACGGATCATCTTTCGCTCCTGCATTCCCTGTCCGGCGCGGATATCGCCGGAGAAGGCGCCGTTTCGTATCAGCATGAAGTTAGGGAGGCTAACACGCACTGCCACCCCGGCAAGCATCGATTGCCCGAAATTCGGACACGGGTGGCGACGCAAAGCCGCATCGGCACCCTCCGCCTTGCCTCCCTCCACATTCTGATCGAACCTCCCGCAAGAGTGGAGGTATGCGTTCGATGCGAGATCCGGAGCCCCGGCCCACCGGGACGTTCGACTACATCGTGGTGGGTGGCGGCACGGCCGGCTGCATTCTGGCCAATCGGCTCAGCGCGGATCCGCGAAACACGGTGCTGCTGCTCGAAGCCGGCGGCGTGCCACGCTCGCCCTGGATCGACATTCCCGCAGCCTTCGGCAAGATCTGGAAGGATGCACGCTATAACTGGAACCTCGCCACGCATCCGGAACCCGGCACGCAGGCGCGCAGCATCCCGGTGCCGCGTGGACGGGGGCTGGGCGGCTCCAGCCTGATCAATGGCGGCATCTACGTACGCGGCCAGCGCGAGGATTACGACGGATGGGCGCAATCGGGCGCGCGCGGCTGGAGCTTTTCCGATGTGCTGCCCTATTTCCGTCGCCTGGAGCGCTTCGTCGAGGAGACCCCCGACGCGGCCCTGCGCGGCAATGACGGACCGATGGACGTCGCGCGCGTGCAAGAGCGCCACCCCCTGCTCGAGGCCTTCATCGCGTCGGGCGCCGCCGCCGGACATCCGCTCAATCCGGATTACAACGGCGCCGGCCAGGACGGCTTCGGCTATTATCAGGTGATGCAGCGCAAGGGGCGGCGCTGGAGCGCCTATCGGGCCTATCTCGAACCGGTCATGAACCGTCCCAATCTCACCGTGCGCACGCATTGCCTCGCAACGCGCGTCACGCTCACCGGCGGGCGCGCCGACGGCGTCGTCTACAGCCGCGCCGGCGCCGTCGAGCGGGCCGAGACACGCGGCGAGGTCATCCTCGGCGCCGGCGCGATCCACAGCCCGCACCTGCTCGAAATCTCCGGAATCGGCGACCCGCAGGTGCTCGGCGAAGCGGGGATCGGTCTCGTACATGCCCTGCCGGGCGTCGGAGCGAATTATCAGGATCACTACGCCACCCGGATGAACTGGCGCGTGACGCAGCCGATCACGCTCAACGAGCAGACCCGCGGCTGGCCGTTGATCCGCGCCGTCGCGCAATATCTTCTGACGCGGCGGGGCATCCTCACCCTGGCGACGGGCATGGCGCACGGCTTCGTGCGCACGCGGCCCGAGCTCGAAACCCCGGATGTGCAGTATTTCTTCGTCCATGCGAGCTACGCCGATGCCGCCGACCGGGTGCTCGACCGGCTGCCGGGAATGACCATCGGTGTAACCCAGCTGCGACCGCATTCGCGCGGCAGCATTCATGCGGTTTCGCCCGATCCTGGCACGCCGCCGCGGATCAGCCCGCGCTTCCTTACCGACCCGATCGATTGCGAGACCTTCGCGGCGGGGATGCGCATGGCGCGCGAGATCATGGCACAGGCACCGATGCGGCCTTATCTGGGCGCGGAGCTGAATCCCGGGCCCGAACGGGTGTCGGATGAAGATCTGGTCGAATTCGCCCGGCGCACCGGGCAGACGATCTATCACCCCGTCGGCACCTGCACCATGGGCGAGGGCCCGACCGCCGTGGTCGACCCGCAGCTGCGGGTGCACGGCGTCGCCAGCCTGCGCGTCGCCGATGCCGCGGTGATGCCCCGTCTCGTCTCGGCCAATACCCAGGCCGCCGTCATGATGATCGCCGAAAAGGCTTCGGATCTGATCCTGGCCGATGCGCGGGGTGGCCGGAGCGGCTGATCCCGTCATATTGTGCGGGATCACAAAATCTTGACTTGGCCTGCGCTTGCCGTCAGTGTCCGCGCCCGCACGCCGCGCGTTCCGCGGGGCGGCTTTCATTCCTTTTCAGCGGACCCGCATGCGCACTTATCTGGATTTCGAAAAGCCCGTCGCCGAACTCGAAGGCAAGGTCGAAGAGCTTCGCCGGATGGGCGAGGCTGATAATGCGGTGGCGATTTCCGAAGACATCACCCGTCTCGAGGAAAAGGCGTCCCAGGCGCTCTCGGATATCTATGCCGCGCTCACCCCCTGGCAGAAGACCCAGGTTGCCCGCCATCCCCAGCGTCCGCATTTCCGCGACTTCTGCGAGGGCCTGATCAGCGATTTCACCCCGCTCGCCGGCGATCGCAAATTCGGCGAGGACGAGGCGGTGATGGGCGGGTTCGGTCGCTTCCGCGGCACGCCCGTCTGCGTTATCGGCCAGGAGAAGGGTTCGGATACACAGGCGCGCATCCGGCATAATTTCGGCATGGCCCGTCCCGAGGGCTACCGCAAGGCCGTGCGCCTGATGGAGCTGGCCGACCGGTTCGGCCTGCCGGTGCTCAGTTTCGTCGATACCGCAGGCGCTTACCCGGGAATCGAGGCGGAGGAACGCGGCCAGGCCGAGGCGATCGCCCGCTCGACCGAGACATGCCTCGGGCTGGGCGCGCCGAGCGTGGCACTGGTGATCGGTGAGGGCGGCTCCGGCGGCGCCATCGCCATCGCCACGGCCAACAAGGTCCTGATGCTCGAACACGCCATCTACAGCGTGATCTCGCCTGAGGGCGCGGCCTCGATCCTGTGGCGCGATTCCGCACGTGCGCAGGATGCGGCGACGAACATGAAGATCACAGCGCAGGACCTGCTCAAGCTCGGCGTGATCGATCGAATCGTGAAGGAGCCGGTCGGCGGCGCCCATCGCGATCCGCAGGCCACGATCGAAACGGCCGGCGATGCGATCTCATCCGCGCTCAGCGATCTCGCAGGCAAGGACCCCGAGGCCCTGCGCGAGCACCGCGCCGAGAAGTTTCTCGCCATCGGGCGCAATCTCTGAAGCCGCGCGACCGGCATCCACACCGCCCGATCCGAGGCTGATCAAGCATTTGTTAACCACGCTGGCGATCACTACCCCCTTGCGGTAACGCTTCGCTAACGGTAACGATCATACTCAGATGGGTCACCATCGTGCGTATGCGCGGTCGATCGGGTGGAAAGCTTCGATCGGATGTCCGGGCGGACACGGGGGTGGAAGGCGCATTCTGGAGCGGGGACCCCATGTTGAAGCGTTTGATGCTCGTCGCCGGCTTCGCCGTAGCGCTCGGCGCCTGTAACGCCGATCGCACGGTTTCATCGAACCGGCACCTGCAGCCCATCCCGCCGGAAACGGTCGCGCTGATGCAGCGCAACGGCGTGTCGGCATCCGATCCGATCATGATGCGCATCTTCAAGAAGGAAGCCGAGCTCGAGATCTGGAAAGAGGGTCCCGACGGACGCTACGCCCATCTCAAGACCTATCCGATCTGCCGCTGGTCGGGCCAGCTCGGCCCCAAGAAGCGCGAAGGGGACCGTCAGGCGCCCGAGGGCTTCTATACGGTGACGCCGGATCTGATGAATCCGAATTCGGCCTATTACCTGTCTTTCAATCTCGGCTATCCCAACCGCTTCGACCGCGAGCACGGACGCACCGGCCAGCACCTGATGGTGCACGGCTCGTGCACCTCCGCAGGCTGTTTCGCCATGACCGACGAAACCGTCGCCGAGATCTATGCGATCGCCCGCGAGGCCTTTGCCGGCGGCCAGCGTGGTTTCCAGGTTCAGTCCTTCCCCTTCCGGATGACGCCCGAGAATCTGGCCAAGAAGCGCTATGACGAGAACATCGCCTTCTGGCGTAATCTCAAGGAAGGCCACGACCATTTCAAGGTCACGCAGCGCCCGCCGCAGGTCGAGGTCTGTGACCGCCGCTACTCCTTCAATACGCAGGGCTGCACGCCGACGGATAACCGCGTCGCTCAGGAAGTGGCCCAGCGCCAGAGCCGGGACGAAGCCCGGATCGCCCAATTGATCGAGCGCGGCGCGCCCGCCCTGCGCCTGGTCTATCAGGACGGCGGCAGCCATCCCTCCTTCCAGAGCCAGGCCGTGGCCTTCGCCAGCGCCACCGACGCCTCGCAGCTGTCGCGCCGCGCGCGGCGGCTCGGCGACGTCTCCCGGCCGGATGCCATCGCCGCCGGGCCGCAGACCATCCGCGTCGGCTCGAACGGCCAGCCGCTCGAAAGCGCTCCGGCCACCGCCATGGCGCGAAGCCCGGCACCCGCTGCAGCCGCTCCGTCACAGACCGCCGGGGCCGCCGATCCGGGCGTGACCAATGTCGCGCGCGACAGCGGGACGCAGGAGCGGCCGCTGCATCAGCGCCTGTTCGGCAACCTGTTCTCCAACAACCCGCTTTCGGGTGGCGCACGTGCGCAGGAAGCCTCGGAATCCGAGGCCGCCGATACGCCGGCGCCGCCGCAGCGGGGTGCGCGGATGATGAATGGCGCCCAGCCGCTCACACCGCGCGGCGACGCGGCCTACACCGCGTTCCGCTGACCGCGCGAATCGCTACTGATTCGCGCGCGCCGATCACTGGTTGCGGGAAATCGTTAACCCTTCTCCCTGCACGCATCGGCGCCGCAGCAGCAGCGAATCCCTTGCGTGCAAACACGCCTTGTAATCAACGAAGTGTAAATTTTAACAATCAATGAATGAGATTTTAACGACTTGTTTACCCTAACGCGAAAGAGTCGTCCCACGATGACGGAGAAAGCCGGAGCGGCCGCAGGGCCGAATCAGCTGAAACGGCATCGGGGTCCGGCGCGAAGGGGCGGCGTCGGCGCCGGATGAATCGCCTGCCCCACCGGCCGAGAGCGCAGCAATGCGGCACAACGTCCAGAGCAATACCCCCTGGTATCTGGAGGGGCTCGATCCCGACACACGCGATGCGGCGCGCGAAGCCGCCCGGCGCTCGGGAATGAGTCTCGACGAATGGCTCCAGGCGACGATTTCCGATCGTGCCACACGCGCTTTCAGTGATCGCGGTTATGCCGAACGTGGCTACGCGGATCGGGGTTATCCTGAACGCGGCTACGCGGAACGCGGCTATGGCGAGCGCGGCTATGCCGAGCGCGAACCTGCCGAGCCGGCTCCGACCGTGCGCCGCCGGGCCGCGCCGTCGCGCAGCCAGCAGACCCAGGGCTACGGCTCGGCCTATGACGAGCTCGACGCCATCGCCGCCCGCATCAACAAGGCGACGCGCCAGCGTGGCCAGGCCCCGTCGGGGCCGCCGCGCGGTGAAGCGCGTGCAGAGGGTCGTGGCGGCCAGCCGGGCGGAATCGATGCCATCGTCAATGCCGTGGCCGGCGAGACGGAACGGCGCAGCCGGGAATCCAATGCGCGCACGGCCGAAGCGCTCGATTCCGTGGTGCGCTGGATCGAACGCACCGAAGACCGGATGAACGAGAGCACGCGCACCCTCTCCGAGAGCACCCGCATTGCGCTCGAGCGCCAGGATCACACCGCCAACGTCCTCGGCGAAGCACTCGCGATGATGACGAAGCGCCTCGACGATATCGAACACAAGGTCGTGGACGGCCAGCAGCCCTCCATCGCCGCCGCCTTGCAGGCCGTCGAGAAGGTCGAATCCCATCTTGCCCGGCTGAGCGAGAGCCAGGCCCAGACGAAAGCCGAAATCGAGGCCGCCCGCGCTGCGCAGGCGGAGCAGGCGCGCCGGGACCAGCATTTCGGCAACGCGGCCGAGCAAGCTGCTCAGGAGGCCGAACGCCGCGCCCAGGAGGAAGCCAGCATGCTTCTCGGGCGTCAGCAGGAGACCATCGAGAACGCGCTGCGCTCCTTCGAGGACCGCATCGCGGCGATCACGGAAAAGCTCGCCCAGACCAATGCGAGCAACCAGGTGCAGAATGCGAAGAAGGGCGAGATGACGCCCGACACGCCGGTGCAGGAACGCCGCCGCAGCGGCCTCGCAGCCGAATTGCACAATGCGGTCGCCGAAATCCGTGCCCGCCAGAGCTCGCTCGATGCCGAGGACCAGAATACCAGCCGGCGCAACACCGAAGAGATGCTCGGCACATTGCGCGGCGACGTGGCCCGTCTCGGCGCCCAGCTCCAGGCGATCAAGGAAACCGGTTCCCGCGATGGCGAGCGCATCGCGCAGGAGATGCGCAACGGCGTCCGCAAGGACGTGCGCGAGGAAGTCCGCGAGAATCTCGATGCGCTCTCCAAACGCCTCGAAGGGCTCGCCCGCAACGACGATCTCGCCGATCTCGAGGAATCGCTCTCGGAACTCACCCGTGAAGCCATCCGCGCCGCAGATGCCGGTCGCGAGAAGGAACTCGCCCGCATCAACGGCCTGATCGAGCGCGTCCAGACCGAAATCGCAGGCATCGCCCAGGCGACCACGGACGGCGTCCATGCGAAGATCGCCGAGGATTATCGCAAGCTCTCCGCCCAGATCGAGACGCTCGGAAGCTCCGACCGCGAGCTCGCCGCAACACTGACGCGCGAGCTCGAATCCATGCGCAGCCTCTACGGCCAGCTCGCAGATCCGAGCCGCGTCGACGAGCTGAACGCACAGCTGCGCGAATTGTCGCATCGCGTCGGCCATATGGCGCGCGGCCAGATCGACGCGGTCGAATTCGCCACCCTGCGCAGCGCCGTCGACGACATTCGCGGTTCGGTCAAGGCATCGCGCGCCTCGCAGGCCGATGCCGAACAGATGCGCGAGCAGTTCGGCACCCTTGCGGGCAAGCTCGACAGCCTGTCGGAGCGGATACCGCAGGCCGATCTCTCCCGTCTCGGCCAGCAATACGAAGATCTCGCCGGTCGCATTTCCGAGCTCGCGGCCAATGACGGACGCGCCGAGCTCGCCTCTCTGGGCGAGCAGGTCGAAACCATGGCCTCACGGCTGGAGGATCTTGCCGGACGCATGAGCGCTCCGCAGGCCGAGGCGATGGCACGCGAAGTGGCGGCCATGTCGGCCGATCTGCAGAACCTGCCCCAGGCAGGCAGCGCTGAAATCACAGCCCTGGCAAGCCAGTTCGAAACCCTCAACGCCAAAATCGACGAACTCGCCAGCCGTCCCGCCACAGCTGATCTGAGCCCGGTGGCGCGTCAGATCGAAGCCCTCGAGCGCAAGCTCGAAGAAACCTTGCAGACGCGTAACGCGGCACCCGAAGTTCCTGCGGAAGTGCTCGGGCGTCTGGACGAGCTCGCCGCGAAGATCGATCGTATCGGGAACAACGAGCGTCCGGATTTCGAGCGCGAGTTCAAGCAGCTCCAGAGCAATCTCGAAGCCGCCCTCGCCTCTTCGAGCGCGCGCCCGCCCGCCGGGTTCGAGGCCCTGATGGAGCGCATGAACCAGCTCGACGAGAACCTGCGCGCCGTCGACCTGCGCAGCGAGGTTCGCCCGCTCGAGGAAATGCTCTACCAGCTCGCCGCCAAGCTCGACGCGGCGGAGCAGCCCAATGCCAGCCTCGAGGCGATCGATGCCCTCGAAGCCCAGATCGCGGAGATCGCCAAGCGCCTCGAAAGCGAGCGCGATGCCGGCGCCGAGCCGAGCCCGATCGACAAGGCCATGGACGATCTCATGCGCCAGATCGAGAGCATGCGCGAGGGCGCGGTCGAAGCGGCGGAACGCGCCGCGAAGGCCGCCATCGCCGATACGCTCGAAGCACTGCCGCGCGGCGATTCCCAGAACGAAATCGACTTCCTCAGCAAGTCGCTTTCCGATCTCAAGGATCTCCAGAACGCCGCCGAACAACGCAGCATGGATACGCTCGGCAGCGTCCAGGGCACCCTCGACAAGCTCGTGGAACGGCTCACGATGCTCGAGAGCAAGGCGCGCGCGCCGCAAGGCGCAGCCGCGCGCAGGGCCGTTGCCGGTCGTGGGCAGGGCGTCGAAACGCGCGCCGCCGATGCAGGGACGGCCCAGCCGGCGCTCGCCGCGGATAGTCCCGCCACACCGCGTGCGCCGATGACGCCGGCCCAGCTTCTCGACCAGCTGAAGCTGCAGCGCGGCGCTCCCGTTGCACAGGAGACCCGGCCCGCACACGCGCTCAAACCCTCCGATGCCGCACAGATCAACGCTTCCCAGGTGAAGGCGCATTTCCAGGCCGGCAGTCTCACCGACGAAGCCGATCGCCCCTTTGCCACCGTCGGCTCACTCGGCGACGACACCCTCATCGAGCCCGGTGCCGGGCGCCCGGCAGCGGCTGCGCGCGCCAACGGCAATCCCGACGAGAAGACCGTTCGCCACGATCCGGAAGCGGAATCGGCTGAAATCAAGGCGAACTTCATCGCCGCCGCCCGCCGCGCCGCCCAGAATGCGGCTGCGGAGGCCGCTGCGGCGACGCGCAAGGAAACACCCCGGGATGCCCGCGACAAGGCACGCGGTGCCGCTCCCGCAGACAAGTCCATGACCGCCACCAGGGCGAAAGGGGCAAAGCCCGAGCTCGACAAGGCGGCGGGCGAAAAGGCCGCGGCCGGTGGCCGCCGCCGTCCGCTGCTGATGGCTGCTGCCGCCGTAGTGCTCGCCGCCGGCGCCTTCCAGATCGCCCCGCATCTGATGCAGAGCGAGGAGCGCGGCCCGATCGCCGAAGCCTATCGCGATGACGCCGATTCGGTTCTTGCCGAGATCGCGGATGCCGATGCCGCGCTTCCTCAGGCCGCGCCCGCCCTCGAAAACGCGGATGCGGGAGGCGTTGAAACGGGTATCGATGCACAGCCCACCGAGACCGCCTCGATCGATCCGGAATCCTCGGTGATCGAAGCCTTTTCGCCCACGGCCCTGCCGAGCATCGTCGGAATGGAGAGCCTGCTCAACGGCGGCGGTCAGACCCGCAGCGCCGATGCGCCGATCCCGGTCCTGCCGCCGCGCCGTGGTGATACGGGACAGGCCGCGTCCGGCCAAGCGAGCGGACAGGAAACCGGCTGGGTGCTCGCGCCGGAAAGCGAACTGCATCCCAATATCGTCTCCGCCGACGAGATCCCGAGCGGACGCGGGCCTTCCGACCTGCGCGAGGCCATGCTGGCCGGCGATGTCGCCGCAGTCTATGCCTTCGCCACCCTCGCGGTCGACGGCAAGGGCATGCAGCGCGACCCGGCGCTCGCGGCCAAACTGTTCGAGCGCGCCGCCGCGCACGGGCTGGTGCCGGCGCAATATCGCATCGGCAACCTCTACGAGAAGGGAATCGGCGTGAGCCGCGACTATGCGCTGGCCAGCCTCTGGTATCAGCGCGCAGCCGAAAACGGCAATGCCCGCGCCATGCACAATCTCGCCGTCCTGATGGCCGAGGGCGTTCATGGAAGCCCGGATTTCGCCGGTGCGCTGGACTGGTTCCGTCAGGCTTCGGAGCTGGGTATCCGCGACAGTCAGTACAATCTCGCCGTCCTCAAGGCGCGGGGCATGGGCACGGAACAGGATCTGGCCGGCTCCTACAAATGGTTCGCCATCGCCGCGCGCCAGGGTGATACCGATGCTGCCGCCAAGCGTGACGAAGTCGCCGCACGGCTCGATTCCCGCGCATTGGCCATGGCCGAAGCCGAAGTCGAGGTCTGGCGGGCGAGCGAGCCCGATCCCGCTGCCAACACCGTGGCGATGCCGATGCAATCTCCGGGGGCGCAATCTTCGCGCCAGGCGATGGTGATCGATCCCGCAAGCTGAGAGCGGCGTCACATCACCGCCATATGGTGGTGAAAAAGGACATGTGCACCGGCGCGGGGCTTGATTCCCGTGCCGGTTCGTCGCGTATGCTGGCGGCAAAGGTTGAACGCCCGTGCAGATCTATCTTCCCATCGCCGAGATGTCGGTCAGTGTCTTCGTCCTTCTGGGGCTGGGCGCAGCGGTGGGATTCATCTCCGGCCTGTTCGGCATCGGCGGCGGGTTCCTGATGACGCCGCTGCTCATCTTCATCGGCATCCCCCCGGCCATCGCGGTCGCCAGCCAGATGGCCCAGATCGTCGCCTCCTCCACGACGAGCGGCCTGGCCGCGTTCCGGCGCAAGGCGCTCGATCTCAAGCTCGCCTCGCTTCTGACGGTCGGCGGGCTGGTGGGAACGGGGCTTGGCATCTGGTTCTTCGCCGCCGCGCGCGCCGCCGGTCAGCTCGATATCGTCATCGTGGTCTCCTACGTGACGCTGTTCTCCGTCGTCGGCGGGCTGATGCTGATCGAAAGCGTCAAGGAATACTGGTCGAGCCGCAAGGGCACCGTACGCTCGCGCCGGCGCGCGGGCGAGCATCCCGCCTATCTCGGCCTGCCACTGCGCATGCGCTTCCATCGTTCGCAGCTCTATGCGAGCGTGATCCCGCTGCTCGGGGTCGCCTTCTTCGTGGGATTTGCCGGTGCGGTACTCGGCATCGGCGGCGGCTTCATCATGGTGCCGGCGCTGCTTTATCTCTTTCGCGTGCCGACATCGATGGTGGTGGGAACCTCGCAGTTCCAGATTCTCTGGGCGAGCACCGCAGCCCTTCTGCTGCACGCCATCGCCAATCAGGCGGTGGATGCCGTGCTCGCCTTCATCCTGATCATCGGCGGCGTATTCGGGGCCCAGTTCGGCGCGCGTGCGAGCCGGCATCTGCGGGCCGACCTGTTCCGCTTCCTGCTGGCCTTGCTGATCCTCGGCGTCGGCCTGCGCTTTGCCATCGAGCTGGTGCTGCGCCCCACCGAGCTGTTCTCGATCGCGAACGGAGGCTGAACGATGCAAGCGCCGCGCCTCTCGAAGTCAAGCGATACGCGATTCAGTTCCGGCAGCCTCTGCGCGGCAGTCATCGCCATGATCGTTGCCCTGCTCGTCGCCCTGTTGGCCACCGGCACCGCCAGGGCCGAGGGGCTGGTGATCTCGCTGTCGAACCACCAGGTGATGATCACCTCCAACTTCACAGGTTCGCAGGTCACCCTCTTCGGCGCCGTCCAGCGCGACGAGCAGACGATCGCGCGCACGACCGGCTACGATGTCGCCGTCGTCGTGCGTGGCCCGCGCTTCAACGAGGTCACCATTCGCCGCAAGGAGCGGCTCGGCCCGATCTGGATCAACCGCACGCAGGAGACCTTCGAGGACGTCCCGCGCTATCTCGCCATCCTCTCGTCGCGCCCGCTCGACGACCTGACGAGCGAGATCATGCGCGACCGGCTGCGCCTCGGGCTCGACCCGAGAATCGCCATGCAGATGCCTCCGGAGGAGGCCGATGCCCTTCAGGAAGCGCAACAAGACCCGGATTACGCGGAGGCGCTGGTGCGGCTGCGCATGCAGGACGGGCAGTATTTCGAGATCGGGCGCGGGGTCACCTTCATCACGCCGATGATCTTCCGCGCGGCCATCCCCCTCCCCGCCGGAGCGCCGCCGGGGAATTACGAGGTCGAGACCCTGCTCTTCGCCGACGGAGTATTGCTGGCGCGCGACATCACCAATTTCGAGCTGGTCAAGACCGGTTTCGAGCAGCGTGTCGCGGAATGGGCGGAAACCCGCGCTGCGGCCTACGGGTTCATCACCGTCTTCCTCGCGATGTTCTTCGGCTGGCTAGCCAGCGTGATCTTCCGCCGCGATTGAGGATGGCGCACGCAGCGTTCTTCCCGGTTTCCCCTTGCAAGCGCGGCGGCAGGCGTTAAGTCTCGCCTGAACCGTGCGCGCAATCTGCGCAGCAACGGCCCGAGACATGCACTGAAAGCGCGCCGCGAAAAATCATGACCAAGAGCGACAAGACCATTCCGCCCGTTCCCCGCATGCTCGGCCTCGCAGGCCTGGCTCCCTTCTGGCTGCTCGCTCTGGCGCTGGTTACGGGCTTAGGCTTCGGGTATGAGCCCGATGCGCTGCGCTTTGCCCTCGCCGCCTACGGCGCCCTGATCCTCTCCTTCACCGGCGGTATTCGCTGGGGCATCGCGGTGATGATGGAGGAGCAGGAAAATGCCGGGCGCGAATATGTGATCTCGGTGATCCCGGCCCTGCTGGCCTGGGGCGTGCTGCTGCTGCCGGCCCCCTGGCAGCTGGGCAGCCTCGCCGGGTTGATCGTGATCGCGGGCCTGCTCGATTACGGCATGGTCTGCCGCGAGAATGCGCCGGAATGGTTCGGCAACCTGCGCCTGATCCTCGCCGGCGGCGCGGCTGCAGCGCTGATTCTCGCCGCGATCGCCGGCTGATAGGCGCCTTCGGATCCAGGCCTTCACGCCGGGCTTGATTCCCGGCGGCGCTCCTGCGAAGCCATCTTGGCGACAATCGCTGCGAGGATGCCTGCATGACCAAGCCGCTCTCCCTCTCCAAGGACAAGATCAGAATCCTGCTTCTGGAGAACGTTCACGATACCGCCGTTTCGCTGATGCGCAACGCGGGATACGGCGCGATCACGCATCTGCCCAAGGCGCTCGATGCGCAGGCTCTGCGCGAGGCTCTGGCGGGGGTGCACATTCTCGGGATTCGCTCGCGCACGCAGATCACCGAGGAGGTTCTGGAGGCCGCCGACAAGCTGATCGCGATCGGCTGTTTCAGCGTCGGCACCAACCAGGTCGATCTCGACGCCGCGCAAAGGCGGGGCATTCCCGTCTTCAATGCGCCTTTCTCCAATACCCGCTCCGTGGCCGAACTGACGCTGGCGGAAATCGTCATGCTGATGCGGCGCACCTTTCCGCGCTCGATCAGCGCCCATGCCGGCGGCTGGGACAAATCGGCCAATGACAGCCACGAGGTGCGTGGCAAGGTGCTCGGCATCGTCGGCTACGGCAATATCGGCAGCCAGCTCTCGACGCTGGCCGAGAGCTTCGGCATGAAGGTGATCTATTACGATCACACCGAGCGCCTGCGCCACGGCAATACCGAGCCCGTCGATTCCCTCGACACCCTGCTCGCCAGCGCCGACGTGGTCACCCTGCACGTCCCCGAAACGCCGGCGACGCAGGGGATGATCGGGGAGCGCGAACTGCGCCTGATGAAGCCGGGCGCCTTCCTGATCAACAATGCACGCGGGACCATCATCGATCTCAAGGCGCTCGCCGGCGTGTTGCGCGAAGGCCATCTGCGCGGTGCTGCGATCGACGTGTTTCCGGTCGAGCCGGGCTCCAATGCCGAGCCCTTCCTCTGCCCGCTGCAGGGAATCGAGAACGTCATCCTCACCCCGCATGTCGGCGGCTCGACCGTCGAGGCGCAGGAGCGTATCGGTGCGGAAGTCGCGCGCAAGCTCGTCGATTATTCGGATATCGGGGCGACGGTGGGCGCGGTGAACTTTCCCGAAGTGCAGCTCCCCGCACGCCCGCACGGCGCGCGTTTCATGCATGTCCACCGCAATGCGCCCGGCATTCTGGCACGGATCATCGACATTTTCGCAAGCAAGGGCTTCAACATCGTCGGCCAGTTCCTGCAGACGCAGGGCGAGCTCGGCTATGTCGTGATCGAACTTGATGCCGTCCCGCCCGATCCGCGTGCCCTGCTCGGCGAATTGCGCGCCCTCGACGGCACGATCCGCGCAAGAGTGCTGTATACGCGCGCGTGATCCCGACATGACACGGTCTCCCGGCAGTGCCGTTAACCTTTTGTTAGGATAATTCGCCGGAACCGCGACGTCGCATTGCCTCGCGCAGCCAGCTTGCGCACCCTGTCGCAGATGCGGGGCATGCGCGAGGGCGGTTACATGCTGCTGATAGGGCGAGCGTTCTGGCCAAAGACGCGCGATAGAGAGCGAACAATCGACCGGCGGAGATGCCGTATCGGCGAGCGCGCGATATGCTTTCCGATTGCGCAATTGGCTCTGGCATTCGCCCTCGTCGTCATGGCCGCGCCGCGCTTGCCGGCACATGCCGAGACCACCGAGCCCGTCGACGTGGCGCTGGTGCTCGCCGTCGACATCTCCTTCTCGATGACCATGCGCGAACTCGCCCTGCAGCGCGACGGCTATGTGGCGGCGTTTCGCGATCCGCGCGTGCATGCCGCCATCGCCGCCGGTCCGCATCAACGCATCGCGGTGAGCTATCTGGAATGGGCCGGCGCCGCCACGCAGGAGGTGATCGCGCCGTGGCGGATCATCGACGGGCCGGATGCCGCAGAGGCCTTCGCCGATTTCCTCGCCGAGCAGCCCTTGCGCCGCACGCGACGCACCTCGATCTCGGCAGCGCTCAGCGCGGCCTCAAATCTGTTCGAGACGCTGCCCGCCCCCGCCCTGCGCCGGGTGATCGACGTGTCCGGTGACGGGCCGAATAACGAGGGCCGCATCGTCACCATCGCGCGCAACGAGACGATCGATGCCGGCATCACCATCAACGGCTTGCCGATCATGCTCGCACGCGGCGACCCGCTCGATATCCCGGATCTCGACCATTATTACATCGATTGCGTGATCGGCGGCCCGGGCGCCTTCATCGTGCCCGTGCGTGCCCATGACGAGTTTACCGAGGCGATCCGGCGAAAGTTGATCCTCGAAATCGCCGATCTCGCACCTCCGCGCCCGCTGATCCACCGCGCAGGAGAGCGCCCCGGCGCCGATTGCCTGATCGGCGAGCGCATGTTCCAGGAATGGCGCGAACGCAACCGCGCGCGCTAGGGCGTCAGGCCCGTCCGGAAACGGGCTGCAATGCCTGATAGCGGGGCAATGCCGCAATCTCCGCCCCTGCTTCCCGTTCGGCCACGGCGAGATCGTATTGCATCTGGAGATTCAGCCAGAACGGCGCACCGGTCCCGAACCAGTGCCCCAGCCGCAACGCCGTATCCCCGCTCACGGAACGCTTGCCGGCGATGATCTGGCTGATCCGATTCGGCGGGGCTGCGATCGCACGCGCCAATGCCGTCGGTGAAACGCCGGCTTCGTCGAGCTCCTCGCGCAGGATGGCACCGGGATGGACAGCTCTCGAAAACATTTTTCCGACCTCAATGGTAATCGACGATTTCGACCAAAGCCAATATATTGCCGGGTTCGTCAGGGCAAAATCCGGGTTCCTGACAACCCAGCTCAATGTCATATATTCAACCGATCCACAACCTTGCGTACACATCTCCCGAATTTGCATTCACCGGGAGTGCATCGATGGCAGCGGTCAGCGCATCGGCGTCGCGCCATGTGCCGGTGAGGGTCTGGCTTTCGCCCAGCGCGAAGTCGAAGACATAATCGCCGAGCCGGGCGAAATGGGCGAGGCAGTCGCGCACGATCTCACGCTGGATCGTGGTGAATTCGAAGGAAAGCGCCGGCAGCGGGCGGCTCAGGCCGGCCAGCACCGAGGCCTCGAAACCCTCGACATCGATCTTGGTGAAGGCCGGCATGCCGTATTCCGCGATCAGGCCGTCGAGGCTCGCAAGCGGTACCGTGATCGCGTGATCCCAGGATTGCCCCTCCCAGCCCGGCGCACCGGCAGCGGCTTCGAGGAATCGCGCCGAAGCCGTGCTCACGGTGGGATTGGCGCTGTTGACATGCAGGGTGATCTCACCGGGCTCGGGTCCGGCAGCGGAGCGAAGCAGCGTCACATCCGCGTCGCGCCCGTGGATCAGCCGCAGGGCGCGCATGGCACCCGGTTGGGGCTCCAGCGCCACCACCCGCGCGCCGAGTCGGCGAAAGCTTGCGATCCGGTCACCGACATGGGCGCCGATATCGAAGACGAGATCGCCCGGCGCGACGAATCCGGCATAAAGCGCATCCATCGCACGCGCACGCTCCGGATCGCCGTAATAGATATGCAGCGATCGCCCGATGGCACGCGCCGTGCCCGGTGGACGGCGCCCTTGGCCATTCTCGGGATCGGGCATCGGCATGTCCTCCGGCGCGCTGTGCGGCATTGTCATATCCTTCTTTTTCGTTTCGTGCCCGTGCAGCTTGGCGCTACCGCGCGGCTTGCCCGCAGCACTGGTCCAAACCGCCATTGCGCGCGTAATGTTCCCATCACGACACGAACGATGAAACCGCAATGCTTGACCCGCGTTGCAGACAGGCACACCTCTTTCGCGAACGCTCTGCACATTTTCAGGATCACGATCATCTCATGACCGGCAACCCCGACGCATCAGCGGCCTCCACGGCCCATGCACTCTATTACGTCGCAAAGCGCCAGGCGGTTTTGCAGGAAGTGTCGCTTGCTGCGCCGGGCGAAGGCGAAGCACGGGTGCGCACCCTGTGGAGCGGTATCAGCCGGGGAACCGAGCGCCTCGTCTTCGAGGGCAACGTCCCGCCGGACGAGACCGAGCGCATGCGCGCGCCCTTCCAGGACGGGGATTTTCCTTTTCCGGTGAAATACGGCTATTGCGCGGTCGGCGAAGTCGAGGACGGTCCGGCGGAATGGCGCGGGCGCCAGGTTTTCTGCCTGCATCCGCATCAGACCCGCTTCAACGCGCCGCTCGCCATGCTCGCGCCCCTGCCCGAGGGCCTGCCGGCGCGCCGGGCGGTGCTTGCAGCGAATATGGAGACCGCGCTCAACGGCATCTGGGATTCAGGCGTCGGGCCGGGCGCGCGGGTCATGGTGGTCGGCGGCGGGGTGGTCGGGCTGATGATCTGCGCCATCCTTTCGCGCATGCCGGGCGTCGAGACGGTGCTCGTCGATATCGACCCGCAGCGCGCTGCGCTGGCCAGGCATTTCGGCATCGGTTTTTCCAAGCCGCTCGATGCGCCCGAGGAGATGGATGTCGTCTTTCACGCATCAGGCGTTCCGGCGGGCCTGTCCTGCGCGCTCGCTTGTGCGGGGACCGAGGCGCGGATCGTGGAGATGAGCTGGTACGGCTCGCAGACCGTGCCCGCCCCGCTCGGCCTCGCCTTTCATTCGCGCCGCCTGTCGCTGATCTCGAGCCAGGTCGGGGCCGTCGCACCGGCCTATCGCGCGCGCTGGAGCCATGCCCGCCGGCTCGCCAAGGCGCTCGACATGCTCACCGATGACCGGCTCGATGCCCTGATCACGGGCGAGATCGCCTTCACCGACCTGCCGCACACCCTGCCGGACCTGCTCGCCCCGGGCGCGTCGGGCCTGTGCACCGCCATTCGCTACTGAAAACCCGCAAAGGAGACGCCGCATGTTCGCCGTCGAAGTCCGCGACCACGTCATGATTGCCCACAGCTTCAAGGGCGATCTTTTCGGTCCCGCCCAGAAACTGCACGGGGCCACCTTCGTCATCGACGTCGCCTTCTTTCGCAAGGAGCTCGGCCCGGAAGGTGTCGTGGTCGATATCGGGCGCGCGCATGATGCGCTCAAGGCCACGCTCGGCCCGCTGAACTATCAGAATCTCGACGAGCTGCCGCAATTTGCCGGCAAGAACACCACCACGGAATTTCTCTGCAAGCACATCTTCGACGCCATGGCGCAGGCTGCGCTGAGCGGCGCGCTCGGACCGGGCTCGCAGGAGATCGCGAAGATTCGCGTTCTCATCGGCGAGTCGCATGTCGCGCGTGCCTGGTACGAAGCCGAGCTCACCGGCTGATCACGGATGCGCAAAGCCTGTTTCCTGATTCCGGGCGATCTCGCCGCGCCGACCGGCGGATATGCCTATGCAAGGCGTATCCTGCCGCTCATGGCCGGGCACGGGGTCGATCTGCGTCATGTCGCGCTGCCCGGCGGCTTCCCGCATCCCGCGAAGGCGGAGCTCGCGTTCACGCGCGAGACACTGGAATCCTGCCCGGCTGACGCCGTCTTGCTCTTCGACGGGCTCGCGCTCGGCGCCATGCCGCCGCAGCAGATCGCTCCGCTCGGCCCGCGCATCGTCGCGCTGGTGCATCATCCGCTTGGCCTCGAAAGCGGGCTCGACGCAGCGCGCGCAAAGGCCCTGATCGATAATGAAGCCGCCGTGCTCGCGCTTTGCGGGCGGGTCGTTGCCACGAGCCGGCTCACGGCTGAAACGCTCGCCGCCGATTTCGGCGTGCCGACTGGCGCGATCACGGTCGCCGAACCTGGCACGGATCCCGCCCCCGCTTCCGTCGGCTCGGCTCCCGGATCACCGCTCTCCCTCGTCGCCGTCGGCGCCGTCTCGCCGCGCAAGGCCTATCCGCTTCTCGTCGAGGCATTGGCCTCCGTCGACGCCGTCCAGGACTGGCATCTCACCATCATCGGCGCGCATGATCGCGATACCGCCGAGACCGCGAAGCTACGCGAGACCATCGCGCGCCACGGGCTCGAATCACGCGTCACGCTCGCCGGTGCGGTCGATGATGCGGCGCTCGCCGCGCATTATCACGGCGCCGACATTTTCGTCTCGGCCTCGCTCTACGAAGGCTATGGGATGGTGCTGGCCGAGGCCATGGCGCGCGGCCTGCCCATGGTCGTCTCGACGGGCGGCGCCGCGGCGCAGACGGCGCCGGATGATGCGGCTTTGAAAGTCCCCCCGGGCGATGCCGGCGCCCTCTCGACGGCACTGCTCCACATCATCAGCGACACGGATCTGCGCCGGCGCCTTGCCGGCGCTTCCACCCGTACCGGCGCCGCCTTGCCGCGCTGGAACGATACCGCGCGCATCATCGCCAACGTCATCAGGGATTACAGTGCATGACCGGATTTTCCGCCGACTGGCTCAGCCTGCGCGAGAGCGCCGATCACGCAGCCCGCGACGGGGTGCTTCTGCAACGGCTCGCCGAGGTCCTGGCCGAGCGTGAGACGGTCGAGATCATCGATCTCGGCTGCGGCACGGGTTCGAACCTGCGCGCCGTCGCACCCGCCCTGCGTCAGACCCGCCAGCACTGGCGGCTCGTCGATAATGACGGCGCCCTTCTCGTGGCCGCACGTGAACATCTCGCGCATTGGGCCGATTCGGCCTCGCGCGACGGTGATGCGCTGGAGCTGGTGAAAGGCACGCGCAACCTGCATGTGAGCTTCATCCAGGCCGATCTCGCCCGCGATCTCGAACCGGTGCTCGATCCCGCTCCGGATCTCGTCACCGCCGCGGCCCTGTTCGACCTGTGCGCACGCGACTGGATCCGCGCCTTCGCCAATGCCGTGGCGCGGCGGCGCTGCGCCTTCTACACCGCACTGACCTATGACGGCAAAGAAATCTGGCAGCCGCCGCATCCGGCGGATTCCGCCATGCTCGCGGCTTTCCACGCGCATCAGATCACCGACAAGGGTTTCGGACGCTCAGCCGGGCCGGAGGCCACGCAGGCGCTGGTTCAGGCCTTTGCAAATCTTGACTATGCCACCGAGACCGCCGACAGCCCCTGGCGGCTCGAGGCGAGCGATACCGCGCTGATCGCAGCTCTCGCCGAAGGACAGGCCGGCGCGGTGGCGCAGACGCGGCAGGTCGATGCCGCGCAGATCGAGGCCTGGCGCGCAGCGCGCACCGAACCGGGGGTGCACTGCCTCATCGGCCACCAGGACCTCCTCGCGCTTCCTGCCTGAGGCCGCTCAATGCGGTGACCGGCTTTTTCAGCCGGTCACGCGCTCGACCTTCGCGATGATGCGCTTGGCGCGCAGCTCGGCGATGATACCGTTGAGATGCTTCAGGTCCCAGACCGAGAGATTGATCTGGATATCGGTGAAATCGGGCGTGCGGCGTTTCATGGCGAGATTGTCGATATTGCCGTCGTGATCGGCGATCGCCTGGGCGATCTGCGCCAATGAGCCGGGCTCGTTGATCGACTGCAATGCGAGGCGGGCGGGAAAGCGCTGCGTCGCAACGGCTTCCACGTCCCAGCGCACATCCACCCAGCGATCGGGCTCGTTGTCGAAGGCCGCCAGCGCACCGGACTGGATCGGATAGATGGTGATGCCCTCGCCCGGCGTGATGATACCGACGATGCGGTCTCCGGGAACAGCCCCGCCCTCGGGAGCGAAGCGCACCGGCAATTCCCCGTCGAGGCCGCGAATGGGAATGGCGTATTCGTCCTCGGGGCCGTGCGGGATCTGGATCTTGACGAAGCTCTCCTCCGAGGGCGACTGCCCCTGCGCGCCTTCCCGGGTCGTCTGGGCGCTGCGTCGCTCGTCCGTATAATCGGGATAGACGGCCCGGACCACGTCGCCGGAAAACATCTCGCCGCGCCCGACGGCTGCCATCACGTCCTCGATCGAGGCGCGGGCGAGGCGCGGCAGGGCGGCGCTGATCTTCTCGTGGGAGAAGGCCTTGCCCGCCCGCTCGAAGGCGCGTTCGAGGATCTGGGAACCCAGCCCCGCATATTGCTTGCGCACGGCGGCGCGCGTGGCGCGACGGATCGCGGCGCGGGCCTTGCCCGTCATGACCAGCGCTTCCCAGGCAGCCGGCGGGGTCTGGGTCGTGGCCCGCACGATCTCGACCTCGTCGCCGTTGGCGAGTTCGGTCAGGAGCGGCGCCATCCGCCCGTTGATCTTGCATCCCACCGCCGTGTTGCCGACATCGGTATGGACCGCATAGGCGAAATCGATCGGGGTGGCGCCTCGCGGCAGCGCGATCAGCCTGCCCTTCGGCGTGAAACAGAAGACCTGGTCGTGGAAGAGTTCGAGCTTGGTATGCTCGAGGAATTCCTCCGGATTGTCGCCCTCGGCCAGGAGGTCGATGGTGCGGCGCAGCCATTGATAGGCGCGGCTTTCCGCGACGAACCGCGCAATATCGGCGCCTTCCTTGTAGAGCGCATGCGCAGCGATACCGTATTCGGCGATCTCGTCCATCTGGCGTGTGCGGATCTGCAGCTCGACGCGCTGCTTGCCGGGGCCGACCACGGTGGTGTGAAGCGAGCGGTAATCGTTCTGCTTGGGCGTCGAGATGTAGTCCTTGTAGCGCCCCGGCACCATCGGCCAGGTGGTATGCACCACGCCCAGCGCCCGGTAACAATCGTCGATATCCTCGACGATGATGCGAAAACCGAAAATGTCGGACAATTGCTCGAAGGCGACGGACTTGCTCTCCATCTTCTTCCAGATCGAATAGGGGCGTTTGCGCCGCCCGCGGACCTGCGCGTCCAGCTGTTTCGCCGTGAGCAGCGAGCCCAGGATGCGTTCGATCTCCTCGACGAGGCGCTCGTTCTTCTGCGAGACGTCTTCGAGGCGCTTGCTGATCGTCTGCCAGGCCTCCGGACGCAGATGCTGGAAAGCGAGCTCTTCCAGCTCTTCGCGCAGTTCCTGCATGCCCATCCGCCCGGCGAGCGGGGCATAGATTTCGAGGGTTTCCTCGGCGATGCGCGGGCGCTTCTCGATCGGCATATAGCCCAGCGTGCGCATATTGTGCAGGCGATCGGCGAGCTTCACCAGGAGCACGCGCACATCCGCCGCGATCGCGAGCAGGAGCTTGCGGAAATTCTCGCCCTGCGCCGCGCGCTTCGAGACGAGATCGAGACGCTTGATCTTGGTCAGCCCGTCGACGAGGGCGCCGATCTCGGGATTGAAGAGATGCGTGATCTCCTCGAGGGTGGCCTCCGTATCCTCGATCGTATCGTGCAGCACGGCGGCGATGATGGTGGCATCGTCGAGGCGCAGATCGGTGAGGATGGCGGCGACTTCGAGAGGATGCGCGAAGAACGGATCACCCGAGGCGCGCTTTTGCGAGCCATGAGCGCGCATGGCATAGATGTAGGCCTTGTTCAGAAGAGTCTCGTCGGCCTGCGGGTTGTAGCGTTTGACCCGCTCGACGAGCTCGTATTGCCGCATCATGCGCAGCGCACTCCGTCAACCTCTGATGCGCCCGGCATGCCGGTCGCGCGATGTTTCGATACGCGGCCTGATTTCCGCTGCCGCAAGCAAGGCGAATGCCCACCCAATGGCTTAGTCATCACGCGCGCATCTGGCAATGCGCGCAATGGCCCGATACAGGGCGCAGAACAACAAAACCGCTCCACAGGGACCGTGAAGCGGTTTTGAATGAGCCTGATAGCTGGTCGAATGCGGCGATCAGCCCTGGTCGTCGTCGTCGCGCTTAGCGGGCGGCTGCAGCCCCTCGAGACCGCGCAGCAGGTCTTCCTCGCTCATGCGATCGAAGCTGACCTCGGAATCCTCGGCGCTGCCCGCAGCCTCGGCCGCACCCTCGCTCGCCTGCGGTGCGTTGAGCATCGGCACGGTCTCGGCCTCCGGCTCGTCGACCTCGACATAGCGCTGCATCGAATGGATCAGCTGCTCACGCAGGTCTTCCGGCGAAATCGTCTCGTCGGCGACTTCACGCAGGGCGACGACCGGGTTCTTGTCGCGATCGCGGTCCACGGTGAGCGGCGAACCGGACGAGATCATGCGGGCACGATGGCCGGCGAGCAGGATCAGTTCGAAACGGTTTTCGACCTTGTCGACGCAATCTTCGACAGTCACGCGAGCCATGGGCGGCTCCTCTCATTCGGGGAAAGATCTTTCAACCCGGCTCCATACAGGCTCCGGCGTCACGATACAAGGGGCTGGGCGACGAAAACCGGGCCGGACGACGAAAACCGTCGGCGGCTTGCATCTTCAAACTGCCGCGCGCGCCCGTCTCATTGCCCGGCCAGCACCTCGATATCACGGTCGAGGCCGTTCTGGACGGCGAAATCGCGGGTATAGACCGCGCCGTCATGGCGGGCGATCACCACGTATTCACCCTCGGCGAGCGTCACGCTGGGAAAGGCGCCGATTGCCTCGCGCACCACGTCCCCGCCCGGCGTCAGCACGCTGAAGGCGGTGCCGGCATAGGCCTCGCCGCCGGCATAGCCGACGAGCTTGAGGGTGACCGTCGCGGCGCGGTGGTTGAGCGTCGCCTCGGTGACCTGCCCGGTCTCGACCTCGACATCCGTGCGCATGATGGAATTGGCCTCACCGAAGGTCGAAACCACATGGTAGTTGCCCTCGGGCAGGCGCACCATCTCGTCACCGCGTACATTGGCCGCAACGAGCCTGCCTTCCTGATCATCGCCGACGGGCACGTAGACCGAATAGCTGATCTGCGACGGCGATACGGGATTGTCGGCCACGACACCGCGTACGGACAGGGCCCCGGCACTGACACGCAGGATCTCCGCAACGTCGCTCCATTGCATGGTGATGCGCCGCGTCGCCGAGGCGTAGCCGTAGGAGACATGGACGATGTAATTGCCCGGGATCAGCTGGAATTCGGGACGTGGTTCGTCACTGCGCGCCACGAGCACGGGGCGATCCTCGCCGAAACGATCCTCAAAGACGCGCCAGATCAGGCCGGAAGCAATCGGTGCATTGGTCTGCCCGAAAACGGCCTGGAGCCGCATCGTCCCGGTCTGCGGCAGCAATTGGCGTTGCAGCGTCGGATCCGTTCCCGGCCGCCCGATCCCTTCGAACATGAAGCGCGTCCCACCCTCGCCGGTCTGCGCATGGGCGACGGACATGCCGAGCGGCGCCGACGGGCTCACGAGAACGGGCGCGACCAGGCAGAAGGCGATTGCCATGATCACCGTAGCGAATGCCCGCATTGCGAAAGACCCCTTGCTGATTACGCGCCTCGCGCCCATGCCGATGCATACCGTGCGGCTCGGCGGCGCGATACGGCGCGAACGCGGGCCTATGCCTCGCGCATGGGCGCGACGAAAATGAGGCGAATTCATCCGAAGGGCAAGCCGTGACGCCGGTCCCGCCCCGGCTTTTTCCGCGCAGCCGGTCCATCCACCGTTTCTCGCCGGTGATCTTTGCCAAACCGGTTTCCGCCGGCGCTGCGATTGACGCCGGCACGCTCCCGGTCACAATCGCGCGGCAGATTCGCTCCAAAGGGACCAGCCACGATGGCGCCGCATCGATTCTTCGAGGATTTCACCCCCGGCACCCGTAGCGTGCACGGCCCGATCAGCATCGATCAGGCGGCGATCATCGCCTTTGCGAAGGAATTCGACCCCCAGCCCTTTCATGTCGACGAGGCAGCGGCGCGCGAGAGTTTCGTCGGCGAACTGATCGCCTCCGGCTGGCACAGTTGCGCGCTGGTGATGCGGCTTCTCGCGGATAATATCCTCCATGATGCCGCTTCGATGGGCGCGCCGGGCATCGAGGAAGTGCGCTGGCTGCATCCGGTGCGTCCGGGCGATTCGGTGCGGCTGCGCGCGAGCGTGCTCGAAGCGCTGCGCTCGCAGAAGCGGCCCGGCATGGGCCGCGTGCGCTTTCGCTTCGAACTGATCGGCGCCGATGACACGATCTTGCTGGATCAGACAAACTGGATCATGTTCGGGACCCGCGAGGCGGCGCAGACCGCAGCACCCATCCGCTATGGAAACGGGCCCAGCCGGACGGGCGGGGCCGGCTCCGGGCCCGGAACACCCGACCGCACCGGCGGTGATCACCCGCCGGAGAATGCGCAAGCGGCGCCGCCGATGCCATTCTTCGAGGATCTCGCCGTCGGCGAGGAGGCGGAACTCGGCAGTTATGCCTTTACGCCCGACAACATCGTCGCCTTTGCGAGGCAATTCGACCCGCAGCCCTTTCATCTCGACGAACAGGCCGCACGCGAGAGCGCCTTCGGCGGGTTGTGCGCCTCCGGCTGGCATACCGGGGCGGCCTGGATGAAATGCATGGTCGGGCACCGCAATCGCGGGCGCGAGGCTGCCCGAAGCGCCGGATTGCCGGTGCCGGATTTCGGCCCCTCGCCGGGCTTCACCAACCTGGTCTGGCGCCGTCCGGTCTATGCCGGCGACGTGATCCGCTATCGTAGCCGCATCACCGACAAGCGGCCCTCGCGCTCGCGCCCCGGCTGGGGGCTGGCCTTCAGTCACAATAGCGGGATCAACGCAGCCGGAGAAACCGTCTTCGCCTTCGACGGCTGCGTCTTCTGGAGAGCCCGCGGCTGAACGCGATTGCGGGTCGCGCAGGCATGGACTACACACCCGGATCGGGCTAGAGACCCTCTGGGCTGGAAATCCGAAGACATGTTGCGCGACCGCTGCGGTGCGCGCCTGCGGTGATGTGGACGAAAGCGTGAGCGACAAACCCGAGACCAAGCCGACCAAACCGGCCAAGGACGAAAACTCTCTCTACGAGACCGTCAAGGTGATCGTGCAGGCCCTGCTGATCGCCGTCGTGATCCGCACGCTTCTGTTCCAACCCTTCAATATCCCCTCGGGATCGCTGATCCCGACCCTGCTGGTGGGCGATTATCTGTTCGTCTCGAAATATTCCTACGGCTATTCGCGCCACTCGTTGCCCTTCAGCCCGCCGCTCTTCGAAGGACGAATATTCTCCTCCGAGCCGGAGCGCGGCGATATCGCGGTGTTCAAGCTTCCGACGGACAACAGCACCGATTACATCAAGCGCGTCATCGGCCTGCCCGGCGACACGGTACAGATGATCGAGGGGCGGCTCGTCATCAACGGCGAGGTGGTCGAGCGCGAACCGGCGGGGACCTATCGCTCCCGCGACGCTTTCGGCCGAAGCATGGAAGCACCACGCTACCGCGAGACACTGCCCAATGGCGTCTCCTATTATGTCATCGAGCGTGACGGCGACCGCGGATTCTGGGATAATACGGAGCTTTATGAGGTTCCCGAGGGCCATTTCTTCATGGTCGGCGACAACCGTGACAACTCCACCGATTCGCGTGACCTGCGCGCCGTGGGTTACGTGCCCCTGGAGAATTTCGTCGGCCGGGCCGAGATCATCTTCTTCTCGCTCGAGGAAGGTGCGTCGGGCTGGCGTGTCTGGGAATGGCCGATAACGGTGCGCTGGAATCGCCTGTTCACCGGGATCGAATGAGGCCCGCTTCGGTCGCGCATCGCTGCGCGGTCCGTCAGACGAGGATGCCATCATGACGAGGCGCAGCGGTAAATCCGATCTCGCCGATCTGGAAGCGCGCATCGGCCACGCCTTCACCGACCGGGCCCTGCTCGAGGAGGCGCTGACTCATACCAGCATGGCGCGTCCTGCGGACGGGCGCATCGTGAACTACCAGCGCCTCGAATTCCTCGGCGATCGCGTGCTCGGCCTGATGGCCGCCGATGCGCTGTTTCACCGCTTTCCCGACAGCAAGGAAGGCGAGCTGTCGCGGCGCCTGTCGGAGCTGGTGCGGCGCGAGACCTGTGCGCAGGTGGCGGAGAACTGGGATGTCGGCCCGCATATCCTCTTCGGCCCCGGCGTCGCGCGCACGGCGAGCCGTGCCAACCGTTCGATCCTCGCCGATATCTGCGAATCGGTAATCGGCGCGGTCTATGTCGATGGCGGCTTCGAGGCGGCGCAGGCCGTGGTCGAGGCCGGATTCCGTGATGCGCTCGACGGCTCCGCACGCGCACGCCGCGATCCCAAGACGGCGTTGCAGGAATGGATCCAGGGGCGTGGCGGCGAACCGCCGCACTATGCCCTGATCGAGCGCAGCGGGCCCGAACATGCCCCCTGCTTCACCATCGAAGTCATCGGCGACGGGTTCAGCCCCGTGCGCGGTACAGGTACCAGCAAGCGGGCCGCCGAGCAGGATGCCGCCGAGAAAGCGCTGGTTTCGCTCGGTTTGAGAAAGGAAGAGGCGCGTGTCTGACACCCCCACCCGCGCCGGTTTCGTCGCCCTGATCGGCGCCCCGAATGCCGGCAAGTCGACGCTCTTGAACCAGCTCGTCGGCTCCAAGGTCTCCATCGTCTCGCGCAAGGTGCAGACGACGCGCGCCCTGGTGCGCGGCATCGCCATGGCGGATCGTGCGCAGATCATATTCGTCGATACGCCGGGCATCTTCAAACCCCGCCGCCGCCTCGACCGGGCCATGGTCACTTCCGCCTGGGGCGGTGCGGCGGATGCCGATGTCGTGTGCCTGCTCATCGATGCGCGGCGCGGCATCGAGGACGAGGCCGAGGCTATTCTGGAAAAGCTCGCGGATGTACGCCAGCCGAAGATCCTGATCCTCAACAAGATCGATCTCGTGCCCCGCGACAGCCTGCTCGCGCTCGCGGCCACGGCCAACGAGAAGGCGGCTTTCGACCATACCTTCATGATTTCCGCCCTGCGCGGCGACGGCGTGGCTGATCTCAACACCACCCTCGCCGCGCTGATGCCGGAAGGCCCGTGGCTGTATCCGGAAGATCAGATCTCGGAGGCGCCCTTGCGCGTGCTCGCCGCAGAGATCACCCGCGAGAAGATCTACGACCGGCTGCATCAGGAACTACCCTATGACGCCCATGTCGTGACCGAGAGCTGGGAGAGCCGCAAGGACGGCTCGGTGCGCATCGAGCAGACGATCTTCGTGGCCCGCGAGAGCCAGCGCAAGATCGTGCTCGGCAAGGGCGGCCAGACGATCCGTGCCATCGGCCAGTCCGCGCGCGTCGAGATCGCCGAGGCGGCGGAATGCCCGGTACATCTCTTTCTCTTCGTGAAGGTACGCGAGAACTGGGCCGATGATCCCGAGCGTTACCGCGAGATGGGGCTCGAATTTCCAAAGGGTGGCTGATGCGCCTTGCGCTGCTCGGGGAGCCCGGCGAAATCAGGCGAAGGCGCGCGCAGCGACGCGCCGGACCGCCCGCCAGCCTTCCCAGAGCGTGCGATTCTGCTTGAAGGCGCGTTTACCGTCGCGGGAGAAGCGCAGGGCACGGTCGTAGATCCGGCCGCGTGCGGTAATCGCCTCGCTGCTCTCGTAGAGCTGGATCATGTCGCACCAGGCCTGCTTGTAGCGCTCGTCACCGACACCGAGATCGAAGCCGGTCAGCCCCTGTGCGCAGGCATCGGCGATGACGTCGTGAAGGGCGATGTCGCCGGGGCTGAAGCTGTCGAAAGCCCCGTCGAAGGAATTGATGAAGCAGCTGTAATTGCCGTTGAGGCAAGCACCGAAATAGGTGGCGACGATATGCTCGCCGGCGGTGAGGTAATGCGCGCTCATGGGCGCATCGCGCAATCCGTAGCGGCAACCGTCCTCGAGCAGTTCACGCACGAAGGCCTCGCCACCCGGCCTGTCGAAGAAGCTCGGAACGCCACCGGCCAGCTTGCGGGCCGCGCGTTGGGCGATCGCCGCCTGCAGCACCTCCCGGCAGGAGGCTGCGTCACCGGCGCGATGGAACTGAACGGGGCCCGTCGCATCTTCCAGCCGCTTGCGCTTGCGCCGCAACTGGCTCAGGGACTTCTTCGAACGGCGCGCCCGCGCCAGCTCCTCGAAATCGGGATGCAGGTCGAGGCGATAGGTAGCGCTCGGACTCGGCGTAGCCTGCGGTGCGATGAAGGGGTTTTCCCGCCCGCCCCAGCTTTCGGGCATGTTGGGATAAACAATCGTATCGGCTCGAATAGCCGCACCGATACACTGCATCAACCTGTTGCGCTCGGCCGCGCCGATCCGCGCGGCGCCGACGGAATCCCACAAGGGTATCTGCCAGTTGAAATGCCTGCTGCCGACGGGATAGGCGACGTTCATGCCCAGGCTTCGCTCGACGACGAGAGGCATGATCGCCAACGGAGCATCGCCGTGAAACAGGCTGACGATACGCAGGGTGCCACGATTGCGCGACTCGCAATGCCGCCACCAGCTTTGCGTCCAGGAGAGACCCTGATAGGGAGAGGCCAGCGCGCCGTTCTGGAGGTCCTCCCACCAGGCACTGCAGGCCTCGAAATCACCGTCCACACGAATCGTGAGCGGCTCCTGCGGAGTGGGGCTATGCATAATTGCGCCGGTCCGTTGTCTGACATCCTTGCTCCGCCACGCGCCTTCCGCAGCGGAATAGATCAATGTTAGACTCAAAAGATTGACGCTTCCTTTGCCCGCAAGCCGACGTCCGCCTGTTTTGCCACCTCAGGCTGCGGCGCGCCGGATGATCTTGAGCAATTCGCGTTGAATCGTCTCGTTGCCGCACAGCACCGAGCCCTTGGCCAGCATGTCGCTGCCACCCTCGGTGTCACTCACATAGCCCCCCGCTTCGCGCACCATGATCAGGCCTGCGGCGATGTCGTGGCTGGCGAGATGACGCTCCCAGTAGCCGTCATAGCGCCCCGCCGCCACATAGGCGAGGTCGAGCGCCGCCGAGCCCATCCGGCGCACGCCGGAGGTCGCAGCCATCACGGCGCCGAGCTCGGACAGGAACTGGGGATGGATGCCGCGGCCGATATGGGGGATGCCGCAGGCGATCACGGCCTCGATCATCTCCTGGCGCGCCGCAACGCGCAGGCGCCTGTTGTTCATGAAGGCGCCCTGGCCCTTCTCGGCGGCGAAGATCTCGTCCTTGATCGGATCGTAGATCACCCCGGCGACGATCTGGCCCTCGCGCTCGAGGCCCACGGAAATCGCGAAATGCGGGATGCCGTGCAGGAAGTTCGTCGTGCCGTCGAGCGGATCGACATGCCAGACATGGCTCTTGTCGGTGCCCTCGACCACGCCCGCCTCCTCGAGCTTGAAGCCGTAACCGGGGCGCGCCTTCTCCAGCGCCTCGCGCAGGGTCTTCTCGGCCTTGCGATCGGCCGTGGAGACGAAATCGCCCGGCCCCTTGCGGGAGACCTGCAGATTCTCGACCTCGCCGAAATCGCGCTTGAGGTTACGCGAGGCCTTCATCACGGCATCGAGCATCACGGTCATCAGGGGGGAGCGGATCATGGCGCGGGCTTTTCTTTCTCGGATGGTCGGCAAGCCGTGTCACGGCGGCCTCGACCGGGCGGCATGCGGGAAATCAGGAAACCCCCGTCGAAAACCACGCCGCGCCGGGCACGTCAAGCACTACCGAGCAAACACTGCCGACAATGCGCGCGGCTCAGGGCCGACTCGGATGCGGGTCGATCGCCCGGCTGTAGAAGGCCAGTGCCAGCGCCAGCGCAGCGGCGAGCGCGAGAAACACCGCGTGATAGGCCTGCGCCGGATAGCCTCCGCCGGGATCGGGGGCGAATTGCGCGACCATCAGCCCGGTCAGGGCCTGCGAGACGAAGACCCCGCCCATCGTGGCGATGTTCATCAGGGTGATGCCCCGCCCGGTCAGCCGATCGGGGAACAGCGCCTTGCCGTGCGAGGTGACGATCGGGACATAGCCGAAGGCGAAGCCGAAAAACACCAGCCATGCGATCAGCGCAGCCCCCTGCAAAGGCACCAGGCCCGCGATCAGCAACAGCCCGACACAGATGGTGCCGGCGGTCAGTGCCTGGCGCCGGTAGCTGCGAAACCAGCGATCCGCCGCTCCCCAGGCGAAGATGCCGGTGATCTGGGCCGCAGCGGCGATCAGGATGAGATTGCCACGCATCTGCAGATCGGCGCCCTGGACGTCGCTGAGCCAGGGCCCGGCCCAGAGCCCGACGATGCAGGCAAATGCGGAATAGGTCGTGGCATGCAGGAAGAAGACGGGCCAGAACGAACGCACCTGCAGGGCCTCGCCGACGCCCTTCAAGGCCTCTCCCCAGCTCTCGCGGGCCTCGGCCTGGCGCGGGCGCGGCGGCAGGGAGAGCATCACGGCGCCGATGATCAGCGCGGTGAGGCCGGCCATCCCGAAAAAGGCGCCGCGCCAGCCGATCCATGCGGCGACCGCCGCAAGCGGTGCCGTGGCAACGAGGGTGCCCAGCGTACCCGCGCCGAGGGTCAGGCTGGTGAGGATGGCGAAACGCTCTGGCGGAAAGCGCCGCGCATAGATCGCAAGCGGCGCCATGAAGAAACTCGCGCAGCCCAGGCCGATCAGTGCCCGGGCGGCAATCAGCCCGGTTCCGGTCTCCGCCACGGCGAAGAGCAGCGTCCCTGCCAGCGCGATCACGGCACTGACGATCAGCGTGTTGCGCGCGCCGTAGCGATCGATGGCGATGCCGACGGGAATCTGCGCCAGCGCGAAGCTGAGGAAGAAGGCGGAGGAGAGAAAACCGAGCCGGCTGGCATCGAGGGCGAGTTCGCGGGCGAGATCGGGGCCGAGAACGCCGATGGCGCTGCGCTGGAACTGGCTGATCATGTAGGTCGCGATCAGCGCGGCGAGCACGGCGACGACACCGCCGCCGCGTGTCGCGACGGCGCGTACCGTTCCCGGCTGTTCGCCCTTCGTCATATCCTGGCGCCTCGTTGCCCGGCATCATGCCGTCCTCGACTTGTCGCGGCTACGACAGGTTTCGCGCAAGGGTCTTGTAATGGACTTGCCCGATACGCCCCGGTTGGTAAAAGCGCACGGCACCGCCCGTTCGTCCCTGCCGGTGCAGAGGAGGCAGACACCATGAGCCTGATCGAGTTCTCCAGCTTCGTGAACGATCTCGCAACGCATTCGGGGCGCGCGATCCTGCCCTTCTTCCGCACGGCACTCTCGATCGGCGACAAGGCGCCGGGCGCCGATTTCGATCCTGTCACCGAGGCCGACCGCGCCGGCGAATCGGTCATGCGGCACCTGATCAAGCAGCATTTTCCCGATCACGGCATCGTCGGCGAGGAATTCGGCACGGAGAACGGCGATGCCGAATATGTCTGGGTGCTCGATCCGATCGACGGCACACGGGCCTTCATGTCGGGCCTGCCGCTCTGGGGCACGCTGATAGGGCTCACCCGCAATGGCAAGCCGGGTTTCGGCATGATGCACCAGCCCTTCATCGGCGAACGGTTCACGGGGGATGGCGGCGCGGCCCAGTATCACGGACCGCATGGCACGCGCACCCTCACCACCCGCGACTGCGCGGATCTGGCCCAGGCCACATTGATGGCGACGAGCCCGGACATGTTCTCGGGTGATGCGCGCGAGGCCTTCGGCCGCGTTCAGGCGAAATCCCGCCTGACCCGCTTCGGCTGCGATTGCTACGCCTACTGCATGGTCGCGGCGGGCCATGTCGATCTCGTCATCGAGAACGGGCTCAAGCCCTATGACATCGTGCCGCTGATCCCCATCATCGAGGGTGCGGGCGGCGTCGTCACCAGTTGGGACGGCGGCGACCCGACTTCCGGCGGCGCGATCATCGCAGCCGGCGACCGGCGCGCGCACGCGCAGGCGCTGGCCCTGCTCGCCGGGGCATGATCCTCACGAGGCCCCGGTTTCCTTCTGCACTTCTTCGCGCAGGTGGGTTCCGGGGATGAAGTTGTCGAAAGCGGCCCAGAACTGCTCGCGGATCGCGTCGCGCTCCATCAGGATCTCGTGGCGCGCACCGGGCAGGATGATCACGCCACCGCCTTTCAAGCCCTGGCCGAAGCGCTCGGTCGCGCGGGTATCGACGATCTCGTCGGCACCGGCGGCGAGGATCAGGGTCGGGATGCGGATGTCGAGCGCTGCGCGCGGCTCCTGCAATTGCGTCATGACCCGGAAGGCGGCGGCGACCCAGCCGATGGTCGGCTCGCCGATCGCGCCGTCCCCCAGAGCCGCCGCGAGATCGGCATTGCGCGCATAGCGCGCCGGATCACTCGTCAGGAGATTGCAGTCGAAAGGACGCGTCGATTGCGAGGTTGCGCCGCCACCGGGGATCCACAGGCGACCGAGGCCCATCCAGGAGAGCGTCTGCGTGAGAATCGCGGTGCGCCGCGGCGCGCCGAGACGGACGAGGCCGAGCATCGGGGCGCTGAGCACCATGCGCTCGAACGGCGAGATGCCGCGCCGCGCCAGGTCGAGGGCGATGGCGCCGCCCATGGAATGGGCGAGGCCGAAATGCGGGCGCGGACACAGCCGCTCCAGCACGCGCTCCCTGATCGCCTGCATGTCACGGTGGAAATGCCGGAAACTGCCGATATGGCCCTTCTTGGCCTGCCGCAGGGCCCGATAGGAGCGCCCCTGGCCGCGCCAGTCGAAGGTCACGACGGCAAAGCCCCGCGCGAGCAGTTCTTCGACGGTCTCACAATATTTCTCGATGAACTCGGCCCTGCCCTGCAGAATGCATATCGTGCCCAGCGGCTCTTCGCTGCGCGCGGGCCAGAAAGCCACCCGCAGGGGCGCGCCGTCGCGGGCGGTGATGCGCATTACCTGCGCACCCTCGGGTATCGTGTTCGTCGCCGTTTGGGCCAGTTGCATCAATTGCCTCCGCTGACACCCTTAGTCGAGCCTGCGAGCACGGTCCAGAGATGCGCGCGATCACAATCGCCGGACCCTTGAAAACCGCAATTTCACTTCCCACCTCGAAGTCAGCGTCGGCCATGACGGCGGCGCTGACAATCGATCCGGCCATTCGGCGGATCACCCAACGCATGTTGCTCGAGGAGAATGTGCCATGAGACAATTCGATCTGTCCCCGCTCTATCGTAACACCGTCGGTTTCGACCGGCTGTTTTCCGCGCTCGACCAGTTCGCAGGCGTCGAAAGCGCGCCGACCTATCCGCCCTACAATATCGAGCGCACCAGCGAGAACGACTACCGCATCAGCGTCGCGGTGGCCGGGTTCACGCAGGACGATCTGACCATCGAGGTCAAGGAGCATGTGCTCTCGATCCGTGGTGCGAAGCAGGAAACCGAGGCCACCCGCAAGGCGGAACTGCTGCATCAGGGCATCGCCGCGCGCTCCTTCGAGCGCCGCTTCCAGCTCGCCGACGGCGTGCAGGTGCGTGGTGCGAGCCTCGAGAACGGGCTCCTGCATGTCGATCTCGTGCGCGAGATCCCCGAAGCCAAGAAGCCGCGCCTGATTCCGATCGGCGGCGAGACCGGCACGCGCACCATCGACGCGCAGAAGGCTGACGCCGAAGCCGCGTAATCGCGCGGTGCACTGCATATCCTTGAGCCCGGCCCGTCTCTAGCGGGCCGGGCTTTTCATGCGCCTGCGGCGCGCATGACCGGTTCAGAACGCGCCGAGATGAAACACCCGGTGCGGCACGAACTCACCGTTCTCGACATCGCCGACGGCTACCAGCGTCCCCGCCAGCGAAACGAAGACCTGGCCTTCGATGGGCGCATCGCGCCCGCGCAGGATCGCCGATTGCCCGCGCATTATCCGCGCCGCCGCATCGCGCGAAACAGGCACCTCCTCGACTTCGTCGAGGGCCGATTGCACAGGCAGGATCAGATCGCCGAAATCGACGGGCTCGGTCCCGACCGACACCTCGGCCATCGCCTCGATCTCCACCGGTTCGACGGCATCTTCTTCGGTGAACGGTCCCACACGGGTCCGCCGCAGGGCCGTGATATGGCCAAGGCAGCCGAGTTCCCGGCCCATGTCTCGGGCGAGTGCGCGCACATAGGTGCCCTTGCCGCATTCGGCCTCGAACACGCTCTTGCCTTCGGCGTGATGCAAGAGCGTCAGGCGGTCGATCTCGACGGGGCGCGGCTGCAGCGCCACCTGCTCGCCCTCACGGGCGAGATCATAGGCGCGCTCGCCCTGGATCTTGATGGCGGAAAATTGCGGCGGGGTCTGCATGATCAGACCGGTGAATTTCGGCAGCAACGCCTCGACATCGGCGCGATCGGGGATCGTGTCGGTGCGATCGACGACATTGCCTTCCGCATCGTCGGTATCTGTCTCCACACCCCAGGTCACGGTAAAGACATAGGCCTTGCGCCCGTCCATGACGAAGGGGACGGTCTTGGTCGCCTCGCCAAGCGCGATCGGCAACAGGCCCGATGCGAGCGGGTCGAGGGTGCCCGCATGGCCCGCTTTCTTCGCATTGAAGCAACGCTTGACCATGCCGACCGCCTGGGTCGAGGTCATGCCCACACCCTTGTCGAGTATCACCCAGCCGTTCACGTCGCGGCGCTTGGGGCGATCGCCCTGGCGCTGTCCGCGACCGCCGCGGCGCCCGCCACCCTTCCGGCCTCCCGGCTTGCCGTTGCGCGGGCGCGTGGGCGCATCATCGCCTGATGCCTGGTGCTGACCGGAGGGGTCGGCGTGCGGAGGGGTCTCGTCGGACATGGAAGTTCCTGGATTGAAGCGGGTATCGTCGTTGGCGGTCAGTCTTGATTGCCTGTTTTGCCGGTCACTCTTGCCCACCACCGGAATCGGGCGTGCCGACCGCATCGGGATCGTCGCCGTCGTCGGCGGATGCATCGAGATCGCGGCGCACTTCCTCGGTGCGCAGCAGCGCGTCGATGCGATCGGCCTCGTCGAAGGTCTCGTCGCGGCGAAAGCGCAGTTCGGGTGCGAATTTGAGATTGACACGACGCGCCACCTCGGCACGCAGAAGTTTGCGGTGGCGCTCGAGTGCGGCCAGAACCGTCTTCTCGTCCTGCCCGCCCATCGGCATGACATAGGCGGTGGCGAGCTTCAGATCCGGCGACATGCGCACTTCCGGCACCGTCACGATATGCGTCGTGAGCACGTCATCGGCGATATCGCCGCGCTGGAGAACTTCCGCCAACGCATGACGGACGAGTTCGGCCACCCGTTGCTGACGCTGGGTCGGGCCCCGCGATTCGAAACGCTTCGGCATGACCGCCTCCGCTCTTGATCCTGGTTTCATTCGGGCCGATTCACATGCCGGCGGCATGTGCGGGCCGTGCCATGGCGCACGGCTCCATCGGCGATGATCCGGTGATGCGGCGGTTCGGACGCCGCATCCGGAATGTCGTCCCGCCGGCGCACGATTCGCGCCGGTCGGGTCATGGCTCTTACAGCGAGCGCTTCACCTCTTCGACGGTGTAACACTCGATCACGTCGCCCTTGCGCATGTCCTGATAATTCTCGAAGGCCATACCGCATTCCTGGCCGGCCACCACCTCGCGCGCATCGTCCTTGAAGCGCTTGAGCTGGCTGAGCTTGCCTTCGTGGATCACGACGTTGTCGCGGATCAGGCGGACATGGGCGCCGCGCTGGACATTGCCGTCGAGCACGCGGCAACCGGCGACCTTGCCGACCTTGGAGACGTTGAAGACTTCCAGGATCTCGGCCTCGCCCAGACGCGTCTCGCGCAGGGTCGGCGCCAGCATGCCCGACATCGCCGCTTTCACATCGTCCACGAGATCGTAGATGATGTTGTAGTAGCGGATCTCGGTACCGTTGCGGGCGGCGAGTTCGCGCGCTTCCTTGAAGGCACGGACGTTGAAGCCGATGATGATGGCATCCGAGGCTTCCGCCAGGGTGACATCCGACTCGGTGATGCCGCCGACACCCGCATGCAGGATCCGGGCACTGACTTCGTCGTTGCCGGCCTTTTCCAGCGCGCCGATGATCGCCTCGACCGAACCCTGCACGTCACCCTTGATGACGAGCGGGAATTCCTGCCGATCGGCGCCTTCCTTCAGATCGCGCATCATGTCCGCGAGCGAGCGGGTGGTCCCGCCGGTGCGCGCGGCCAGGAAGTCGCGCTTGCGGCGGACACGATACTCGGTAATCTCGCGGGCACGCGCCTCGCTCTCGACGACCGCGACGCGGTCGCCGGCTTCGGGCGTGCCGTTGAAGCCGAGGATCTCCGCCGGCATGGAAGGCCCTGCCTCGTCGATCTTGTCCCCGGTATCGCTGATCAGGGCACGTACGCGGCCCCATTCGGCGCCCGCGACGACGATATCGCCGGTCTTGAGCGTACCGCGCTGGACGAGCACGGTGGCGACGGGACCGCGACCGCGATCGAGCTTGGCTTCGATGACGGTGCCTTCGGCGAGCCGGCCCGGATTGGCCTTGAGATCGAGGATCTCGGCCTGGAGCTGCAAGCCTTCGAGCAATGCCGGGAGACCATCGCGGGTCTTGGCCGAGACTTCGAATTCGAGCGTTTCGCCGCCCATGGATTCGACCTGCACGTCGTGCTGCAGCAATTCGGTACGCACACGCTGCGGATCGGCCTCGGGCTTGTCGATCTTGTTGATAGCCACGACCAGCGGCACGCCGGCCGCCTTGGCATGGCTGATCGCCTCGATCGTCTGGGGCATGACGCCGTCATCGGCGGCCACGACCAGAACCACGATATCCGTCACCTGGGCACCGCGTGCACGCATCGCGGTGAAGGCCGCGTGGCCGGGCGTGTCGACGAAGGAGACCTTGCCGCCGCTCGGGCTCGGAACCTGATAGGCGCCGATATGCTGGGTGATGCCACCCGCTTCCCCGGAAACCACGTTGGTCTTGCGGATGGCGTCGAGCAGCGAGGTCTTGCCGTGGTCGACATGGCCCATGATGGTCACGACCGGCGGACGCGTCTGCAGCGTCTCCGGCGGATCGGCATCGTCGAACAAGCCTTCTTCCACGTCGGATTCCGCCACGCGCTTGACCGTGTGACCCATTTCCTCGGCCACGAGCTGGGCGGTATCGGCATCGATCACGTCGGTGATCTTGTGCATCGCGCCCTGCTTCATCAGCAGGCGGATCACGTCGACGCCGCGCTCGGCCATGCGGTTGGCGAGCTCCTGGATGGTGATCGTCTCGGGGACGATGACCTCGCGGGAGATCTTTTCCTTCGGCTCGGACGCGCCCTTGCCGGTCAGGCGCTGCATGCGCCGGCGGAAAGAGGCGACCGAACGCGTGCGCTCGTCGTCACCGGAAAGCGCCTTGGTCACGGTCAGGCGACCGCGACGGCGATCGTCGCCGGCCCCCTTGGGAGCCTTCGGCGGAGCCGGCACCTTCGCGGCACCCTTGCGGCCACCACGCGGCGCATCGTCTTCTTCCGCAGCGCGGGCACGCGACGGCGGCGCCTTGGCGGCGGGACGTGCTGCGGCCTTGCCGCTGTCCTCGGGCTTGTCGGCCTTTGCTTCGGCAGCCTTCTCGGCCGGCTTCTCGGGGGGCGGTTCAGGCTTTGCGAGATCGTCGAGGCTCGGCGGCTTGCGCATGTCGCGCAGGGGACGCGCGGACGGAGCCGCTTCGAGCGATGCCGGTTCGTCGGCCTTGGCCGTCTCGGCTTCGGCTGCACTCGTGTCGGCAGGCTTGGCTGCAACCTTGGCTGCAACCTTGGCTGCAGACTTGTCGGCGACATCGGCTGCAGCGCTCTGCTTGGCGCCGTCGGCGGCCTCGGCCTCGCGGCGCTGGCGCTCTTCCTCTTCGGCCTTGCGTGCGGCTTCCGCCTCCGCCTTGGCGCGAGCCTCGGCTTCGATGCGGGCACGCTCTTCGGCCTCGCGGCGCTGGCGCTCCTCTTCCTCGCGGCGCTTGGCATCGGCGAGCGCTGCCGCACGGGCATCGATCTCGCTCTCGCTCAGCGTGCGCAGGACGACGCCACCGCCGCGTCCGGGACGGGCAGGCTGGCGGGGGGCAGCGGATTCGCGCGAGGAAACCGGCTTCGTCGCAGAAGCACCGGGCGCAGCCGCCTTGGCCGCCTCCTTCGGTGCATCCTTCGACGCATCCTTGGCCGTCTCGCCGGGGCCGACGCTCCGCCGCTTCACCTTTTCGACCACGACCTGCTTGGTGCGGCCATGGGAGAAGCTCTGGCGAACCGTTCCTTGCTCGCCACGGCGCTTGAGGGTCAGGGTCTTGGAGGACGAAACCTGAAGAGTCTTGTCGCCCGGGTTATTCGTATCAGACATTCCGCTCACAATCCTGCGGGTTCGTTATCATCAAGGCTGCGCTCCTCCTCATGAGGAGCGTCCGCCATGGCGATGGATCCGCGAAACACGCATAGCCGCCGCCAGCGCTCGAGGAAGCCTCGGCTTCCAGCGCCCGCGACGAGGGCTGCATGTATCACACGAGACCGGCCCAAAGCCAAATCCAAATCGTCGCCGGAGAGAAAATCGATCACTGGGATCATTTCCGCACCGTCACCGAGGCACCGTCGCAGCGCCTGTGCGATTTTGCGGCGCCCATCCGCTGCGGCTTCCGCCGCATGGATCAACGCCACGATATCACCGGAAGCAATCGCGCCCTCCACCTTGTGGAAGCCCGAGACCACGTTTCCGGCCTTGTTGGCCAGAGCAAGAGCCTGGCGCAGATCGATCAGAAGATCGGCCTCGATGCGATCGGCGAGATTCGCCGGTGCATTCACCGAAGCCTTGAAGGCGCGGGCAAAGGCCTTGCGCTGCAAGGCCGCCTCGACCGCATCGCGCCGGGCGCTGACCCAGGCGCCGCGACCGGGCAGGCGCTGCTTGAGATCGGGAACGACTTCGCCCTGCGGGCTCACCGCGAAACGGATGAGCTCGTCGGGTTCGCGCACCTCGCGGGTGGCGATACAGGTTCGTCGTTGTTCCCGACGCGGCACGCGCCAACCTCCTTCACCGCCTCCCGGCGGTCTCTGGTCATGGTGACCGGAAAGGCCCGAAAGGGCCCGTTCACCGGTCCGTTTCCAAATTCTCACCGGCCTGATCACCGGCTTGCTCACCGGCCTGGAAAACCGTTTCGTCTGCCGCCGTCTCGGCCGCATCCGTCATCGCTTCCGAGTCTACTTCGCCCTCGACCGCCTCTTCTTCCTCGACGGGCGCCTCGATCCAGCCGGCACGGATGCGCGCATCCATGATCATGGCTTCGGCATCGGCGCGCGACACGTCGAAACCGTCGAGGAAACCGGCATGGCGTACGGCCTCGGCGCCACGGCCTTCCGTGTAGCCGACGAGATCATCCGTGGCACAGCCGGCGAAATCCTCCATCGTCTTCACGTCGTTCTCGCCGAGCGCCACCAGCATCGCCGAAGTCAGGCCGGCAACCTCCAGCAATTCGTCGGTGACACCGAGCTCGCGGCGTTTGGCGTCGTTCTCTTCCTCGATACGCTCGAGATATTCGCGCGCACGGGTCTGGATCTCCTGGGCGGTCTCCTCGTCGAAACCCTCGATATTGGCCACCTCGTCGATTTCGACATAGGCGATTTCCTCGATCGAGCGGAAACCCTCGGAGGCGAGCAGCTGGCCGACCACCTCATCGACATCGAGCGCAGCCATGAACAGTTCGGAGCGCTCGTTGAATTCCTTCTGACGACGCTCGGATTCCTCGGCTTCGGTGAGGATGTCGATATCCCAGCCCGTGAGCTGGGAAGCCAGCCGCACGTTCTGGCCGCGGCGGCCGATCGCGAGCGAGAGCTGCTCGTCGGGGACGACCACCTCGATGCGCTCGCTGTCCTCGTCGAGCACGACCTTGACCACCTCGGCCGGCTGCAGCGCGTTGACGATGAAGGTGGCCTCGTCCTCCGACCAGGGGATGATGTCGATCTTCTCGCCCTGCAACTCGCCGACGACCGCCTGCACGCGAGAGCCGCGCATACCGACGCAGGCACCGACCGGATCGATGGAGGAATCGCGCGAGATCACGGCGATCTTGGCGCGCGAACCCGGATCACGGGCCACCGCCTTGATGGTCACGACATTGTCGTAGATCTCGGGGACTTCCTGGCCGAACAGCTTGGCCATGAATTGCGGATGCGTGCGCGACAGGAAGATCTGCGGCCCACGCGTCTCGCGGCGCACGTCGTAGAGATAGGCGCGGATGCGATCGCCCGGGCGGAAGGTCTCGCGCGGGATCAGGTCGTCGCGGCGCACGATCGCCTCGGCACGACCGAGATCGACGATGACGTTGCCGTATTCGACGCGCTTGACCTGGCCGTTGATGATCTCGCCGACGCGATCCTTGAATTCCTCGAACTGGCGGTCGCGCTCGGCATCGCGCACTTTCTGCACGATGACCTGCTTGGCCGATTGCGCCGAGATGCGCCCGAAATCGAAGGGCGGCAGGGTCTCGGCGATGAAGTCGCCGATCAGCGCCCCGGGATTGCGGTGACGGGCATCCTCCAGCGAGATCTCGATGGCCGGATTATCGACCTCCTCGACCACCTGGAGCAGGCGCGACAGGGCGATCTCGCCGGTACGCGGATTGATCTCGGCGCGCACCTCGGTCTCGCTGCCGTAGCGGGCGCGGGCGGCCTTCTGGATCGCGTCTTCCATGGCGGCGAGCACGATCTGACGGTCGATGACCTTTTCACGCGCGACCGCATCGGCGATCTGCAGAAGTTCAAGCCTGTTGGCACTGATGGCCATCGAGGTCACTCCTTCGTGGACTTGCTGGCGTTGTCGTTATGGGGGCGATCCGGCGCCTGCGCCGCATCACCCGCCTCGGAGCCGTCATCGTCGCCGGCTTCGAATTCTTCCGTTTCGTCCGCGTCATCGGCGGTCGGGGCCGTGCCCCGGCGCAGCGATTCGCGAATCAGATCATCCGTCAGGACCAGCCGCGCCTCGCCGATATCACCGATCGGCAGCCGCGCGAGCGGGTCGATCCCATCCGGCGCATCGGGCAGGCGAACGAGCGCGGTGGCGCCCTCGGCCCCCTCGATCACGCCGCGATAACGCTTGCGGCCCGCGATCGGCACGGCCATTTCGATCTTCGCCTCGTATCCGGCCCAGCGAATGAAATCCTCGGGACGCACCAGCGGGCGGTCGATTCCCGGCGAAGACACTTCGAGATGATACGCCCGATCGATCGGATCGTCCACGTCGAGAGCCGGAGAAACCGCGTGGCTCACGGTCTCGCAATCAGCCACGTTCATGGTGCCGTCCGGGCGTTCGGCCATGATCTGGACCGTGCAGCCGTTCGTGCCGGTGACGCGCACACGCACCAGGCGATAGCCCAGATCCTCGATCACGGGCTCGACGATCGCCGCAACACGTGCGGCGACACCCGATTCCTTCACAAGACGCTGTTCGTTCGCGCTCGACATCACTCAATCCGTTTCGTCCGGCGGGAGGTGCATCGCGTCGCTTCGGGACCGGGATCTCGACGGTCCAAAAATTTAAGGAGCGGACCCGGTGGGGCCCACTCCCGACATACGATGCAGTGCATCGCAACCAGAGCTGACGGGAGGGATATAGCTGGCCGCGCCACGCTTTTCAAGCGCAATCGCGTCGGCAGGGTGTCAACGCGCCCCGGTGAGCCGCTCGAAGCGCCATTGCACGGGAGCGGCACCCGCTGCCGGAAAGCGCAGGACCAGTTGCTCGCTCTTGCGCGCGCCGTCGGTCGCGGCGAGGAAGATGCTCTCCTCGAGGGTGAATGTGAGCCCCGGCGCGCGGACCTGCCAGGCCTCCCCGTCCGGCAGGACCAGCATGGCGATGCGCCCGCCCTGGGCCAGACTCGCGCGAATCGCGGGATGCAGATGGAAGCGGATCTCGGCACGGGCATCCGGCGTGCCGGCAAAGGTGCCTTCGAGCCGGTCCTCGCCTTCGAGAACGTCACCCTCGGGCGCCAGTGTCAGACGCCGTTCGTGCGTCACGCCGAAGGCGGCGGCATAGCCGTCGTGATGCATGCGCAGACGCAAGGGGCTGGGGCGCTCCACGGAGACATTTTGCGGCCCGCGCAGCATGACGGGGCCGAGGCGCCTGATCAGCCAGCGCGCCACGAGCCGGCGCCCGAACCAGCCGGATTCGGTGAGAAACTGCGCGCAGGCGGTATCGGCAAGGCCCAGCGTACTATGTGCAGCGGTGCTGCGCGCGAGCATGGCGATCGGATCGTCGCGCCCGCGCGGCGCGCCGCAATTGACGATCATGCGCTGGCCACGCACGGAGAATTCGAACGCGCCCGGCCCCGCCCCGGCCTCCGCCGCATGGACGGGTGGCGGCGCAGCGCCGGTATCGGCGATCAGCAGCGCATCGCGCGCGGCGATTCGCTCGAAACCGGAGACGAGCGCGCGCTGCAGGGGGCTGCCTCGCGCTTCGTCGTAGAACAGCAGCGTGGTGAGATGGTCGACCGGGGTCGAGCCCATGCCGTTGAACAGGGCGAGCGTTCCGTCACCATGGCGCATCAGGCGCAGGAGCGGCGGAATCCGGTCGAGCGCCTGCAACAGCTCCGCCGGCGGCTCTATGCCGCGTGCGAGATAAACCTGCTTGAGCGGGAGGAGATCGAGCAACAATTCGAGCACGGTCTTGGGGTTGCGCCCGACATGGCCGCCATCGGGGAGGATCTGCGCATCGAGTTCGCGGGCGAGAATGCGCGAGGCACGTCGGGCGATGCCCTCGAAACCCTCGAGGCTGAGCCCGGCATAGGTGACCGCCACCGCGGCCTGCAACCGGGCGAGGGGGCGGGGCTGGGACGCCATGGCCCGCTGCAGGCGGCGCAGATCCCGCCCCAGCGCACGCATCAGCTTGTGGTAGAAGGCGTGGTCCGCGCCGTCGAGGATCAGCGGCGATTGGCTGAGGAAGGCGATCACGCGGCGCGCCGTGACTTCCGTCGCGCGCGCCGTCGCATCCGGCTGACGCGCGAGGAATTCACCCACGAGTGCGCGCGCATTGGCCCGTGCCAGCGCCGTATCCGCAGCCCGCAAATGCCGCAGCCAGCCGAAACCGTAGAGGATCTCGGCCCAGTGTCGTGACGGCGGCGTCAGCCCGAAAGGCGAGCGCCCGCCGGTCGTGACCGCCCGCCCGCCGAAGACGAAGGAGCCGGCATAGATGTCGTTGGCGATGGTGGCATCGGAAGTGCGCAGATCCGGTGGGACAATCAGGAGACGCTCGGGCACGCGCTTGCGCACGGCACCGATGCCGAGCATGCGCCGCGCACCATCGCGCAGGGCACGCCCCGCTTCATGCAGGGCCAGCCCGTAAATGCGCCAGCGATCGGTGCCCGCACTCAATCAATCCCCCACCCGCAATCGCGTGTCGCGCCGTCGTGCCCGTGACCGGAACCCGGCCGTATCGCTTCGGGTACGCGCGCACCGGCGCCCATACTCTCACACCTGACCCCGGCATGGTTAACAAGGCGTTTCGGGAATGGCATAAATTCGTGCAATCACAGCCTTATCAGGCCTGCAATCGCGCACGCGCCGTTGCGCCGCGGCTCGGATCAGCCGGGAGATTTGCGAAACCGGGCGGCGAAGAACCCGTCGAGGCCTTCTATCAGTCCGGGGCCGCCGCGATGCGGCAGGGCCCGGAAATCGCCCTGGGCATCGATCAGCCCGGCCAGATCCCCGGCAGGCCCCGCGACGGCGAGTTCGTCGGCGGTGATCGCAAGGCGCATCATTTCCGGATGCCGCTTCAGCAGGTAACGGGCCTGCGCCTCGCCCTCATCGGGCTCCAGCGAACAGGTGCAATAGACGAGCCGTCCCCCCGGAGCGAGCATGGAGACGGCCTTGTCGATGAGCCGGCGCTGCAGATCGGCGAGCTTGACGATATCGTCCGGCGTCTTCGTCCAGGCGACATCGGGGTGGCGGCGCAGGGTTCCGGTGGCGGAGCAGGGAGCATCGAGCAGGATCGCATCGAAGAGCAGCTCCTCCTCCAGCGCCAGTACGTCGGCTGCGCGCAATTCGGCGCCGAGCCGCAGCCGCGCCAGATTCTCCGAGACCCGTTCGAGCCGCTTCGCCGAGCGATCGACGGCGAGCACCTGTGCATTGCGCGCGGCGAGCTGCGCCGTCTTGCCGCCCGGTGCCGCACACAGATCGGCGACACGCTCGCCCGGTTCGACGCCGAGCAGGCGGGCGGGAATGGCAGCGGCGGCATCCTGTACCAGCCACGCGCCTTCTTCATAGCCGGGCAAAGTCTCCACGGCCCTGCGATCAGCCAGCCGCAGCGATCCGGTCGGCAGTACGCGGGCCTCGAGCCGGCTGGCCCAGAGTTCGCGGGCGGCGGCATCGTCGTCGTCGCGCAGGGTGAGGTCGAGCGGCGCTTCCCGGCGCAGTACGGCGGCCATGGCGATGCAGTCCGCCTCGCCGCGATGCGACAGCCAGCGCTTACGCAGCCAGTCGGGCAGATCGTCGAGCGGTCCCGCATCAGCGAGAATCGCCTCGCGTTCGCGCGCCAGCCGCCGGCCGAGCGCGTTGACGAGCTTCGCATAATGCATGAGATCGGAATCGGCCCGCGCGAGTGCGACGCCGGTGGCGACGGCGGCGTGGTCGGGCACATCCAGAAACAGGATCTGCGCTGCGATCACGGTGAGCAGATCCCGCAGCCGCCCCTTGGCGGGTCTGCCGGTCATGCGCTGGCCCAGCGCGATGCGGATCGTCCCCAGCCGACGAAATGCCACGACACAGATCGCGCGGGCGAGGGCCGCGTCCCGCGCCGGCAGTGCCGGCTTCGCCTGCGCCAGAGATTGCGTGAAGACGTCGTCGAGCGGCCTGCGGCTGCGCAGCACCTCGCTGACGACATCGAGGGCGAGACGGCGCGCGGCGAGCCCTTCGGTATCGGCCTTGGCGCGGCGCGGGGCATGGCTATCGGATGTCGGCTTCACGCCGGGTCGGGGCAAAGATGTCATGCGGCGGCAACCATGCGCGATGCGCTCTGAAAAAGAACAAGGGCTGCGGCAGGCTTAACCCACCGCAGCCCCGAAAGCGAGTGCCACGAACAGCCGGCGAACGCGCCGGATCAATCCTTCTGCGGCGCGATGGCGACGTCGAGATCGATCATGTGGCCGGCACGATCACGCTTGGAGGCGAGATACCGAACGTTTTCCGGGTTGGTGCGCCCGACCGAGCGTTCATCGGCGACGACGTCGAGCCCGGCCTCCTTCAGCGCCCCGATCTTGAGCGGATTGTTGGTGAGGACGCGCACGCTGTTGACGCCGAGCTCGGTGAGCATCTGCGCAGCGAAATCGAAGCGACGCTGGTCGAGGCCGAAGCCGAGCGCCTCGTCGGCATCGTAGGTATCGAAGCCTTCCGACTGCAGCTTGTAGGCGCGGATCTTGTTGGCGATGCCGTTACCGCGACCCTCTTGGTCGAGATAAAGCAGGATTCCACCATCGCCCTCGGCCATGGCCTGAACGGCCCCGCGCAGCTGATCGCCGCAATCACATTTCAGTGAACCGAACAGATCCCCCGTCAGGCAGGCCGAATGCAGGCGCACGAAAACGGGCTTGGTGAGATCGGGTTTGCCGACGATGATCGCGACCTGATCGCGCATGCCCTCGCCGCCACGGAAGACCACGAACTCCGTTTCATGCGCGCCCTCGAGCGGGACCGGCGCGCGGCTGGCGATGCGCAGGAGTTTCGCCTGCTGCTTGCGGAACGCGCCGATCGCATCACCCGGAACGGTGAGGATACTGGCCTCGTACTCGACTTCCTCGGGAAGCGGGATCACCAGCACGGCCGGCGTCACGAAGGACAGGGCCGCCAGTTCGAGCGCGTCGAGATCGATCCGGGTCGCCGCGCGCACGGGCGCATCGACACGCGCCTGGACCCGGCGCGCCAGGATTTCGATCCGCTCGGCATCGACCACGGGCATGGCCACGGCGCCGGCATCTTCACGCTCGAGGCCGATCCGGCGCAGACGCGGACCGGTCAAGATCAGGCGCGCACGCCCGCCGGCGACGGCGTCGATGCGTCGGCACAGCGCGGCATCGAGGTCTTCGACGCCAAGGACCAGAGCCCGCATATCGGCGTTTTCGATGATCACGGGGCGCGCGTGCCGAAATTCCGCAATGGCGCGTTCCACACTCATCAACACGGTATCGTCGGAATAACCGAGAACAAGACGCATCATGGACAAAGGTTTCCTGTATCGTGCGGCCCGCGCCCCGAGAAAACAGGATCCGACACCGGATCGAACCTGTTCGCAAGACGGGCGAACCCTACATTACCCCACATGCAAGCGCCGCCCGAATTATCAAGATATCGTCACAATGATATCGGGCCGGGTCTGCGCGATTGCAAATGTTTCTACGGCTCATCAGTTCCGGCGGATCAACATGAGATCAATTTCGAGCCTTCCGGGCGTTGCAAGTTTCACCCGTTTCGGGAACGGCAGCCCGCGCGCACCATTCGTGGTGGCCCAGCTCGGGCAATCCCTCGACGGGCGCATCGCCACCGTGACGGGGCACTCCTTCTACATAAACGGTGCGGGGGCGCTCGATCACCTGCATGCCATTCGCGCCCATGTCGATGCGGTGGTGGTGGGGATCGGCACCGTCCTCGCCGACGACCCGCAATTGAACGTCCGGCGCGTTGCGGGGCGCGATCCGGCGCGGGTGGTGATCGATCCCAACGGACGCCTGCCCGCAGACGCGCGCATCCTGCGTGACGACGGCGCCCGGCGGCTGGTCATGCGCCGGGCGGGCCGGGGCGTGGGACTTCCCTCCGGGGTTGAGGAGATCACCCTCGACGCGACGAATGACGGCCCAATTCCCCCGCAGGTCATCCTCGCGGCCCTGGCTGAGGCCGGTTTCGCGCGGATCCTGCTCGAAGGTGGCGCACGCACGATTTCCGACTTCCTGCATGCCGGCTGCATCGATCGCCTGCACATGCTGATGGCGCCCGTGCTGATCGGCTCCGGCAAGCCCGGCCTCAGCCTTCCCGCCATCGAAACGCTCGATGGCGCCTTGAGACCGGAAACGACCGCCTATCTATTGGAAGGGGGCGACGTCCTCTTCGATTGCGACCTGCGCGTCGAGCGGGAAGCGTTGGCGGGGTAAAGCGAAGGAGATTTGCGATGAGCAGCGATACCATGAAGGCGGGTTCGAAAACGGGATCCCTGCAACGCTATTCCGGCATACAGATTGCCCTTCACTGGAGCATTGCCCTGATCATCATAAGCATGGTCCCGGTCGGCCTGGTGATGACCCGGCTCGACCCGTCCAACCTGACGAACCTGCTCTACGAGCTGCACAAATCCTTCGGCCTGATCGTCTTCGGCCTCGCCGTGATCCGCATCGGCGCGCGCTTCGCACTGGGTGCTCCTGCGCTCGAGCCCGACATGCCGCGCTGGCAGGTCATGGCCGCGCGCGTCAGCCATGGAGCGCTCTACCTCCTGATCATCCTGGTGCCGCTGACCGGCTGGGCCGCGACCTCGGCCTGCTGCGCGCCCGTCAACCTGTTCTGGACGATCCCGCTGACCCTGCCGATCGGCGGAGGTTTCGATACGGCTGGCCCTATCTTCTTGCTGCACAACATCTTCACGATGGCCATGGTCGCGCTGATCTTCGTTCACGCGGCGGCGGCCCTGTATCACCATTATTCGATGAAGGACGACACCCTGCGCAAGATGATGCCGGGCGAGAGGCGATAAACCCACCCTTGCGGCACAGGACCGCGTGTGGGAAGAAGGCGGCGGCTCTTCAGCCGGGAGACTCGCCATGCCGCGAAAGATCCGCGCCGTCGCCTTCGACATCATCGAGACCGTCTTTTCCATCGAGAGCCTGCGACCGGGCCTCGCACCGCTGGGATTGCCGCCGACCGCGCTCGATACCTGGTTCGCCGGCAGCCTGCGCGATGCTTTCGCACTCGCCGCGACCAATGAATTCGCGCCTTTTCGCAAGGTGATGGGCGACGCCCTGGCCGATCTGCTCCAGCGTCACAATCTGCCCGTGATGGAGAACCGGATCGCCGCATTCCTCGACGGCATGAAGGATCTCGACGCGCAGCCCGACGCCTATCATGCCTTCTCACTCTTGGCACAATCGGACCTGCCCGTCGTCGCGGTCAGCAACGGCGCAGCAGTCGCAACGCAGCACCTGCTCGATCACGCGTCCCTGGCGCCGCTGGTGGGACGGGTCATTTCGGTGGACGAGGTCGGCTTCTCGAAGCCGCGCCGGGAGGTCTATGCGCATGTGGCAACGTCACTCGGCCTGCGCGAAGACGAAATCTGCCTCGTGGCGGCCCATGCCTGGGATATTCACGGTGCCCGCGCTGCGGGGCTGCATGGTGCCTTCGTCTCACGCGGGCAGCCCTACCCGGCCACAATGCGCGCACCGAGCATTATCGGGGACGAACTCCTGGATACGGTCGAGGCTGTGCTCGCGCTCTAGGCGTGATGCGTCGCCCGGAACCGATAATGTCGTCTCATGTCTTCATGTCGATGACGGTGCGCGCCATGTCGGACGCGGTCGAGAAGACCCGCGCATTCGCCTTGAAGGCCGCAACAGAGGCAATCTGATCGGCAATCTCGCGCGCATAATCGACATTCGGCGCCGCCACCATACCCCGCGCATCGGCGAATGGCGCATCAGGCTGGTAGCGCAATTCGTAGGCCGGGAGCCGCTCGGTGAACCGCGCCATCGTGCCGCTTCCGGTGGAAACCTGCACCACGTCGACGGGTTGGTAGACGCTGCGCGGATCGTCGCTGCGTGCGACGGGCCGGTTCGGCGGTGTCTGTGGGACGGGACCGTTGGTCAGCGCATTGGCCACGTTCGACGCGCTTGCTTCCAGGCGCGTCGCCGAGGCATTCATGCCACTGGTGGCTATGGAAAGAGAAGCCGACATGGATGTCAGCTTGCCAGCCGGCATGTTAGGGGCTGATCAATCGGAATGATTGCATTTTAGGGAATGGCGGGAAAATGCAATCGCGTCGAAAAAATTCGCCACACCCCGGAACCCGAGGCCTGCGGCTGCGTTTTCGAGATAACCGACCTTAATCTGCCCCCATCGGTCGGCAACTCGAAGGCGCATCCAGTCACCTGGATGCGCCTTTTTCTCGCGCCGTGCGCAACGGGTGCGCAGCCGCTCAGATCTTGGTGTCGCGCGCGTAGGTCCAGTAGAGTTCGCGGGCGCGCTTGTAGAGTGGTCCGGGCTGGAGCTGGCGCTCCTCGATGCGCGTGATCGGCGTCACCTTGGTGTAATTGCCCGTGCAGAAGATCTCGTCCGCATCGAGGAATTCCTCGTAACGCAATACGCGCTCGATCACCTCGACCCCGGCATCACGGAGCAGGCCTGCGACACGCTGGCGGGTAATGCCGTTGAGGAAGGTACCGTTCGGGATCGGCGTATGAACGACGCCGTCCTTGGCCATGAAGATATTCGCGGTCGCGGTTTCTGCCACGCTCCCGAGCATGTCCAGGACGATCGCATTGTCGAAGCCACGGGCGCGTGCCTCGCGCAGGATGCGGGCATTATTGGGATAGAGGCAGCCGGCCTTGGCATCGGTGGGCATCGTCTCCAGCGTGGGACGCCTGAAGGCGCCCTTGGTGACGGCTGCACCGGCAGGCTCCGCCATCGGGGCCTCGAACAGGGTCATGCAGAAACCGATATCGTCCGGATCCGTCGTAATCGTACCCGGCCCTTCGCCCTCGCCCCAATACATCGGCTTGACGTAGAGTGCCTCACCGGAATCGAACTTCTTCGCGCCTTCGAGTGCAAGCGCGATCATGTCCTCGGTGGTCATGGTCGGGTTGAGATCGATCGCCTTGGCCGAGCGATTGACCCGCGCCAGGTGCAGGTCGAGATCCGGCGCCATTCCATCGAAGATTCGCGCCCCGTCGAATACGCTCGAACCGAGCCAGCTTGCATGGGAGCGCGGGCCGATAATGGGCGGATTGCCCTCGTGCCAGTCACCGGCATACCAAGTCCATGTCTTCGAATACCAGGCCACACCCATTCTCCTTCCCGATGATCATGACGCAGCCGAATCTGCTCGTCTATCCAAGAGACGCCGACCCTCACCTGTCAATCGGCAAGATTCCCCACCAAGCCTTTCGGGCACGCCCGGAATCGCCACGGCATGAGGGGATAACGAATCCATGACCGCCTTGATCGACCGAAAAACGGTTGATCGAGGCCGTGCATATGGATGTGCACGGCATCTGACATGCATACACGCAATCAGCGCATTACCCGACTCGGGAAGGCGGAATTGCAGGCTCGCCGGCACCCGGTCGGTCGCTGCGTCAGATCCGAACTGCCGCATTCGGATCGGGGCGCGAGGGGGGTATCGCCGCCTATGTCGCAAAAGAAAAACGAAACCGTACCCGTGGAAGCGATGCGCAAGCATTCGCCCGAAGGATAGCGATGCCCGCGCCTTCGAACACCCGCATGCACAGCCCATGGCGACGCGCCAACCGCATCGCTTGCCAGGTTGCTTGCAACGCAAGGCATCGACATCCGTCATAGCCGCAGCAGAATCAGTCCGATTCTGCGCGACACGCTCCGACAGGCAGCGCGACCTGCCACCGGCTTCCTGCGCGCCCGTGCATGCGGCGATTGTGCGACCGTGCTGCTCAGCTTTGCTTGCGCAGCTTGTCGCGCGTCTCGGCTAGGGCTGCGATGGCTGCGTCGATCTCGTCCCGCTGGGTCTCCAGATGTGCGATCTGCTCCTCGACCTTGGTCAGCGAGAGCTTGAGATCGATCCCGCCCTTGCCGCCCTGTTCCGTCGGCGTGAGCATTTCCTGAATCTCCGCCAGCGTGAAGCCGAGTTGCTTTCCTTTGAGGATCACCGAAAGGCGCTCCCGGTCGCGGCTCGAATAGATGCGCATGGTGCCTATACGCTTGGGCGCGAGCAGGCCGCGATCCTCGTAGAAGCGCAGTGCGCGCAGCGTGACGCCGAATTCGCGCGAGAGATCACTGATCAGGTATTCCTTCGCGTCGACGGCGCCGTCTTCGGCGAGGCCCGAAACGTCCTGCGAAATCGTATTGACACTATCCATGTACGACACAAAGACCCCCTTCGTTCGATACTGGCTTCCGGACGCCCGTCCGCGTAGAGAGTGCCATTCGGGCGACACGATACTACCCAAAAATGTGCGCGCCACCCACTCCGCAAAATCTGGCATTGCCAAGCCGGACGTGCGGGAACGTCCGCCGACGCACATGTTGACCTGCGGCGCTTTCGCGCGGAAGCGTGGCGACTATGCCCTAACCGAAGCGCGATGCCAATATGAAGATGCAATAAATTCGTATAGCAACCTTTAAGGCGTGTCGACGATCAGCATCCCCTACGGCATTTCCCGTAACGTCTCCGGGTGCCGGGAGCCGCCCCGAGTGAGCGCATGCATGACCGCATGCACGACGCTCGTTTCCTGCCCGGAATCGGCCCGAGCCGGGCGTGAGGCCGGATCGCCGGCGAATCAGTGACGCTGCGGCAAGTCACCTTCGGTCCGGCGCACAAATACCATACCCGGCATCGGCATGCGCCCTCGTTCACCCGACCGCGTCGTGCGGTCGTGCCGGCGGCACCCCTTGCACAACCCGGTGGTGATCGCGTTCAATCAACGTTTCTGGAGCGAACCGATGACGGGCCCCGCGATGGGGAGGATGATCGCGAAGAGGGAGGGCCGGGCGCATCGACGGAGGAAATATGCATCACGAACGGCTGCGAGACGTGATTCGCCGGCGCCTCATGAGAGCGGGCGCGTCAGCACTGCGAAGTTTCTGTACGACTGGGCTGATCCTCGGCACGTTGTTCTTTGCCGCTTCGCTGACCCCCAGCCTGATTCCGCGCGGCGCAATCGTCCAGGGCGTGCTGGGCGGCTTCGCCTTCGCGGTGGGCTATCTGACCGGCGTCATGCTGCGCGCCGCGTGGCGTTTCCTCACCCTGCCCGAAGCCTCGCCGACACATGTACGCCGGGCACGCCTCGCTGCGACCGTGATCTGCCTCGTTATTGCAATCAGCTTCCTGCAACTGGCATCGGGATGGCAGAACGGCGTCCGGGCGGCGATGGACATGGATCCGGTCGACGGCGTGCGCTCCTTCCGGATCGTCGGCATCGCCCTGGCCGTTTTCGCGCTGTGCATCGGATTGGCCCGGCTGTTCATCCTGACCGGGCATGCTCTCGCGCGCCTCATGACCCGCCTGATGCCCGCACGCGTCGCCGCCCTTGCCGGCTTCACCGTCGTCGCGGTGCTGGTCTGGACGCTCGCAAACGGCCTGCTTTTCTCCGGAGCGCTGCGCATGGCCGACAGCTCCTTCCGGCAGCTCGATGCATTCATCCCGGACGATCTCGCCGCACCGGCGAATCCCCTGCTTTCCGGATCGGCACAGTCGCATGTCGAATGGATGGAGCTCGGGCGCACCGGTCGCAACTTCGTCAGCGGCGTAACCCCGTTCGACCGGCTTGCCGCTTTCCATGCCGATGGCGCAACGGCCCCGATTCGCCTCTATGTCGGCCTGGCTGCAGGCGAGACGATCGAGGACCGGGCCCGGCTCGCCCTGGCCGAGTTGCAGCGCACCGACGCATTCGAACGCGAGATGCTGGTGATCGCCACGCCGACCGGCACCGGATGGATCGACCCCAGTGCGATCCGCGCGCTGGAATACCTCACCGCCGGCGACGTCGCGACCGTCGCGGTGCAGTACTCGTATATGGCGAGTTGGCTGACGCTCCTCGTCGAGCCGGAATACGGCGCCGATTCGGCCCGCGCGGTATTCACGAAGATCTATGATTACTGGCGCGAACTGCCGGAGGAGAGTCGCCCGAAGCTCTATCTGCACGGATTGTCGCTCGGCGCGATGAATTCCGACCTTTCGGCGGATCTGTTCGACGTGATCGGCGATCCCTATCAGGGCGCATTATGGAGCGGGCCGCCCTTCCCCAGCCGGACCTGGAACACGGCGACACGCGAACGCCTCCCCGGTTCCCCCGCCTGGCTGCCGCGGTTTCGTGACGGCGCGGTGATCCGCTTCGCCAACCAGAACGGCTTCGGCGATCCGGGCCTGCCCGAACGCGACTTCGCGCCATGGGGGCCATTGCGGATCGTGTATCTCCAATATGCGAGCGATCCGATCACCTTCTTCAGCCCCGAGACGGCATGGCGGCGCCCGGACTGGCTGCGCGAGCCGCGCGGCCCGGACCTGTCACCGCAATTGCGCTGGATACCGGTCGTCACCATGCTGCAATTGTTGGCGGATATCACTTCCGCCCGTGCGGCGCCGCTGGGCTACGGCCACGGCTATGCCCCCGAGCATTACGTAACCGCCTGGCATGCGGTGATCGATTTCAGCCTGTGGCCCGACGGACCGGATTGGGACGGACGCAACCTGGAACGGCTACGGCGCCATCTCGCGGACGGGCGGTGAGGCGGCGGGCGTTCGGAGCCGAGCGAGGCCCGATGCATCAAATGCAGTTCATGACTGCGTGCCCGCTTACAGGCAGGATGTGTTGTTGCGGGGGATCTCGTCGACATTGCGGACCGGCCACGGCGTTATCTCGCCGAGCTGGAGATCGCCGGTTATGGCATAGCCGATCATCGGCGTATAGACATTGCCGACTTCCGCGAGGATGAAGCTCGTACCCGGAATGGCGAAGCCGGCCGGGATATCGACTGTGCTGTCTTGGCCGAGTGGCGCCATGTCGCGCCCATCGCTCCAGCACACACGCCCGACCGGGCCATCGTCATCTTCGACGACGACCGAGGAGACACGCATCGTCACGCGGGAAATATCGTAGGGCGCCATGACCGAAAGTGCCGCGTCGAATATCTCCTCCATCTGGGCATTGTTGATTCCGTCGGAAGAGCGGCTGGTGATATCCGCGATGGTGCGTGAGAGGATGGTGACCTTGCGGTTGATGTTGACCCCTTGCGTGACCTCGGACATGCCGAGGAATAGGAGCAGCATGACCGGCAGGATCATGGCGAATTCGACGGCCGCGACACCTGCGGTGGCGAGGGGGAATTTCCGGATGCGCCGCCACGTTCCACGACACTCGTCGGCGATCATGTGGCAACGATAGCGCAGCGCACCGCCGATCCCGCGACCTGCCCTGACACGTCTCATTGAACACTTGATATATCGGGTCATGGCCGCCCTCATTGTGTGAACGGTTCGTTGCGGAAGGCCGATGTGGCCATGATCAGGCGCCGGCCGCCGCTGAGCTGCGTCTCGCGCTTGCCGAGAATGCCGACGAAGGCGGGATAGGCCATCGCGGCACGCACCACGACGATGTCGTCGGGGCCAGTGGGCTGGTAGCCGAAATCGGAAGCATCGAACTCCCCGTCATCATCCACCGGCGGCGGCAGGGTCGCGCCGGGAAAATTCGGGAAGGAACGGACGTCGATTTCTACGAGGTCGTTGCAGTTGAACAAGGCGGTGACCCGCGAGCAGACCTCGTCTCGGAAGGCCTCGGCGCTCTGGCCGCCGGATGTCTGGAACTGGCCCGTATAGATCTGCCGGGAAGCGTCCGCGACGGCATTCTCGAGGACCTGCGTGGCCCAGAAGGTCAGCGCAACTTCGATAATGGCGAAGATGATACCGAAGAACGGTAGCGCGACGAGAGCGAATTCGACGGCAGTCGCGCCTTCGCGATTCTTCAGAAAATGGCGCAGGATCAGCCTGCGCCGGAGGCTCTTTCGCCGGTCGGCAGCAGCAGCAAACGGTCTTTCGACCGGGCTTTCGGTCCGGCTGATGCCGGGCGCATCACTTGACCCTGCACTATTCATCGATCGCATCCTCGTCTCGTCACACGAGCCCATCTGCGGCATTCGCTGCGTCGGACCAATCCGTGAAGCTGGTCCTGAATAGCCTGAAATGATTGCCTGAGCGTTATCTGGAATGATGAAACCCTGGCCGCTTCGCGTTGACATTATCAAAAATTGTGTGGATTTGCATATACTAAAATTTATTTAAATTAATAAAAATACATATAATATGCACTTTACTAATTTTATCAGAATTTTCTATGCACAGCAGAAAAACGAAAACCGTCGCATCCCCGAAGGAGGCGACGGTCAATCCCGACCCGGCGGCACCGGTCAGCGGCGGGTGGCCAGTTCGTTGCGCTGTGTCGCCTGCGCGCCGACGCCGTCGAAGAAGCCTGGATTGTCGCCGAGTTGCAGGGAAGGCTGACAAGTCGGCGTACAGGAGTAGGATTCGCGGTTGAGTCCGCGCTGGACGGTCACCACCGAGTCCTGCGGCGCCTGCACGCTGATCATCGATTCGGCGAGGAGCGCGCCCGCACCATCGAGGGCGATCATGTTGGTCGAGCCGAAGCTCTTGCCGGTGACGACGAGAATGCCGTTTCGTTGCACAGTGACATCCGCGATGATCGGATTGCCGACGATGACGGTCTGGGTGCGCTCGGGCAGGCGCACGACCTTGGCATGATCGACATGTACGACGAAGGCACCGTTTTCGACGGCAACCCCCGCGCCGGGCGCCGTCGCGGCTGCTCCGGACGGAATCGTAAGGGTTTGCGCCGCAGGGGCGAGTTCTTCCGCCTGCACTTGCTCCGCCGCCGCATTCGGGCGCGGTTCGCCGGAGGCATAAGGCGCGTCACTGACGTTGCGCGGGCCTGATGCCTGCGCGACCTGCTCGGAAGATTGCCTATCGGAATCTCCAGAGGCCTGCGCAGCAGATGATTGCGCGGGAGCGCCTGTCGTCTCGGCCGGCGACGTCTCCGCCTCCTGCGCCGTGGCCTGCCAGGGCGGCTGGTAGATCATGAAGAGCCCCAGCGCCGCAGCAGATACGACCGCGATACCCAGCGGACGGGTCAGACGGGCGGGACGAATTACGCGTTTCAACCGAGGCGCCATGATTTCGCTCACTTCGCGGTCTCTTGGAATCACGAGACCGTTCTACCGGCGAATGGTGAACGAATGGCTAATCACCCGGCATTGATCAAATTTTTTCGCGCAAAGGTCGCATTTTCTGTTTAATGCTGCTATATTGCATTAAGCGCTGTTTGGCGCCGGGCAGGTACGTCTGCATGTTGCAGATTGCCGCTCTACTAAGTTTTAACTTTTGATTAGTCATGAATGTCTTCGCGCATTCTGCCAAGCATTAAGGAGACGTGAATATCCCTATCAAATGATTACTCAGCTATTTGTTAACCATCCGGGTCTGATTTCAAGTATTAATTCGTTTCGACGACCAAATTAACTTCATTGAAACAGAGCCCTCCTACATTGCTACTCGTTCTCGGCGGCGTGCTGCGGCGCGACGGCGGGGATTTCAACAGGCAACCGTGACAGGAGCTTAAATACCATGAAGAACCTTTTTTCCCGTTTCGCAAATGACGAATCCGGCGCCACCGCCATCGAGTATGGCCTGATCGCCGCCCTCATTGCCGTCGTGATCATCGGCGCCCTGCGTCTGCTCGGCAACGAACTCGACTCCACGTTCGAAGCGGTCAGCACTGCCATCGGCGGCGCTGGCGACTGATCCGCCAGCGCCTGAACCTTCAGGCGTTACAGGACAGCGCGCCGACTACGGCGCGCTGTCGCGATCATTTCTGATTGCCCGTCTGTCAGTCCGACGGCCAAGCATTCGGCGCGAACGACCAGTCTCATTTCGCGCGACACTTAATCCGGCGCGCGAAAGCGCATGTTCGACGCACGGAGGTTGATGTGAAAGCCTTGCTCGCGCGTGTCGCATCTGACGATTCCGGCTCGACGGCGACGGAGTACGCCGTCATTGCAGTCATTATGGCGATCGTCGTCGTAGCGGGGGCACGCAGCGTCGGTGCCGAGGTTTTCGATCTCTATGTCTTCGTGAGCGAGCAGATCACCGTCGCCCTGCAGGGAAACGAACCCGATCCTTGATCGCGTTTTCGCTACCGTTCTCCCGATAACCTTCCAGGGCAACACGCCCATTTCCCGCACTGGTATACGCCCGGTCCGCTATCGTGCCGAGCCTCTGTTCATGTCGGCCCGACGATACGGTGCCTTGTTGGCATGAACCGAATGGCATCTTGCACGGTATTTCCGGCAGCGGTATCGCAGCGGGAACCACCCGCGCCTTACATCATCAAAAATTGCAACACGTCTCGAGGCGAACTACCGCAAGTTTAAGCGTTTCAGCGGTTCGCGGCACATCCCGCGCATCCCTTGGTTGATTTTTTTTGCCTGTTTCTGCGGGTTGATACGTCTGATTAACCATAAGTTGACGATTGCGTGTTCGAATTCGGGCGTCAACACAAGCGACGCGTGGATTTAAGCTGCCATGAAACGAGCCCAGATTGTCGTCCTCGGCATCGCCGTCACCGCCGGTATAGGCGCCATGTTCCTGATGCGCGGCGGCAACGAGCCGCCGCCTCCGAGAGAAGTCGTGACGGTATCGGAGCCCTCGGCGCCGACCACCGAAGTCCTTGTTGCGGCAGCCGATCTGCCGATGGGACGGCGGTTGAACCGAGCGGATCTGCGCTGGCAGAACTGGCCTGCGGATTCGGTTCCCGTGGGTCTGATCACCCGCTCCGGCGGGCCCGACGCCCTCGACGATATCGCCGGTTCCCTGGCGCGCAGCCAGATACTTGCCGGCGAACCGATTCGCCGCGAACGCCTGATCCAGTCGGAGAATGGCGGCTTCATGTCCGCTATCCTGCCGGCAGGCAAACGGGCCGTGGCGATCTCGATTGATACGCGCGGCTCGTCGACTGCGGGCGGCTTCATTCTGCCAAATGATAGAGTCGACGTGCTGCGCACATTCCGTACCGACGATGCCGGCGGTCAGGGCGACCAGCAGTCGACGGAAATTCTTCTGCGCAACATACGCGTCCTCGCCATTGGCAAGAACGTGCAAACGGATGCGCAGGGAAATCCCAGCGCCGACGGCGAAACCGCGACCCTCGAACTCACGCCGGCCCAGGCAGAGGCTGTGACACTGGCGCAGCGCACAGGCCACGTCTCCCTGGCCCTGCGGTCCCTGGCCGATGCCGATCTCGGCGAGGAGGAACTCGACGAGGACCGCCGTGGCCTGACCGTGGTGCGCTTCGGCATCCCACGCCAGACGACGACCCCCTGAGGCCGCCATGTCCGAATCTCAGCCCTCCATGCACAAACCCATCCGTGACCATCTCCGGCTGAGCCGGACGGCATCGGTCCGCTCCCAGGCCCCGGCACCGGATACAGGCCTCGCCGCCCGTTCCCTGCGAGAGAGAGCAGCCATGACAGCAGCAAGAAAAGCCGCAGCGACCACTCCGCTCCGGAACGGAACCCAAGATGGTGCACCTGCAGTCGATCCCGGCGAACTGTCCCCGGCTCGGATGCGCAGGCGCGGCGCGAGTTTTGGGGCATGGCGCCTCGCAGCACCCTCTCTGGCCTGCGCCGCCACGGCGCTCCTCCTCCACATGGCTCCGACCACCGTGCTGGCGAAGGACTTCGATCCGCGCAATCAGGGCGGCTTCGGGAAGGGTCAGTCCTCGCAATGGGCGGACCAGTCATTCGATGGCGATTCGGTCGTGCGGATCGGCGATCACGAGGGTCAGCGGACGCGGCGCATCGGGCTCGGTATCGGCAAATCGGTGATCGTCGATCTGCCACGCGACGCCAAGGAGGTCTTCGTCGCCAATCCTGCCGTCGCCAATGCGGTCGTACGCTCGACGCGCAAGATTTTCCTGATCGGCCAGGAAGACGGCGAGACTTCGGTCTTCATCTTTGATGCCGATGGCCGCCAGCTTGCTACGCTGGAGGTTTCCGTCGGGCGTGAGCTGGGCGAATTGCGCGATACGCTGCGCCGCTCCTTCCCCCGCGCGCGGATCGATGTTCAGCCCGCCGGTGATTCGATCATTCTCACCGGTTCGGTTTCGAGCGCCACCCAGGCACAGCATGCAGTCGATATCGCCGAGGCCTTCGTCGGACGCCAGGGCGGTGACCTGAGCGGACGCGGGGCGGTGATCAATTCGCTGACCATCGAGGAGCAGGACCAGGTGATGCTGCGCGTCGCCGTGGTCGAGGTTGCCCGAGCGGTGGTCAAACAGTTCGGCATCCAGACGAATGTGGGCTGGAATACACTCTCGTCCGACGACATGACGTCCCTGTTCCCGCTCAATCCCGGCCTCGACAGCACACGGGGCAGCTATACGGCGAGTTTCGGCGGCAGCGGCTTCGACGTTCGCGCCACCCTTCAGGCATTCGAGCGTGCGGGCGTATCGCGGACCCTCGCCGAACCGACACTCGTCGCCGTTTCCGGCGAATCGGCAAGCTTCATGGCCGGTGGCGAAATACCGGTGCTGACCCCCTGTCCGCCGGGCGATGCGGCCTGCGTGCCGTCGGTTAATTTCAAGCCCTTCGGCATCAATCTTGATTTCACCCCGGTGGTGCTCGCAGAGAACCGCATCTCCCTGCGGGTCTCGACGGAAGTGTCCGAGCTCGATTTCGAGAACAGCTCGACGGTGCTGGGCACCAGCGTCCCGGGCATGAAGGTGCGCAAATCCGAAACCAGCGTCGAGCTGCCGTCCGGCGGCACGATGATGACGGCCGGCCTGATCTCGACGCGCACCGGGCAGACGGTTGCCGGCATGCCGGGCCTGATGAATCTGCCGATCCTCGGTGCGCTGTTCCGCTCGCGCGATTATCAGCGCCAGGAGACCGAACTGATGATTCTCGTCTCGCCCTACATCGCCAAGCCGATGGAGCAGGCCGAGGCCGCGCGTCCTGATGACGGCTTCATCGAGGCATTCGACCCGCAGGCCGTCCTGATGGGTCGTTTCAACCAGATGTACGGAACGACCGGTGGCTCGCAGCCGGCGCGCGGCACCCCGGGCCGCTTCGGCTTCATCGCGGATTGAGGGAGTACGAACCATGACCTCTCCCGTGATCGCAAACCCGACCATTCGCCCGCCCGCGCCACCCGAAGCGGCACGCGACGCGACATCAAGGAATGCTGGCATGACGCAGCGCACTCGCATTTTCCGGACCGGCTACCGAGGCCTCGGCATCGGCCTCGCCGCCCTTTCGGCACTGGCCATGGCCGCCTGTTCGCAGGATCGGGTGGTACAAACCGGCTCCATCTACCCCTACGACTATCGCGACCGGCACCCGATCGTGCTCAGCGACAAGCCGCACCATCTCGACATCTTCATGCGGGGCAGCCGGCTCGACGACCGGCAGACGGAGGATCTCGACAGCTTCGTTGCGAAGTACCGCAAGGAAGGCAAGGGGCGGATCAGCGTTCAGGTACCACGCTCCGAGGCAGGGGCCGGGCGCACGCTGGATTCCCTGCGTGCCCGACTGCGCGATGCCGGCATCCCTGCAAACGCCTATTCCGTATCGCATTACGAGCCGACGCAATCGGGCCTCGCCGCACCGATCCGCCTGAGCTTCCGCTACATGGCGGCACAGGTCGAAGGTCCGTGCGGGCTATGGCCCCAGGATCTCGGCATCAGCGATCCCGGATTCAACATGCGCAACGAACCCTACTGGAATCACGGCTGCGCAACGCAAAGCAATGTCGCGGCCCAGATCGCCGATCCCGTCGACCTCGTGCGCGGGCGCACGCCCGGCGCCGTCGATCCGGTCCGGCGTTCGGCGAATATCCAGAATCTGCGCGAAGGCAACGATCCGTCCACCAACTACCGGCAGGATGGCCGCAGCGGCATAAGCGATGTCGGTAACTGATCAGACGTAAGCGGGTGCGAAATCCCTGCAGGACAAGGTCTTGAACGAAGGACAATGAAGTCATGAGTCACGATGAAGACGACATGATCGCGCCCGTCCCGCGCGTCACGATCCAGGCGTTTTGCGATTCGCCCGACATCGCGACGGCGCTGGAAACGGCGGCGACCGATCGGCGCATGCAGAAAGCGCATCTGCGTGTCCAGGCCGGCGGTGCCGCCGGTGCCGTGGCCGCCTTCTCCCAGGCCCCGACACCGAACGTGATCATCCTGGAGGTCGGCCAGAGCGAGCAGGCGCAGTTTCTGCGCAATCTCGACGAGCTCTCGGAAGTCTGCGATACCGGAACCCGGGTTCTCGTGGTCGGGCATGTCAACGACGTGTTGCTCTACCGGGATCTGATCCGGCGCGGGGTGAGCGATTACCTGATCGCACCGCTTTCGCCCGTCGATCTGGTGCGTGCGATTTCCGGGCTCTTCACCACGCCGGGCTCGGATCCTGTCGGTCGGATCGTGGCCGTCATCGGCGCCAAGGGCGGGGTCGGCGCCTCCACCGTCGCCCATAATCTGGCCTGGGCCTTCTCAAAGGATCTCGACATGGCGACCGTCGTCGCCGATCTCGACATCGCCTTCGGCACGGCCGGCCTCGATTTCAACCAGGATCCGCCGCAGGGCATCGCCGAAGCGATCTTCGCGCCCGACAGGCTCGATGCGAACGTGGTCGATCGCCTGATGTCGAAATGTTCGGAAAAACTGTCGCTGCTTGCGGCACCTGCCGTACTCGACCGCACCTGCGATCTGACCGAGACCGCATTCGACCAGTTGATGGACCTCCTGCGCGCAAACGTTCCGTGCATCGTGCTCGACGTGCCGCATGTCTGGAGTGCCTGGACGAAGCGCCTCCTCCTGGCTGCCGACGATATCGTCATCGTGGCCGAGCCCGAACTGGCATCATTACGCAACGCCAAGAATCTCGCCGATCTGTTGCGTCAGCAGCGCCCCAACGATCACCCGCCGCGGTTGATGCTCAATCGCGTGGGCCTGCCCAAGCGTCCCGAGATCACGCCCAGCGACTTTACCAAGGCGGTAGGGCACGAATTGAGCGCCGAGATGCTCTTCGATGCGCAGCTCTTCGGCTCGGCAGCCAATAACGGCCAGATGCTTGCGGAATTGCAACCCGGTTGCCGGCCTGCGGAAATCTTCACCGAGATGGCGGGCATGCTCGTCGGGCGCACGGAGATGAAGCACAAGCGTGGCGGGCTTCTGGATCCGATCCTGTCCAAGTTCCTGAAACGCAAAACAGCGTCATGACCCGGCCGTTCCCGCCCCGTCAGAGGGTCGCCAGCAAACGTCAACCGCGCAGAGAGTGATCCATATGTTCGGCAAGAGATCCTCGATCGGAAATCAGCAACCGGCCCAGCCGCGCATGCCTGCCGCGCGTCCAGAGGCCAAGCCGGAATCCTCGGCGACCGAGCCGGCCGTGCCGGTGCTGCCGGTCGAAAATCCGCGCCCTACCGGCACATTCAATGCCGACCCGCTGCCGCCGCCGGAACCGCTTCGGCAGAAGCCCGTCGCCGTCGATACGCGACAGCGCTCGGACGAGTACTACCAGACCAAGAGCATGATCTTCGGCGCTCTGATCGAGGCGATCGACCTCGCACAGCTGGCGCGTCTCGACGCGGATTCCGCCCGCGAGGAAATCCGCGACATCGTCAACGAGATCATCGCACTCAAGAATGTGGTGCTCTCCATCGCCGAGCAGGAGGAGTTGCTCGACGACATCTGCAACGACGTTCTGGGCTACGGACCGCTGGAGCCGCTTCTGGCGCGCGACGAGATCGCCGACATCATGGTGAACAATGCCCGCAAGACCTATATCGAAGTCGACGGCAAGATCCAGCTGACCAATGTCCGCTTCCGCGACGAGCAGCAGCTGATGAACATCTGCCAGCGCATCGTCTCTCAGGTCGGTCGCCGCGTCGACGAATCGAGCCCGATCTGCGATGCGCGCCTCCCGGATGGTTCGCGCGTCAACGTGATCGCCCCGCCGCTCGCGATCGACGGGCCGGCCCTGACCATCCGTAAGTTCAAGAAAGACAAGCTGACCCTGGATCAGTTGGTCAAGTTCGGCGCGATCTCTCCAGCGGGCGCGGAGGTGCTCAAGATCATCGGCAAGGTACGCGCCAATGTCGTGATCTCGGGCGGAACCGGCTCCGGCAAGACGACGCTGCTGAACTGCCTCACCAATTATATCGAACACGATGAGCGCGTCATCACCTGCGAGGATGCGGCGGAACTGCAGCTGCAGCAGCCGCATGTGGTCCGCCTCGAAACGCGCCCGCCCAATCTCGAGGGGCAGGGTCAGGTGACCATGCGCGATCTCGTGCGCAACTGCCTGCGCATGCGCCCCGAACGCATCATCGTGGGCGAGGTGCGCGGACCCGAGGCGTTCGATCTCCTGCAGGCGATGAATACCGGCCATGACGGCTCGATGGGCACGCTGCACGCCAACTCGCCACGCGAATGCCTGTCACGTATCGAATCGATGATCACCATGGGCGGCTTCGCCCTGCCCTCCAAAACCATCCGCGAGATGATCGTGTCCTCGATCGACGTGATCATCCAGGCCGCGCGTCTGCGTGACGGCTCGCGCCGCATCACGCACATTACCGAGGTGCTGGGCATGGAGAGTGACGTGATCGTTACTCAGGACATCGTCCTCTACGACATACTCGGCGAAGACCAGAACGGCCGCCTGATCGGTAACCATCGCTCCACCGGCATTGGCCGTCCAGGCTTCTGGGAGCGCGCACGCTATTACGGCGTCGAAGAGCAGCTCGCTACGGCTCTCGACGCCATGGAGGCGGCGAACGAGCCGACCTGAACAGCTATTGGGAGAACAGGGTACCGCCATGGACATGCGCGACATCATACTCGTCATTCTGATCGCGGTCGCTGTCGGCGGCATGGCGCAGGTCTTCCTGTATCCGCTCCTTTCCGGTGAGAAGCGCGCCGAAAAGCGGCAACAGGCACTCATGGCGAAGGCGCCGAACCAACGGGTCGAACGCGCGCCGCGCGATTCCGCCCAGCGCCGTGACCAGATCGTGCAGACCCTGCGCGAGATCGAGGAGAAGCGGGGCCGCAACAAGGCGTCGCTGGAGGAGCGCCTCGCGCATGCCGGGCTCGACTGGCCCAAGTCGCGATTCTATCTGGCGAGTGCGGGGCTCGGCCTCCTGGTCGGCCTGCTCCTTTATGTGCTGACCGGCGGAAGCGCCATTGTCGCGGGCCTTGCGGCGTTTGCCGGAGGGCTCGGGCTGCCGAACTGGATCATCGGGTACCTGGCGAAGAAGCGCATCGAGAAATTCATCACGGAGTTGCCCGATGCGATGGACATCATCGTGCGCGGTATCCGGGCGGGACTTCCGCTAGGCGATTGCATCCGCGAAATCGCAGCATCCGCAGAGGATCCCATTCGCAGCGAGTTTCGCCTCGTCACCGAGTCCCAGGCCATGGGGGTCACCCTGTCGGACGCGCTCGAACGGATGGCCGAACGGGTGCCAGTCGCGGAATCCTCATTCTTCGCCACGGTGATCACCATTCAGACCAAGGCCGGTGGCAATCTGTCGGAAGCCATCGCCAACCTGTCGCGGGTGCTGCGCGAGCGCAAGAAAATGAAAGGCAAGATCCAGGCGATGAGCATGGAGGCCAAAGCCTCCGCGGCAATCATCGCGGCACTGCCCTTCATCGTGGCTATCATGACCTACATCTCCAGCCCGAGCTATATCGAACTCCTCTGGCTGACACTGACAGGCAAGATCGTTCTCGGTATCTGCGCAGTCTGGATGTTGTTTGGCGTTATGGTCATGAAGAACATGATTTCCTTCGATATATGATCGGAACGGAGCACAGGCGATGATCATGCAGTCCCTTTCCGATCCACAATTCCTGGCCATGGTGCTGGCGGGAATCGCCGCCGTCGCGACGGTCTTCACCGTTGCCATGCCCCTGGTCGCAAATGACAGTCTCGACAAGCGCATGAAGGCGGTGGCCGTGGAGCGCGACCGCATCAGGGCGCGTGAGCGTGAGCGGCTTTCCAGGCAGAATCGTGGCTCTCTGCGCACGCGGCCGGCCGAGCGGATCAGGCATTTTGTCGAGCAGTTCAAACTCTCCGACTGGCTGGGCACCGAGACCGCCAAGATGCAATTGATGCAGGCCGGTTTTCGCGGTCAGAAATCCGAATATACCTTCCTCGTGTTCCGGCTATTGTTGCCGATCGGCTTCACGTTGTTTTCGGCCTTCTACCTGTTTTTCGTAGACGATTTCGGCATGGGACTGCTTATCCAACTCGGAATCGTGATCCTCGCCGCCTATCTCGGCATCAAGGCTCCGGAAATCTATCTGCGCAATGCCATGCATAAACGGCAGGCCTCGATTCGCCGTGCCTGGCCCGACGCCCTCGATCTCTTGCTGATCTGCGCCGAATCCGGCAGTTCGATGGAGCAGGCCTTTCGCCGGGTCAGTACCGAGGTCGGACGCGCTTCGATCGCGCTCGCCGAAGAGCTTGCACTGACGACGGCGGAACTCTCCTACCTGCCGGAGCGCCGCATGGCTTACGAAAACCTGGCCGAACGCACCGGTCTCGACTCGGTCAAGGCGGTCTCGACGGCGCTGATCCAGGCCGAGCGTTACGGTACGCCGATCGGCCAGGCCCTGCGTGTGCTTGCGCAGGAAAGCCGTGATACTCGCATGAACGAGGCCGAGAAGAAGGCGGCGGCCCTGCCGCCCAAGCTGACCGTACCGATGATCCTGTTCTTCCTGCCGGTCCTCTTCGCCGTGATCATGACACCCGCCCTTATCCAGGTCTTCGACTGGCAGTGACCCCCCCTCGCGCATAGGTGATGCACGCGGGGCGGCATGGCCATTCGCGACCGGCTTTGCTAGACGCGGAGGATGACGCGCATCCGCCCGTCACCGGTTCGAATCGCAAAGAGGGTCCATGTCAGCCGCACCGGGTCTCGGCCTCGTATTTGCGAGCGCCGGAGCGACAGCCTACGGGGTGAGCATCGTCTTTGCCCGCATGGCCTCCGATTCCGGCCTCTCGGGGGTGTCGGTGGCGCTCTACCGCGTCATCGCAATGTTTCTCGTCGCCGCGCTGATCGCCTTGATCTGGCGCCGGATGCCACGGATCGCCCCCGGAGAGGGGCGGGCCATGATGGCTCTGGCGCTGGGCGGTGCCGGTGTGGGAATCGGCTACATGAGCGCGGTGACCTTCATCCCGGTATCGGTTGCCGTCGTCATCTTCTTCACCTTCCCGATCGTGATCGTGCTGCTCTCGCCGCTGGTGGATGGCGGCAGCCTGCGCCCTGCCCTGCTGCTGCTCGCGGCCATAGCCTTCACCGGCGTCGCTCTGGTGATCGGCCCGGGGCTGGGTGCGCTTGACTGGCGCGGCGTCGCGCTCGCGGCACTGGCCAGCGGCTCGGCGACGCTGCAGTTCTTTTCCGGCACACGCGCGGCGAAGACGACGACCCTGTCCAAGATATTCTGGGTCAACCTCGCCGTGATCCCCGCCTGCATCATGGTCGGCGGCCTCCTCGGCGCGCTCGATCCGCCGGCGGCGTTGACCGTCGCCCCGCTCGCAGTGGCGCTTCTGATCGCGACCTATATGGCGGGGCTGTTCTTCCAGCTGGTCGCGCTGGTACGCGCGCCGGCCGTCATCGTGGGTCTCGCCTTCTGCGCGGAGCCGGTCGTGGCGACGGCAGCCTCGGCGATCCTGCTCGGCGAGCGACTCGTCCCCCTGCAATTCCTCGGCGGCGCCCTTGTCGTGGGCGCCGTTGCCACCAATGTGCTGATGGAGAACCGGCGCAGCCGTGCCCTTGCCACGCGCCGCGCCCTGACGGAGTAGCATGCATGACCGACAAGAGCGCCCCTGAACGTCCTGCCCCTGAACGTCCTGCCCCCGGACGCCCCGAACCCCTGCCGCTGACGGTTCTGACGGGCTTTCTCGGTGCCGGCAAGACGACCCTGCTCAACCGCATCCTCACCGATCCGGCCATGGCCGATACGGTGGTGATCGTCAACGAGTTCGGCGAGATCGGGCTCGATCACATGCTGGTCGAAACCGTCGATGAAGGCATGATCCTGCTCTCGGCCGGCTGCCTGTGCTGCTCCGTGCGCGGCGATCTGATCCATACGCTGGAGGATCTGCTGCGCAAGCGCGACAATAGCCGCATCACCCCCTTCAAGCGCGTGATCATCGAAACGACGGGGCTCGCGGATCCGGCGCCGATCCTGCATGCCGTGCTCTATCACCCCTATCTTTCGATGCGCTTTGCCGTGCAGGGGCTCGTCACCGTGGTCGACGCCATGGCGGGACAGGCCACGCTCGACGCGCACGAGGAAGCCGTGCGCCAGGCGGCGATGGCGGACAGGCTGGTTCTCTCCAAGACGGATCTGTCCGATTCCGGGTCGGTCGCGGCGCTCACCGCCCGCCTGAAAGAGCTCAATCCGGGTGCGGCGATCCTCAATGCCGGCGATGCGCTCGATCTGGAAAGCATGGTCATGTCCGGATTGTTCGATACAAGGGGCAAGATCGGCGACGTCGCGAAATGGCTCTCCGCAGAGGCTGTCGCAGAAGCGGAGGACGCGGCGCATCGGCGCCAGCATGATCATGATCACGGGCATCATCACGATCATGGCCACGGACACGATCATGATCATGATCATAGACACGACCACGATCACGGGCATCACCACCACCATCACGACGTCAACCGCCACGATGCCGCGATCCGGGCTTTCTGCCTGACGAGTGATGCGCCGGTTCCACAGCGCAGCCTCGACCTCTTTCTCGATCTGCTGCGCTCCAGCCACGGCGCGAAACTGTTGCGCGTGAAGGGGATCATCTGCATCGCCGAGGACCCGGATCATCCGATCGTGCTGCATGGCGTGCAGCACGTGGTGCATGTGCCCGCCATTCTCGATGCCTGGCCGGACGATGCCGATCGGCGCACGCGCCTCGTCTTCATCGTCAAGGATCTCGCCCGCGAGGATGTCGAGGCCCTGTGGAACGCTTTTCTCGGCAAGCCGGGGATCGATCGCCCGGACGCGCAGGCGCTTTCCGATAATCCGCTGCGGGTTTCCTGGGGCGGCTGACGCTAATGGCGCCGCGCATGCCGCGGCGCCGAAGCCGGAACGCACTGGAACACGAAGCAAAATCTTGAGCTGTGCGACGTTGACTCCTCATTAACCTTAATAAAATCTTATCTCCCGCCCGCCAATTCCCCAGCGTCACTTCGGTATGGTTCTTGAACCGTAAACGCCTGCGGTCAATTCGTTCGTACCGCATGTCCCGCTTCGGGACAAAGCTTGGGACGATGAGGAGGCAATGATGTGGGCTCGTGCAGGTCATGGCGGAACGGATGCGCTGCGCAACACACAGCACGCAGGCAGCGATGCGGCTTTTGATCCCGCATCGCACGAATCGACCAGGATCGGACCATACCAGGCGTGTTTCTTGCCGGCGCGGCGCGCCGAAAGCCTCACGCCGGCCTGGCGGAAAGTCGCTTCGCGGGCGCTGATCAGCGATCCGTTTCTCCATCCGGATTGGCTCGCGGCCATCGCCCGCCACGATATCGGACTGCGTGAGCTTCAGATCCTGACGCTCTGGCGCGACGGGATCTTGTGCGGCCTGTTTCCGCTCATCGCCGACAGTGGATTTCTGCGTCGCAGCTGGCGCATGCCGCGTCTCGATTCCATGGCGAGCGGTGCCCCCTTCCTGCTCGCCGGGGAAGCCGATGCCGTCTTCGCTGCAGCCTGCCGCGTCATGCGCGAACGGGCCGGAGCGCTCAAGATCGACCTGCCGGATGCCGGGTCCCCCTTCCATATGCTGGTCGAGACCCATTCCGTGGCAACCCGTCTGCTTCCGGCGCCTGCCACATCGCGTCGCTCGGCACCCGCCGCTGTCGCCGGGCTGCCCGTGCGGCCCGGCGTAGAATCATCGACATGGTCCGAGCCTGCGGCCTCTCGGACGCACACCTGTACGAGCATTTGGACCTTTCGCGCGAGCGGTGACCCCGACTTTCTGCGGTCGGGTGTCGAGCATTTCTTCGATTGCGATGCACGCAGCGCAGCGCGGGAGGGGCGCAAGGCGCTGCTTCAGGATATCGGCACAGTCAACGCCATTCGTTCAGCAACCCGCGCCATGGTTCGCGACAAGAGCTGCCGGGTCGCGCTTTTGCTCGAAGGCGAGACCGTGCATGCGGCAGCAATCGTCCTGCTCGCCCATGACCGTGCAAAAATCTGGCATGAAGCCGTCGACTCGGCCCATCGCGACGCCGCCCAAGAGCTGCATCGACGCCTGGCGACCGCGCTGAGCCGGCTGCGCCATGCGCCGGTCCTCGATGCCGATGCAGCCAAGACATGGCACCGGCACAGCCTTGGCCTCGCCGCTACGCCCCGACCCGGCCTGTTGCGTGGTTTCGGCAGAGGCACGACGCTGCCGCAGCCGAGCGTCGAGAACCGGCTCACGGCGCGCCGCTCGCGGCCCCTGCACGATCGATCTCGCACAGGCTTCACGCAAGGCGCCGGCGGCTCTTCCGCGCCCCGGCGCGCCTCCTGAGACAGCTCATGTCACGCAGTGCCGGGGCCTGACGGTTCCGGTGCCGCCGCGCTGCCGCGCTGGAGCCGGCGCAGCCAGACGACCAGCGGCGTGACCCAGATCAGGAGCGTGACGATCCCGAGCCCGGCCGCGATCGGGCGACCGAAGAAGGCGAGGAGTTCGCCGTCGCTGCGGATCATGGTGGTGATAAAATGCTGCTCCACCATGCCGCCGAGCACGATACCGAGAATACACGGCGCCACCGGTATGCCGTTGTCTTCCATGAAGAAGCCCAGGATGCCGAATGCCAGCATGATGCCGATGTTGAACACGGCATTGTTGGTGGCGAAGGCGCCTACCATGCAGAAGGCGAGAATCACCGGCATGATGATCCGGCGCGGGATGCGCAGGAGCTGGCGGCCCGCCCTGATCGCGAGATAGCCGAGCGGGATCATGATCAGGTTGGCGAGGATGAAGATCAGGAAGATGGCATAGATGTTCTGCGGGTTGAAGACGAACAATGTCGGCCCCGGATTGAGCCCCTTGACGAAGAGCACACCGATCACGATCGCGGTGATGGTATCGCCGGGTATCCCGAAGACCAGCGCCGGCACCCAGGCCGATCCGACAGCGGCATTGTTCGCCGAAGTCGCTTCGACGATGCCTTCCACGTGCCCCTTGCCGTACTTTTCCTTGTTCTTCGAAAAACGCCGGCTCATCGCATAGGCGATCCAGGCGGCGAGATCGGCACCCGCACCGGGCAAGGCGCCGACGCCGACACCCACGACATTGCCGCGGATCTGCTGGCGCCAGTAGGTGCGCAACATCGTGCCCCAGCCGCGCAGGGGGTTGCCGATCGGCACCTGCGGCACCGGCAGGTTCCGCGCGCCACCGGCGGCGTTGCGCAGGATTTCCGAGACGGCGAAGAGGCCGATCATCGCGGCGATGAAGTCGATCCCGCCCATCATCTCGGTATGGCCGAAGGTGAAGCGCGGCTGGCCTGCGGGATTGTTGAGCCCGATCGTGGCCACCGACAAGCCGATCAGCAGGCTCACCAGCCCCTTGATCGGCGAGCCGGAACTGATGAAGGCGGCGCAGGTCAGGCCGAGCATCGCCATCCAGAAATATTCGGTGGAGGAAAAGCGCAGGGCCACCTCCGCCAGATGCGGCGCGGCGAAGATCAGCACCGCCGTACCCACCAGCCCGCCGAGCGCGGAATAGAGCAGATTGGCACCCAGCGCCTTCTCCGCTTCGCCCTTGCGCGTCATCGCATAGGCTTCGTCGGTATAGGCGGCGGAGGCCGGCGTGCCGGGAATGCGCAGCAGCGTGCCGGGAATATCGCCGGCGAAGATCGCCATGGCCGCGCAAGTCACCATCGCCCCGACGGCGGGGATCGGATCCATGAAGAAGGTGACCGGCACCAGGAGCGCGATCGCCATGGTCGCCGTCAGGCCGGGAATGGCGCCCACGAACATGCCGAACACGGCGGCAAAGAAGATCGTGACGAGGACGTCCCACTGAAAGACCAGCCCGGCAGCCTGCTCGATCGCACCCATCGTCTCACCACCAGCGTATCGGCGCGAGCAGGCCCCAGGGCAGCGGGACCAGCAGGAAGCGACCGAAGATGTATTGCATGCCCAGAACGGCGATCACGGCGATTGCCAGCGACGCGAGCCAGCCGACACCGAACAGCCTGAGCATGACAAAAATGATCGGCGCCATGGTCAGCATGAAGCCGAGCTGGCGCGCGAAAGCGATGTAGAAGATCACCAGCGCGATGATCACCACGACATTGCGAATGCCGTTCGGCTCGCGCGTCCAGTCCATCCAGACGATCGCGGGCAGACGGCTGCGCAGGCCGGATATGACGAGGATGGTCGCGCACAGGGCAAAACCGGCAGAAAGCACCGTCGGAAACGCGCCGGCGCCGATCTGCTGTCCGGGAATCGAAGGAAACCCGCGCGAACCGAGAAAGAGTGCGATCGCCACACCGAACAGCAACACGCCCAGAAGGGCATCGTTGAGCCGCATCGCCGTCTCCCGATCAAAGGCTGGCCTGGGGGAGAGCGGGTGCCGTGCCTGGAGGGACGGGCACGGCACCCGTGAAGGGCCTCATGCGTATTGCGAGGCCGACTTCGTTACTCGGCGAGGCCGACTTCGCGCATCACGTCGCCGAGGCTGTCGTTGCTGTCGCTCATGAAGTTGACGAGGTCGTCGCCGACAGCCCAGCGCATGCCGAAGCCCTGACCGGACATGAACTCGGAATACTCGTCGCTGTTATAGACGGTTTCCAGCGCGGCAGTGAGCGTCTCGACGGCTTCCTCGGGCATGCCCTGCGGGCCGACGATCGCACGCCAGGCGCCGATATTCCACGCCACGCCGACGATCTCCTCGGTGGTGGGAACATCCGGGAAGGCGTCGTTGCGCTCGCTCGACATCACCGCGAGCGACTTCACCCGCCCGGCATCGAGCAGTGAACGGGCCTCGGGGATCGAGGAGGGCACGATATCGACGCCGCCGGCAACCATGTCCTGCAGGCCGGGCGCCGCGCCCTGGCTCGGCACCCACGGCACGGAACCCGGATCGATATCAAGCTCGGAGAGCAGGCCCGCAATGGCGAGATGCCAGATGCCGCCCTGGCCCGTGCCCGAAGCGCGATGCTGGCCGGGATTGGCGCGAATCGCGTCGAGCATGTCCTCGAGGCTTTCCCACTCGGAATCGGCGCGCACATGCACGGCGGCGGGATCCTCGTTCATCAGGGCCAGCGGGGTGTAGTCCTCCCAGGTCAGCTCCGTGAGGCCCTGCCAGTGCATCATGTTGATCTCGACCGTGGCCAGGCCGATCGTATAGCCGTCCGGCTCGGCATCGGCGATCGCCGCATGGCCGACCACGCCCGAACCGCCGGTGCGGTTGACGACGTTCACCGGCTGGCCGAGCTCGCCTTCGAGCAGCGAGGCGATGATGCGCGCCGTCGCATCGGTGCCGCCACCCGCGCCCCAGGGGACGATCAGGGTAAGCGGGCGATCAGGATAGGCATGGGCGGCGCCGGACATGCCGACGGCACCGATGACGATCGCGGCGGCACTGGCCATCAGCCAGCCGCGCCGTGTCTTCCCCTGCGGACGCTTGGTCGATTCAATGCTTGAACGTGATTTCATGATCGTTTTCCTCCCTTTATGATGGTCTCATATAGTGAAACCTTGTTCCGTTTATTGAAAACGATGAATTGTAGTGTTAGTTCTGTCAATGGAAAAAAGAACAACCCGGTTTGCGTGCAGAACCGGAACTGCGAGGCCTCGTGAACGAACATACGCCATCGGATGGAACCGTAGGGAAGGCCCTGTCGCTGCTGGACAAGGTCGCCGCCTACGAACGCCCGGTCCGCTTCTCCGAGCTCCTCGCCGAATCCGATCTGCCCAAGGCCACCCTCTACCGCCTGCTGCAGACCCTGGTGAGCCAGCGCATGCTGACGAGCGATGCGCGCAGCCAGGGCTATGCGCTGGGTCCGCGCCTGATCCGCCTCGCCCATGCCGCCTGGCGGCGCGCCTCCCTCGCTCCCGTGGCGCGCAGCCATCTCGATGCGCTCTCCGCCCTGTCGGGCGAGACCATCCACCTGGCCCAGCTCGACAATGCCCAGGTCCTATATGTCGACAAGCGCAACGCCACCCGGCCGATTCCGATGTTCTCGGATGCCGGCAAGATCGGGCCGGCTTATTGCACCGGTATCGGCAAGGCGATCCTCGCCTTCCTTGATGACGATTCGCGCGAGCGCGCCATCGCGCAGCAGAGCTTCTACCGCCATACGCCGCAGAGCCTGACCGATGCCGTGTCGCTGCGCAGGGAGCTGGAGGCCGTGCGCCTTTCCGGCTTCGCCTATGATCGCGAGGAGCACGAGTCGCAGATCATCTGCATCGCCACGCCCATTCTCGATGCGCGCGGGCGCCCGCTCGGCGGCGTCTCGATTACCTCCTCGACGACGCGAACCTCTCTGGATGCGCTCGGCGGTTTCCGGGACAATCTGCGCGCAACTGCTGCGGCGATTGCCCGGGATTACGCCGTATTCAGCCTGCTCGATGTGGGGAACGAGGAAGGGGAGATCACCTGATGCCTCCGCGATCGGCCAGTACGCCGACGCTGATCGGTCTCGACTGGGGGACGAGCCGCCTGCGGACCATGCTGCTCGATGCCGGGGGAGCGCTGATCGAAAGCCACGAGAGCGACCAGGGTATCCGCCGGGCCCGCGGCGCCTTTCCCGAGACCTTCGCAGCCGCGATCGCACCATGGCGCAAGCGCCACGCGGATCTGCCGGTTTACGCTTCGGGCATGATCACCAGCCGCAACGGCTGGATACAGACCCCGTATCTGCCGCTTCCCGCCGATGCGCGGACCCTCGCGCATGGCCTCGTGCGCCGCGCCCTGCCCGATGGCGGCAGCATCGCCTTCGTCCCGGGCCTGCGCGACGATAGCGGCCCATATCCGGACGTAATGCGTGGCGAGGAAACCGAGATCATCGGCTACCTGGTACAGGCAGCCTCCGCCGGGGAGGCGCCTGCCGGAGAAGATTCGGCAAAGCTGCTGATCCTGCCCGGCACGCATACCAAATGGGTCCGCATCGAAGGCGAGCGGATCATCGGGTTTCGTACCTTCATGACGGGCGAAATCTACGATGTCCTGACGCGACACAGCATCCTGGGCGATCTCATGCCCGCGCAGGACGAGACGGAGGACGATGCCATAAGGGATCACGAGGCTTTCGCGGCAGGCATCGCGACGGGCGGGAGCCGCGGCGACGATCTTCTCGCGAGCCTGTTTTCCGCCCGCAGCCGGGTCCTGTGCGAGGACCTCGCCCCGAAGCGGATCGGCGATTACCTTTCCGGCCTGCTGATCGGCAGCGAGATCGCCCAGATGCGCGCGATTTCCCGCGAAGGCGGCGATGCGCTGCCGTCTCACTGCACCATCATAGGGCGGGGCGACCTGGCCGCGCGCTACGCGCATGCCTGCGCGGCGCATGATGTCACCGCGCGGATCGCCGCGCCGGGCGCAGCCGGCGCGGGGCTGGCTGCCCTGCATGCCCTTACGAATTCCGACGGTGATTGAACCGAAACGGAACCGCCACGTTGTCCCGGGCGTTACGCCTGTTGAGCGTAATCCGGCGCATGGCTTCGTGCGGCCCCGTGGCCGCATGACATGTGCCGCAGCGCGAGCCCGGAGACCGCCATGAATGCCCGCGTTATCGTCACCGCGATCGTCTTCCTGCCGCTTGTTGCCCTGATTTCGAGCCTGATCATGGCGTTCCTGCCGATCCTGCCGGGGGTCACGGATGTCGCAGCGGCCTATCCGATCGTCCTGATCCTGTCGATCATCCTGGCGCTGCCGGCAGCGATCGGCCTGTCAGGCCTCCTGATGCGTTCGCGCTTCGCCAATCGCCGCAGCCGCGAGGAGGCACCGCCGGCCCTGCGCTACGACGAGGGGCGCGACGAGCGCAATGCTTCGCCCGCCCCCGGGCAAAAGGGTGGCGGCGCCCGCTGAGCGCGGGCTTTCGCTTGCGCGCCGGAAGGCCTATATGAAAGGCTGAAACGACGGCTCGTCCCCTGCGGATCGGCGGCATGCCGGTCATTGCGCCAACCATCACGAGAATTTCTTGCCCACACGCACCACCACCGGCCGCCGCAAGGCGAAAGCCAGTTCCGACGCGCAGACCGGCGATCGCGCCAACCTGCCCGCGCGCGATGAGATCGTCGCCTTCATCAAGGAGCAGACCGGCAAGGTCGGGCGCCGCGAGATCGCGCGCGCCTTCGGTATCAAGGGCGGCGACCGCATCTTCCTCAAGCATCTCATCAAGGAGCTCGAGGAAGAGGGCGTTATCGACCGCAGGCGCAAGCGCCTGTCCGGCAAGGACATGCTGCCGCCGGTGGTGCTCGCCGATATCGTTGCGCGCGATGCGGACGGCGAGCTGATCGCCGTCCCCGCCGAATGGGACGAAGCCGATGACGGCGCGGCACCGCGCATCCTCGTCACGTTCTCGCGCCGGCCCAAACCCGGCCAGCCGGCGCCGGGGGTGAATGATCGCGCGCTGCTGCGCATCCAGCGCAATGACGAAGATGAGGAAGGCCCGGCCTATAGCGGGCGGGTGATCAAGGTCCTGCCCAAGCAGAAGGCGCAGATTCTCGGCATCTTCCGACCCCTTCCCGCCGGCGGCGGCAGGCTGATCCCGGTCGACAAGAAGATGCTCGGCAAGGAACTCGCCATCGCCCCCGGCGACGAGGGCGAGGCGCGCGACGGCGATCTCGTCGCGGTGCATGTGGCGCCGCAAAAGCGCTACGGCCTCGACATGGCCAAGGTGCGCGAGCGGCTCGGCTCGATGAAATCGGAAAAAGCCGTCAGCCAGGTCGCCCTGCATGTCCACAACATCCCGCACGTCTTTCCCGATCAGGTGATCGCGGAATCCGAAGCAGCAGCGCATGTCGGGCTCGCGGGCCGCGAGGATTGGCGCGATCTGGAGATCATCACCATCGATCCCGCCGACGCCAAGGATCACGACGACGCGGTGCATGCGCATCCCGATGACGATCCGGCCAATGAAGGCGGCTTTATCCTCACCGTCGCCATCGCCGATGTCGCGGCCTATATCCGCCCCGGCTCGGCGCTCGACCGCGAGGCGCTGGAGCGCGGCAATTCGGTCTATTTCCCCGATCGCGTCGTGCCGATGCTGCCCGAGCGCATCTCCAACGATCTGTGCTCGCTGCGCCCGCACGAGGACCGCCCGGCGCTTGCGGTACGCATGGTGATCGGCTCGGACGGGAACAAGAAGCGCCATTCCTTCCACCGCATCATGATGCGCTCGGCGGCGCGGCTGTCCTACCAGCAGGCTCAGGCCGCGATCGACGGGCGCCCCGACGACGTCACCGGGCCGATTCTCGCGCCCGTGCTCCAGCCGCTCTGGGACTGCTATCGTTGCCTGGCGCGCGCCCGCGACGAGCGCCAGCCGCTTGCGCTGGATCTGCCCGAGCGCAAGATCATCCTCGACGACCAGGGCATGGTCGATCAGGTGCTGGTGCCCGAGCGCCTCGATGCGCACCGGCTGATCGAGGAATGCATGATCCTCGCCAATGTGGCCGCCGCCGAGGCACTGGAAAAAGCCAAGATCCCCTTCATCTACCGCGCCCATGACGAGCCCTCGCTGACGAAAATGCACGCGCTCGGCGAAGTGCTCTCATCTGTCGCGATGAAGCTGCCCAAGCAGGGCGCGCTTCGCCCCACCATCTTCAACCGCATCCTCAAGGCGGTGGAGGGGCTGGAGCATCAGACCTTCATCAACGAGGTGGTGCTGCGCACCCAGGCGCAGGCGGAGTACACCCCGCAGAATTACGGCCATTTCGGTCTCAATCTGCGCCGCTACGCCCATTTCACCTCGCCGATCCGCCGTTATGCCGATCTGATCGTGCATCGCGCCCTGATCGCGGCCCATGGTCTCGGCAAGGACGGGCTTCATCCGGAGACGACGCAGGAGCAGCTCGCCGAGATCTCCGCGCGGATCTCGGCGGCGGAGCGTCGCGCCATGGCGGCGGAGCGCGAGACCATCGACCGGCTGATCGCCTATCACCTCGCCGACAAGGTCGGGGCGACTTTTGACGGCCAGATATCCGGGGTCACCAAATCCGGCCTGTTCGTCAAGCTCGACCATACCGGCGCGGACGGCTTTGTCCCCGCCTCCACCATCGGCGACGATTATTTCCGCTACGAGGAATACGGCCACGCCCTTGTCGGCGACCGGACGGGCGAGACATTCCGTCTGGGCGACCGTGTCAGCGTCAAGCTGGTCGAGGCCGCGCCGGTGCAAGGGGCGCTGCGTTTCGAGATCCTCTCGCAGGGCCGCAAGGGCGTAGCCCCGCTGCCGCATGGGCGGCGCGGCAAGCCGGGTGGGCGCAAGGGTTCTGGCACGAAGGTGCGCATCGGCTCCACCGCCCGCAGCAAGGGTGGCAAGGGACGCAAATGAAGGGCAAAGCGTAATGCACAACCGGATCGGGAAAAGCCTTATTGCGGGTTCCGGCGAATGGAAGCGCGCCGTCATGCGCGGGCTCGGCTGCCGCTGCCCGGCCTGCGGCGAGGGGCGCGCCTTCTCCTCCTATCTGAAGGTGGCGCCGGTCTGCGATGCCTGTGGGCAGGAACTCCACCACCACCGCGCCGATGATTTCCCGCCCTATCTCACGATCTTCGTGGTCGGGAAGATCGTCGGAACCGGGATTTACATCTCCGAAATGCGCTTCGAGCCGGCTTTGTGGTTTCATATGGGCACCTGGCCGCTCTTGACGGTGGTGCTTTCGCTCGCGCTCCTGCAGCCGATGAAGGGCGCCGTCGTGGGGCTGCAATATGCGCTCGGCATGCATGGATTCGGCGATACCGATCCCTCGGGCCGGGACGACAACGAACGAGGAAACATCGCGTGAGTGCCACGACTGATACCAGGAGCCCCGCCGGGGCAGAGCAGGCCGGGATTTCCGACGCCAATCCCATGACCGATCGCCTGACGAAAACGGAGCGCGAGCGGCGCTGGCCGAATCTGCGCCCCCGCGACGCCGCGACGCTGATCGTGCTCGATCGCACCGGCTCCGAACCCAGCGTTCTGATGGGCAAGCGCCATGAGGGCCACAAGTTCATGCCGGGCAAGTTCGTGTTTCCCGGCGGGCGCATCGAACCCGGTGACCGGCGCATGCTCGCAGCCGGCATGCTCGATGACCGCACCGATGCCGCGCTATCGGCCCGGGTCGTGCGACCGACGTCGAGCCGCAACCGCGCGCTGGCGCTGGCTGCGATCCGCGAGACCTACGAGGAAACCGGAGTGATGCTGGGCTCGGCCGATTACGGCGCGCCGGAGATCGAGATCGACGGGCCCTGGGGCGCCTTCGTCGAGGCCGGCGTCTATCCCGAGCTCGACATGCTGCAATTCGTTGCCCGCGCCATCACCCCGCCGCGCCGGCCCAAGCGTTTCGACACCCGCTTCTTCGCGGTGGATCGCGAGATGGCAGCGCGCGAGGAGCCCGGTTTCGTGGGTCCCGATTCGGAGCTCACCGAACTCGTCTGGGTGCCGCTCTCGCAGGCGCGCGATCTCGACTTGCCGACGATCACCCATGTGGTGCTCGACGAGCTCGACATCCGCCTCGAGGCCGGTTTCGACCCGATGCTGCCGGTGCCCTTCTATTACGAGAAGCGCGGCGCCTTCGTGCGGGAATACGTGTGAGGACGGGGCCCGATGAGCAATGCCGAGGGGCCGGATGAGGCGCTGCACCGCCGCGACCTGATTCGCGCGCGCAACGGCTCCATTGCCGCCGCCATCGGCTGCATCACCTGCGTCGGCGTCGGGCTGAGCCTGTCGATGCCGCTGATTTCCCTCGAAATGGAGCGCATGGGCGCATCGGGCACCCTGATCGGGGCCAATACGGCGATCGCCGGCATCGCGGCGGTCATGACGGTCCCCTTCGTGCCGCGCATCGCCGCGCGCACCGGCGTCCTCCCGCTGCTCTGGGGCGCGGTGCTGCTCGCCGCATCGAGCCTGATCGCGTTCAAGCTGACCTATGACATCGTGCTCTGGTTTCCCTTGCGCTTCGTCTTCTCGATGGCGCTCGGCACGCTCTTCGTGTTGTCGGAATACTGGGTCAATTCCGCCGCCCCGCCCGAGCGGCGCGGCTTCGTCATGGGAATCTACTCCACCGTGCTGGCGCTGGGTTTCGCCGCCGGACCCGCCATCCTGTCCCTGACCGGAACGCAGGGCTGGCCACCCTATCTCGCCGGGGCGGGCCTGTGCCTCGTGGCCGCCGTGCCGCTCATCCTCGCGCGCGGGATCTCGCCGCGCATCGATCGCGGCACGGGCCGCACTGTCCTCTCCTTCATCCTTGCCGCCCCAGCCGCGACACTGGCCGCGCTGATATTCGGGGCGGTGGAGAGCGGCGGCTTCGCCATCCTGCCGATCTACGGGCTCGAACTCGGCTATGCGGCGGCGGGCGCGGCCTTTCTCGCGAGCCTGATGGCTTTGGGCAATGTCGTCTTCCAGATCCCGCTCGGGGCGATATCGGACCGGATCGACCGGCGGCTGGTGCTCTTCATGATCGCCGTGGTCGGCCTCGTCGGTGCGCTGGCCATGCCGCTCGTGGCGCATAGCGTGATCGGGCTCGGGCTGCTCCTGCTCGTCTGGGGCGGTGTCGCCGGCGGGTTCTATACGGTCGGGCTCGCGCATCTGGGCGCACGCTTTTCCGGCGGCGATCTGGCCGCTGCGAATGCCGCCTTCGTCATCCTCTACAATGCCGGCATGGTGATCGGTCCGCCGCTCACAGGAGCCGGCATCGATCTCTACCGCCCGCACGGATTCGCCCTGGCCATGGCGAGCCTGTTCGCATTCTATCTGATCGTGATCGCGGTCCGCATGCGCTCGGGCCTGCGCTATTCCTGAGCGCGCCCGGGCTTTCGCGAGAAGGCGCGCGGCAGGAGCGCCTTCAGCATGGCGAGCAGGCTGCGCTCCTTCTGCAGGGAAGCCAGGTCGATCAGGATATCGAAGGCCTCGGGGGGCCTATCGTCATCGGCCTCCCCCCGCGCGCGCACCGGCGCGATCATGCAATCGGGCAGGAGCAGCATGTCGCCGGGCGCTACCGAAGCCGTCCCGCGCGCGGCTTTCCCCACCTTCGCCGCATAAAGCTGTGCCAGCGTGCCGTCGCGGTAGCGTCGCTCGAAACGCAGGCCGTGGCGCCCCTCGATCCGGCGCAACGGCATGTCGGCGGGAAAACGCTGCTTCAGGAAGATGTGCCTCGCGCCCGTCGCCAGCGCTTCATTGCTGATGAACAGCCGGTCGAGACGCCCGGCGCGGTCGGGGCGCACGAGGAAATAGGCGTAATCGCCCGGCTGCAGCCGCTCGATCTCATGCGCGCGCCGGACGGTGCCGTCGCGCACGACCAGCGCGAGGCTGGCATGACGGGGCGGGTGACGGCGGGCGAGGATGTCGCTGTCGGGGGTGACCGCATAACCGGCGAGTTCATGGGCCGTCTGGCCCGGCAGATCGAGCTCGACCCGCCGGACTTCCGGGAGCCGGCGCTGCTTGGCCACGCCGAGCGCGCGCGCCACCGGATTGACACTCCAGCCCTGCACAACGAGCGAGACCAGCACCGCGAAGAAGGCGACATTGAAGAACAGTTCCGCCTGCGGCAGCCGCACCAGCATCGGAATCGAGGCGAGGAAGATCGAGACCGCCCCGCGCAGGCCGACCCAGGCGATAAAGCCCTTTTCGACAGGCGTGAAGCGGAACGGGAGAAGGCAGAGCCAGACTGCGAGCGGGCGCGCCACGAAGATCAGCGCCAGCGCGAACAGGATCGCCGCAGGTGCGTTCGCGACAAGCGCACTCGGCGTCACCAGAAGGCCCAGCACGATGAACATCACGATCTGGGCGAGCCAGGTCATGGCATCGTGGAACTTGCCGATGCTGGGCAGCGCACGCACCGGCGTGTTGCCGATGATCAGCCCCGCGAGGAAAGCCGCCAGAAAGCCGCTGCCGCCGAGCTTTGCCGTCAGCGCGAAGATGAACACGGCGAGTGCGAGCACGAAGAGCGGATGCAGCCCGCCGGGCAGATCCACACGGTTGAGCAGGAACACCGCCCCGTAGCCGCCGGCCACGCCGAACGCGACGCCGAGCAACGCCTGCTGCGCGAAGATCGTCACCATATCGGCCGCCGCCGCATCGGGCATGCTCAGGAGATGCACGAAGAGCAGCGTCAGGAAGACGGCTACGGGATCGTTCGTCGCCGATTCCATCTCCAGCGTGGTGCCCATCTTCGCGCGCAGCTGCAAGCCGCCGGAGCGCAGCAGGAAAAACACCGCCGCCGCATCGGTCGAGGCCACGATGGAAGCGATCAGCAGGGCCTCGAGCGGCGAGAGCGAGAAGATCAGCATTGCCGGAATCGCCAGAACCCCGGCGGTGAGCACGACACCGAGCGTGGCGAGGGTCACCGAGGGACCGAGTGCGCGGCGGAACGAACCGAAACGCGTGCGCAACCCGCCATCGAAGAGGATCACGGCAAGGGCCAGCGAGCCGATCAGATAGGCGGTCTGGTAATCGTCGAAGACGAACCCGCCGGGCCCCTCCTCGCCCGCCAGCATGCCGATCATGAGGAAGACGAACAGCAAAGGGGCGCCGAAGCGGCGCGCGGCAAGGCTTGAAAAGATGCCCACGAGCACGAGCAGCGCACCCAGAAGCAGCGTCAGATTGACGAATCCGATACTCTCCATGCCCTCACCCCGGCCCTGCGGGTCGCATTCGGTGCAGCCCCTCAGTCACGCGGCGGTACGGCGAGGACATCGCAGCGGGCCTGGCGCAGGACATTTTCAGTCACGCTGCCCAGCATCACCTTGCGCAGGCCCTCGAGGCTGCGCGTGCCGACGACGATCAGATCCGCATCGAGATCGCCCGCCAGCTTGACCAGAAGCTGGCCCGGCGCACCCTCTTCGAGGATCAGGCGGTAATCGCGGTCGGCAAGCGCCGTGCCGGCGAGGAAGCCGTAGATCTCGGAGGCCTGCTTCTGGCTCTCCTCGCTGGAGGTACGGCGGATCTCATCCTGATCGACCCCGGCATAGGTCATCTGCAGCTTGGCGAAATCGGGATAGGCACGCACGGCGGTGAGCACGGCGCCGTCGAGAAAGCCGAGCGCTTCCGCCTGGCTGATCGCCCTTGCGCAATGCTCGTCGGGCTCGACACCGAGGACGACCGATTCGATCCCCTCCCCGTCGGTGCGATTGGCGAGCAGAAGCGGTGTCTTGCCGGTATGCAACACGCGCTCGATCGTGGTGCCGCGAAACACGTCGAGAAAGATGTTCTTGCGATGCGCGCCCATCACGATCAGCGAGGCACCGCTATTTTCCGCCGTGTCGTTGATGACGCGGAAGGAGTCTCCGCGCTCGACGATGATCTCGGCCTCGACCCGCGCTGCGGCATCGGAGCCTGCGCGCAGCGACTGGAGGGTTTCCTCCAGGAAGCGCTCAACGCTCCTGATCTGCGCCTCGACCAACCCCGTCGGCTCGTCGTCATCGACCACATGCAGGATGATGAGCTTGGCCTGCCGGCGCGCTGCCAGCGCATATGCGCGGGCGATCGCAACATCCGAACGCGCGGAAAGATCTGTAGCGACCAGAATCGGCTGGGTCATGGCTCGTCTCCCGGATAAGCGGCTCACCTGCCTGCCTAGCGCAGGCCGCGCCGGGGCGCCATACCGGGGAACACGCAGGTCCCGGGAGTGGCACGCTCAGCCGCGTGCATCCTTGATCATGGCCAGCGCCTGTGCCGGGTCGATGCGCCCGTCATAGAGCGCACGGCCAGAGATCGCACCCGCGAGCGCGGCGCAATCGGGCTGGAGCAGGCGGGCCACGTCGTCGATGGAAGCCAGACCGCCCGAGGCGATGACCGGGATCGAGACGGCCTCGGCGAGCGCCAGGGTCATCTCGATATTGAGCCCCTTGAGAATGCCGTCGCGGGCAATGTCGGTATAGATGATGGCGGCAACCCCGGCATCCTCGAAGCGGCGCCCGAGTTCCTCCGCCGTCAGGGTCGAGGTCTCGGCCCAGCCCTCGACCGCGACGCGCCCGTCCTTGGCGTCGATCCCCACGGCGATCTTCCCCGGATGCAGCCGCGCCGCCTCGCGCACGAAGGACGGGTCACGCACCGCAGCCGTGCCGATCACCACGCGCGCGACGCCCTTTTGAAGCCAGGCTTCGAGCGTGCGCATGTCGCGGATGCCGCCGCCGAGCTGGACGGGGATGTCGATCGCTTCGAGGATGCGGTCCACCGCCGCGCCGTTCATCGGCTTGCCGGCGAAGGCGCCGTCCAGATCGACGCAGTGCAGCCATTCGAAGCCCTGGCGCGCGAAGGTCGCGGCCTGGTCGGCGGGATCGTCGTTGAAGACGGTGGCCTGTTCCATGTCGCCCTGGATCAGCCGGACGCAATGGCCCTCTTTCAGATCGATCGCGGGAAAGAGAATCACGGGCGCCACCTCAGGAAATTGGCAATCAGGGCCAGACCCAGCTTCTGGCTCTTCTCGGGATGAAATTGCGTGCCGGCGATATTGTCGCGCGCCACGATGGCGGTGACGGGGCCGCCGTAATCGGTGACGGCGACGACATCCTGCGGGTCGTTCGGCGTGAGGGCATAGGAATGCACGAAATAGGCGTGCAGGCCCGAAGGCCCGGTCGCAACATCGGCAAGCAGGGGATGATCACGCTGCGGATGCAGCACGTTCCAGCCCATATGCGGGATCTTGAGGCTCGCATCACGCGGGCGGATCACTGCGACATCGCCGTGGATCCAGTCGAGTCCCTGCGAGGTCTCGTATTCGAGCCCGCGCGTGGCCATGAGCTGCATGCCGACGCAAATCCCGAGAAACGGCTTGCCGCGTTCCCACACCGCCTCTTCCAGCGCCTGCGTCATTCCCGGCACCGCATCGAGCCCGCGCCGGCAATCGGCGAAGGCGCCTACGCCCGGGAGCACGATACGCTCGGCTTCGAGAACCTTCTGCGGGTCGTCCGTGACGATGACGGGCACCGCGATGCCGGCCTCGCGCGCCGCGCGCTCGAAGGCTTTCTGGGCCGAGTGCAGGTTGCCGGATCCGTAATCGATTATGACGATGCTCATCGTGAGCGCTCCGGGAACAGGCCGATCACGCCGCTCTCGCGCCGGGGCGCATCCGCGCGGCCCGGCCGCGGCCAGTCGAAGGATGAGGGCGGCGCGGGGGGCGTATCGTCGGAACCGCTTTCGCCGCGCGCCAGCCAGCGCGCGCAGGCCTTGGCCTCGGCTTCTTCCTCGTCGGCGCCGGAGACGACATCGACGAGGGCATAACCGTTGCGGCCATAGGTCCAGCGCTTGAGGCTGGAGGCTTCGAGCCCGATCAGCGCCGAGGCGAGAAGATGCGCGCCGAGCCCGGCGAGCGGCGCCAGTGCGAGACGATCGACGGTCAGACCGAACACGGCCAGCGCCACGAAGACGCCGAGCGCCGCCAGCCAGAGGCGGTGATAGAGAAACCAGAGCACCGTGAAGAGGAAGGCCCAGACATGAAAGCCGTCGCGCACCAGCACGGCCTTCTCGAAGGCTTCCGCGTCACCCGGGCGGGCATGGACTGGCAGATGGACCGTATAAACCTGCATGCCGGACACGGCTCCCAGAACGAGAAAATCAATCGAAACGACACCGACCGGGCGCCGATCACGGGGTTGCTCTTATAGCGCTATCCGACCTGACAGAGTCAGATCGGGCGCTCTAAATCATTGTTTCGTCGCATCATTGCGCCCGTCAGCCAGTATCCACCTGACGGCATGATGCTCTAAAGCGTCCCCTTGGTGGAGGGAACGCGCCCGGCCTCGCGCGGTTCGGCCGCAACCGCCCGTCGCAAGACCCGGGCCAGACCCTTGAAGCAGCTCTCGGCGATATGGTGGCTGTTGTCGCCGTAGAGCGTCTCCACGTGCAGCGTGACGCCGGCATTGGCCGTGAAGGCCTGAAAGAATTCGCGCACCAGCTCGGTATCGAAGGTGCCGATCTTCTGGGTGGGGAATTGCGTGCGGAAAACGAGGAAGGCGCGTCCCGATATGTCGATTGCGACACGGGTCAGCGTCTCGTCCATAGGCATGTGCATATCGGCATAGCGGGTGATGCCTTTTTTGTCGCCCAGTGCCGCACGGAAGGCCTGGCCCAGAGCGATGCCGACATCCTCCACCGTGTGGTGGTCGTCGACATGCAGATCGCCCTTGGCTTTCAGGTCGAGATCGAACAGCGCATGACGCGCGAGCAGTTCCAGCATGTGATCGAAGAAACCGATGCCGGTCTCGACCGTGATCGCACCGGTCCCGTCGAGATCGAGGGTCAGGTCGATATCGGTCTCGGCGGTGCGGCGCTCGACGCGAAAGCTGCGCGAAGTCTGGGTCATGATGTCTGGCTCATGATACGGCTCGTTGACGGGCGCCGCGAAGCCGGCGCGAGCGGGTTCTAGCAAGGCTTGCCCTAAAACGCCATACGCGTTGGAAATGGTGATGCGAAGGCTTAAGTGGGGGTAACAGGTTTTCAACGGAGTGCACGATCTTGTCCACAGACGATGCCCGCAACGCGGCTCCCTCGATGCATGCGACCACGATCCTGATGGTGCGCAAGGAAGGCAAACTGGTCATCGGCGGTGACGGCCAGGTCAGCCTCGGCCCCACCATCGTCAAGGGCAATGCCCGCAAGGTGCGCCGCCTCGCCAAGGGCGACGTGATCGGCGGCTTCGCCGGCGCCACGGCGGATGCATTCACCTTGTTCGAGCGGCTCGAATCAAAGCTCGAACAATATCCCGGCCAGTTGCTGCGCGCCTGTGTCGAACTCACCAAGGACTGGCGCACCGACCGCTATCTGCGCAGGCTCGAAGCCATGATGCTGGTGGCCGACAAGGACGTCTCGCTGCTGCTCTCGGGCTCGGGCGACGTGCTCGAACCGGAAGGCGGGGTGATGGCGATCGGCTCGGGCGGCAATTACGCGCTGGCCGCCGCGCGCGCGCTCGCCGATACCGATCTGGACGCCGAGGCGATCACCCGCCGCGCCCTGCAGATCGCCGCCGATATCTGCGTCTATACCAACGGCAATATCGTCATCGAGACGATGGATTGTGAGAAGTGAGAACGGCGCTTGCAGATTCAGCCCTCCCCGGCCTCGGAACAGGGTGGCAGGCTCCGCAGATGCACTGCGAGGGCGGCGGGCAAGCCACCGAGCAGGCCGTCGCGTGCCTCCGCACCGATTCCCTGCGGCGCATCGGCATCGCCCGATCCGAGGCTCGCCAGGCAATCTCCGCGCCCCTCGGCAACAATGACCGGACGGCGATTGGCATCGAAGACGCGCCACAGATCCGCGCGGGCGAAATAGCCCGGGACATTGTCCAGCGAGCGGATGAAACGACGACGCGCCTCGTTTTCGGGAATATCGTGGCCGCCCTCGGACACGCGTCGCGCAATACGGGCCAAGCATGTCTCGACCCGATCGACGGCGAAATACAAGATGACCACATCGAAGCCGGCCCGCTTTGCCGAAGCAATGGTACGCAGATGCGTGCGGCCGGCGAGTGTCGTCTCGAGACTGAACGTGCGGTGCGCCTGGAACAGATCGCGGATGCGCTCGATCGCCACGCGCGAAGCCGGCAGCCGCCCGGCCTCGACATCAAGCGGGGAGAGGCCACGTGCAATCTCGTCGAGATTGACGAATTCCGTTGCGCCCGAAACCGCGCGAATATGGCGGAAGGCATAAGTCGTCTTGCCCGCGCCCTCGGGGCCGGCGATCAGCCACAGCACCGGGCGCATCGCATCACTCCATCTGACGCCTCAATATCACGACAGGATCAGCAATGACCACATTTTCCCCTCGCGAAATCGTCTCCGAGCTCGATCGCTTCATCGTCGGCCAGAAGGATGCCAAGCGCGCCGTGGCGATCGCCCTGCGCAATCGCTGGCGCCGCCAGCAGCTGACGGGGGCGCTCAAGGACGAGGTGCTTCCCAAGAACATCCTGATGATCGGCCCCACCGGCTGCGGCAAGACCGAGATCGCCCGGCGCCTGGCCAGGCTCGCGCATGCGCCGTTCACCAAGATCGAGGCGACGAAATTCACCGAGGTCGGCTATGTCGGCCGTGACGTGGAGCAGATCGTGCGCGATCTGGTCGAAATCTCCATCGGCCTCGTCAAGGAAGAAAAGCGCAAGGCGGTGAAGGCGAAGGCCATGCTCGCCGCCGAGAACCGCGTGCTCGACGCACTGGTGGGCGCCAATGCCTCGCAGACGACACGCGAGGCATTTCGCAAGAAACTGCGCAATGACGAATTGAACGACAAGGAAATCGAGATCGAGATGCAGGTAGGCTCCTCGGGCATGCCGATGTTCGAGATGCCCGGCATGCCGGGCGCTTCGATGGGCGCGATCTCGCTCGGCGACATGTTCGGAAAAGCCTTCGGCGGGCGCACCAAGTCGCGCCGCACCACCGTCGCGGAAGCCCATGAGCCGCTGGTGGCGGAGGAGAGCGACAAGCTGCTCGACCAGGAATCCCTGACCGAGGAAGCCATTCGCGAGGTCGAGAACAACGGCATCGTCTTCCTCGACGAGATCGACAAGATCTGCGCCCGCGAGGGGCGCGGCGGCGCGGATGTCTCGCGCGAGGGCGTGCAGCGCGATCTCCTGCCCCTGATCGAGGGCACCACCGTCGCCACCAAGCACGGGCCGGTGAAGACCGACCATATCCTCTTCATCGCCTCGGGCGCCTTCCATGTTGCCAAGCCGTCGGATCTCCTGCCCGAACTGCAGGGGCGGCTGCCCATCCGCGTCGAGCTCAACCCCCTCGACGAGGATGATTTCCGCCGCATCCTCACGGAGACGGAAGCGAGCCTGATCAAGCAATCGGTGGCATTGATGGCCACGGAGGGCGTCGAGCTCGTCTTCACCGATGATGCCATCGACGCGCTCGCGCGGGTCGCCGTCGAGGTCAATGGCAGCGTCGAGAATATCGGTGCACGCCGGCTGCAGACCGTGATCGAGCGGGTGCTCGACGACATTTCCTATACGGCCACCGACAAATCCGGCGAGACCGTCACCATCGACGGCGACTATGTGCGCAAGCAGGTGGGTGATCTGGCCAAGAATGCGGATCTGAGCCGGTACATTTTGTAGAACATGCCGCCGGCGCGAGGCACCCTTGCCCGTTTGCAAGAAGATTGCGTGGGTTTTCGCTGAAATTCGCCCTATATCTTTCTCAAATGCAAACGGCACGGCGGCGGCATCGACCCCGCGGCAATCGATGCCAAAGGACATGAAAGGAGAACGCCATGGGCCTTCTCGTCGACGGACAATGGCAGGACCAGTGGTACGACACCAAGTCCACGGGCGGGCGCTTCAAGCGTCAGGAATCGCAGTTCCGCAACTGGATCACGCCGGACGGATCAGCCGGACCGAGCGGTGAAGGCGGCTTCCCGGCGGTGCCGGGGCGCTATCATCTCTATGTCAGCCTCGCCTGCCCCTGGGCCCACCGCACCCTGATCTTCCGCAAGCTCAAGGGACTGGACCAGATGATCTCGGTCTCGGTGGTGCATTGGGCCATGCTCGACGAGGGCTGGACCTTTGCCGAGGGCGAGGGCGTGATTCCCGACCCGATCAACAATGCCCGCGTAATGCACCAGGTCTATACCACGGCGGATCCGGTCTATACGGGGCGCGTCACGGTGCCGGTGCTCTGGGACAAGGAACGCGAGACCATCGTCAGCAACGAGTCGGCGGAGATCATCCGCATGCTCAATTCGGCCTTCGACGGCGTCGGCGCGACGCCGGGCGATTACTATCCGCAGGCCCTGCGCGCGGAGATCGACGCGCTCAATGCGCGCGTCTACGACACGGTGAATAACGGCGTCTACAAATCCGGGTTCGCCACCACGCAGGAAGCCTACGAGGAAGCGGTGACGCCGCTCTTCGCCACGCTCGATGCGCTCGACGAGCGGCTCGCGACCAAGCGCTACCTCACCGACGACACCATCACCGAGGCGGATTGGCGGCTGTTTACGACGCTCATCCGGTTCGATGCGGTCTATGTCGGGCATTTCAAATGCAATCTGCGCCGCATCGCCGATTACCCGCATCTCTCCGGCTATCTGCGCGAATTGTACCAGTGGCCCGGCATACGCGAGACGGTGAACTTCACGCATATCAAGAACCATTACTATTACAGCCACGAGACCATCAACCCGCACCGTGTCGTGCCGCTGGGTCCCGTGCTCGACCTCGACGCCCCGCATGGGCGCGAGGGGATCGGAGGCTGAGGCGGAAGGCCGGAGCGATCCATGCAGGCCGCGATCTCCCTCCCCTCAGGGGAGGGATCAAGGGTGGGGTGAGCCCGGCTGCAGAGTCATCGACGCTGATCTCTGCATAAATCACCCCCTCACCACCCTCGTTCCCTCCCCGCTGGGGAGGGAGGCGCGGCGCTGACTTCATGCAGGGCGCGCATGCGTAATCCCCTGCGCTTGACCTTCCCATGATGGGAGGGTTTATCTCTCACGGCTGATGATGACCGAAGCGGCATTTCTGCCGCGTCAGCCGGGTGGAATCGATGGATCTCGCAACACGCACCGACACGCCGACCAAAGCCGACGACGCCCACGCCTCCGCCCGTCTACGACTGCCGGTCTCCGGCATGACCTGCGGCTCCTGCGTGCGCCGGGTCGAGGCGGGGCTGGAGCGGCTCGACGGGACCGGCGAGATCGCCGTCAATCTCGCGGGTGAGCATGTCGATATCGCCTATGACCCGGCCCGCCTGGCTCCGGGCGATCTCATCGCGGCGGTGGAAGCCGCAGGCTATGACGTGAAGCTGCGCGAGATCGATCTCGCTCTGGAAGGCATGACCTGCGGCTCCTGCGTGGCGCGGGCGGAGAAGGCGCTTCTCGCCACGCCGGGCGTGATCACCGCTTCAGTCAATCTCGCCACAGAGCGCGCGCGCATAAGCGTTACGGACGACTCCGTCATCGATGACGCCATCCGCGCCGTCACCGATGCGGGTTATACGGCGCAGCGTGTATCCGAGGATCTTCCGGGGACGGATGCGCCGGCTTATCCGGACGATTCGCGCGAGAGGCTGCATGTCGCAATCGGCATCGCGCTTTCCGCGCCGCTGGTCCTGCCCATGCTCGGGATGCCCTTCGGCTATCACTGGATGCCGCCGGGCTGGGTGCAGGTGCTGTTGGCCACGCCGGTCCAGTTCTGGCTGGGAGCGCGGTTTTACGTCTCCGGCTGGAAGGCCCTGAAGGCACGCACCGGCAATATGGAACTGCTCGTCGCCATGGGCACGAGCGCGGGCTATTTCCTCTCGCTCTACATGCTGATCGGCTACTGGCTATCGCCGCATGCGGGCATGCATCACGAGCCGGAATATTATTTCGAGGCGGCGGCGGTGATCATCACGCTGGTGCTGCTCGGCAAATACCTGGAGGCACGCGCCAAGCGCAAGACGGCGGATGCCGTGCGCGCCCTCGCCGCCCTTCGCCCCGACACGGCCCGCCTGCGCCGCGCCGGAACCGAGGCGGTCGTCCCGATCGCGCAGGTGCGCGCCGGCGACATCGTCGTGGTGCGCCCCGGCGAGCGGGTTCCCGTCGATGGCCTCATCCGCGAGGGCGAGAGCGAGATCGACGAATCCATGGTCACCGGCGAGAGCCTGCCCGTCCATCGCGAGGAAGGCGCGCGGGTGATCGGCGGTTCGATCAACGGCTCGGGCCGGCTCATAATCGAGACCACCGCGATCGGCCAGGATACGACGCTGTCGCGCATCATGAAGCTGGTCGAGGGCGCGCAGGCCTCGAAAGCGCCGATCCAGAAACTCGTCGACAAGGTCGCGGCGATCTTCGTTCCCGTCGTGGTGGTGATCGCCCTGATCACCCTCGCCTCCTGGCTCGCCTTCGACGGGGATGTCGAGAAGGCGATCGTCATCGCCGTGACCGTCCTCGTCATCGCCTGCCCCTGCGCACTCGGCCTCGCCACGCCGACGGCGATCATGGCGGGAACGGGCGCCGCGGCGAGCAACGGCATCCTGATCAAGGATGCCGAAATGCTGGAGCGCGCCCATGCGATCCGCGCCGTCGCCTTCGACAAGACCGGTACGCTGACGCTCGGCAAGCCGGCGCTTGCGGGTTTCACGCCGGTGGCGGGCGAAGGCGAGAACCAGGGTGCAACCGACGATCTCCTCGCCGTCGCCGCCGCCCTGCAGGAGGGCAGTGAGCATCCGCTCGCAGGTGCCGTCGTCGCGGCAGCGAAGGAAAAGGGTCTCGCCCTGCCGCAGGCGCAGGCGGTGAAGGCGGTTCCCGGGCGCGGCATCGAAGGCAGCATCGGTGATGCGCGTTATGCCATCGGCAGCGCGCGCCAGATGGCCGATCACGGCATCGCCCTCGACGATCTCGCGGACGCCGCGCAGGAAGAGGCCGCACGCGGGCGCTCGATCTCCTATATGGCGCGCATCGACGGCACGCCCCGCCTTATCGCCTGGATGAGCTTTGCCGACCAGCCGCGCGAGAGCGCGCGCGCCGCGGTGGCGAAGCTGCACGCCATCGGCATCACCAGCATCATGGTCACCGGCGATAACGAAGCCGCCGCCCGCGCCATTGCCCGTGAGATCGGCATCGATGCTGTCCGCGCCGAGGTGGCGCCCGACGACAAGGCGCGGATCGTGGCCGAGTTGCGCGAGACCTACGGCGCCATCGCCATGGTGGGGGACGGGGTCAATGATGCGCCGGCTCTCGCCGCAGCCGATCTCGGCATCGCCATGGGCTCGGGCACCGATGTCGCCATGGAGGCGGCGGGGATCACGCTGATGCGCTCCGACCCGCTCGCCGTGGCCGATGCGATCGATGTCGCCCGGCGTACGCGTTCCAAGATCAAGCAGAATCTGTTCTGGGCCTTCATCTACAATACCGGCGGTATTCCGCTGGCGGCTTTCGGCCTGCTCAACCCGATCATCGCCGGCGCGGCCATGGCGTTTTCGAGCGTCAGCGTGGTGTCGAACGCCCTGCTGCTGCGGCGCTGGAAACCTGCGGGGGGACGTTGATGCGGATCGGTGAAGCAGCGCGGCATTCCGGTGTGAGCGCCAAGATGATCCGGCATTACGAGAGCATCGGCCTGCTCGCTCCGGCAGCGCGGCGCGACAATACCTATCGCGATTTCGATATCCGCGACGTGCATGACCTCGCCTTCATCCGCAGGGCGCGCGATCTCGGCTTCTCGATCGAGGAGATCGGCCGCCTGCTCGCCCTGTGGCGCGACCGCGACCGCCCGAGCCGGGAGGTCAAGGAGATCGCCTCGGCACATATCGCGGAAATGGAGGCGCGCATCGCCCGCATGCAGGAGATGGTCGCCACCCTGCGCCATCTGGCCGAATGCTGCGCGGGCGACGAGCGCCCGGATTGCCCGATCCTGAGCGGGCTTGCCGGCATCGATGCGGATGCACCCGGAAACTCACACCCGCGCCAGCCCGATCATGCCGATCAGCGCGCCGATCAGCGCTGAGAGCACGATGCCGATCAGGATCAGGAGCGCCGTCGCCATGAGCGCGCGCCTTTGCGGGATGTTCATCACCGCCGGAAGGCCGGTATAGATCAGATAGACGGCATAGAGGCCGAGCAGGGTCAGGAACGACAGGGCCGGGAAGAGGTTGAACACGCCGGCCAGCCAGGTCGGCGTGAAGGCATAGGCCACCACCTTGAACGCCGCCGCGCGCTCCCCGCTGCCGCCGAAGCGCGGGGCGAGCCAGGCCAGAACGAGCGCCATCACATAGACCGTCGCGAGCTGCATCGCATACTGGAATGCCCCGGAGACGAAGGCCTGCCCCGGCTCCATCCGGATCACCCCCATGCCCGGCAACTCGATGCCGACCAGCGAAGCGCCCAGCGCCGAGGCGACGGCGGGGATGGCGGCGAGCGGCAGGACATAGGCGAGATAGATCGCCGCGATATTGGGCTCTTCCTGCGCGATACGCGGCCATTCCTCGCGCGGACGGGCGATGATGGCGGCAGCGCGTGTGATCAGATGCATGGGTGATGTCCGTGTGGCATGGATTGCGTGTTTTGCGCGCAGCGCCGGGCGCCGCAGGTCATCCGGTGCGGGCGGAGCACCCGCGAACCAGCATTCGAAACGTCAGGATGCCAACGCCGTCAAAAGGCATAGCGATCCGCGCATGCCTGAAAACCGAGATCTGCGACGAGATCGCGGACATGCCGACGGAACCAGACATGCTGACGATCCTCATCGTGACGCGTATGCCAGTACATGCCGAGGGTCAATCGCGGCGCCGGGATGGGCAGGCGCCGGATGGCGAGGCCGAGCGGCTCGGCCAGCGCCTCCGCGAACTGGCAGGGAAGGAGCGCGGCATGGTCGCTACCCGCCGCGCTCAGGCCCGTCGCGTAGAAATGCGGCAGTGCCAGTGCGATATTCTCGCCGAGCCCCTCCGCATGCAGGAATTCGACCGCACATCCGCTCTCGCCGCCATCGAGGGAATAGACGGCAAGATCCAGATGCGTGAGATCGTCGCGGACAAGGGCTTCGTCGGGCGATCGCTGCGCAAGAAGCGGATGATCGCGCCGCATGACCAGCACGAAGACCGAATCGAACAGCGGCTGTGAGGAGATCACGCCGTTGACCCGGGGCGCATGTTCGAGCGCGAGATCGACGACCCCGTCCACGAGCAGGCGCTCGACATCGCCGCGTGCGCTGTCGAACAGGCGCAGCCGCACGTTTGGCGCCTCGGACGCGATGCGCGCTGCGAGCGCCGGCATGAAAAGCATCGAGAAGAAATCGGCGCCGAGCAGGCTGAAACTGCGCTTCATCAGGTCCGGCGCACCGGTCAGTTCGCCGGAGAGGCCGTGCTCGAGGGTGGCGAGCGCATCGGAGATCGGCCCCAGCAGCTTGCGTGCGCGCCGGGTCGGGAGCATCTCGCGCCCCTCCCGCACGTAGAGCTGGTCGCCGAAAGCATAGCGCAAACGGTTGAGCGCAGCGCTCACCGCCGGCTGGCTCAAACCCAGTCGCTTGCCCGCCCGCGACACGCTGCGCTCGCAATCGAGGGCGAGGAAAACGCGCAGCAGGTTCAGGTCGAACTGGGCAAAATTCATAACGCTGATGATTCCCATTCGCGAAATCGATTTCAACGAAAAGTATTCACATATTAGGAATCGATGAGTTGCACCGGCTCTGGTGCCAATTGCAAAAAATCGGGGAGGAGATGATGAAAGTCTCATATTTCAAGTTCGCAGCAGCGGTTTCCCTTGCATTTGCGCTCTCCGGAAGCCCGTTTTCTCTGGGGTCGGTGCAAGCAAACGAGGCACTTGATCGGCTTCCGGTCTTGGCCGAGGTGGCGCCCGAGGCCGTGAATATATCGCCGCATGTTCCCAATATGGGTGAGCACTGGGCCAATCCCGCCGATCTCCCCGTCGGACCGATCTATTGCGTCATCGACGGGCGCGTCGTCTGCGTCGAATACATGGTCGATCTCGAAGCACTGAATGCGGGGCGCGACTTCGTCGGGTTGGGCACGGGCATCGAAACGCCGCCGATCACGCATATCGACATCGAGTACAAGGCCGAGGGCATCCCGCCGCATCCGGTGCCCCTATACCAGCTTCACATCTATTTCGCCGACACGCAGACGCTCGCCGCGTTCTGAATGACCCCGCGCGGGAATCGTGACGCAGGTGACGGTTCCCGCTGGCAGCCTGCGATCATCGCCCTAGTTGATCCCGAACGAGCAGATGACGGCTCGTTGGAACCATGGTCGGGATTACGGGGCCGAAATCGACGATGCGCGCGGATGGCAAACAGACTGATATTCCCGCCGGCGAAACGGGGGCGGCGCATGAGGGGCGGCCTGCGGCGGATCTCTATGACCGCGTGCTCACCCTGATCGCGGAAGGTCCCGGGCGCCGCGCCGCCATGCCCCTGCCCGGCGCCGAGGCTGCATCGCGTGATCCGGTACTGCGCAACGCGCGGCGTCAGGCAAAGCTCTTCGAGGAGCTCGCGCAGGCCCGTCCGCCCCGCCCGGTTGCGGAAATCGAGGATCTGATCTGGGCCTTGTGGATCAGCCACCCTTCAAAGGCCGCAGAAGCGCTGATGACACGCGGCATCGAGGCTTTCGCCGACGGGTGCCTCGCGCAGGCGCGCGGGCATTTCGACGCGCTTGTCGCCGCCTGGCCCGCCTGGGCCGAGGCCTGGAACAAGCGCGCGACGCTCTCCTATGTCGAGGGCCGCGACAGCGATGCCTGCCGCGACATCGTGCTCACATTGGAGCGCGAACCGCGCCATTTCGGCGCCATCGCCGGGTTCGGCCAGATCTGCCTGCGCCAGGCCCGCCCCTGCGAGGCCGCGATCGCCTTTCGCGCTGCGCTCGCGCTCAACCCTCATCTGCACGGCATCCGCGCCCTCCTCGACGAGATCTCCGGCGGCGCCGCGCGCATGCATTGACGCAGGCGAGGAAGCCCCGGCCCCGTGCACGCCGCAACTTGCACTTTCTCCCGTGGCGTCGAGACCGGCAATCGCACTACCCTGTGGCAAAAGCACGAGGGGAGAAGAGCGCATGGCACGGGGCGAAGGCGATACCGGAGACGAAGTTCGGGAATTCGGCACGTTCGACGACATCGTCGTGGGGGCGGGCTCTGCCGGCTGCGTCATGGCGAACCGGCTTTCCACCGATGAGCAGAACAAGGTGCTGGTGCTCGAAGCGGGCGGGCGCGACAACTGGATCTGGTTTCACATCCCCGTCGGCTATCTCTTCGCCATCGGCAATCCGCGCGCCGACTGGCTGTTTCGTACCCAGCCGGTACCGGGGCTTAACGGACGCGAACTGGCTTATCCGCGCGGCAAGGTGATCGGTGGGTCATCGGCGATCAACGCGATGATCTACATGCGCGGCCAGGCTGCCGATTACGACAATTGGCGCCAGATCGGCCTGCCGGGCTGGGGCTGGGACGACGTCCTGCCGTACTTTCACAAACACCAGGACCATGTCCGCCCGGACACGCATCATCGCGGCGGCGGGGAATGGCGCGTCGACGACCCGCGCATGCGCTGGGAGATTCTCGACGCCATCGTCGCGGCCTGCGAGGCGGCGGGCATCGATCGTACGCCCGATTTCAACCGGGGCGACAATGCCGGCGTCTCCTATTTCCAGGTCAACCAGAAGAACGGGCGGCGCTGGAGCGCCGCGCGCGGCTTCCTCAAGCCGGTGCTGAACCGCCCCAATCTCGCGCTCGAGACCAAAGTCCTCGTCGAACGGGTGGTGATCGAGGGCGGGCGCGCGACCGGGGTGATCTTTTCCCGCGACGGACAGCGTTTCATCGCGCGTGCGCGCGGCGAGATCGTGCTCTGCGCCGGCGCCGTGGCGACGCCCAAGCTGCTCGAGCTTTCAGGTATCGGCGCGGGAGAGCGGCTGAAGGCGCTCGACCTGCCGGTCCATGCGGATCTGTCGGGGGTCGGCGAGAATCTCCAGGATCATTTGCAATTGCGCCCGATCTTCCGCGTCGAGAACGTGCCGACGATGAACACGGAATATGCGCAATGGTGGAAGCGCATCGGCATGGCGGCGGAATACGCCCTGTTCCGGCGCGGCCCCCTGACCATGGCTCCCTCGCAGCTCGGCGCCTTCGCCCGCAGCGGGCCGGAATATGAAACGGCCAATCTGCAATTCCACTTCCAGCCGCTTTCGCTCGACAAGTTCGGCGACCAGCTCCACCCGTTCGGCGCCTTCACCGCGAGCGTATGCAATCTGCGCCCGTCGAGCAGGGGACATATCCATGCCGCGAGCCCCGATCCGCGCGATGCGCCGCTGATCCAGCCGAATTATCTCGACACCGAAGAGGACAGACGCGTCGCCGTTTCCGCAATTCGGCTGGCCCGCCGGATCGCGGAGCAGGAGCCGCTCGCGAGGTACCGTCCGCAGGAATTCAAGCCGGGGGCCGGGGTCACCGATGACGAGGGACTGGCAAAGGTCGCCGGCGATATCGGCACGACGATCTTCCACCCCGTCGGCACGGCGCGGATGGGCGCGGACAATGATGCCGGCGCAGTGCTCGATGCGAGGCTGCGGGTGCGCGGCGTTGCCGGTCTGCGCGTCGCCGATGCCTCGGCCATGCCGCGCATCACCTCGGGCAATACCAATTCGCCCACCATGATGATCGCGGAAAAGGGGGCGCAGATGATCCGCGAGGACCGGAACAGCTGAGGCGGAGGCGGAGGCGTTTAAGCAAAGCTTCAAACCTGTCGCGCTATCCTGTGCGCATGTGGCGGTCAGGGCCCGCAGGCGGGAGGGCAAGACGATGGATGCGGAAACGAGGGCAGCGATCACACGCCTGGAGCTCGCCATCGATTCGCTCGCCGGCATGGTTGCCGGTTGCGCGGCCTATCTCACCGCCCTCGACGAAGCGCGCCATGTCGACAAGCGCAAGGCGCTCGGCGTGTCGCGGCGCTTCGTTCCCGATGGTCTTTCCGGCAGTGCCATGAACGCGCCTGCCGTCGTCGCCCAGGCCATGATCGAGCAGATGGGCGATCTGTCTCGCCAGCTCGCCGCCATGAAGGCGCGGGTGCAGGACCAGGAATCGCAGGGCAGTCGCCCCCTCGCGCGCGACTGGCAGGGCCGCCCGCGCGAGCTCAACCCGGCGCTCGAGCGCAAGCGCTGAGAAATCCGCTGATCCAGTGATGCAATACCTTGCTTTATGCAACCAATGGCAATAGTTTCGCCGTGCAGGTTGTAGAGGGTTGTGGGAATGGTCACGCGCGTCGCGACGGTCGCGTTTGAAGGTATCGAGGCGCGCGCGGTCGATGTCCAGGTGCAGATATCGCCCGGCACCGTGGCCTTCACGGTCGTCGGCCTGCCCGACAAGGCCGTCGGCGAATCGCGCGAACGCGTGCGCTCGGCACTGGTCTCGTCCGGCCTCGCCCTGCCGAGCAAGCGCATCACCGTCAATCTCGCTCCTGCCGACATGCCCAAGGAGGGCAGCCATTTCGACCTTCCCATCGCGCTGGGCGTGATGGCGGCGATCGGCGCCATCCCCGCCGATGCGCTCGACGGCTTCACCGTGCTCGGCGAGCTCGCCCTCGACGGCTCGCTCACGGCAGTCGCCGGGGTATTGCCGGCGGCAATGGCAGCCCATGATCGCGGCCAGGGGCTGATCTGCCCGGCGCCCTGCGGCCCGGAAGCCGCCTGGGCGTCGCCGGATATCGACGTCATCGCCCCGCGCAATCTCATACAGCTCGCCAATCATTTCAAAGGCAACCAGGTGCTCGGTCGCCCGGAACCCGCCGTCGCGGCCATGGCGGGAACGCTGCCTGACCTGCGCGACATTCGCGGCCAGGAGAGCGCCAAGCGGGCACTCGAGATCGCGGCGGCGGGCGGTCACAACCTGCTCATATATGCTTCGTCAAGACCCTAAGATTTTCCTATGACTTTCGTTGGACTGAGAGTATTTCACGGGATCGAGCCATTGCCCCCCAGGCCAGTTCGAAATGAACAAGTGCATAGTTGGGCGCAGTAGCAAATCGCGCCAATCATCGTATCCGTGCTCAACCAACGAGTACGCACGCTCGAAGCAGGGCTCGTTCTGCAACATCTCATGGACGATAGGTTTACCTCGCCACGTCGACACTGGTCACTACAAATGTATCATTGGGGGTAGGCAGGTGAGAAATTTCTAGCTATTTTGAGTTCCATGATCACTAATTGAGGAAGGATATAAGAATGGCAGATTGGATTTATGTTGATAATTCAAATGTCTTCATTGAAGGCCAAAGAGTCAGCGCTGTTAAAGCCGGAATGGCTCTAGATATTTACGATGCAATGTCAAATAAAACAATAGATTCGAGCTATCGCCTGAGCTTTGGTAAATTGTATCAGTTTATTGCGGGCGCAAATCGGACGGATATCGCCCGAGCAATGCTTTTTGGATCTCGCCCACCAGAAAATGACGCCATCTGGGATATAGCAAGACGAGCTGGTTTCGAGGTTATTACACATGATCGGAATGCGGCAAACAAAGAAAAAAAGATTGATACAGGAATAGTTACAGAAATGACGCGTGATGCATATCGTAATGCTAGCGCAGATGATGTTTTTACAATAATCTCCGGAGATTCTGACTACGTACCTACTGTTGAAGCATTGATAAAAGATGGATATCAAGTTGATGTTGTTTTCTGGAATCATGCATCTCGCGAGTTAATTGATGTTTGCTCTAAATTTGTGCCGCTAAATGACCATTTGGAATCATTACGCGCATGATCTTCTTGACGATTCCTTAGAGTTTAACCTAACTAGGAGTGCGTCAAAGAAAGATTTTGCGCGTGCATGAAGTCAGATCTCTTACCCTGGGTTCCCGTGCATGATTATACCTAACTTCCATTGCGAGAAGAGCTCTGACCCCGCAGCGACGAAGAAAAAGCATTGATGCTTATGGTTAGATACCACCGAACGAGTGAACTGGCAGGGCAGTTCCCCCGCTGGTAAACCTCCAGACCCCTTGCTCACCAACGGCTTTCGGCCCGAAATAAACCGCCATGAGAAGGTGATCGGTTTACTTCGGTGCCGGTACGCCTGTGGAAGCCTTGCGGGCTAACGGGTTTGGACGGTTTACTGCCTAGAAATCCGGGTTCTCCACTCTGCCGTCCTCATCCGCCTCGGTCTGCCAGTCGGCAGCCGGGACGGGCGCTTGGGTTCGATTCAGGTGCCTCAACTGCTTCCCCCGTGCCAGCCAACGGCTCACTTCATCATCGGTCCAGAGGCCGACCTTCTTCCCCTGCTCGATGATACCGCGCCCCA
>JAFIEI010000037.1 GCA_020832565.1 Salinarimonas sp. | reverse complement strand
AAACCAGACACCTCCACCATCATCCGGCGGCAAAATGGCAGGTTCAGATCAATCCCGGCAGGAGGTGAACGGCATCGCGCTTACGAACCACCCCATCAAAGGCCAGCCGCAGAAGGACATACAGTCTTACGTTCAGCGTCGTTACCTTGGCGTTTTTTCGCAGGCAGGCTGCAAGGCCAGCGCAATCCGCGTGTAGCGATTGGGCGCACAAAAGGGAGGCGGATGTGATCCGCCTCCCTGATCTGATCATTCATTTTCAGATCATTGCTGACGCAGAAGGCGGCGCTCACGTTCTTCGGGAGTCTCGTCTGGCGTCTCTTCGGGCGCCTGATCCGTCTCGACCTCGGGTTCCTGCTCCGACGGGACGACCTGGGGCTCCGGTGCGGGCGCGGGTTCAATCGCCGGTTCCGGCTCCGGCTCGACTTCCGGCGGCGGATCTGCAGGGGCCGCAGGCGCAGCATCAGCAGGAGGTGCCTCCTCGGAAGCAGGCACCTCCTCGGCAGGCGGCGCATCTACCGCAGGAGTGTCGGCGGGAGCCTCATCGACGGGAGGCGTATCTGCCGGAGCCTCGTCGGCAGGAGCCTCGTCCACCGCAGGTGCGTCAGCGGGAGCTTCATCCGCTGAAGGCGTTTCAGCGGGAGTCGGATCGACCGGAGCCTCGTCAACTCGAGGCGGCTCCTCCGCTTCTTCGAGATCGGCTTCGACATCGGCATCGTCGAGCGTAGCGGCGCTCGGCGAATCCGCCTCCGATGGCACGTCCTCGACGGTTTCTTCGAGCCGAGTGACCGTCTCTACCTCTTCCGGTGATTCTGCGGCATCCGGGGGTGTCTCATCCGCCGTAGGAGTTGCCAGATCGGCTTGGAAGGCCGTGATCTGCTGCGGGTCGCTATCGGCTGCCGCCGCCTGCGCCGGATCGGTCACGAAGATGACCTCTTCGACACTCATCATGGGCTCGGCCAGAACCTGCTGGATCTGGGTGATCTCGATCGGCTGGTTGATGATGATATTGTTCTCGATGTTGACGGTGATCACGTTCGGCGACTGGCGCAGATAGACCGGGATCTCGCGGACCGGAACGACATAATCGAGCAGCAGCGCCGCACTGACATAGCGCATCTCGACGAAGACCCAGCTTTCGACCACCGGCGCCCGGTAGCGGGTCGGGAATACGATCGCATAGCCGCGGCGATCCGGTGCGATCGGAGCCCAGCCGATGCTGTCGCCACCGACGCGCCAGACGACCCATGCGGGCGCCCACTGCGTGCCGGGAACCCAGTACCAGCCATAGGCGCGTTGGTAGCCCCATCGACCGTAATGATAAGTTGCCCAGCCGAACGGCTCGCTTGACTGCCAGTACCATCCGTGCCGGACCGTATGAATCCAGCGACCCTCGGTATAGGGCCGCCACCCTTGCCTCACGTCGCGAGGCGTCCAGACATAGCCGTGAGCGGGGTGCCGGATCCAGCGGCCATGGGGCGCAAGCTCGTTATAGAAGACGCTGATGCTCAGACGTGCCTGCGCCTCGGCGGAAGCGACCAGAGTGACCTGCGTCAGGTTCGCGGGTACGCGATCGGGTGCAGCAAAGGCAAATACGGCGACCGCAATCCCGGCGAGGAGCGAAAGCTTCCTCGGATGAAGGACCTTCTTCATGTGCTGGACTCCAAACGTGCCGCTCGGCGAGTGGCAGCGTGTCAGACAACGCCGCTGGCGCTACGGTGTTCCGTAGAATTCGATTCACAAATGATAGAGATAAATATTCATGTTCAATATTGAACATCGATAGTCATGTTAACATTATGCAATTCATATATTCAAATAATTATTTTTTCTAAGACTCTATATGTTAGCAAATTGTTCTTTAAAATTATAATCGTAGATTCAGAAATCATGCGATGAGCGATTATGTGTTGATGCAGCCCATTTTGTTACATCGATATGAAAATGATGCCCAAGCGTTCCACAATGCCAACTATCAGTTCTCATTCGTTATATATACATTGCAAAATTTGATTTATTTGAAATTTTTGCTTGTTTCAACGATATGATAGGCGCGGTCATATGTGGGTTGTCGGGTTCTCAACATTCTCGGCTCCTCGAGAATTGCCGACGGATTCGCCAGGTTTCTTGCAGTCTTTTCAAATCTAGCATGGCTAATCGTTACACACGTTCCGTTGGAGGTCGCAATCGTTTCCACCACGGCTTCGAGCTGCTGGGTGAGTGCTACGACGATGCTCGTTCCAAGGCCGACTTTCGCCGATGGAAAATTGCCTTGCGGTTTCCCGACACCGTTGTCGTAGACCACCAGCTTCCAGTTGTCTCCATCGACCTCGTAGCCGACGCGGATGTATCCGTCGTCGATCTCGATCGGAAAAGCATGCTTGAGCGCGTTCATGACCAGTTCGGTCACGATCAGGCCGATGCTCTCCGCCTGCCGCGCGCTCGCACTTCCTTCGGCACCGACGACCTCCAGGGAAATCGAGCGGGCATCGCTGATCATTGAAGAGGAAAGCGTATTGCAAAGCGTCGAGAGGTAGGACGCCATGTCGACCTTGCCGTCGTTCGTGAAGTGATGCAGCTGTCTTTGTACGGCCGCTATGGAGATCATGCGTTTGTGAGCATCGTGCAGATGAAGGCGGGTTTCCTCCGAATCCACTGCGCGTGCCTTCATCAGGATAATACTTGCGACAATCTGGAGGCTATTGGCGATACGGTGTTCCAGTTCCGCGAGCAGCGTATCCTTGTATTCCAGCAACCCTTCCATCTCACGCCGTGCCTTACGGCGGTCGGTGACGTCTTCGATGCTGAGAAGAATCGTGCTGCGCGTACCGCTCTCATAGAACAACCGACGTGCATTGAGGCACATGGTACGATGGCCGATAGACGGAAATACGTGATCGACCTCGTAATCCTGCATGACTTCCTGTTCGGGTACGATTTGCTCGAGCAAGATCCGAAGTTTCGGGATGTCCCATTGCCCGTCACCGAGCGCAAACAAAAGCATGCCCTGGGTCTCTTCGGGGCTGACATGGAACAGGGCGTAGAAGGAACGCGACGCAGCAATGACACGCAGATCGGCATCAAGCACGATCACGGGCTGGCGCACGGTGTCGACGATACCCTGAGCCAACGCGCAGGCATCCTCGACATCGGAAAACTGGTTCCTGAAGGTGGTCGGCTGCATGTTGGCTCCTCCGCTCACGCTCCCCATCGCGTAGGAAATTCGCGACCGAGGTAAATTGAGGAAAGTCTGCCGCAGCATCGCGATCAAATTCTGCAAAAGCAGCAGGATCAACCACAACGCCGCAGTAGCAGTAGGCTATCTTTTATGCTCACGATTAGTCTGATCAATATTGAACACCCGCCGCTGATGTCATGCGGGTTTGTCGGATTCCTCGCAATGGTTTTTGTTTGCGGCGGACCGTCGTCCCTCTCATTTCCGATATGGCCGAATGCCTGACGCCTCGCAATCCGTAGCGAGCCTCAGGCTGGATAGCTTCGGAGCAGGGCCGGCGGCGATGTCGAGCTTGCCTGGAATGAAGGGGCGATCGGGATCAAAGGCAATGGAAGCGCTGCGACAGCCCTCCCGGAATCTCGAGATGAGGCGTGAGAAGAACCAATTCTCCCGGGGGCGGACCAGATTGGAACTTGGCTCCGGTCGCCTCCGGATGAATATTCAGTAACGCTCATCGAAAATCATCTTGGCGGCATCCGACTGAAGTATCCGCCAGGGATACGTTCGAAGCGCTCCTAGTCGTAAAACGCGCGAGCGTCAGAACAACAGGAATATAATGATGACGACGACGAGCGGTGCGCCGAGAAGCCATGCAAAAATTGCGGGCATGGGGCATTCCTTTCTGTTTTCGAGTTTCAGATTTCACGCTCGGCCGCGCAGCGACTGAACGGGAATTTCTGTTTGTGTGTCCGCCGCCGACGAAGGCCGTACAGCAAGCAACTGCTGAGCTGTCCGTAATCGTGTCTGCGACGATGATGGCGATGATCACTCCAAATATGCGGTCCTGCTACACGGCCGCGCTTGCGTGCTCATCGGCTATTTCGAGTTTGGGAAGACCAATAATCGGGAATCTCTGTTAGATAAAAAGCAGAAACAACAAGCGTCCAGTTCCCGACCAGTGTTTTGATTTCTACGCGGAACCGATTGACTTCACCTCTTGTTCGATGTTCACAGATTCTGCTTTTTTGCTACACTCGTGAAATGAACGTGCCGAATTGAAAAAGGTTCGAAAAACAAATGGATGCGCATGCATAAAAATTGAATGCGAGAATTTATCGGTGTTGTTCCAATCGTACGCCAGGCCTTTAGCGTGACAACGTTACAGGATCCCCTGAATTGGCAAGGGTGCCGCTCATGGCACGAGGCGCTGCTGCGAATCGTGCGACCGGAACGCTTCCCGATCCGAACAGAACAATCGTATCACCGCGAAGGTCCCAAGCAGACACCTGAGACATACCATCGCCGGCGCAGCCTGACGTCGAAGCTCGGCGAGCGTCTCCCGCCTTGGCCATTGACAATGTCGTGCGACATGATCTTCCGGTGGAATTGATCGCGGTCCATGAGCCTGCATAATTGATAGGCACGATGGGATCCCTCGCCGTTCCATCAATGTCGGTTGCGATGCGGTTCGAAGGGCCGGCTCCATTCCCCCCGCTTTGCGTCGCGGATGATGGTTCATGCGCCTCGATCGCGCTGGCGGCAGCAATTTCCGGCTCATTTGCAAGAGACTCGGGCGCAGCCATTAGCAGCTTCTTGGCGTCGTCACCCGTATCCTCGTCCTGATCGTCACGCCCCGGGTCATTTCGTTGATCGGCCGCAGGCGTTGCCGTGCGCTGCTGAACCACAGGCTGAGGAAGCTCCGGCGTCGAAATCTGAACCAGTTGTTGCCGAGAATCTGCTGACGCGCATGCGACCAGTGAACTCCCGAGTGCGCGCATGATCAGATATCGGCTTGCATTTGTCGGACCATGAAGGTTCGACCGGCAGGCCATTACCTTCGTTACCTTTTCGTATCCGGGTCTTGTAGCAAGCGCTCGCATCGTCGGTCTGCCTTTGGTGATTGATCGGGTATATCAAGATGCATCGGCAAGGCCTCCGTCGATCGAACGCGACCGATGCCGGCACTTGCACACGCCCGGCGCGACAGGCCGGGCGTGGCGAGGGCTACAAGGCCGTGACGGCGACCCGGATCAACGCAGGACGTAGACGATCCGGCGCGTATCCGGCTCGACCAGAACCGGCACCTCGTTGACGTAGACGTAGCGATACTCGTAATCCGGGATCGAACGAAGCTCGACTGTCTCCGGGAGACCCGCCCCGATGACGACCTCGCCATCCAGATAGACCGGATCGATACGGTTGCTCCGGACATAGGTGCGCACATTGGACGGGGGATCGATGAGCGTACCCGTGACACCGCCCGTCGCCGCCCCGGCGGCTCCGCCGATGACGGCGCCGATCGGGCCCGCGATGAGAGCGCCCGCGAGCGCGCCGCCGGCCATACCAACCGTCGACCCCGTCACGCCGCCGCCATCATAAGGCACGACCGGTACGCCGACAGCTTCGCGCTGTTGTGAGATGACGACGCGCTCGCCCTCAAACTCGGCGGTGAGGTATTCCGAATAAACCCACCCCTCGTTGCCGTCATGCGCGATGCGGCACCAGAGACTTCCCTCGATGCAGCCATCGACGGTGACGCTGTCATCAGCCTGGATCACACCGACCACCTGATGGCTCGGGCCGGGACCGGAGCGGATGTTGAGATCGACGGTGGCCGTCGCACTCGACTGGGCGAAAGCTGCGCCGGAAACGGCAAAAATCGCAGCTACTGAAGTCGTAATTAGAAATATCTTGTTCATTTTTGTTCTCCGGGTAAATATCAATCCGCATTGGATTAGTGAATGAATTCGCGAAATTGGAAAAAGTTCAAAATTCATCAGAATTATTACCAATATATCATAGTTCACAAACGATAAGCTGTGCTATACCGCAGTATTTACAATTCATGTATCAAGGACGCCCCTTTCAGTGCGCATAGGAAGAAGGGGAAATATTGGGATCAGCTCGCCTCGCGTCGACAATGAGCGAATTATCCGGCTCCAGTGGCAGCTCCGCAGCGAGATATTCACCGACTGCCCCTGCCCCCAGGACCGCGATCTTCATTCATTTGTCCTCTTGGCAACCTCCGGCTTCGCCAGCGGCCAATCCAGGAACGCGCCCCGGGATTGTTTGTGGTGCCCTGCGCCAACTCCGACCAAGCCCCCGAAATCCGCGCCTGCCAGCCGTCAGAAAGGGCCCCGTAGGAAGCGTGTCGAGTACAGCGTGCTCAGCTGATTAGGGCCCGAACCTCGCCAAAACCGTCCAGGCGGCCATAGATCTCGGTACCTGAGAGCACAGGCACCATTGGGTGAAGTGAGCCGGTGATGACGACCTGCCCCTTCCGAAGTCCGCCACAATGTGAGCCGAGGCGACGCGCCATCTCGCAGACAGTCGTGAACCCGTCGCCACCCGGGACTATGGCAGGGCCGTCGAGGACAACATCATCACCGACGCGAAGATGGGCGCGCAGCGACGACCCGGCATTATCGTTCTCCGCTGCACTGTCCCGCGCAGTGCCTGCAGGAAGCGCTTCCGCCACGACGAGACCGGCCCCGTTCTGGTTGTCAGCCAACTTTGCAAGGGCATCTTGCGCAGTGATCCCTGATATGCGACTGCCGACGATCTCTAGCGCCGCAACAGGTTCCAGTATCGAACGCAACCGTTCGACGAAGTCCGGGTCACCAAGCGCAGGCGGATCCGCCATCAGCCGGAAACCCAGTTCCAACTCCACTGCAAGTACATCACCCGGCAGGGCACTGAACATGCCGGAACCCCAGCCGATATCAGCGGCGAAAATCGGGGCAAGCGTCTGTTCCGACCCCGGCTTGCGTGAGGTCTTGAAGGCTCCCACCGGGCCGAGCGCATCTGCAACGATCGCCTGCACGGCATACGCGTCCGCTGCCGCAAGGGGTATGCAATCCGTTGCGTCGACAAGTTTCTGGCTGCGGCGGGCAGAAATCAGGCGCTCAGCCAACAGTTTTGTCGACGGGTTTGTCTGCAGCATGCTCACGCTTCTTGGCCTTGCATTCTGATACCGGTCAGGCAGTCCGGCAAGGGATCACGCGATATTCTCTTCAGCACATTACATGTGCTTCACGGCAATCGCCGTGAATGCCCCGGCCTCACGGGTCGCCATGGATTCAACCAAGGCTTGTCACGAGTTCGGCAAGCCCCGCCATGCTGAGCGCGTTGTAATCGGTGTCGAGCGCCACGGGCTGAGACGAGGCTTTTGCGATGACGAGGTCCGCTTGCGGATCGATGACCAGATTCTGGCCGAACACGCCGAGGCCGAAGACGAGTGGTCGTTCGCCGCGCTGAACATACCACTTGCTGCGATAATGCATGTCGGCTCCACCGAAGAGCTCGTAGAAATCCCCGTCGGCCCAGGCCTGCGGATCGCCATTCTCCAGAATGTCCGAAAGCCAGGATTCGGGTACGATCTGCTCGCCGTCGGCACTCTTCCCCCCGGTCGCGAACAGCCGTCCGAGCAGCGCCATGTCCCGCGGCGTCGCACACAGACCGCCGGCGCAGCGCGGGGCACCGAAGCGGTCGACGGTGATATAGGCATCCGTCGCAGCGCCTAGCGGTTTCCACAGGAGCTCGCTGACCAGATCGGCGTATCGCATGCCGCCGGCGCGCTCGATCACCCAGCCCATGAGGTCGGTATTTGGTGACACGTAGTGAAAACGCGCATTATGCTGCCCGTCGCGCTTGTCGAGCGTGGCGAGAAAGCTGCGCAGATCGGTCGGTGTCTCGCCGACCTCGCGCGGATCCCAGAGGTGGGATTTGCGATAGTCGATAATGGTACCGTCTGCGGCGTTGTAATCCTCGTCGAACAGAATCCCGACACGCATGTCGAGCAGATCACGGATCGTCGCCCCGTCGAACGCGGAGCCTCGTACCTCGGGAATGATATCCGTGACAGGGGCGTCGACGTTCAGCGATCCACGGTTTTCGAGGATGCCGGCGATCAGGCCGAGCACGGATTTGGAAACGGACATCCAGATATGGCGCGTCCTGGCGTCCTGGCCTTCGGAATAGGTTTCGAAAACCACCTTCCCCCGCCTCAGGATGACCATCGAATCCGTGAAGGTTTCCTCCAGCCAGCCTCGCAGGTCGAGCTTTCGACCCTGATGCGAAATCACCAACTCGCCGAGATCGACTTCGCCCTGCGGCAGCATTGCCGGCCTGTCCGCATGCGATATGCTTGCCGAAGGGACGAGCTCACAGACGTGGTGGAAGGACCAGCGATTGAACGGGGGTTTGCGCCAGTTCGCGAGCGTCACCAGGTGCTCGGGTTTGGGCGGGAAGCCCGACATCAGATCCATCAATACGTCCCTCCAAAAGGTCATGCCGGCGGAGTGCTTCCAGGCCAGGGCAGGAGGCTGAAGAGGAGCCTCTCTGCGGTCGGCAAGAGGCACCAGCGGGTGCAGCTCTCATGCGTGCGAGACTGGCCGAGAGGTGGGCCCGGTGCAAGCGCAGGCATTCGCGAACCAATCTGGCGAAGATGCGGGGGTTGGCAGACGAGGCCCACATTCGGTGCGGCAGCACAAATTCACGAACCGCAAATCCCCGACCGAGGAACAGTCGGGCCATCTTGATCACGACCGGATCAGCGGGCAGTGTCCCTCGCGTCGGTTGTCTTGCGGAATGGAGAATTACGTGTGGCGGAACTATGGGCCGGAGACCCGCCCGCCGGGTGAGTGGGTACGCACCACCGGCATAATCAGCGTTCAGGGCGTCGGGGACAATCGCGATGCGGTCATCGCTTTTGCAGATGCCGTCGAAGCCTCGCGCAAAAAGGGATTGCGCTTCGGGGTCGATCTCGCGGCGGAGGATATCGACAATCCGGAAAAAGGGCTTCTGGTCGTCGGCGGCGCGGAATCGAAGGGCTTCTTCGGCGGGCGCACGATCAAGCATTGGCCACTCGGCTATCTTTCAGAGAAAATCGTCAGCGAAATCCACGACGAGCTGATCGAGAAAAGCATCCCGATCGCCGCCGAGCTGACCGGGATCCACTATGATCGCGCCCAGCCGGAAGTCAAAATCTGCATCCTCGCCCCCGAGGGCCATGGCGCGCGGGATCGCGAAAGGCGTCGACGCGCCAAACCGACGTGAATCCATCGCCGCTCCGCGCGCGGGCGCAATCATCCTCCACTCAGTTGATGACGTACGATCGCGGCACCATCGGCCAGCGCCTTGAGTTTTGCGAAGGCGACGGCGCGCGGCAGATATTTCATGCCGCAATCCGGGGCCGGGATAAGGCGCTCGGCCGGAATGTAGCGCAGCGCCGAGCGAATGCGATCGGCTACCTCCTCCGGGCTTTCAGGTGAATGCGTACCCAGATCCAGAACGCCGTAAATGACTGATTTCTCGGCCGAGAACTGCGCGAGTACCGCCGGATCGAGCCGGGGTTGGGCGGCCTCGATCGAAATCATGTCCGCGATCGTATCGTTGAGCTGCGGCAGGAACGAATAGCCGCTCGGCTTGTCCTTCACCACCTGCGCGTAACCGAAGCAAAGGTGGATCGCCGTCGGCCCGGGCACACCTTCAAGGGCGCGATTGATGACCTTGATCCCGTAGCGCTCGCCCTTTTCGGGGAATGACTGGATCCATGGTTCATCGAGCTGGATGACATCGGCGCCCGCGGCCTTGAGCTCGTGGAGCTCCTGATTGACGGCAATGGCGAAATCCATCGCCATCTCCTCATCGTCATCATAGAACTCGTTCTTGCACTGCAGCGACATCGTGAACGGTCCGGGGATCGTGATCTTGATCGCGCGATCCGTATTCCGGCGCAGGAATTCCACGTCGCGCCGCTCGACCGCCTCGCGCCTTCTCACCTTGCCGACAATGCGCGGCACTACCGTGACCTTGCCGGTTCGACCGATCACCTCCCCTGGGTTCTCGGTATCGACACCGTCCAGCGCCGTTGCAAAGTGATTGGAGTAACTCTCCCGCCGGGCCTCGCCATCGGTGATGATGTCGATGCCGGCGCGCTCCATATCGCGGATCGCGATTATGGTGGCGTCATCCTGGGCTTCGGCGAGACGGGGCGGCGGAACCCGCCAGATGTCTTGCACGCGTACGCGCGGAACCATTCCGCTCAGTCTCTCACGATCGATCAGCCAGTCCGGCTGCGGATAGCTTCCGACGACGGTCGTCGGCAAAAGACGTGGTGCCATCACGATGTCTCCAATCAGGCCTGAGCAGGATGCGAGGGTTGTTGCGCAAGGGTCATCGCTTGTAGCAGCCCGCGATTTCCGCGCGGGCGCAAACGAGCGGCAACAACGTGTCGAGGCGCGGTGTCGCGACCCCGGACTGTCGGGCGAAATCCTGGACGATGGCGATCATGGTATCGATCTCCATCGGGCGCCCGCGTTCGAGATCCTGCAGCATGGACGGCTTGTGGCGCAGCCGGGTACCGGGACGGTAGAGCGTATCCGCCTCCTCCGCGAACCCTGCGAATCCATGTGCTTCAGCGACGGCCGCCGCTTCCCTGTGAACAGCGCGCGCGATCTCGGCAAGTTCGGGGGTGTCGGCGATGTCGGCGATCGTGGCACCCGTGAGCACAGCGATCGGCGCCGAAGCGATATTGCGCAAAAGCTTGTGCCACATCTCCCGACGAATATCGGTAGTAGCCTTTGTCTCGAAGCGGGTTTCATCGAGCGCGCCTGCAATGGCCTCGACATCGGGCCCGGTAGTCGGATCGGGAACGCCGATAATGAAGCGGTTGGCTGCGGTGGTGTTGCGTACCACGCCCGGGGATACGACGCTGTTGGCGGAATAGATGATCATGCCGACGCACCGCTCCAGCGGTAAGGAAGCCGCCAGGCGACCGTCGCGATCGAGACGGCCCGTGTCGGGCGCGATGCCGTTCGGCGCGAAAGCGTGGCTATACCACCAGAAAACCCCGTTCATGGCGCTGAGCACCGGGGTCTGCGGCCCGAGCAGTGGTCCGAGTTTCTGGAAGAGATCAGCCAGTGCCGGCGTCTTCGCGGTGACGATCACGAGGTCCTGAACGCCGAAATCGGTCGGATCGTCGCTCGCCGGAAGCTGAACCTGAAACCGGTCTATGGTCGTCTCCAGCACCAATCCGTTCGCCCTGATCGCCTGCAGGTTCTCGCCGCGCGCAACCACGCTGACCTGATGCCCGGCCCGCGCCAGCTCCGCAGAGAGATATCCACCGACGGCCCCTGCCCCAACGACCGCAATTTTCATTCACTCGTCCTTTTCTCTAGCGCGACCAACGAGGCAGGCATTCCCAACGCACACCGGAATTCTGCTGTTTGGCGTGGTTCACCGATCTTGCACCAGGATCGTCGTATTTGCCGAGAACGCAAGACGAGGTCAGGAAAGTACCTGATGGCCCCTTCGACTTACGTAAAAGTGCACAGCGTTTTCCACGCTAATTCCTTTGATTTCCTGTGGCCGACAGGGCAAACTTGCGAATGAATCTAATTCGTCGAGGCTTATAACGCTGGCGAATATTTCTGAAAAACTTGGAGGTTCCATGGACACACGCAAGCCGAGCGATATCGATCGTCTCGTTGGTCAACGCGTCAGACTGGCACGGAAGATCGCCAAACTCAGTCAATCGAAGCTCGGCGACAGCGTCGGCGTCACATATCAGCAGATCCAGAAATACGAGAACGGCACTGATCGCGTCGGAGCGGGCCGCTTGTATCGGATCGCTCAGGAAACCGACCAGCCCATCTCGTTCTTCTTCAGCGGTGACGAGTTTGCGTCGAATGTGGGCAAGAGTAACGATATTCTGGCAGATCCACAGATGCAGAAACTCCTGGCGGCAATATCCGGTTTAGAGAACAAGAAGTTCCTGCACAATCTTGCGAGTATTGCGGATACCTTCGCGATGTCAGACGAGGATGCATGACATCCGCCCTACGCCCCGCCGCCTAGACGGCGGCGGGGCGTAGGCATCGCCCGTATCAGGGCTGGAAGACGTAGCCTTCCGTGATTTCGACGTCCTCGGGGATCTCCGGCAGGTCATCGAACAGTTCGGGATGCTCGCTCATGACGCGGACGATGTGACGCGAATCGATATGTTCGTTCACGTCGAAATCCGCATCGATGAAGCCCAGCCGGTAGAGGGTCTGGACCGCTTCGTGCAGTGCCGCGTAATTGTTGCCGGACAGGCGGCGGTCCGCCTGCTGGATGTTATAGCCCATCGCTTCTTCGGCGATGTCCGGGTCGAGCCCGGGAATCCAGCGGGTTGCGACCTGTGCGGCCTCTGACGGATTGGCGCGCATCCACTGGTCGGCTGCCGAAAGTGCGGCAAGGTATTTCTCGATGGTTTCGCCGTTCTCGTCCGCCCAGTCACGCATGGCGACGTTGAAGCCGAGATAGGAGATGTGGTTGCCACCGCGGATCACCTCATAGGCGCCAGGCACGTCGGCCTGGGCCACGATCGGCCAGGGATCCCAGCCGACGAAGGCGTCGATACCGCCTGCCAGCAGCGCGACGGTCATGTCCGGGGGCGGCGTGTTCACGAGATCGACATCGCTGATCTCGAGTCCTCCCGCTTCGATGAGAGCCAGGACATACAGGTGGTTGATGGTTCCGAAGGAAGCCGCGACGCGTTTTCCGGCAAGCGTCGACAGATCATCGCCGTCGATGCCGGAACCTTCCGCCGCGACAAGTGCCATCGTCGTATCCGAGCCGAGCTGGGCGGCATTGCCGCTGTAATTGCCCAGAGCGACGAGATCCATGCCACGCACGACCGCACCGATCATCGGCACGCCCACCTGAACCGTGTCGACCTCACCCGATTGCAGGGCGTTGAGCGAATCGACGCCTGTTGCATAGGGGTTGGCGATGCGAACCTCGAGCCCGTAATCTTCGAAGAATCCCTGCTCCAGCGCGATCGGAAGGCCGATCTGGTCGAAGCCGGACACCATTCCGGCATTGAGCTGGATAAGGTCGTCATCCTGCGCATTGGCAGCCCATGGTACGATCAGGGCTATGCCGAGCGCGAAGGCGAATGGCCGTATCATTTGTTATCCTCCCGTTTCCAGCGGCTCAATCGAGCGGACCCAGTAGGGACGGGCCAGCGCGTTGAGGCGCGCCACATTGACCCCGCGCACCTGCACGGAGTTCTCGCGCGTGCCAGAGACACGCCCGAAGTCCTGAAACTTCTGGATGTGAAAGCGCTCCGGCGGGAATGCCAGCGTCACCATGACGTCGACACGCCGCGCCTCGCGGTCGACCTCGGGCGCGATCTTCCCGGGTGCCGCGATCGTCAACCAGAGCTGAAACGCAGCGATGGCGATCAGGACGGCCAGGACGACCTTCCCTCTCGTCGTGCGCAAGGCTGACAGGAGCATGTTCTTCATGCCGAGCGTACCAGTTGGAGTACCTTGTTCGACAGCGCCTTGAAATCACCGTCCTCGACCAGCCGGTCCCACGAGCGCGGACGTGGCAGGTCGATATCGACCTCCTTGAGGACATTGCCCTTGGACAGGACGACGACGCGGTTGGCCAGGAACACCGCCTCCGACACGTCATGCGTGATGAAGATGATGGTCGGCCGCCGCTCCTCCCAGATACGGGTGAGCTCCTCCTGCAGCGTCATCCGGGTTTGCGCATCGACGCTGGCGAAAGGCTCGTCCATCAGGAGGACATCGGGATTGTTTGCAAGCGCGCGCACCACGCCGACACGTTGCTGCATGCCGCCGGACAACTCGTTGGGGTAGCGATCGGCGGCATGGGACAGCCCTGCGAGCGCGAGGTATTCCTGCGCGATCTTCGCGCGCTCGGCCTTGCCGACGCCACGCATCTTCGGGCCGAAGGTCACATTCTCAGCGACGGTCTTCCAGGGAAACAGCGCAAAGGACTGGAAGACGACGCCGCGATCCGGGCCGGGACCCTTGACCTCCTTGCCGCCGACGAGGACCCGCCCGCCCGAGATCGGCACGAAACCCGCGATCATGTTGAGGATGGTCGTCTTCCCGCAACCGGACGGGCCGACCACGGCGACGAAATCCCCCGCATCCACGTTCAGGGACACGTCCTGCACCGCATTGACGGTGGTGCCCGCATAGGGATCGAAATAGGTCTTCGAGAGGTTTTCGAGAGACAGGTTCTTCATGTTGTCACGAGCCCCCAGCGTTCACCCGTGGCGCGCTCGATCGGCGCGAGGATCCAGCTGTCAACGATGTACCAGAGGATGCCGAGCACGATCATGCCGACGACGATCTCGTCCACCGAGCCGGCGCGCCGTGCGTCGAACATGAGGAAGCCGATGCCGCTGGTCCCCACGATGATCTCGGCTGCGATCAGCGCGCGCCAGCCGTAGCCGAGGCCGTTGCGCAGCCCGGTGATGATATTCGGCAACGCACCCGGCAGCGTCACTTCGAAGAGGATCCGGGTGCGCGAGGCCCCCAGGCTCTGCGCCGCGCGTTCCAGCTCGGGCCTTGCCGAGCGGATGCCGAGCACCGTGTTCAGGATGACCGGGAACATCACCGTGTAGACGATGACGAAGGTCATGGTGGTCAGCCCGAAACCGAACCAGACGAGCAGGATGGGCAGCCAAGCGATATCGCCGATGGCCTGAAAGAAGAGCAGCACCGGCCAGGTCGCGTCATGGGCGCGCTGGTTCAGGCCGATGAAGATGCCCAGCGGAATGGCCAGCGCCATGCCGGCTGCGGCACCGACAGCGAGCCGCACGAGGCTGTCACCGAGATAGGCCGGCAGGATGCCCTTGTAGAGGAGCGACCAGCTGGTCTGGAGCACCTCGAAGGGGCCCGGCAGGAAGACGCGCGGGAATATTTCGAGCCAGACGACGAACCCCCACAGAGCAATCAGCGGCACGAAGGGTGCAAACGCGCTCAGCGCCGGCCAGGCCGTCGTCCAGCGCACATACATCCCCCAAATGGTCTGAGCATATGTCATGAGCGTTGCACCATGCCCCAGCGTTCGACGGTTGCGCGCTCCAACGGAGCCAGCAGCAGGCGGTCTAGAACGAGCCAGATGATCCCGATGACGATCATCGCGAAGACGATCACCTCCGTCCGGTAGAAGTCCCGGGCGAGAAAGAGCATGTAGCCGAGGCCGGTATTGGTGGCGATCATCTCGGCGGCGATCAGGCCGCGCCAGGCGAAGCCCATGCCGGTGCGGATTCCGGTGACGATATTCGGCAGCGCCCCCGGCACCAGAACCTCCTTGAGGAGCTGCCATCGGCTGGTCCCCAGCGAGGCTGCGGCGTGGCGGATCGGCATCGGTATCGTCGAGACGCCGAGCAACGTATTATAGGTGACGACGAAGAAGACGGCGTTGAATATCACGAACGTAATCGCGCCGAATCCGTAGCCAAACCAGAGCGTCGCGATCGGTATCCAGGCAATGCCGGCAAGCACGGAGAAGAACCGGAACAGCGGTGAGAGAAAGCTGGATACGCCCCTGCTGACGCCCATCAGGATGCCGAGCGGGACCGCCAGCAGGATCGCGAGGACCGTGCCTACCGTCACCCGCCAGAGACTCGCGGTGACATGGCTGAAGAGCGAGCCGTCCGCGATCGTGCCCCAGCCGGCGCGCAGGACCGTTGGAACATCGGGAAAGATGCGCGGGTTCACGTCGAAGATGACGACGACGAGCTGCCAGATGACGACGAGCCCCATGAGGGGAAGCATGAACTTCACCGTCCGGCGCAGGCGCGGATAGGGCACGGGGGAGAATGCCACGCGCTCAGCCATGCCGGCTCGCCTTCAGCGTATTGCGCATGGAAAGACTGGCAGATGGGATTCGCATTGATACTCCCTCGATATAATCGCCTCTATCAGCCTCAGTCTAGACGCCATTTCTTCAGATTACGCTATCCATCCTGCTGATCGATACAGTCTATTGCCAAGCTAAGATTGGCATAATGTGCACGATATCTATCGTTTTGTGTGAAAACATCACAACGATGATTCATCGTATCATCTCGATTGATGTCTCTCACTGAGCTTTCGGTTTGTGATTTCTCAATCAGTTCTGCACCATGCGCGCCAACTACGAACCTGCGCGGCTCGCCGGCTGCCTCGTCAACATCGCTCTCCACGACCCGTATCCACTCATGCGTCAGCAGAGCGTCGGGGACGATCAGCGGGGGATGTGGGTCCCGCACATGTTGCTTGCGGCAAGGCGCACACTCATTGGCGTGCGACGGATTCGGAGTGTCGTGCTCCACTGATATCGCTCCTCCCAAAGCAGACATCGTGAGATCGAATCGCAATAAGTGCGAGGCGGCTTGACAAGCCGTCCACTATGTGGTCATTTGCCCACGTTTTATTTTGAGCGAGTATCGAATTGGATTTTCCTTACGTCAAGGGATAACTGAGGGGCGCTTGTGACGTCATCGCGAAACGATGCAACGACCGAAACCGGCCGCGCGCGCGGTGAGGGTCAGACCACCCGCCACGAAGGCGTCCAGGGCGCAGCCGCCTTCTCCAAATACATGCGCGTGCTGCAGGCCATCGCCGACGACCCCGGACGAGTCGACATGGCGAGGCTCACGAAGCTGTTGCCGTATCCGCGTGGTACGCTCTATCGCATCGTCGCGGCGCTGATTGCCGAGGGGCTGGTCAAGGAAGAGCGCTCCGGTGGCATGCTCCAGCTCGGTCACCGCCTGATCGCCTTCGCATCGAAGAGCTGGGAGAGCTCCGATCTGCGTTCGGCGGCGCGGGATGAAATCGAGAGACTGCGTCGTTTTTCCGGCGAAACCGTGCATCTGGCCGTCCCGAGCGGCCTCGGCATGGTCTATATCGACAAGCTCGAGAGCCCGCGCACCGTCCGCATGACCTCGCGGATCGGAACCCGCGTGGAGCTTTATTCGACCTCGGTGGGCAAGGCCTATCTCGCCGCCCTCCCCGCCGATCGCCGGCGCGAAACCGTCAACGCCATCGAATTCCGGCCGCGCACACCCAACACCATCACCAATGCCGCCGATCTTCTCGCCGAGCTGGACCGCATCGCCGAGCGCGGATACGCCACGGATAACGAGGAGAACGAGGGCGAGATCCGCTGTTTCGGCAGCGCGATCCGCGACCGCACGGGCGCGCCGGTCGGCTGTGTCAGTGTCAGCATCCCCCTGCATCGACACGATGAGATTACCGCGATGAAGATCATCGAGGAGCTGAAGGCCGTCGTCGACGCGATCTCGCGCTCGATCGCCACCTTCGCCTGAAGGCGGAAAATCCTTGATCTTCCGTGTCGCCCCCTTACTCTGCCATTATCTGGGCGACTTTTCACAATGTGGGCAAAGCGGTGACCCTACCTCGATACGACTTCACCGGGCGCAAGGCCGTCATTACCGGCGGTGCGAACGGCATCGGCGCCACGATCACCGAACGGTTGCGCGCTGCGGGCGCGACGGTGATCATCTGGGACAGGTCCGGTGCCTCGTCCTCAGGCGAGAAAGATATGATTGCGGCGGACGTGTCCGATCCGCAATCGGTCGACACCGCCGCCCGCGTCACGCTGGAGCAGCATGGCCATATCGATATCCTGATCAACAATGCTGGCCTTGCCGGGCCGACCGTTCCGGTCGAGAGCTACGACCCGGCGGATTGGCAGCGTATCCTCGCCGTGAACCTCACCGGCCCGTTCCTGGTCAGCCGCGCCCTGATTCCCGCGCTGGCGCAGAGCCGTTGCGGCCGCATCGTCAACATCGCCTCGCTCGCGGGCAAGGAAGGCACCCCCAACGCCGCCGCCTACAGCTCATCCAAGGCCGGTCTCCTCGCCCTGACCAAAGCGCTGGGCAAGGAACTCGCCGGCAGGGGCATCCTCGTCAATGCCGTCGCTCCGGCGGCGGTGCATACGGGGCTACTCGACCAGATGAGCGCGGAGCATGTGGCGACGATGGTCGGCAAGAGCCCGATGGGGCGGCTCGGGGAACCAGAAGAGGTTGCCGAACTGGTGCTGTGGCTGTGTTCGGATGCCTGCAGCTTCAATACGGGCGCCGTCTTCGATCTCTCCGGCGGACGAGCGACGTATTGAGGCTGCATCGTTCAGAGGATCCGAGAGAGCTCGGGCAACCCGCATGCGCAGGACGCGCGAAGGCGTAGCCGGAACGCGCTCAGGTCGTATCGCCTTTGCTCAGATGGAGTGGCAGATGCCAGGTGTCTCCGGCAGGGAGCGACACTTGCGCATCCTGATCGCCCTCCGAATACTCGGAATTGAGCCGGCGTGACAGCATCCGCGCGGCGCATATCCCCATTTCGAACCGGGGATTGGCGATCGTCGTCAGGCGCGGCGTGATCATTCCCACGAGCTCGATGCCGTTGAATCCGGCCAGCCCGATATCTTCCGGCACCCGTATGCCGTTCTCTCGACAATGAAAAAGCGCACCGAGGGCGAGGTCGTCATTGGCAAAGTGGATGGCGTCGAGATCGGGATGCTCGGCCAGAATGGCGGCACAGCCGGCGCGCCCCGTCTTCAGGGATGACGGGGCATCCTCGATATGCACGGCCAGATCGAGCCCCCTCCGGGTAAGCGCGGCGGCAAAGGCTTCCCGGCGCTTTCGCGACCGGTCTGGCCGCTCGCCCCAGGCGCCGACATAACCGATGCGCCGCCGCCCGGTCTCCACGAGATGCGCCGCCATCAGCTCGCCGGCCTCCTGCTGAGATGTGCCGACGCAGAGATCGATCGGGTCGCCGTCGACATCCATCACCTCCACCACCGGGCAGGATGCGCCGGCGAGCATGGCATGGACGTCGGGATGATGTTCCAGCCCGCTGATGATCACCGCAGCCGGATTCCAGGCGATCAGATCATGCAGAATCGCCGCTTCACGCGCCTGGTCGTAATGGGTGATGCCGAGCACCGTGCGCAGCGACGTGCCGGAAAGCCCGTGATCGATACCGTCGATGACCTCAGGAAAGACGCTGTGGCTCATCGACGGCACGATCACCGCGACGAGTCCGGTCTCGCGCGCACGCAATGCACCCGCCACCCGATTGGGGCGATATCCCAGTTCGAGCGCCGCCGCGCGCACCTTGTCGCGCATGGCGGGGGATACGTTCGGCGCGCTGCGCATCACGCGCGACACCGTGATCACGGAAACGCCAGCGCGTTTGGCCACGTCACGTGCGGTAGGCGGGGAGGAAATGTCAGGATCCGACATGCCACCTCATTGCAAATACGAGCCGCTGGCCACCCAGGCCGGATTGGCGTTCAGACTCTCGTTTAATCGTTGAAATCTGCAATGACAACGTTATCATCCAAATTGATAACGATACCAATCAAAAGAATTCAACTTCAGGGAGGAAAACATGTCGATCAGAAAACACCTTTCCGCATTGGCCGCCGGCGCCGCCATGCTCACAGCGGGAACGGCCGCACAGGCTTTTCCGGAGCGTCCGATCAATCTCGTGGTGCCCTTCAATGCGGGTGGCGGCACGGATCTTCTGTTGCGTGCCTTCGCGCCGCATTTCGCCGAGGCCCTCGAGGGTGACGTGTTCGTCTCGAACACTGCCGGCGGCGCGGGCACGGTCGCGGCCGGTGCGCTCGCGGGCCAAAGTGCCGACGGCCATCAGCTCGGCTATTGGTCGATCACCGTCGCCACCATCCAGCCGCAGGTGCGCGAGACGCCCTACGGCCTCGACAGCTGGACCCCGATCTGCTCGGTTGCGGCCTCCCCCACTCTCTTCTTCGTGAATGCGGACAGCCCCTTCGAGACGATCGATGACGTGGTCGCCGCCGTCGAGGAGAATCCGGGGCAGTATCTCTACGGCTCATCAGGACCGGGGGCGATCACGCATCTGACCATGGTCGCCGCCTTCTCCGGTCTCGGCATTCACGACAAGGTCCGCCACCTCCCCTTCCAGGGCTCAGGGCCGGCGCTCCAGGGTATGGCTGCCGGCACGATCCAGTTCTTCGGTGATACCGAATTGCTGATGGCCAGCGGTGATTTTCGCCCGCTGATGGTCTTCAACGACACCCGTCTCGACAGCTTCCCCGACGTCCCCACGGCAGCGGAAGTCGGCATCGAGGCACCCTTGAACGAGCTCTATCTCTGGGGCGGCCTGTTCGCGCCGGCGGGCGTCGATCCGGACGTGACGGCACGCCTCTCGGATGCCTGCGAGGCAGCGATCAATTCGGAAGGCTTCCAGGCCTTCGCCGAGCGCACCAACACGGTCATCGACTTCAAGGATGCGCAGGAATTTGACGCCTTCTATCGGGCGCAATACGAGGCGAACGGCGCCCTGATCGAAGCCGCCGGTCTCTGAGCCAGACTCTGCCGGGGCGCGGGTCCACCCGCGTCCCGCGCTCTGCTTTCCTGCCGGATTCGGCTGCAGCCGGGAGACGTCGATGTTGGCGTTGATCAACGAACGCGCGCTCGTCGCGCTTGTCCTGTTCCTGACGGGCATTGCCCTCCTGTGGACGGCGATTGCCGGCGGGACGCCGGATCTGCAACCGGCATTCGATCCACGCTTCTTTCCCCGCATCGTCCTGACCCTGTGGGTCGCGATCGCCGCGATGGAACTCGCTGCGGCTGTCTGGCGGCGCGAGCCGTCGCTCGAACCTGCCGCATGGCGGATAGGCGTGCTCGTCATTGCCGTCCTGCTCTATGCCGTCCTGTTCACGCGGCTGGGTTTCTTCATCACCTCCGTCGCCTTCTGCATCGTGTCGCTGCTCGTGCTCGGCCAACGACACATCCTGACGATCGCGGCCTTCGCCATCGGTGCGCCGACGATGCTCCTGATCCTGTTCAACCGGGTTTTGAAGATGCCGCTGCCGGCATCACCCTTCTTCTGGTGGCTGTGAGGCGCCTTCATGCTCGACATGCTGCCACAGGCCCTTGGCCTCATCTTCACGCTTGAAGGCATCGCGGTCCTCGTTCTGGGGACGATGCTCGGCATCATTCTGGGCGCCCTTCCCGGGATCGGCTCGACGGTGGCGGTCGCGATCATCCTTCCCTTCACGCTGGGCATGGGCCAGATCGCGGCAATTCTGCTCGTTCTCGCGGTCTATGCGGGATCGGTCTATGGCGGTTCGATCTCTGCCATCCTGATCAACACGCCGGGTACACCGCAATCGGCCGCGACCTGCCTCGACGGCTATCCGATGTCGCAGCGCGGCGAAGCCGGGCTGGCGCTCGGCTGGGCCACGCTTGCTTCGGTGATAGGCGGTATCGTCTCGGCGATCCTGTTGATCCTCGCAGCTCCGCAGGTCGCGGCTTTCGCGCTCAACTTCGGCCCGATCGAGACCTTCGCCCTGATCCTGCTCGGCCTGACCTGTATCGTCTCCGTCTCCGAAGGATCGATGATCAAGGGTCTGCTTGCCGGCGTGATCGGTATCTTTCTGTCGAGCGTTGGCGGCGATCCGATCACCGGCGAAGCCCGCTTCACCTTCGGTGCCTTCGAACTTCTCGCGGGTTTCGACCTGCTCGCGGTCGTGATCGGCGTCTTCGCCCTGTCGGAAGTGCTGTTGCGCGCGTCGCGCCGGATCGATGGCGCTGCCCTTCTCGTTGCCTTCGAGGGCATCGTGTTGCCGAAGCTGCGCGCCTGGAAGGGAAGACTCGGGGTGCTCGCCAAGTCGGTCGCGATCGGTTGCGGAGTCGGCGTGCTGCCGGGGACGGGGGCGGCGACGGCAGCATTCATATCCTATGCCGAGGCGCGCCGCTCGTCACCCAGGCGAGAGAATTTCGGCAAGGGCGAGCCCGACGGAATCATCGCCTCCGAATCCGCCAACAACGCCGTGACGGGCGGCGCGCTGGTGCCGACCATGGCGCTCGGCATTCCCGGCGATGCCATCACCGCCGTGATGTTGGCCACGCTGACGCTGCACGGGGTCACGCCCGGCGTGCGGCTTATGACCAGCAACCCTACCCTGATCGCGGCGATCTTCACCGGCTTTCTCCTGATCAACCTGATCCTGCTGCCGCTCGGCATGCTGGTCTCGCGGCTTGCCGCGCCGCTGCTGCGCATGCGCGAGGCCTTTCTGATGACGGCGATCGCGATCTTCTGCGTGATCGGCGTGTATTTCGTGCGCGGCAACCCGTTCGATCTGCTGGTCATGGCGATTGCCGGCGTGATCGGGTTCCTGCTGCGCCGGCAGGGCTATCCGATGGCGCCGCTGGTCATCGGCATGGTGCTCGGCCCCACGCTGGAAATGAGCCTTCGCCAGGGTCTGATCATCACGAATGGCAGCTTCGCCGCCTTCTTCACCGGGCATCCGATCGCCGTGGCGCTGATGCTCACCGCTCTTCTGCTGCTCAGCCTGCCGGTCTATCGCGCGATGATGAACCGTCGACGCACCGCCTGATCGTCGGTCGTATCCGATGCGTTGCGACGGGAGGCGTTTCAGAAAGCGGACGCACCCGGCTTTGCGGCCTCGAATATCTCGCAGGTGACCTTGCGCAGCCAACGCTCCCCCGGCTCGCGCTCGATGCGCAGGTCTCAGCACAGGTCGAAGGAGAAGGCGACCTCCTCCAGCGGCAGCAGGCTGAGATGTCCTTGGGCCAACCCGTTGCCTTGTCTGCCCGGGGTGCTGTGCAGCGTCCGCGGAATCTCGAGCCCGTCGACGGCGCCCTGCTGGACTGGGGTGAAGACCTCGCCCCGGGCCATGGCCGTGGGCCTCGCGCCCGCCGCCTGAAACGCATCGATGAAGAGATCGCTCGACACATCAAAATGAATGAAAACGCATTCGAAACGATCCAAGCCCCGCGCGACATGCGCTGGCCCGGTGCCAGCTCGGGCGTGCGCCCGATGGGCGATATGCTGGCGGATGGGCTGTTCGATCCGAACGCCGATTCATACGGGCTCTAAAACGCCGTTTCGGGAACCGACCGGCTGCTGTGGATGGCTGCGCGCATCGCGTCGTGCTCGCGAGCGTGCTCACCTCGGCCATGGCGGCGGAAGGCCGGCCCGCGCATCGCGTCGCGCTCGCACAGGCGGGGCATGAGATCGTCGCGCATGGTTACGCCCAGAATGATCTCATGCACGTCCTTGAGGCCGGTTCGACCGCGTTCTTTTGACGGGCGGGGAGGAACAGCGGGCATTGGTGAGCGTTGCAGTTCGGGTAAGGGCGCCGGGCCGCGCCCGGACAACAGGAAAAGTGCATGGAATCGCAGCGCCGGATCAGGACCGACACGATTCTTCTGACCGCCGGGCTTCTTCTGCTCGGCTACTTCATCGCCGACGTGCTTCTACTCGTCTTCGCGGCGGTGCTGCTCGCAGTCGGGCTCGACGGTCTCGCGCGGGCAATGGCGCGGCGGTCGCCCCTTTCGCGCGGTTGGGCGCTGGTCGGCGCCACGGCTGGCATTGCGGCGATCATCATCGGCACGCTCGGGCTCACCGCGACGCGTTTCGTCCAGCAATTCCGGGAACTGAGCGAGACCGTGACGGGCTTTGTCGAGCAGATCCATGCCTGGCTCTCAGAGTACGGCGCGATCACGATGCTGGAGGAGATGGATGACGAAAATGGCGGCCTCTCCGGCGCAGCCGGCGATCTGGCCGGACAGGCGATGACCTGGGGGATGACCGCGATCGGCGCCGTCACGAGCCTGATCATACTCGTCGTTCTCACCCTTTTCATCGCAGCAAATCCCGCGCTCTATCGGGGCGGGACGCTACGCCTCGTGCCGCCGGCGAAGCGTGCTTTGGTGGACGATACGCTGTCGGCGATCGCCAATGCGCTGCGCTGGTGGTTTCTCGGACAGCTCGCCTCCATGGCCCTGCTCGGCGTCTCGGTCGGATTCGGTTTGTTCATGCTCGGGATCGACGTCTGGTTTGCGCTGGGTGTTCTGACGGCGCTGCTCACCTTCATCCCGTTCCTCGGCCCGCTGATCGCCACGATCCCGATCGTGGCGGTGGGATTTGCCGAGGGGATGCAGACGGGTCTGATCGTGCTGATCGGTTACATCGTGATCCAGAATGTCGAGGGCAACGTCCTCGTCCCGATGATCCAGCAGAAGGCCGTCGATCTCGCACCGGCGCTCCTGATCGCCTTGCAGGTGCTGCTCAGCCTGATTTTCGGGATCGTGGGACTAATTCTCGCAGCGCCACTCACCATCGTTGCAATGGTCGCGGTGCAAAAGCTCTGGGTGGAGCACACGCTGGGAGAGCCGACGACGTAGACGCCTTCCGCCCGAACCCGCAGCGCGCCGACGCACCGAGATCACGTGTGGCACGCCGCTCGCGGCAATCATAAACGAGGGACCCGTGCCAGCGGCTGAAAAGTACTCTCCCGAGCCGAACATGCTGGAGCGCAAGTTTGCCGCCTATCTGGCGCAAAGCAGCGCCGAAAGCGGCGCGCGCGAACAACCTTCGCAGGAATGCGTGCAGAAAATCGGTCGCGTCACGCGGTGGATCGTCGGTCTGTCGGCGCTGGCGGGGATCGTGTCGGGCGGGGTGATCGGCGGTACCGAGATCTGGATGCGCCAGGGCGTCTTCAACGGCATGGAGGATATCGGCTGGCGCGAGGCGCTCCCGTATTGGAGCCTCTTCTACATCTTCGTCGGCGTGGTCAGTGCGGTGGAGATTGCCCTGCTCTACGCGTTGGCGTTGAGCGGGATCGCGCGCATAACGCAATATTCCGGCCTGCAGCTGTCGCGGGGCGAAGAGCACGGTTTGTTCTCCCATAGCCTCGCACGCGCAGCGCTGGAGTTCCCGAGTCCACAGATCAAGATCTACGGAATCGATCCCTATGCCTATGTGTCGAACTGGAAACTTACCGCGCTCAACATCGCCTACAAGCTGAAGGTCGGCGTCAGCAGCTTCCTCCTGCGGGTATTCTTGCGCCGGGTGGCCGCGCGCATGGCGATCCGCGGGATGGTCCCGTTATTCGCCGGCCCGCTCTATGCCGTTTGGAACGCCTATATCGTCTGGCGGATCATGACGGAGGCGCGGGTGCGCACGCTTGGTCCGTTCGCAGTCGACAACATCATCCGGGCGCATTTCGAGAATCCGCGCGCTCTGGGCGAGAAGGAGCGGGATCTGCTCCTGCAGGGCGCAGGCGAGATGCTGGCCCGGGGGCGCGACGCCCATCCCAACCAGATCTACCTGATGAACCGTCTCGGCGAGTCGCTCGATTACGACGAGGAGATTTCGCTCGACTGGGCCGCCATGCGCGGCTACCTGCCCGACCTCGAGACCGCCGGTCGAACGCGCCTCCTCGATCTGCTGACATTGTCCTGCGTGATCGGCTCGCGCATGCACCGCGACCAGCGCGCGTTCCTGCGAGACGTTTGCGAGGCATGCGGCGCTACCTTGCATGACGACGAACTGAAGGCGTTGCGCAAGGCACTCAAGCGTGGCCACCGGATAGGGTCCGACGATTTGTCAGCAACCCGCAGCGGTTGAGAGCTGCCGGGCAATGGTCCGGAAGGGCTCGAAGGTGACGCCGAATCGGTGAGCGGGTTGGACCGCCGTGCTCGCAAAATTTCTTGTGTCACGACACGATATTAAATTGCAAAATATACCTCTTACGACCAGAGTTTCGAACAAACAGCAAGGCGAGCCAGAATGCCTCCGATCGATTTCTGCTACTCCATCGGCAGCACTTATACTTATCTCACCGCAATGCGCCTCGGCTGCTATGCAAAGCGCGAGGGCGTAACGTTTCGATGGCGACCGTTCAACGTGCGCGCCATCATGCGTGAACAGGATAACAATCCATTTTCGAACAAACCCGGGAAACTCGCCTATATGTGGCGTGACATCGAACGCCGCGCCGGCCTTTACGATTTCCCGATTCGTGTCCCGCCCCCCTTCCCCCTCGAGAATCTCGCCCTCGCCAACCAAATCGCCCTGCTCGGCATGAAGGAAGGCTGGGGCGAACCCTATACGGTGGAAACCTACCGGATCTGGTTCCAGGACGGGCTCCCCGCCGGAAGCGAACCGAACCTTTCCGAATCCCTTCGGCGTATCGGCGAGAATCCGACCCGCATCATCGAGGCGGCCTCCACACCCGAAAGCGAGGCTGCCCTCGCCGAGGAAACCGAAGCGGTGAAACAGGCCGGCGTATTCGGCTCGCCGAACTTCATCGTGAACGGAGAGGTGTTCTGGGGTGACGATCGTCTCGATGACGCAGTTCAGTGGTACCGAAACGGCAGCCTCCGCCCCGCCTCGAAATGAGAGGGGCCTATCCGCCGAGGCAGGAAGGGCTCACCGTTCCCTCGGCCAATGCGCCATTGGCAGACCCGGCACCGGCGAGCGGAACCAGGGAATGCGACTGCCGCGCAGGGATCCGATATAGACGTTGCACAGATCCGTGCCGCCGAAGGTCAGAGAGGCGAACCAGGGCGCGATATCGCCGCCGCAGGCCAGCATCAGTTCCGGCGTCGCCTTGTCGCGCGCGAAGGCTTCATAGAGGCGCTTCGAGGGCTCGGGGCGGTCGTCGTCGAGGATGATGCGCATTTCGCCCTGCGGCGTGAGGGCGAAGATGCGATCCGACATCACATGTGTGCCCCACAGATTGCCATAAGCGTCGAAGGCGATGCCGTCGATGAAGCCGCCGGTATCGGCGGGGCCGAAGATTTCCCGTTCCTCCACCCGCGCGTCCTCCCCGATCCGTAACCGTGTGATCCGGCGCGCGGTCGTTTCCACCACGTAGAGCCATTCTTCGCGCGCATCGAACCGGATCTCGTTGGTGAAATGAAAGCCGTCGGCGACGATGCGCGCGCCTTTCCCGTCTAGAACCGCGACATAGCCGTCGGCGATGTTCGGGCTGATGGCCCGCATCCAGTTCGTGATGCGGGTGGAGATGGTGAGCCAGATTCGCCCGCGCGAATCCCGCAGGACGAAATTCACCTTGCCGATCGGCGTTCCGTCGATCGTGTCGAGCACGACGGAGGTCTCTCCATCGCGCGTCATGCGCTCGAGCCGGTCCGTCCCGAAATTCGAGATCAGGATCGACCCGTCCGCATCGAAGGCCAGCCCGTTGGGCAGGGTACCCTCGGTAAAGCGGGTTGCCTCGTCCGTGCTCGCCGCGAAGCTCGAATCGAGGCTCTGGGTGACGAGCCTCTGCGTTCCGTCAGGGCGGATATGCACGACGCCGCCGCGCGCATCCGCGCTCCACAGCGAGCCGTCCGGCTGGGCGAGGATGCATTCGGGACGCTGCAACTCAGCGCCGACAAAAGCGATATCCGCCTTGTTGACGACAAACCCGTCAATCGGATTGCTCATCAAGGCCTCCTCTCAGAACAAGACCCGGTCGCCGCCCTTGAGCGCGAGGATCTCGCGGGTCTCTGTCGGGGTGGCGACTTCGAGATCGAGCGCCTCGATAATGCCGCGCATCTTGGCGACCTGCTCGGCATTGTTTGCGGCAAGCTGGCCGGGGCCGAGATAGAGGCTGTCCTCCAACCCCACGCGCACATTGCCGCCCATCACCAGCGCCTGTGTCAAGAGCGGGATCTGATGGCGCCCGGCGGCGAGCACAGACCAGACGTAATCCTTGCCGAAGAGCTTGTCGGCGGTGTTCTTCATGAAGGTGAGATTATCCGGATCGGCGCCGATCCCGCCCAGGATCCCGAAGATGGTCTGGACCAGGAATGGCGGCTTGATCAGCCCGCGATCGACGAAATGGGCCAGATTGTAGAGGTGGCCGACATCATAGCATTCGAATTCGAAGCGCGTGCCGTGCTCCTCGCCCAACGCCTGCAGGATATAGGCGATGTCCTTGAAAGTGTTGCGGAAGATGAAGTCGTCGGAGGCGAGCAGGAAGGGCTTTTCCCACTCGAATTTCCACTCCTTGTATTTCGCCGCCATCGGATAGATGCCGAAATTCATCGATCCCATGTTGAGCGAGCACATTTCCGGTGCCCCCCGCAGCGGCGCGGCGAGGCGCTGTTCGACCGTCATGCCCATCCCGCCACCCGTTGTGATGTTCACCACCGCATCGCTGTTCTGCTTGATGGTGGGCAGGAACTGCATGAACACGTCGGGATCCGGCGTCGGTCGCCCGTCCTGCGGGTCGCGCGCATGCAGATGCAGGATCGAGGCACCGGCCTCCGCAGCGGCAATCGCCTGCGAGGCGATGTCGGCGGGCTTGTAGGGCAGCCCCTCCGACATGGTGGGGGTGTGGATGCCGCCGGTGACGGCGCAGGTCATGATGACTTTACGGGATGCCTTGGCCATATGCGTTTTCCTCGAGAGCATTGTATTTGAACCGTCGAAACTGCGCGCGCCGCAGAGACCTCAATCCTCGAGAATGGCGACGGCGCGCACGAAGCCCGCCGAGGCGGCGCGGATCTTGAAGGGAAAGCAGGAGACGCGAAAACCCGTATCGGGCAGCTGATCGAGATTGGTCAGCTTCTCCATATGGCAATAACCGATATCCATGCTCGCGCGGTGCCCCTCCCAGACGATGGAAGGATCGTGCGTCTCCAGCCAGCGCTGCCGCGTATGCGAGAACGGCGCATCCCAGCTCCAGCCATCGGTTCCGGTGATGCGCACACCGCGCTCCAGCAGCCAAAGCGTCGCCTCGCGGCCCATGCCGCAGCCGCGATCAATGTAATCCGGCTCGCCATAGGCCGCCCCGGCCGCCGTGTTGACGACGACGATCTCCAGAGGCTGCGGCTGATGGCCGATGCGCTCGAACTCGGCCTCCAGATCGCCGGGCGTGACGACGTAGCCGTCGGGCAGATGCCGGAAATCCAGCTTGATGCCGGGCTGGAAGCACCATTCGAGGGGGACCTCGTCGATGGTGATCGCCCGCTCGCCGCCATTCATGGTGGAATGGTGGTGATAGGGCGCGTCGAGATGCGTGCCGTTATGGGTAATCAGTTCGAGCTTCTCGATGGCCCAACCCTCGCCGCCGGGCAGGTCCTTCGCCTCCATGCCGGGAAAGAACCCGGTCACCTGACCGGCGGTGGTCTGGTGATCGAGATAGGTGATCTTTGGTTCGAAGCCCGGCGGATCCGAGGCAATTCCGGCTTCCAGTGGAACGGAGAGATCGATGATACGCATGGCGATTGTGGCTCCTTTGAAGACGTGACGCCGCGCCTCACAGCAGGCCGATCGCGATCGGCGGAAAGGCGATGATCAGGATCAGGATCAAAAGCATGATCAGCGCGAAGGGCGCGGCGCCGATAAAGACGTCGTTGAGGGAAATCGTGGGATCGTCGAGCGCGCCCTTGATGACATAGACCGACAATCCGAGCGGCGGCGTCAGCAGGCCGATCTCGACGGCGAGCACCGTGATGATGCCGAACCAGATCAGATCGATCTGAAGGGCCGCGGCGATCGGCACGACCAGCGGCAGGGTGATCAGCATGATCGATGAGCTGTCGAGGATGGTGCCGAGCAGGATCAGCACCAGCACATAGAAGGCGAGAAAGCCATAGATGCCGAGATCGACCCCGATGATCCATTGGGTCAGGAAGGCAGGCAGGCCCGACAGTGCCAGCATGCGCGAATACATCGTTGCCGCGATGATCAGGAAGCAGATCGCGGCGGTGATATGCCCGGTCTCCAGCGTCACCCCCCACAGGGTGCGCGGCCCCATCCGGCGTTTGGCAACGGCGATCAGGATAGCGCCGAGTGCACCGATGGCGCCGGCTTCGGTCGGTGTGAATATCCCGCCATAGATTCCGCCGAGAACCAGTGCCACGAGCAGCACGATCGGCACCAGCTTGACGCTGGAATCGGCGATCATCGCCAAAAGACTGATCTTGCGCGCTTCCTGCGGCACCGGCGTGCCCGTGAAACCGGGCGCCAGCCGTGCCATCAGGTAGATCCCGACACAGAAGGCGAAGGCGAGCAGCAGGCCGGGCATGATTCCGGCGATGAACAGCCGCCCCACCGATTGCTCGGCGATGATCCCGTAGAGGATCAGAAGCAGGCTCGGCGGGATCATCATGCCCAGGATCGAGCTTCCCGCGACGACACCGGCGGCGAAACGGCGGGTATAGCCGATGCGCACCATCTCCGGCACCGCAACCTTGGCGAAGACCGCAGCCGACGCGATGGAGATGCCGGTGATCGCGGCGAAGATCGAGTTCGCCCCCACCGTCGCCATGCCGAGTCCGCCGCGCAGGCGGTGGAACACCCGGTTGGCCACGTCGAAGGTATCGCGCCCGATATCCGCCCGGCTCACCACGAGCCCCATCAGCACGAAGAGCGGCACGACGCCGAATAGATAACTGGAAATGCTCTCGCGTGCGGCCAGTGAGAGGATCCGCGCCGCGTGGTCGGGATTGTCGCGCAGCGCCCAGATCCCGAAGAAGCTGACCAGCGCCAGCGCGATCGAGACATGCAGGCCCGCATAGATCAGCACCAGGAGTGCCGCGAGGGAGGCGAGACCGATCTCGATTCCGCTCATTGCGCGCCCTCCCCGTCTGCCTGGTCTTCGGTTTCGACGCCCTTCCAGGCGCGAATGGCGAGGCACAGGGCGCGCATGGAAAAGACCGCAAGCAGCATTCCCGAGCCGACCAGGACGATCAGATGCACCGGCCAGATCGGCGCCATGAACTGCCCAACGGTCCCGACCATCTCGTTGCGCCCGTAGCTGCGCATGAAGAGCGGGTAGAACGCGGTCACGAGCACGTAGATGAGAAATGTCCCTGCCAGATGCATCAGGGCGTCGAGCCCGTCGCCGAGGCGCTGGTTGCGTTTGCGCAGGTAGCCGAGAAAGGCGTCGCTGCGCGTGAGCTTGCCGCGTGACAGCGTATTGGCGATCTGCAGGAAGACGATCGCGAGGATAGACATCGCCACCATCTCCGGCACCCCCGCGATCGGGCGCCCGAAGAAGAAGCGGCCGGCCACATCGACGCTGATCAAAAGCATCACCAGCAATATGGCGATCGTGCCGAGCGCGCTCATGAGCGCCGTGACGCGGTCGAGCAGACGCGCGCTCGCATCGACGAGGCGTATCCCCGTATGCAGATCTTCGGTCGCAGCCATGGCTCTTGTCCGGCAAGAGGGTTCATTGCGGCGAGACGCGCAGGATGCGCCCCGCCGTTTACACGCGGATAACCCTCAGCGCTGCGACCAGTCGCGCAGCAGCGGCGCCCCGGCCTCGCGCAGGATGTCGATATAGGCATCGAGCACCTCGGTGCCGGGCAGGCCACGGCCATCGGCGTTCTCCGCCCACTGACCGGCCATGTCCGGAAGCGCCTCGGCCCAGCGGACACGCTCTTCGTCGGAGAGTTCGGTCACCGCCCCATCCCCGCTCGCGAGCGTCTCCATGGCCGCCTCCACGCGCGCCGCCTGCGCCTCGAGATAGGCCTCCGTATAAGCTGCGGCGCCGGCGCGCAGGGCCTCCTGGACCTCGGTGGGCTGGGCATCGAACCAGGGGCCGTTCGAGACGACCGAGCCGGCATATTGCGCTCCGAAATTCGTGATCGTGACATAGGGTGCAACCTCCTGAAGCCGCGCCGGCGCGGCGGCAGTCGGAAACACGACCACGCCCTCGAATACACCCGTCTGGATGTCGTTGTAGTAGGTCGTGAGATTGCCCGCGACGCCGACGGCGCCGGTGCCCTCGAGCCAGTTCACCGCAGGCCCGGGCGCCGCAATGCGCCGTCCGTCGAGATCATCCAGCGTTTCGACGGGGAAGGTCGTCATCAGCAGGTAGTTGTCGAGCGCAAAGCCGCCGCCGAGATATTCGATGTCATAGGCGCGCCAGCTCTCGGCCATGCCGGGGATGGACTCGTGCAAGGAGTTCACGGCATCGAGCACGAGACGCGCATCGGGGCTGGAGAAGGGTGTGAAATAGCTGACATTCTGCAACGGCAGCGCCGTGGGCTCGAACACGGTCGGCACGACACCCACCTCGGCGAGGCCGTCCTCGAGCGCTTCGAGCTCGCCGCCGACCGCCGCGAGCGTGCCGCCATAGGCTTCCGTCCAGGCGATGCTGTAGGGCGTACCTTCGAGCGCCGCATCGACGGTCGGAATGAAGGTCTCGGTCAGTTGCTGCACCCACAGGAAGATCGGCGGATGACCGTTCACCACGGTGATGGAGATTTCCTCCTGCGCGCTCGCCTGCAGCGGCAAGCCGAGGGCTGCGCCGAGTGCGATTGCCGCTACGGAATGCTTGAATCTGAGTCTCATGGTCGTTTCCTTCCCTTTGTTCCCTTTGTTGACGATGTTGCACCGGTTCTTGTGCCGGGCAGTATGATTGTCGTCAGGTTTGACCGCGCTTGTCGGCGGATCGGCGTGCAAGTGCCTTGATGCCGGCCGCGATGAAGGCCGCCGCATCCTCCACGAGTGTATCGACATCATCGCTGCAGGCGCCCTGCGAGAGCGTACGCGCCCGCCCCGTCGGCGCCATCAGCGAAAGACCGATCGCCACCGCATTGAGATAACCGCGTGTGGCGGCCTCCCGGTCGAGCCCCGGGACGCGGTTTTCGATCGCCGCGATGAAATCGCGCGCGATGGCATCGTAGCGTGCGCTCGTGAGCCGGCGGGAACGCTCGTCGGTGCCGCTCGCGACATGAACGACGATGCGCGCATAGTGCCGCCCCTGGCCGGAACGCGCCCGCCCCAGTTCCACCGTGGGGCGCAGAAAGGCGACGAAGACCTCCTCCAGCCCGACTTCGTCACCGCGCGCCATAACCGCAGCCAGCAACGCGCGGCGACGCGCATTGATCTCCTCCGAGCGCCGGGCGAAGACGGCCTCGAAGAGCTGCTCCTTGCTCTTGAAGTGATAATGGATCAGCGCCGGATTGACATTGGCGGCCTGTGCGATGGCCCGTGTCGTGGCGCCGTCGAAGCCGCTATCCGCGAAGATCGCTTCCGCCGCATCCAGGATCAGTTCCGGCGTCTCACGGCGCGTGCCCGCAATATCATCGGACTCCGGCGTGCTGCGGCTGTGCCTGAAGCGCAATGCGGTAGGCTCGACCATCCCGGCGCCCCCGATCCCTGTCCTGCGTTCCTCGCCTCGCGCCAATCCTTGATTAAGCGCTTGATTAAAATCTTGATCAACCGGCCTTACCTGTCAAGCGCGATCTTCGCCGGGAACCGGGCGGATTACGCGTTGCGCCGGGACGCGCTTGTTGACACCCGCCCTGCTCCGGAACGACGCTTATCGGTGCAGCCCGATAAGTTGGTGGACTTGAATTCCCGTTCCCTGCGCGTGGCGGGAATCGGGAACATAGCGCGACCGGGACCCGCTATGGACATGGCAGGAGACCAGGATGACGAGTATTGCGGCACAGCCCCGACCCTTCACGCTATCCGTTCCCGAGGAGGCGATCGCGGATCTTCGCCAGCGCCTGCAGCGCGCCCGCCTGCCGGATACGGCCCCCGGCGCCGGTTGGGCCCACGGTACGGATCTCGACTATATGCGCGAGATCGTCAGCTATTGGAGCGACAGGTTCGACTGGCGCGCGCAGGAGGAGCGGCTGAACCGGCTCCCGCAATTCGCCGTCGGGATCGACGGGATCGACCTCCATTTCATCCATGTGGCCGGGCGCGGGCCCGATCCCCATCCCCTCCTCCTCTCGCACGGCTGGCCGGGCTCCGTATTCGAATTCCTCGACATCATTCCCATGCTGACCGACCCGGCGGCATTCGGTGGCGACCCTGCGGATTCCTTCACCATCGTCGCCCCTTCCCTGCCCGGCTACACCCTCTCTTTCCAGCCGGGGCAGCGGCGTTTCGCCGTCGAGGAAATCGCCGCATGCTTCGCGCGGCTGATGCAGGAAGTGCTAGGCTACGAGCGCTTCGGGGCGCAGGGCGGTGACTGGGGCTCGTTCGTGACGGCCCGGCTCGGCCACAGCCATGCGCAGCTGATCTCCGGCATTCACCTGAACATGATGCCGATCCGGCGTGCACCCGACACGATCCCCGACGACGCTGCTGCGCATGAACGCGCATATGGCAAGGAGCTCGCGGAGTTCCTGAAGGAGGAGACCGGATACCAGTGGATCCAGGGCACGCGCCCTCAGACGCTGGCCTATGCCCTCAACGATTCGCCCACGGGGCTCGCCGCCTGGATCATCGAGAAATTCCGCAACTGGTCGGATGGCGGAGGCGATCCCGAAGGAGCGATCGGAAGGGACGCGATGCTGGCAAACATCTCCCTGTACTGGTTCACACAATGCATCGGCGCGTCTTTCTGGCCCTATTACGCCCGTATGCACGGGCCCTGGCCGATCCCACCCGGTGAACCGGTTTCGGTACCCACCGGCTATTGCCAGTTCCCGCGTGAGATCCTGCGCCCGCCACGCTCCCTCGCCGAGCACGCGTTCAGCGACATCAGGCGCTGGACGGAGATGGAGCGCGGGGGTCACTTCGCGGCGATGGAGCAGCCCGAGGCGCTCGCGCGCGAGATCAGGGCGTTCTTCCGTCCCCTCAGGCGCGGTTGAGGTGACGGGCTCGCCTCTGGGTCACCGCAACCGTCGGCGCCAGAACGGATGGTCGCGGAAACGGCGCTCGCGCCCATAGATCGCATCGCGCTGACGCAGGAAGCCGGCAAAGCCGGCATCGACAGAGCGGGCATAGGCGGCAAGGTGCTCGTGATCGCCGGCAAGCCATTTCGCAGCCGCAGCGCCCGCGCGCGAAGCCGTCCACAAGGCAGTCGTGAGCCCATGCGATGAGAGAGGATCGAAGGCAACCGCGGCATCGCCGATTGCGGCCCAACCCGACCCCGACGACGTCGCGATGCACGGCACCTGCAGCCGCGCCGTGCCGGCACTGACGAGGCGCGGCGGGGTCTCGACGGCAAACCCCGCATCATCGACCCAACGCCCCACATAGATACTTCGCCGGAGCAGATCGCGCCAGGCGTCCGGATCACGCGAGAGGTTTTTCGGCAGGAGATCGGGATCGCTGAAGAATGCGAGGGCAAGGCGTCCGTCAGGCAGGAGCGTCGCGTACCACCAGCCCTGCGCGACCGCCTCGATCAGCGTCGCACGCGTCGGTTCGACATCGAGATCACGCTGGACGAGGAAAGCCGTGGCGGCGACGAGCTGGTCGACCCGCTCGAAAACGCCGAGCCGGCGCCCGAGATCTGCCGCGCGCCCCGTCGCATCGATCAGGAAATCAGCTGTGACGGCATCCCCGCCGGCAAGCATCAGGCTCCAGCCGCCGTCATCGCGCGGCCGCATCTGATCGATTTCGCCGATCAGGCGCGTCGCAACCGCGTCGGCGGCTTCATGCAATTGCGCCTCGAAGAAGCGACGGTCGATGACGCGTCCCGGCCCTTCCAGGTGGAGGAAGGCATTGCGCTCCATCAGAGCATCGCTGCCCCAGGCCGAGAATGTCACCTGGGAGGCCCGATGCCGGGGTGAATCGAGAATCGCGCCGAGCCCCATCTCCTCCAGAACCGGGATCGCCGCCGGCGACAGGGATTCGCCGACGGGATCGGCATTGGCACCGCGCGAATCCGGGCCCTCACGGACCAGCCAGAGGGGCTCAAGGCCGGCCTGCGCCAGAGCAACGCAAGCGGCCGCCCCTGCAACACCGTCGCCCACGACGATCACCCGGGCATGCGCCACCGCGCGTTCGACGGTCATCCCGACTCCCTATCGGCTCATTTGGGCAATTGCCCGTCTTCCGGCGTCCAGTCGAAACGCATTTCCATATTGCCGCGCCCGACTTCGACGAAGAGCTCGTCGGGAATACCGTCGGGGCGCGCCGGATCGGTCGGGCCGGGGCGCTTCTCCAGAAAACCCATGCGCTGCCAGAGCTGGATCATGTTGGTGATGCCATCCCAGTAGCTCGCATTGGCATGGTAGCCGATCCCCGCCACCCCGCGCGACCACGCAACGCGGCTGTTGTAGAAGCGCAGGCGCTCTGATGCCGAAAGATCCTCACGCATGAGCTGCAGGTAGTACACTTCCGGCAGCACATCGACGGGCAGCAATGCCGGCCACCAGACTGCCGTGGGGAATTCCTCCTGCATCACCACCTGCTGGCAGCTGAAGGCATCGCATTGCCATGGCAGACCCATCCACCGGGTGAGATCGCCCGGCATCTGCGGGCCGATCGGCGGCGGCGCCCCGTTGCCCCCCTGCATGGCGGTTTCCGTGGTGAGCAGCCGCCCGACATCCTGGACAAGGCTGTCGCGGTCGCCCAGCGCAATGCGGAACGGCTCCTGCGCCGGGTCGGTAGCGCGGGCATAGAGTGGCGGCAAGCGCAGATAATAGCTGAGCTCCACACCCGGATGGAAGGCGCCGCCGGAACAGGGCTCCAGCGCGGCCTCGGTGAGCGCAGCCGGCTGTTGCGCCAGCGGAATATCCTCGAGCTGCGTGATCGCATCGGCCTCGGCATCGTCGAGGTCATCGACGAAATCACCATCCGCCCAGTGCTGAAGCATCGCATATTGCAGTTCCGGAAACTGGAACCATTGCAGCGGGCTGCCATCATAGTTGATACCGTCACCCAGCATGTAGGGGATGCGCAGTTGCTGGTCCTTGAAGGCATTCGGACCATCGTCATGGGGATTGCGGAATTTTGCGAAAACCGAACGGCGCAACTCCGCCGCTTCGGGGCCGGGATCAGCGAGCCGGGCAATATAGGAGGGATCCGAAAAGTCGCCGATATCGAGCCAGCCCTGGCGCAGGAACGAGGCCGCGCTGACCCATTCCATCAAGGCGAGACGGCGGAAAGTCGGATAGATGTGTTTGCGGAACGAGAGCGGCAGCGCCGGCTTTTCGCTCCAGCCTTCGCGCACGTTCATATCCTCGATGACGTCATGGAGCGTGGTGATCGGCGGTATCTCGGGGGCGAAATTCGGCCCGACACAGGCAATCCAGCCGTGATCGGCCTCGAGTTCGCGCCCGTCGGGAAGCCGCACCCGCGCCTTGACCGGACCATCACACCAATCGTCGTGCCAGCCGTCATTATCGGCGAAGCTGGTGATGGCGGCTCCGACCGGGCTGTGCGAGACGCCGTCGGGCGGGAAGACCATCAAGCGCCCTGCCTCGTCGGTGCGCAGCTGGCCGAGGCCGACCGGAACCTCGTCGTAGAAGCGTCCGCCCATCGCATATTGCGGGTCATCCCCATCCGCGTTCACGCCGGCTCCCGCGATCTGCGTGGCGCCGCCATCGATGACGAGCATGCGTTCGCGCTGCGCAGCATCGACGAAGAACTGGTTGCGCAATTGCCCCGGAAGGCCGGGCGCCAGATCGCCGTTGTCGAGGGGATTGTTGAAGCCGTACCAGGCGGCCTTGGTGTTGGCGACATGCACGTCCCAGGCGATCTCGGCCTGGTCCTCCGTGATCTCGCCGATGACGCGATCCTGCGCATCGAAGGCATAGATGCGGAAACGCTGGACCTGCTTCTTGATCAGCTGGTCGCCATCCTTGAAACCGCCCTCGGGTCGCGCCGGAAGGCCCGGAACTTCCGGGGCGAGGAACCATGACGCGCTGCCGCCGACGCGCGATATTCCGAGGGCGGGATAGACTGCGACACGAGCGATCTCTGCACCGTCCGGCGCGGCCTCCGCAGATGCAGCCGCGATCGCCGCCTTGGGCAATAGCGGCATTCCCAGCGCCAGAGCGCCGATCCCCGCACCCGCCAGGAAATCCCTGCGACGTATCTCCGTGCCGCGCTTCGAAGTCATAGGCATGCGTCACTTCCCTGTCTTTGCCAATGGCGGGGACGATCCATTGAGAGATAAATCCAGCCCCTGTTCTGCGACTATCATACAATCATTGATTTTAAAATATTGATGCCATTGGCATCGCGATTTTACAGAGCGTTCCTCGCCAATTACATTTAATTTCTATATATAATAAAATTAATACGGGTTTGATTTTCATCAACACCGGCAGATCTGCTCATTCATACTTCTGACGCAGCCGCTCTATTGTGTGCGCCCCAAGAGAGCGCCCCAAGAGGGCGCGCCGAAACGGGGGGGGGGGGGCGGGGGGGGGGGGGGGGGGGGGGGGGG
>JAFIEI010000100.1 GCA_020832565.1 Salinarimonas sp. | reverse complement strand
GATCAACCCGCCGCCATCGCCTTGGAGAGGTTCTCGTCGATCTTGTCGAGGAAGCCGGTGGTCGAGAGCCAGGGCTGGTCCGGGCCGACGAGGAGGGCGAGATCCTTTGTCATGTGACCGGATTCGACCGTGTCGATGCAGACCTTCTCCAGCGTCGCGGCGAACTTGGCGAGCTCGGGATTGTCGTCGAGCTTGGCGCGATGAGCCAGACCACGCGACCAGGCGAAGATCGAGGCGATCGAATTCGTCGAGGTCTCCTTGCCCTTCTGGTGCTCGCGGTAATGGCGCGTCACCGTGCCGTGGGCTGCTTCCGCCTCGACGGTCTTGCCGTCCGGCGTCATCAGCACCGAGGTCATCAGGCCGAGGGAGCCGAAGCCCTGCGCCACCGTGTCGGACTGCACGTCGCCGTCATAGTTCTTGCAGGCCCAGACATAGCCGCCCGACCATTTGAGCGCGGCTGCGACCATGTCGTCGATCAGGCGGTGCTCGTAGGTGATGCCGGCAGCCTTGAACTTGTCGGCGAACTCGGCCTCGTAGACCTCCTGGAACAGATCCTTGAAGCGCCCGTCATAGGCCTTGAGGATGGTGTTCTTGGTGGACAGATAGACCGGGTACTTGCGCGCCAGGCCATAATTCATCGAGGCGCGGGCGAAGTCTCGGATCGACTCGTCGAGATTGTACATCGACAGGGCGATACCGGCGCCGGGGAACTGGAAGACTTCCTTCTCGATGACGTTGCCGTCATCACCCTCGAACTTCACGGTCAGGCGGCCGGGGCCGGGGACCTTGAAGTCGGTGGCGCGATACTGGTCGCCATAGGCGTGACGGCCGACGATGATCGGCTGCGTCCAGCCCGGCACGAGGCGCGGTACGTTCTTGCAGATGATCGGCTCGCGGAAGATCACGCCGCCGAGGATGTTGCGGATCGTGCCGTTGGGCGAGCGCCACATCTGCTTGAGGCCGAACTCCTCGACCCGCGCCTCGTCCGGGGTGATCGTGGCGCATTTTACGCCCACGCCGTATTGCTTGATCGCGTTGGCGGCATCGACGGTGATCTGGTCGTCGGTGGCGTCGCGGCTCTCGACGGAGAGATCGTAGTATTTCAGATCGATGTCGAGATAGGGGTGGATCAGCTTCTGCTTGATGAAGTCCCAGATGATCCGGGTCATCTCATCGCCGTCGAGCTCGACGACGGGGTTCGCGACTTTGATTTTCGCCATCTCTTCCCTCGTGAATGCACAGTCGAAAACGGGGCGGAGGGCGGCGTGCGCCCCCCGAGCGTGCGTGCCTCATACCGCGTGACGACGCGATGGGGAAGAGCGTGCGGTACGCAAAGCGGTTTTCATGCGCGGATGGTTGGCGTATCTCTGCGCTCAGGCGGAGCCGGGATCGCCCACCACGATGATATGGACGCGGCGCGGACCATGGGCGCCGAGCAGCAGCGTCTGCTCGATATCGCCGGAGCGCGAGGGGCCGGTGATGTAGTTCACCGTGCGCGGCATCACGCCCTTGCCGTAGGTCGCGCGCAGCCGCTCCCACATGGTCTCGTAATCGCCCTCGATCTCCGCAGCATCGACGACCACGATGTGATTATCCGGAAGCAGGTTGAGGGTCGACGGGTTGTCGGCGCCCGAGACCATCACGAGCGTCCCGGTCTCCGCCACGCCGCCATAGGCATGGCTGACGGCATTGGTATCCGAGCCGTCGCTGACACCGTGGCGAAGCGAGAGGCTGGTCTCGCCCCAGGGCATGCCGGTAAGGCGCGGATCGCTCCCCATGCGCAATTCGGCGGGCAGGTTGTGATCACGCAGATAGGTCGCGATCGCCTCGGGCACCTGCGCGCGATCGCTGACGCGCGCAACGCTCGCCTGCACGCTCTCGGCCTGCTCCTTGAACAGCGCGATGCGCGCTTCGCCCGAGACCTGCCCGCGCTGCGGGATCAGCCCTTTCGGTGCGCGGGCGAGCCGCTCCTGTACCACGCTGCGCCGTGTGCGCTCGTCGCCGCGTACGCCGAGCGAACGGCGGATATTGCCGAGGATATCCTCACGCGCGCCCATCATGCCGCCTCCCTGCCGTCACGTGCCTGCTTCTTCGCGCGTTGTTCCTGTCGCCAGCGTTGCTGGAAGGTCGCGCCCTGAGGCGCGGGGAAGTCGCGAAACTGCGTCCAGCCGCCCGCAAAGGGCAGGCGTGAGAAGCGGCCCTTGCGCTCCCCCTTGATGCGCCCGAGCCAGCCCAGGGTTCCCATGGCGAGGCGCGTCGTGAAGCGGTACAGCGCCGGACGCTTGGCGAAATAGCCCCAGAAGCTTAGGCCGGCGCGCACCGTGGCCGGCGAGAGATGGCGCTCGAATTCGCGCTCGCGCCAGTGCCGCATCAGTTTCGGCAGCGGAATGCGCACCGGACACACGCTCTCGCAGCGCCCGCAGAAGGTGGAGGCATTGGGCAGATGCCCGCCCTTGTCGACGCCGATCAGCGAGGGGGTGAGCACCGCACCCATCGGGCCCGGATAGACCCAGCCGTAAGCGTGGCCGCCCACGGCGTGATAGACCGGGCAATGATTCATGCAGGCGCCGCAGCGGATACAGCGCAGCATCTCCTCGAAGCTGGTCCCGAGCATCGAGGAGCGGCCGTTATCGAGAATCACCACATGGTAATTCTCCGGCCCGTCGAGGTCACCGGCGCGGCGCGGGCCGGTGGAGAAGGTGGTGTAGACGCTCAGATCCTGGCCGGTGGCCGAGCGCGCCAGCACGCGCAGCAATTGGGCGACATCGTCGAGAGTCGGTATGATCTTCTCGATGGAAGCCAGCACGATATGGGTCTTGGGCAGCGTCTGGGTCAGGTCGCCGTTGCCCTCGTTGGTGACGATGATCGAGCTGCCGGTCTCGGCCACGAGGAAATTGGCTCCGGTAATGCCGACATCGGCCGCGAGAAAGCGTTCGCGCAGCACCGCACGCGCCTCGGTGAGCAACTGCACCGGCTGTGACAGGTCACGATCCTTGTCGAGATGCTTGTGCACCCGCCGGAAATCACTCTCGACCTGGCTTGCATTGAGATGCACGGCCGGGGCGATGATGTGGGAGGGCATTTCGTTGCGCAGCTGGATGATGTATTCGCCGAGATCGGTTTCGACCGGCTCCATGCCCGCCGCTTCCAGATAGGCATTGATGCCGATCTCCTCGGAGATCATCGACTTGCCCTTGGTGACGGTCTTCGCGCCCTGCGCCTTGCAGATGTCGAGGATGAGCCTGCGCGCTTCGTCCGCGTCACGGGCATAGTGGACGTGCCCCCCCGCCTCGGTGACCTTCTCCTCGTAGCGCTCGAGATAGAGATCGAGATGCGCGAGTGTGTGGTCCTTGATGTCGCGGGCCGAGTCGCGCATCTCCTCGAATTCGGGTAATCGGTCTGCTGCAGCCCGGCGCTTGTCGATGAAGCCCTTCTTGACGTTGCCCATGGCGCGCTGGAGCTGCGCATCGGCCAATGCATGCCCGGCATTCGCCTTGAATTGTGGCGACGTGGAGTGAACGCTCATCGCGGCTGCCTCTTCCTGCCCATATCATCCCGCCTGAAATGCATCCGGCTCATATCGGGGCCGGCACGGCGGGTTCTCTCGACAGGACGGTAAGGCGGGGCCGTGGACGGTGCAATGGCGCAGGCACGCATACAGGCGCGCGCGTTGCCGCAGCCTGTTGCGCGGGGTGTTTTCAAGAAAGCATGGATCGACGGTGTTCGAGCATGGCCTTGAGCATCCGCAACGCCAGGCGTCTCTGGCCGTCATCCAGCATGGTGGCGACCTCGACGAGATCCTGCACGTGGTTTTCCCGCAAGAGATAGAGTGCGCGGAGCTCGTCCGACGTCAAAGAGATATCCGTACGCTCGGCGTGTGAGTCTTCGAGGGGGGCGAAGTCGATGTTGTTCTTTGGCATATTAAGCATTTCCTGCTCGGGAACCATCGGCGTGAGGGCTCCCATATCGTCCGATCCGTGCATTGATAATGTGGGGGCATCACATTGGCGGGCCTTCAGCGGCTTTCAGTAACCTTCAGAACTTGCACTCTTCGCACGGCTTCGCATCGCCCGAACCCGGCTCGGATTGACTTCGCCGGGTCGTCGCGATTTCACCGCTCGAATATCCTTTCGCACTACGAATCACGCACTGCTATTATCGATCACCGTTGATCTTCTTGACCGTCTCAAGATTGTATCGGGAAATCAAGAGGTTTCTGGTTGTTGGAAGTTAATTTTACTATTTCTCATGATTTCAGGGACCGGAATGTTACATAAACACAACACAAGACGGGTCTATTTTCTAAAAATACGATTTAAAATTGTTATCAAAATGGGCCGTAAACTATTCGTTAACCATTGTGTTCGTCGGCGTGAACATGTCTGATTCGTGTCGGCAATTGCACAATCAGCCGATGGCTGCAGCCAGCCCACGCCCTGCATTGCTGCGATAGGACAGGCTTTCGGCGATGTGGAGGCGCCCGACCGAGGATGCACCATCGAGATCGGCAAGTGTACGCGCCACGCGCATGATGCGATGGAAGCCACGCGCCGACAGCCGCATCGCTTCCGATGCTTCGCGCAACAGCGTCAACCCCTCGGCATCCGGTCGCGCGACCTCGTCCAGCAAGCCGCCCGGACACGAGGCATTGGTCGTGATTTCCGCGAGCCCATGCCCGGCATAGCGAACCCGCTGTGCCTCGCGCGCCGTCGCCACGCGTGCGGCCACGTCCCGCGAGCCCTCCTGTGCCGGCGGCAACAGCAGGTCGGATGCCGTGACCGCGGGGACGTCGATCAGGAGATCGATGCGGTCGATCAGTGGACCGGATATGCGTGACTGGTACTGCGCCATGCAGCGCTCGTTCGGGCCGCGCCGGCAGGCATGGCCCGGTTCGGTCGCCTGGCCGCAGCGGCAGGGATTCATCGCCGCGATGAGCTGGAAGCGTGCGGGATAGGTGACGCGGTGATTGGCACGCGCGATCATTACCTCGCCGGTCTCGATCGGCTGGCGCAGGCTGTCGAGCACCTGGGGCTGGAACTCGGGCAGTTCGTCGAGGAAGAGCACACCGTGATGGGCGAGCGATACCTCCCCCGGACGGGCACTGGCGCCGCCGCCGACGAGGGAGGGCATCGAGGCCGAATGATGCGGTGCGCGGAACGGCCGGCGATCGCTCAGCTTGCCTTCGGCGATCAGGCCGGCGACGGACTGGATCATCGAGACTTCGAGCAATTCGCGCGGCATCAGGGGTGGCAGGATCGAGGGCAGGCGCTGTGCGAGCATCGATTTGCCGGCGCCGGGCGGGCCGTTCATGAGCA
>JAFIEI010000099.1 GCA_020832565.1 Salinarimonas sp. | reverse complement strand
CATCATTCTCGGCGCCCATTGAATGACGCAGGGTCACGCGCGATCAAGCCTTCAAACAGCTTTGCCGGGTTGCGGAATCTGGGATGCCGCACCTGCGAAGCAGGGATCGACGACCGACGCGCTATGCCCACCGACCCGAGCGCAGCCATCGCAGGAAACCGTCCAGAAAACGGGTCGTAGCCGGCATGAAGAAGCTGCCGTGATGGTAGAACGGGTCGAGCGCCGTGACGATAGCGATACTATCGCTTTGAATATTCACAATTTTTGCAATCAGAAAAAATATCCCTATTCAAGCGAACTATTACCCTGTCCGTTCGAATCAAGATCAATTTCTTGATTCGAGATCTACATCCCGCGCCGCGCAATCAACGCGCAGACGGGGCCGCGACAATGCAGCGTCACGATTTCCCCCGCCCCGGCGACGCGCAGCGCCGTACTGATCCGTCGCGGATCGAGAAAGCGCCCCGTCCTGCGCAAACGGATTGCAAAGGCGTGCAGGCGGTCGATCCAATCCACGCCGTCACGCTGAGCGCAGAAGGTCACGGCGATCCGGCCACCGGGTCGGGTGACGCGGACGAGGCTCGCCAGACCGGCAACAGGATCCTCCAGCATCTCGAGCGACCAGAATGCAAAGACCACGTCGAAACAGCGATCGGGAAAGGGGAGTTGAGCGATGCCGGCACGCACGACCGGTGCCGGCATATCGGCGAGGCCCGCCAGCATCCGCATGTCCTGGTCGACCAGTGTCAGGTGAATGCCGGGCTCGCGCGCAAGCAGGCGCCGCGCGACGGGCGCGGGACCGCAGCCCGCATCGAGGAGCCTCAAGCCGGGCCGCAGCAACATGGTCAGCGCCGCTTCCTGGGCGCATTCCGCCTCCCCGCCGGCAAGGCGCAGGAAGCGCTCATGAAGCCGGGCATAGGCCGAAGCGGCGACATTGCGCAGGGGCAAGCCGGATCCTGCCGCCGTCGGCGCGCTGCTTTCGGCTACCGCACGCCCCCCGGATTGCACGACGCCCTTCACCTCGCCCCCCAGTGAGATCTAGCGGATATCGATGCCGAGCACATCGGACAGCATCTCCGCGAATGCCGGAGAGGCAGTTGCGACGGCGTTCTCGAGCGCGGGATGCGGTTCGAGCGCCGTCATGAAGGACAGATCGAGCATCGACATCGTGGATTGCCCGTCATCGTCATAGAAGGCGAAATGGCCGCAGGGCATCATCGCCATCGTATGCATCCCGGCCGCCACGACATCCGGACCGATCTCGGGATAGCAGATCTTGAGCGCGGTCACCCGGCCGCCTGCCAGGCCGAATTCGGCGAGGAACAGCCAGTCGTCATCCATTTCCGTAAAGGAGCGCACAAGTGCCGAGGCCTCCTGTGGCGGATGATCGAGTGCGCGCACGATGAACATGCCCGCGTCATCGTTCTGCGCGTTGGCGGGCATCGCCAATGCAAGGGTGCCGAGCGCGAGCGCGCCGGCGGCGAATGCGGATTTGATGATGGGTTTCATGGATAATCCTCCCGATTGATCGCGCTTCGGGCATGTTCATGCCGGCTGCGGGCGTCTGCCGTCTTGCGTTAGAAACTGAGCGTCGCAGCGCCTTCCCTGATGCGCGCGTGCATGACGCTCGCCCCTGAAATCGTGACATCGTCGATCAGATCATCTTCGGTATAGCCACGCGCCTTGACGCAGGGTGTGCAGGCCCAGAGCACGCCGCCGCGATCGACGAAATCGCGCACCAGCATCTTCAACGGCTCCAGTGGATGCATCTGGACTGTCTCCAGCGCGCCACGGCGCACGATGTCGACGGCGCTCGCCGTCAGGAATACACTGACCTTCAGCCCGCTGGTGATGCCGCCATTGGCGATCGTGAAACCCACGGAAGCCCGCTCGTCCTCCGGACCATGCGTCATCAGGACGACGAGTTCTTCACCCTTTTCTTCTCCCTTGGTCATTGCGCTTCTCCCTGCTCGGCAGATCTGGACAGTTCATCCGATCGGGTGGCCGAATGCTTGAGCGAAACCAGGATAATTTCTGGATTCTACCGAAGCGGACCCGGGACGCGTTTCCGGAATCCGTGGGGGAGGAAGGGCCTTGGCGGCTCTCGCCGCGCCCGGCACCGATGCATGTTCGCGCGCTGATCGCGTCGCGTCGTCAGGTATTCTTCAGGAATTCTACAGACATCCCGCAAGCACGCGATCCTTTCGTGTCCTATCGTCGCGTTGCGTTGCAATGGTTCGCGCAGGAATCGAAAGGATGCGACGATGGCTATTCAGAATGCGATCACGAACAACCCGGCAGAGACCGGCGATACCGAATTCGTCCAGTTCTGGAACGAGGTGCTGGCGCCTAAATTCATCCGCTTCCGGCATGTTCTGGTCGACGGGCTCACCCGCCACAGCGAGGCGGTGTTTCCGCGCCTGCCGGTCAGGCAGGGCGACCGGGTTCTGGATGTCGGCTGCGGTTTCGGCGATACCGCGATCAAGCTCGCCGAGATCGTGGGCCCCGAAGGCGAGGTGGTGGGCATCGATTGCTGCGACGCCTTTCTCGCCGCCGCCGAGGCGGATCTCGCGCAGACCGGCCTGACGAATGCCGGCTTCATGCGCGGCGATGCCGAGGTTGCGCTGCCCGAAGGCGCGTTCGACTTCGTCTTCGCGCGTTTCGGCACGATGTTCTTCGCCAACCCCGTGGCGGGAATGCGCAACATGCGCAAGGCACTCAGGCCCGGCGGGCGGATGACGCATATCGTCTGGCGCCAGCCGGCGGACAATCCCTGGCTTTCCATGGCCAAGGATGTCGTGCTGCAATTCCTCCCGCCGCCCGGTGACGGCGCGCGAACCTGCGGGCCGGGCCCGTTTTCCATGGCGGATGAGGAAACCGTGCGCAAGATGATGGAGATTGCCGGCTACACCGCCATCACCTTCGAGCGCGTCGATGCGCCCGTGCTGATCGGGCACAACGTCCAGGATGCCGTCGATTTCCAGCTGGCGATCGGGCCGGCGGGCGAGGTTTTCCGGGAGGCCGGGGAGATGGCCGAACAGCGCCGCGGCGAGATCGAGGCCGCACTGGCGGACGCCATTCGCCAGCAGACCAAAGCCGAGGACGGCATCATCATGAGCAGTTCCTCCTGGGTGATCAGCGCGCGCAATCCGGAGACATGACGGGGTTATCGGGCCCTGGTTCTCGGCAACCGTACTCGCCAGCCGTTCTCGCAAGCCATTCTTGCCAGCCATTCTTGCCAAGCGGGAGGCCGGTCGGATACTATGACAAGCAAAGCAAAATACTGAATGATACGAAATCGTTGGGCTACTCGTTACAGAGGAGCGCCCGATGGGACGGATGGAAAACTGTATTGCGGGGGCCCTCTTCGCAGACGGCAACGCGGAAGAATACAGCCCCGCAGGCGCCGCTGCGCGCGTCTTCCGATCGGTTGCACGCGTGGCGGATGACTGCAACGGGCACGCCATTCCATGCCCCGATCCGGGGCGCGTCGCCTTTGCCTTTCCCGAGATCGATGAAGCGTTGCGTTTCGCGCACAAGGTGCTGAGCACCCGCGGCGATGACGACGACCCGCCGCTGCAAATCGGCCTGTGCCTCGCCGAAGCCGATATCGCGAAGATGGGCGGGCACCACGCGGAGGCTTCTCGCGCATTCGACCTCGCGCTTGCCGCAAGACCGGGAAGCCTCGCCATATGCCCCATGACCCAGGGCCGGCTCGTTCCCGAAGATGCGGGATGGTCGCCCCTCGCGACCATGATCACCACGCAGAACGGCTTGCGGGCAGGCTTGCTTCGCCCCGACGGTTTCGAGGTCGAGCCGGAAGGTGCGGTGATTCGGATCGGCGATTTCGACATCGATATGGGCACCTTCGAAATCCGCCGAAACGGCATTCCGGTCCCGGTCGAGCCGCGGACATTCGATCTGATTTCATTGCTTGCGCGCAATGCCGAACGCCTGGTCACGAAGGAAGAGATCTTCAAGACGATCTGGCATGACAGGATCGTCTCCGATGCCGCACTCAGCAGCCAGATCAAGGCTGCGCGCCGCGCACTCGGTGATGACGGCCTCAGCCAACGATTGATCACCACGATCCACGGACGCGGCTTTCGTCTGCGCATGTCGCCCGAACCAAGCGTGGCTTTCGTCGTTGCGGATGATCCGATGGGAGGCGACGATTCTCGCCCGATACCGGATGAGGCAAGGCAGCGCGACAGCCGGCCAACGCTCGCCGTCCTCCCGCTGGTCAATCTGGATGAGGATGGCCGCGGTTCGGTCGTCGCACAGGGGCTGACCGAGGATCTGATCAACGCGCTCTCGCGAACCCGCTGGCTGGCCGTGGTGACGCGCGCGCCGGCCTTCGCCCTGCGCCGCATGCATGACGACATCTTTCGAATCGCAAAGGAGCTGAATGCGCACTACCTCGTCACGGGCAGCCTGCGGCGGACCGGGAGCCGCGTGCGTGTCACCGCACAGGCGGTCGATGCCGCGAGCATGCGCTGTCTGTGGTCGGAGAGTTTCGATCGCGAGATGCGCGACATCTTCGACTTGCAGGAGGAAATTTCGCGCCTCGTCGCCGCGCGTATTGCAACCGAGCTCGGCATAACCGAGCAAAAACGGGCCGCACGCGTCCCGCGCAGGAACCTCGGCAGCTGGGAGCTCTATCAGCTCGGCTCGGCAGAATTCTACCGTTTCACGCCCGAGAGCAACAAGCGCTGCAATGAACTCATGCGCCAGGCGATCAGGCTCGATCCGGATTTCGCCGAGCCCTATTCACGTCTTGCCTATGCGATCATTCTGGAGGCCGTCTATTTCGAGGGGCCGGTCGATGCCGGGCGCCTCGATGAAGCGCTCGCGCTTGCCCGTGAAGGCATGGCACGAGACGATCAGGATGCGAACGCGTATTTTGCGCTGGGGCGCGTACACCTTGCCCGCTGCGAATACGAAGCCGCGATCGAGTCGCTCCAAACGGCAGTGGCCCTGAACCCCTGCCACGCCCTGTCCTATTGCGGCCTCGGCGATTCGCTGGCTTATGAAGGCGAGATCGAAACGGCGCTGAAGATGTTCGACAAGGCGATCGCCCTGGGCCCGCACGATCCGTTCCGCTGGGCATTCATGTCATATCGTGCATTGGCGCATCTGTTCGACGGACAGTTCGAAGAGGCGGCGAAATGGGCCAGGCGCGCCACCAATGTTCCCAATGCGCATTACTGGGCCCAGGCCAATCTGGTCTCGGCACTCGGGCATCTCGGCCACCGGGATCAGCTCGACTCCGCAATGCCACCGCTTGTCGCGGCCCGGCCGGGATTCTCGCGCGCCTTTGCGCGCGATCGCCTGTTTTACGTCAAGCAACCGGCACAGCTCGAAGCGTTTCTGGAAGGGCTCGCGCGGGCCGGGATCCCGTAAGCGGGCGGCATTCCTGCGCGCTCATTCCGGTCGGAACTCGTGCGAAAGATGACCCAGCGCCCTTGAAATACCGCGCGCCGCAGCCTGGATGTCCGGTGCGACGCGCCGCAGGAGCGCCGGGCGCAA
>JAFIEI010000098.1 GCA_020832565.1 Salinarimonas sp. | reverse complement strand
CGGATCGAGAAGCCGGCCACGATCCGTTCGCCCCCGGCGCGATCGTGGCCGCAAGCCCCGTGTCAGCCCGGCATCAGTCGCTTGACATAGCCCGGCAGGGCGAAGGCGGCGAGATGCACTTCGGGGGTGTAGTAATCCGGTGCGAACCCGGCTGCGGCAAAGCGCGCCTGCAGGGTCTCGAGAGAGACTGTACGGGCATCGCCGTCGGTGCCCCAGCCGAAGGCCATCGGCCCGCCGGCATAGGTCGGCACGGTCGCGAGATAGCAGCTCCGATCGGCAAAAAGCGTGCTGAAGGCGCGCATCGTGCCCGCGAGTTCGTCCGGCTGCATGAAGGGGACGCCGTTCTGCGTCACGAGTATGCCGCCGGGATTGAGTGCGCGCTTGGCATGGCCGTAGAAGTGATCGGTGAAGAGCACCTCGCCGGGGCCGATCGGATCGGTGGAATCGACGATGATGACGTCGAATTTCTGATCCGTATCGCGCATGAACACGGCGCCGTCATTGATCACGAGGTCGAGCCGCGGATCCTCGAAGGCGCCGGCGGAGAGGCTGGGCAGGTACTGCTTGGAGAATTCCACCACGCCGGCATCGATCTCGACCATGGTGACGTGGCGCACGCTCTCGTGGCGCAAAACCTCGCGGGCCATGCCCCCGTCGCCGCCGCCGATGATCAGCACGCGCCCCACCGCACCATGCGCGAAGATCGGCACATGGGTAAGCATCTCGTGATAGATGAAATTGTCGCCCTCGGTGGTCTGCACCACATCGTCGAGGGTGAGAACGCGCCCGAAGCGCGCGTTCTCGAAGACCCGCAGACGCTGGTGCTCGGTCTTGCTGTCATAGAGAACGGCATCCACGCGCAGGGCCTGCGCGTGATCACCGTGCAGCGTCTCGCGCATCCACTGCGTCATGCCGCATGCTCCACGGCCTCGACCAGACCTTCGCCGCGCAGCAATTCACGCACGCGCACGTCGCTGGTGCGGAAGGCGGCCTTGAGCACGTCGACGGCACGCCAGGGATCGGCCTCGCCGCACATGAACACGTCGAAGGCGCCGTAGCCGATTTCAGGCCAGGTATGAACCGAGATATGGCTTTCCGCGAGTACCGCCACGCCGCTCACGCCCTGGGGGCTGAACTTGTGGGTATGGATATGCAGAAGCGTCGCGCCGCATTCATCGACGCAATCGCGAAAGGCCTGCTCGATGCGATCTTCATCGTCGAGCCCGTGACCGTTCACGACCTCTATGATCAGATGCGTACCGGCATAAACGCGGCCGTCGCGGCGGATGAAGTGGTCTTCGCGGGCCTCGTCCAGAACGGAGGCGGGGCGGGCGGAGTGCGTCAGGGAAAGCGTCATGCCGGTCGGTCCTTCTGGCCAGCGGTTTACAGAACGTGGATGTAGTGGGAGTGCGTCAGGGGGTTCATCGCAATCGTGATCCGGCGCGTGCGCGCCGCCATACTCCGATTGTCACTGAAGCTGATCTGATTCGGTCTCATCTTCGCCTCTTCTCAAAACCATCGGCCCGATCCGGGGATGGCGAGAGGCGAGACCGGCTCACCCGAACGCCGTCCACGACCGGACGCGATATGACATCTTTTCCTCACGAACCCGGCTATCGCTGGCGATGGCCGGGCCGCTACTAGAGCAGCAGTCCATGGGTCTCTCGGACAATAATGGAAAAGCCGCCCCTCAGGCGGCCAGCCCCACATATCGATGCAATGCACGCGAAAGTCAATAATTTTCGGACCCCGGAACCGGTTTTTTCGCAACGCCTGAAACGGCTTGTCACAAATGGCGGAGTGCGGTGATCCGTACCTTATTTCGATAATAGCAGAAATACCGTTGACACCCTTCCGGATCGACTGATATTGACCATGAGCAACGTTTCCCGAAGAGGATTCCATCATGTCCGCGCCCCTTCCCCTCGCCCCGCCGACCCGGCTCGCCGGCCTGCGCCGGCAGCTTGCCGGGCTCGATCGCGTGATCCTTGCCATCGTCACCGTCTTCGCCGCCGTCGCGCTCCTCGATCGCGGCGAGCTCACGCCGATGGCATCCTTCGTCCTCGATGCGCTGACGGGGATCGCCCCCTTCCTGCTCGCCGCAGTGGCCATTGCCGCCTATGCCAAGGCGAGCGGCGCGGACAATCTCATCGCCGACGTCTTCCAGGGCAATGCGGTGACGATGATCGCGCTCGCGGCCCTGTTCGGCGGGCTTTCACCCTTCTGCTCCTGCGGCGTCATCCCCCTCGTCGCCGCTCTCCTCGCCATGGGCGTACCGCTTGCTGCGGTGATGGCATTCTGGGTGGCTTCGCCGCTGATGGATCCGACCATGTTCTTCGTCACGGCCAGCGTGATGGGGCTGCCCTTTGCCATCGGCAAGACCATCGCCGCAGTCGGGATCGGCGCAGCCGGCGGCTACCTCACCCTCGCGCTGGGACGCGGTGGCTGGCTGAGCGATCCGCTGCGGCCCGGCATCGGTGACGGCGGCTGCGCGGGCGGGCGGGTGCGCACGCGCAAGCCGACATACTGGGCCTTCTGGCACGAGGCCGAGCGGCGCAGCGTCTTTGCCGGCGAGTTCGGTCGCGTCACGCTGTTCCTCGCGCGCTGGATGACGCTGGCCTTCGCGCTCGAATTCCTGATGACCGCCTATATCCCCGCGGCGATGATCGAAGCGGCACTCGGCAGTGGCAATGCATTTGCCATCCCCACGGCGGTGCTCGTCGGCATCCCGGCCTATCTCAACGGTTATGCCGCGCTCGGCCTCGTTTCCGGGCTGGTCGAAGGCGGCATGGCATCGGGCGCGGCCATGGCCTTCCTCCTCGCCGGCGGCGTCACCTCGATCCCCGCCGCAATCGCCGTCTGGGCGCTCGCCCGCCCGCCGGTCCTCGCACTCTATATCTTCATCGCCGTGGCCGGTGCGCTGATATCCGGGCTGCTTTTCCAGTTCGTCGCCGGCTGAGCACCTCGCGCCGGCAAAGGAAGGCTGTTGCACGCAAAGCCCGTCGCGCCTAGGAAAGGGCGAGACGGGCTTTTTCATGTGAGGCGCACAGATGGGGGCGCGAGTGTCATTGCGTGACGGAATTCAGCCGGCAAAGGTGATCGCCGCCCTGACGGATGCGGGCGCCATCGCCCCGGTGACGCCCTATGCGAGCGACCAGATCCAGCCCGCGAGCCTCGATCTGCGGCTCGGGGCGAGGGCCTATCGCGTGCGTGCGAGCTTCCTGCCCGGTCCCGGGCGCAAGGTCACCGATTGCCTCACCTATCTCGCCCTGCACGAGATCGACCTGACGAAGCCCGTGCTGCTGGAGACGGGCTGCGTCTATATCGCCGAATTGCAGGAAAGCCTCGCTTTGCCCGCCGATCTCTCGGCTTCGGCCAATCCCAAGAGCTCGACCGGGCGCATCGACGTGTTCACCCGGGTGATCACCGATCGCGCCCGCGAATTCGACGCGATCGAGGCCGGCTATACGGGCCCGCTCTATGCCGAGATCTCCCCGCGCACCTTCCCGGTGCGGGTGCGGATGGGCTCGCGCCTGTCGCAATTGCGGCTGCGGCGCGGCGAGGTGCGGTTGAGCGACCATGAACTCGCCGAACTGCATGCGCGCGAAAGCCTTGTCACCACTTCCGAACCCTCGTTCCAGGAAGGCGTCGCCGTCAGCGTCGATCTCGCCGGTTTCGGCCCCGACAAACTCGTCGGCTACCGCGCCAAGCGCCATACCGCTTTGGTCGATGTCGATGCACCGGGCTCCTGCCGTGCCGCCGATTACTGGGAGCCGCTCTATAATACGGGCCGCGCCGATCTGATCCTCGATCCGGGCCAGTTCTACATCCTGGCATCGAAGGAAGCGGTGCACGTACCGCCCGATTACGCCGCCGAGATGGTGCCCTTCGATCCGCTGGTCGGCGAATTCCGGGTGCATTATGCCGGCTTCTTCGATCCCGGTTTCGGCCATGCGGGGGCCGGTGGCTCAGGCGCCCGCGCCGTGCTCGAAGTCCGCTCGCGCGACGTCCCCTTCATCCTCGAGGACGGCCAGACCGTGGGCCGCCTCGTCTATGAGCGCATGGCCGAACGCCCGGACGTGCTCTATGGCGCGGGCGCAGGCTCGAACTATCAGGCGCAGGGCCTCAAGCTGTCGAAGCATTTTGTCTGAGGGGCGGGACGAGCGCATGCGCTCACGGTGAGGCCGGCGGATAGGGCGACATTGACCGGACCGATCGTGGCGGTCGGGGTCAGGCTTTCGCGGGAAACGATCTACGCGATCAGCATTCTCACCGAAGAAAAGCTATTGATTCGTCTCACCATGATCGGCCCTTATTGAAAAAGTCTAGTCACGAATCCCCGCATCGCTTGCAGCGCAGGGATAATCAGCTGCATCCTGGATGATAATAGCCAAGCGGATCGGGACTTCGCGCGGGATCCAACCCAATATCGATCACACGATCGTTCCATCGGGCAAAGAGCAGCAGGCTTGGCAGATATCGCCGGCTCGCGTGATCCAGACGCGCTCCCGGTGGCGACTGATATGATTCAGAGCTCTGCGCAGGTGACGCAGGCGGTAGGGTTGGCCGATAATATAGGGATGCAGCGCAATGCCCATCACAAGCGCCGATCCATTCTCCGCCTGCTCCAGCATTTCGTCGAAATTGTCGATAATCATCGCAGCGAATGTATCGGCACCGTCTTTCCTCGCGACGATCGAAGGGATGTCATTGATCTCCTGAGGATAGGGTATCGCAAGCAGACGCCCGGCGCGTGTGCGCATCCAGACCGGCTGATCGTCCATGCACCAGTTCAGGGTGTAGCGGTACCCCGCTTCAGCGAGCAGATCCGGCGTTACCGTGCTCTCGGCGATCCAGGGGCTGAGCCATCCTGCCGGCGCGGTGCCGTCACAAAAACCCGCGAGGGCTTTCGTGGCCTCCGCAATCAGTGCAGTTTCATCTGCTTCACCGATCTCGCTCTGGCGTTCGGAATTGGTGCGCCCGTGCCCGACGATCTCGTCACCGCGCGCAAGATGGGCAGCAAGCAGTTCGGGGGCGTAGGAAACCATCGCACTGTTGACGATGACGCTCGCCGGTAGCTCCAGCCGATCGAGCGTCTCGATCAAACGCCATGCCCCGACCCGGTTGCCGTAATCGCGCCAGGCGTAATTGAGAATATCGGGCTGGGGCCCTCCAGGAGCCAGCTCGGCACCAAGCCCCCCGGCAAAAGCAAAATGCTCGAGATTGACACCCAGATAGACCGCGAGCCGGGAGCCGTTGGGCCAGGTAAAGGGCTTTCTTTGCGTGATAGGGCTGTAATCGTAACGGCCATGAGTGGGAAGCATGATGGTTATCCGAGTAATGTGAATGCGGCTGTTATCCAGCTTCTACCCTATTCTGCTATCTGCCCGCAGGATGGAAAAAGATTCAAGTCGCTGAACCGGACACGGCTGCTTCAGGCGAGGTTGCGAAGCGGGACATTGGGCGGACGTGGTAACCTTCACATTGTCAGCGTCCTGCCCCCGAAAAACCATGGCATTCCACCCGCAAATCCCCCATATAACCCTCGACGAATAT
>JAFIEI010000097.1 GCA_020832565.1 Salinarimonas sp. | reverse complement strand
TCGATTTGCCGGAAGAGCCCCGGATAGCGGTTGAAGGCGAGGCGCTGAACGAGCGAGCCGTCCACCGTGACGATTTCGGCAATGATGCTGCCGTCCTCACCTTCGGTGATCTCCCCGATTTCGAGACGTGGGTTGCCGTGCCGCTCCAGGAGATGGCCGAGAAACGCCTCGACCCGCATCGGTGTCATCTCGACCGGCGTGCCATGCGGCATGCCATAGAGCGCGCCGGGGCCGAGGGCGTGGCCGCCCATATGCCCTTGAGGGCCGCGCGTCATCTGGCCCATGGGCATGTCCTGCATGCCCATCATGCCGGATCCCGGCATGCCGCGGCCCATCATCCCCTGGCCCATCATGCCTGGCCCGGGCATGCCTGGCCCGGGCATGCCCTCGGCCATCGGGCCGCCGCGCACGCCGCCCATCATCCCTGGCATGCCGCCTTCGCCCATCATGCGCATCATCATCTGCATCATCTCGGGCGTCATCATGTCCATCATGCCCGACATGCCCTCCGCCATCGCGGAGCCATCGACGCCCGCTGCGTCCCCCTCGGGCGCAGTCGTCTCGGCCTCGGGATGGTGTGCGGCGTGGTCGTTCTCGACGGTTTGCGCGGCTGCGGTCATACTCATCGCAATGAGCGCGGCACCGGCAAGAAGTCCGGTCAGTGCGGTTCTGGTTTTCATCGTCATTCTCCATGTTTCAGGGTTGGTCGTTGAGGCCGCGCGCGCCGCCTTGGCGCGCAGGGCGGGGGTCATTCGGTGCCCAGCTGGCGCCAACTGCGCCCACCGTCCTCCGATGCGATCAGTTCGCCGTGCTGGGTGGCGGCAAAGACGCGGTCGGCGGCCTGCGGATCGGCGGCGAAGTAGAGCAGGTAACGTCCATCAAACCCGGGATGCAGGCGCTCCCACTCGCCGCCGTCCTCGGCCCGGCGGACTAGCCCCTCGCCGAGCACGAAGGCGTGGAGGATGCCATCCGCCGTCACCTCGACCAAGCTTACCGGCGCTTGTGCGGGGTGCGCACGCTGCCAGTCCTGTGCATCGGCCTCGCTCACGAAAAGGCCGACCTCGGTCGCGGCATAGAGCCGTTCGGGCGCGAGGGCCGAGGCGGCAATGTCGATTAACCCTCCCGGCGCATCGGCAACGCGCTCCCAGCTCTGCCCGCCGTCGCGGCTGCGCTGCAGCCCGCCATGGTTGCCCCAGACGATTGGAGGATCGGCCTTGCTGATGTCCATCTGGTGAAAGTCCACGGGTCCGCTCACACCGTCCGAGAGCTTCACCCAGCCTTCGCCGCCGTCGGTGCTGGCAATGACACCGAGATTGCCGCCGGTGGCCGGATGACCGCTGGCGAGATAGGTTTCTGCCTCCGTTGGGTGGGCGACGAAGCCCATCAGATCGTCGCTGTGATCGGACACCTGCACGGTCAGCCCGGTTTCGATATCGAGCGCATGGAGCCCGTGATGGGTGGCAATCAGCAGCCGGTCCCGGTCTTGCCGGTCGACGGCCAGCCCGTGGACATGCGTGCGGGCGAGCAACTCGGTGAGAGGTGTCTCCGCACGAGCACCGGAGCCCGCACCGAGCGTAAGGAACCCACCCAGGCCGAGGGCCCCGATCCCGGCAGCGATCACGATACTGCGTCGGGTGACATCCATCTTCATTCTCATCCTGTTCTTCTCCGTAAGCTTCTGGCGCGGCGCCTTCGGTGTCATGCTGCGGGTCGATTTCTTCAGTGTCGGCCGCGGCCATGGCCGCGATGCATGAAGACATGCATCAGCAGGCAGATCGCGAGCGGCAACATAAGCGGCAGGCTGGCAAGAACATGCACCCGATGCTCGAACGCGAGCGCCAGACCCACACCGGCAAGCACGATGCAGGTCGCCAATCCGACCGGGGAGCGCAGAAGTCCAGCGATCCCCCTGCCCTTGAACGGCGCTGGTTTCGGGTGTTCCGTCATTTCTTCACCTCCAGCTTCGCGCGCTTCAGGAGCAGCGAATTGCCGATCACAGAAAGCGAGCTCACAGTCATGGCGATCACCCCGATCATCGGGTGTAGGAGGCCCACCGCGGCAATCGGAATCGCGGCAACGTTGTAGAACCAGGCCCAGAACAGGTTCTCGACGATCTTGCGGAAGGTCGCTTTCGACAGGCGGATCGATTCGACCACCTTGGTCAGTTCACCCGTGACCAGCGTCACGTCGGCGGCCTCGATCGCCACATCGGCGCCGGCACCGATGGCGATGCCGACATTGGCCTGTTTCAGCGCGGGTGCGTCGTTGATCCCGTCGCCGACCATGGCGACATACTGGCCGAAGCGGGTCTGCAGATCGCGGATCGCCTCGACCTTGCCCTCGGGCAGCACGCCGGCCATCACCTCGTCGAGCCCGACCTGTGCCGCGACATGTTTCGCGGTGCGCTCGTTGTCGCCGGTGACCATCACCACATGAATCCCCATGTCGTGCATCACGGCAATTGCGGCTTTCGAGTCCTCCTTCACCGTATCCGCCACTGCGACGAGACCCGCTGCCTGCTTGCCGATGGCGACCAACATTGCGGTCTTGCCCTCGGTCTCAAGCGCGACCAGCCGCTCTTCCAGTGCATCGGGCGCGATCCCGGCCTCGTTCAGCAGCCGTCGGCTGCCCACCCGCACAGTCTCATTGTCAACCTCGCCCTGCACACCGCGCGCGGTGATCGACTTAAACTGCGTGACCTCGGGCACATCGAGCCCGCGTTCGCGTGCCCCCGCAACGATGGCCTGCGCCAGCGGATGTTCCGACCCGGCCTCGACCGAGGCGGCGGCGCGCAGCACGCGCTCCTCGTCGAACCCCGGCAGGGCATGGACATCGGTCAGCGCCGGCTTGCCCCTGGTGATCGTTCCCGTCTTGTCGAGCACGACAACCTTGATATCCTTGAGGGTCTGGATCGCCTCGCCCGAGCGGATCAGCACACCGCGCTCGGCCCCCATGCCAGAGCCCACCATCAACGCGGTGGGCGTGGCCAGCCCGAGCGCGCAGGGGCAGGCGATCACGAGCACGGCGATCATGGCGAGGATCGCCCCCATCAGGGGCGAGATCTCGGGGTTGACCCAGGGCAGAAAACCCGCGCCCCAGTCGAGGATCGGGCGGAAGATGTCATCGAAAGCGAGCCATGTGAAGAAGGTGCCAAGCGCGATTACCAGAACAGCAGGCACGAAATACCCCGTCAGCCGGTCGGCCAGTTCCTGAATCGGCACTTTCGAGCCCTGCGCCTCCTCCACAAGCTTGATGACCTGGGACAGGAACGTGTCGGCACCGACGCGCGTGGCGCGCACCTTCAGCACGCCCTCCTTGTTGATCGTCGCGCCGATCACCGCGTCCCCCGGCCCCTTTTCCACGGGCACGGATTCGCCCGTGGCGATGGACTCGTCGAGATGGCTGTTGCCCTCGACGATCTCGCCATCGGTCGGCACCTTCGCTCCGGGGCGCACCACCATGACATCGCCGGGCTGCAACTCGGCCACCGGCACCTCGACTTCCTCGCCGTCGCGCAGGACAGCGGCGGTCTTGGCGCCCATGGTGATCAGCCGCTTGATCGCCTGGCTCGCCCGCCCCTTGGCGCGGGTTTCCAGGTATCGGCCCACCAGATGGAAGGTCATGATCGTCGCCGCCATCTCGATGAATGAGGTCATCGGCCAGATGAAGCCCGCCAGCCCGATCAGATAGGGCGGCAGGCTGCCCATCGAGATCAGCACATCCATGTTCGCCGTGCGGTTGGTGAGCGAGCGCCAGGCCGAGCGATGCGTGGCCCAGCCGCCGAACAGGAACACCACCGGAAAGGCCAGCACGGCGACGATGCCCAGATAGCCGGGGATGGGCTGCCAGAACATGTGCGGGCCCATCAGCACCATGATCAGCGTGGTCGGGATGGTGGCGATCCACAGCCGCTTCCAGGCCTGGGCGAGATATCGTTCCTCGGAGGCGCTGTCGCTTGCGTGATCCGGCGCCTGGCCTTCCTCAAGCGCGTCCACCTCGTAGCCCGCGCGCTCGATGGCGGCGCGGATTGTCTGCGCATCGGTTTGCCCCGCATCAAAAGACACGCGCACCCGGTGATTGCCGATATTGGTATCGAGCTTGTCGATCCCCGGCAGGCGGCGGATCGAGCCAGCCACGATCCCGGCGCAGTGATCGCTGCCCATGCCGGGAACGGTCAGGCGCACCTCGCGCGGACCGCCCGCGTCCTCCGCCCCGACCGCATCGACATCGTATCCGGCCCGCTCAACGGTGGACTTCAACTGATCGCTGGCAATGCGGGCCGGGTCATAGTTCACTTGGGCGCGATGGTTGGCGATGTTGGTGTGAACCGCGCGCACCCCCTCAAGCCGCATGAGCGAGGTCCTGACGATCCCGGCGCAATGATCGCTACCCATGCCGGGAACGTTCAGCGTGGCGGTGGCTTCCTGGTGCCGTGTCTTGGCTTCGGTGGTCATGTCGGCTCTCCTGTGCTCTTTACCGCCCGAAAGATCGTGATTGCCCCGGAAGGTGTGGCGACGCGGGCGGTCTCCTCGACCGGGTCGAAACCCGCCTCGCGCATCAACTCGGGCAGGATACCACGGGCATTGTGTTTAGTGTCCTCGAACCCGTCGATCCGCTGGACGGTGTTGCGAAACAGAAAGCGCATGAGCCCGCTCGACTGCACGCCATAATCGGCGACATGCAGCCGGCCGCCGGGCGCAAGCGCCGCAAATGCCGTTCGCAAGATCGCGGCCTTTCCGGAAAGCGGCACCTGGTGGAGCACGAGGGAACTGGTGATCGCGGTGAAGGGGCCGTGCGTGGCGACGAAGGCGTCGTCGAAAAATCCCTCGAAATAGTCCACCTCCAGCCCGTCGGCGGCGGCCAGGCTGCGGGCGCGGGCCAGCACTTGTGCGTCCGGATCGACGCCGATCACCTTGGCGCCCGGTGCCGCCCGCTTGAGTGCCCGGGTAAGCGTGCCGGTGCCACAGCCGATATCGACAACGCGCATGCCGGCCTGCGGCGCGATCTCCCCGGCGAGACGCGGTCGCCAGGCTCCTTCGCGGGTGAAGGCGGCGATCGCCGTGTCGTAGAGCGGCGTCAGAAACCGCAACCCGAGCGCGGGGGTGTAGTCGGGACGCGCGGTCATGCGCGCCCCTTCCCGATCCGTGCCGCGCGGCGCAGGGCCAGACCGAGCGCCAGGAACAACGCCGCACCAAAGCCCCAGACCCATGCATAGCCGATCATGCCCGACCAGGGGGCCAGCGCATAGGCCAGTGCCAACGCCGCCCAGACAGCGGCAATAGTAAAGATGAGGGTGATGTCGAATTTCATGTCCGTGTCCTTTCATTCAATGGGCATGTCCGCCGCCCACCGCCTCGACCGGCAGCGCGCGCATCATCTCGAAACCGACCGCCGTCGCCCCATACATGCCGATCACGATCACCAGAACGCCGAGGGGGCCGACGAGTGCGGCGGCACCCGGTTGTGGGGGTGCGATCCCATCCCATCGCGGCGACATCGCCGCCACCGACGCGCGCCCGGGCAGCAGGGTTGCAGCAACTGAAAGGGCAAAGACCACCAGTGCCAGCGCCATCACCAGCCCGCCTGCGGCCACCCAGCCCATCAGCGTGGCCCAGAGCGC
>JAFIEI010000036.1 GCA_020832565.1 Salinarimonas sp. | reverse complement strand
ATATCCCATTGAAATTGCAGAATTATCGGAAATCAGCTGTTTAAGTTGGGTCAAGAATATGACAATCATCACGAAGCAATACATGAGACGGCTAATAATCATGATTTTATACGGCTATATATTTTTGAATAAGTAAGTTGAGAACTGCTATCATAGAATAAAAGTCTGCCGAATCCGTCTCTTTATCTTATGCCGCGACGGCATGCCCCGCCGCAGCATGCGCCTCGCGGATATTGTCGTAGAACTGCCGCGCGCTCGCCTCCCAGGTATAGCCCTCCGCTGCCGAACGGCAGGCTTCGCGGGAGATCGAGAGCGCAGCGAGGGCGGCCAGCCGCAGGTCCCAGTCGAGCACGCCGCAGCCCGTCTCGCCGACGATGTCGCGCGGGCCGGTGACGGGATAGGCGGCGATGGGCAGGCCCGAGGCGAGCGCCTCCAGCATGACGATGCCGAACGTATCGGTCAGGCTGGGAAAGACGAAGACATCCGCACTCGCATAGACCTGCGCAAGCGCCGCGCCGCTCAGCGCTCCGAGAAACAGGGTATCCGGGAAGCGTGCTTCGAGATCGCGACGCGCCGGCCCGTCGCCGACGACGACCTTGGTGCCGGGGAGATCAAGCCCCAGAAACGCAGCGATGTTCTTCTCCACGGCAAGCCGCGACACGGTGAGGTAAACCGGGCCATTGCCGAGGCTCGGACGCTCGGCACGCGGCCGGAACAGGTCCGTATCGACACCGCGCGACCAGGGCATGATCCGCCTGAAACCGCGCCCGGAAAGCTCGCGCGCCAGCGACGGCGTCGAGACCATCATGCCGAGCCCCGCCCCATGGAAGCGGCGGATGACCCTGTAGGTCCAGTCTTCCGGAATCGGGGCGCGCGCGGCGACGTATTCCGGGAAGCGGGTATGGTAGCTCGTGGTGAAGGGGATGCCGCGGGCGCGGCAATGGCGCCGCGTCGCAAAGCCGATCGGCCCTTCGGTGGCGATATGGACATGGCTCGGCGCCATGCGCTCCATCATCCGCCCGATCATGCGCGGCAATGTCAACGAGAGCCTGATTTCGGGATATGTCGGCATCGGAAAGGAGGCGAAATCCTGCGGCGTGATGAAACAGGTTTCAGCCCCGTTCCGCCCGGCATGCGCCGCCATTTCCTCGAGTGAGCGCACGACCCCGTTGATCTGTGGCTTCCAGGCATCGGTTGCGATAAGCAGACGCATCTTGCAGATCCCTCGATTGGGAAGAATACTGCGATGGCACGCGAATCACTGAATATTGCGCGTGTCATCGCTAAATATTCATTCATGATCACGGCTTTACTCAGCGCCGATTACAGTTTGATGACGATATGACGATTTGTGCGTCTGTCGATGCGCATGCAGCAACCGGATCGTGCCGGGATCGGCGCAGCGCTGGTGCTGCGTTCCGGCTCGAGGCAATACAATTACTGGTCATTCTATCAGTTGTGGCCTGCGGGAGCGCACCTATGCTGAGGACCGGGCGCCCACCATGGTGATCGCCCGGATAACCGATCGCCGAGCTTTGCGATATCAATGCAATCATGCGGCTGTGCGGGGCTCCGCCTGATCATCGGCGGGACCACCAATGCCGCTGTCCGTTTCGACCACACTCCCGAAGGAGCCCCCACGTGACATGGAGAAAGATCATCCAGACCGGTTTCGGGGGCATCGACCGCCTCGAACTGCACACCCTGACCGAGCTGCCTGAACCGGGCGCCGGAGAGGTCCGCGTGCGTGTGCATGCAGCGAGCGCAGCATTTACCGACACCATCATCCGCAAGGGGATGTATCCGGATCTGAAGCAGAAACCGCCCTTCACACCGGGCTACGACATGGTCGGCGTCGTCGATGCAGTCGGGCCCGGCGTGACGACGCTGCGGGTCGGCGAACGCGTCGCCGACCTCACTGTCACGGGCGCACATGCCGATTATCTGTGGCTTGCGGAGGATCGGCCGACCCGTGTGCCCGATGGCGTTTCGGATGCGGATGCCCTGGGGATGATCCTCTCGGCGGTCACGCCTTGGCAGATGCTGCATCGGGTTGCTGCCCTTCGCGCCGGTCAGAGCCTTCTAATCCACGGCGCGGGCGGTGCTGTCGGCACGACCATGCTGCAGCTGGCCCGCAGTCTCGGGATCACCGCATACGGCACGGATGTGGCTGCCAAGCACGACCTGATCCGCAGCCTCGGCGCCACTCCGCTGGATGCCAATGTGACGGCACAGGAGGCGCGTTCCGCATCCGGCGGCGGCGTCGATGCCGTATTCGATCCGCTCGGCGGCGACAGCCTGCCACGTTCCCGCGATATGCTGAAGAAGGGCGGAAAACTCGTCGCCTTCGGTTTTCAGAACAAGGTTTCGGGACGGTCCGGCTCCATCCCGCTCGACCTCCTGAAACTGACGCTGTGGAACTGGCTGCCCAACGGTTGCACGACGGCCTTCTACTCGATCGGGGCAATGCGTCGCAAGCATCCCGCATGGTTCAGGGACGATCTCGCCACGCTGTTCGGCATGTTGCGCAACGGGCAGATCGCACCCGTAATCGCTTCGACCTACCCGCTGGAGGATATCCACGCGGCGCATCGAGAAATCGAAGCCGGTACTGCGCCGGGAAAGATCATGCTGCAGATCGCCGAGGCCGATGCCGTCTCTGCACGCGTGGCATGATGGGCGGGTGGCGCCGGCGCAGTCGGCTCCGGTGTTCCGGGGCGAACGCGAGCACTCAGAACATGAAATACCGCTGCGCCAGCGGCAGCTCCTTCGCCGGCTCGCAGACCAGCAATTCCCCGTCCGCCGTCACCGCATAGGTCTCCGGATCAATGGTGATGTCGGGCGTGGCGTCGTTGTGGATCATGCTTTTCTTGGAGATGCCGGAGCGCACGTTGCGCACTGGCAGGCAGGTCTTGGCGAGCCCGAGCGCCTGGGGCACGCCCTTGTCGATGCCCGCCTGCGAGAGGAAGGTGAAGCTCGTGCGCTGCAGGGCGCGCCCGAAAGCGCCGAACATCGGACGGTAATGCACGGGCTGCGGCGTTGGGATCGAGGCATTGGGATCACCCATCGCCGCCGCGATGATCGTCCCGGCCTTGATCACGAGCTTGGGCTTCACCCCGAAAAAGGCCGGGTCCCAGATCACCAGATCGGCGATCTTGCCGGGCTCGATCGAGCCGATATGTTCGTCCATGCCATGCGCGATCGACGGGTTGATGGTGTATTTCGCGATATAGCGCTTCACCCGGAAATTATCCGCCCCGGTGCCGGCATCCTCCGCGAGAGCGCCGCGCTGGGTCTTCATCTTGTGGGCGGTCTGCCAGGTGCGGATGATCACCTCGCCGACGCGGCCCATGGCCTGGCTGTCGGAGGCCATGATCGAGAGCGCGCCGAGATCGTGCAGGATATCCTCCGCCGCAATGGTCTCCTTGCGGATGCGGCTTTCGGCAAAGGCGAGGTCTTCCGGGATCGACGGGTCGAGATGGTGGCAGACCATGAGCATGTCGAGATGCTCGTCGATCGTGTTCACCGTGAAGGGCCGCGTCGGATTGGTCGAGGAGGGGATTACGTTTTCGAGCCCCGCCACCTTCATGATGTCGGGCGCATGCCCGCCACCGGCGCCCTCGGTATGGAAGGCGTGGATGGTGCGCCCCTTGAAGGCGGCGATGGTATCCTCGACGAAGCCGCTTTCATTGAGCGTGTCGGTGTGGATCATCACCTGCACGTCGTATTCATCGGCAACCGAGAGACAATTGTCGATCGCAGCCGGCGTCGTGCCCCAATCCTCGTGCAGCTTCATGGCGCAAACGCCCGCCTCGACCATCTCGACCAGCGCGCCGGGCAAGGCCGCGTTGCCCTTGCCGGCGAAGGCGAGATTCATCGGCAGCCCGTCGGCGGCTTCGAGCATCCGCGCGATATGCCACGGACCGGGCGTGCAGGTGGTCGCATTGGTGCCGTCAGCAGGGCCGGTGCCGCCGCCGAGCATGGTGGTGATCCCCGACATCAGCGCGTCTTCCACCTGCTGCGGGCAGATGAAATGGATATGCGCGTCGAAGCCGCCGGCGGTGACGATCTTGCCCTCGCCCGCGATCGCCTCGGTGCCCGGGCCGATGATGATATCGACACCCGGCTGGATATCCGGATTGCCGGCCTTGCCGATACCCGCGATGCGCCCGTCGCGAATGCCGATATCGGCTTTGACGATGCCCCAGTGATCCACGATCGTGGCATTGGTGATCACCGTATCGACCGCACCTTCTGCGCGGCTGCGCTGGCTCTGGCCCATCCCGTCGCGAATCACCTTGCCGCCACCGAATTTCACCTCCTCGCCGTAAGTGGTGAAATCGCGCTCGATCCTGATGACGAGATCGGTATCGGCCAGCCGCACGGTATCGCCGGTGGTGGGGCCGAACATGTCGGCATAGTTGGCGCGTGAGATGCGGTAGGGCATGCGGTCTTCCTCCGGCGGTTTCTTCTGCTGTTGCAGCATACACGAACCGTGCCAGAAAATGTCTGCACGCCGGCTTTCCGACAGATCTCCCGGCGCTGTCATCCCGCCGTCATCGATTCCATGGCAAACTATGGTCTGGCAAACAAACGCGCCTCGTCGGCGCCGGTGAGGGTGATGATGAAACATCCCACAGATCAAGAGTGTCGGCTTCGCGTTGATGCGCGTCGCGCGCCTGCATCGCGCGCGCATGGGGGAAAAGCTGGTCGGGCTCGGGCTCTATCCGGGCCAGGAGCAGGTCCTGCAGGCCCTCGCGGCGAAAGCGGCCGAGGCGCCGGGCTCAGGCAAGAAATCTGCTGCGGCGCCGGAAGGCATTGCCCCGCCCGTCGGCATGAGCATGGGAGAGCTCGCCAGCGTTCTGCAGGTGCGCCCACCGACCGCCTCGAAGACGGTTTCGCGGCTTTCGGCGCTCGGCCTCGTCGCCCGGCAGGAGCGCGACGGAGACAGGCGGGTCGTGCGCGTCGCGCTGACCGAGGCGGGGCTGGAGCGCGCCGAGGCGATTTCCGGCCTGTGGGATGCGGTGGAGGACGAACTCCTCGACGGATTCGACGGCAAGGACCGCAAGCGTCTGCGCAAGCTCTTGCGCAAGGCGGGGCGCAATCTCGCGCGGCTTGCGGGCGCTGATGATCCCGATCTCGCCAACGGGGCCGGTGCCGTCTTCGAAGACGATGACGAGGCGGATGACACGGATTCGGTGCCGGAGGCGCAACCGGCAACCATGGTGCCGCAAGAGGATCCGGTGCGGGCCTGATCGGCCGCGGCGGGATTCGCGAAGCGCACGAATCCCGAAATTTCCCCTTCGATCTGTGCGCAATCGCCATGCCGCAAGCAGGCGTGACGGGCTATGCTGGCTGAATGGACGACAAGGCCCGCCACCCCGCATCATCCGGCAATCTCGACGCGCCCGCCACGCCCGAGGAGCGCCGCCGCAGGCTCGTCGCCATCGCCCTGATGAGCGGCGCGCTGGTCTGTTTCTCCTGCCTCGACGCCACGGCGAAATGGCTGGCCGGCCAGGGCGTCGATCCGCTGCAGACGGTCTGGGCGCGCTACACGGTCAGCGTCGTGCTGGTCTCGTTCTTCGTCAATCACTGGACCAGCCCCGGCGTGGTGCGCACCAGCCGCCCCGTGCTGCAGATCGCCCGCTCGGTCCTGCTGCTGGGCTCGACCATTCTCAATTTCATCGCGCTGCAATTCCTGCAACTCGCCGAGACCATCTCGATCCTCTTCGCCACGCCCTTTCTCGTGGCGCTGCTGGCGGGGCCGATACTCGGCGAATGGGCCGGGCCGCGCCGGATGATCGCCATCGGCGTGGGCTTCCTCGGCGTGCTGGTGGTGACGCGCCCTGGCTTCGGCGGCATGCATCCCGCCGCCTTCCTCTCCGTGGCCGGGGCGATCTGCTATGCGCTCTATGGCATCTCTACGCGGATGCTGGCCGCAACCGATTCCTCACGCACCACGATGGTCTATTCCGGGCTTGCCGGCGTCGCGCTGATGACGCCCATCCTGCCCTTCGTGTGGCAAACGCCCGATGATCCGCTGATCTGGCTGATGCTCGGCGCGATCGGCTTCTATGGCGGGTTCGGGCACTGGCTCCTGATCCTCGCCCATGCCCGCGCGCCGGCGCCGATCCTGGCGCCGTTCATCTACACCCAGCTGCTCTGGATGCTGATTCTGGGCTACGTCATCTTCGGCGACTGGCCCGACCCGTGGACGCTGGTGGGTGCGAGCATCGTCATCGCCTCGGGGCTCTACCTGCTTTATCGCGAGCGGGTGCGCCGCAAACACTGAACATGCTTGACGCAAGGCAAGGCATTGCGCCTGAATAACGGGCAGGAGCCTGATCGCATCATGACCATACGACCCCGTCGCAGCGCCCTCTACATGCCCGGTGCCAATGAACGCGCCCTTGAGAAGGCGCGTGGCCTCGATGCGGATGCGCTGATTCTCGATCTGGAGGATTCCGTCGCGCCGCAGGCCAAGGTGACGGCACGCGACAAGGTCTGCGCCATGGTCGCGGCGGGCACCTATCCGGGCCGGGAGACGGTGATTCGCGTCAATGCCCCGGGGACGGAGTGGTTTGAGGCCGATTTCAAGGCCGCCTGCACGGCGGGCCCGGATGCGATCCTGATCCCGAAGGTCGATTCGCCCTGCATCCTCTTCGACATCGCCGTGCGCCTCGTCGAAGCGCATGCCGCACCGCAGACGCGGATCTGGGCCATGATCGAGACACCCGGTGCAATCCTGCGGATCGGCGAGATCGCGGCCTGCGCGGAGGACCCCGCGACGCGGCTCGACTGCCTGGTGATGGGGCTCAACGACCTGGCCAAGGAAACCCGGGCGCGGCTCATGCCGGATCGCGCGGGGATGCTCCCCTGGCTGCAGACGGCATTGATCGCCGCACGCGCATACGGGCTCGATATTCTCGACGGCGTCTGCAACGCCATCAATGATTCCGAGGCGTTCGAGGCCGAATGCCGGCAGGGACGCGATCTCGGATTCGACGGCAAGAGCCTGATCCATCCCGCCCAGATCGGACCCGCCAACGCCTTGTTTGCCCCGGATCCCGAGGAGGTTGCACAGGCCCGCGCCATTCTCGACGCCTTCTCGCAGCCGGACAATGCCGGCAAGGGCGTGATCGCGCTCGACGGGCGCATGGTCGAGCGCCTGCATGCGCAGATGGCCGAACGGGTGGTGGCGCTCGCCGAGGCGATCGCCGCACGCGCGCAGGCGGGCACGCCTCAATCGGGGAGCTGACGCGCCTCTTCGGGGAGCATGATCGGGATGCCGTCGCGGATCGGGTAGGCCAGCCGCGCCTGTTTGGAGATCAGCTCCTGCTTGCCGGCATCATATTCGAGCGTCGCCTTGGTGAGCGGGCAGACGAGGATTTCGAGCAGTTTGGGATCTATGCCCAGCGGCGCATCGGCCTTGACGCCTTCGGCATCGGCGTTGCGTCCTGATTCGTCTTGCGGGTCTGACATGGTCGTCGCATTCCTCGAACGGTTTTGGCGGCCTATTGCATGGTCGGCGACGAATCCTCGTCGTCATTCCCGCCACGCAGCACTTCGATTTCGGTGAGCGCGATCAGCGCCTCGGCGCGATTCTTGAGATCTGGCGCCTCCAGAAGCGCCTGTTTCTCGGCAGCGCCGAACGGTGTCATCATGCAAAGCGCATTGACCAGCGCCTCGTTGGGCGCCTTCTCGACGCCGCGCCAGTCGACCTCGATCTCCATGACCTTGACGAATTGCCGCAAGGCGGCGATCAACCGCTCGCGATCGACCGCATCCTCGCCGGCGCGGGCGATGAAATCGTTCTCGAACGGAGAGAAATCGGCGCGCACCTGTCGATAGGGCGTCATCACCGTGAGCTCTTCGACCACGCGAAACCGCGCGATGCCGGTGAGCGTGAGCAGGTAGCGCCCGTCACCGGTCTCGGCGAGTTGGGTGATGCGCCCGGCGCAGCCGACCTTGTAGAGCCGCCCCGGCGAGGCGTTGCCGCCCTCCCCCGATCCCGGAATGCCATCGCTTTCAGGTTGTACCATGCCGATCAGCCGCTCGCCGCGCAGCGCATCGTCGATCATCGCCATGTAGCGAGGCTCGAAGATGTTCAGCGGCATCTGTCCGCGGGGCAGGAGCAGCGCTCCCGGCAGGGGGAAGACCGGGATGACGTCGGGGCAATCCCCGGGACCGCGATAGGCGACATTCGTGGGCATGGCGCCCTCCGCTTATTTGAAAAGGACCGCCGAAAGCTTGCGGCGCCCGGCAATGCTGGCCGGATCCTTCGGCCCCCATGCCTCGAAGAATTCCAGCAATTGCTTGCGTGCGCCATCCTCGTTCCATTCGCGATCGCGCTTGACGATCTCGACGAGATGTTCCGCCGCCTCCATGCGCCGATTGGCGCCGGCCAGTGCGGTGGCGAGATCGAAGCGGGCCTGGTGATCGGCGGGATCGGCGGCGATGCGCGCTTCGAGCTCGGTCGTGTCGCCGAGCTGCTCGGCCTGTTCGACCAGTTCGAGCGCCTTGCGCACGGCTGCGATGGCGGGATCGTCCTGCTTGTCTTCCGGCGTCATGTCGAGGAAGCGGCGCGCGCCGGCGGCGTCCTGCAGCTCGAGATGCAGCCGCGCCATGCCGGCGATCGCGGTGGCATTGTCGTTTTCCTGCTTGAGCACCCCGGCATAGAGCTGGGCCGCGCCCTGGACATCGCCGGCGGCGGCGAGCTTCTGGGCCTCCTCCAGCGCCTGTTCGATGGGCGAGGGGCCGGAGGCGCCGCCGAGCTTGGCGATGAACGCATCGATCTGGCTCTCGGGCACCGCGCCCATGAAGCCGTCCACCGGCTGGCCCTTGCTGAAGGCGATCACGGCGGGGATCGACTGGATCCCGAGCTGGCCGGCAATGGCGGGATGGTCGTCGATATTCATCTTGACGAGCTTGACCTTGCCGACCGCCTTGGTCACCGCCTTCTCGATCACAGGCGTGAGCTGCTTGCAGGGCCCGCACCAGGGCGCCCAGAAATCGACGAGAACCGGCTGGTTCATCGATTCGGCGATGACATCCTCGCGAAAGCTCGCCGTCGTCGTTTCCTTGATCAGACCGGCGTCCGCTTCCTGCGTCCCGCCGGGTGCGGGGGTCGCCTGTCCCGTCATCGAATTGCCGAACATGCTCGTCTCACTCTCTGGCTCGTCTTGCCGCCCTGGGCGGTACGTTGACGTGGTCGCGCCGGGATCCGGCGCCGGGTTGCTCTCAAGATGGGATCGCCGCGTCGTTTTGACCAGACCCGGAATGGCCGGATTCGGCAGGGGGGACGGGCAAGTCGAGAATGCGGGTCTCGTGGCCTTGCTCCGCCAGGAAGGCGATCAGGTCGGCCACGCGCATCGAGGTGGTCATCGTGTTGACCAGCGGATGCGCGTTGATGATCTCCTGATCGGCCAGACGCCTGTCGAGCACGAAGGAGATTTTCTCAGGCGGCGCGTTTACCAGCGCGAGCGGCGTCACCGAACCGGGCTCGACGCCGAGCAACTCCCCGAGCAGTTCCGCCGAGCCGAAGGAAAGCCGGCCCGAACCGCCGATCACCGGATGCAGCCGCTTGAGATCGACGGGGCTTTCCGATTCCGCCGTCACCAGGAAGATGCGGCTCTTCTTGTCCTTGAGGAACAGGTTCTTGGTATGCCCGCCGGGAATGCGCGCCTTCACATGCTGCGATTCGGCCACGGTGAACACGGGCTCGTGTTCGGTCGTGGTTGTGGCATAGCCGCGTTGGTCGAGGGCGGCGAGGAGCTGTTGCGGTGTCATCATGGGCTTGCTTGTAGCCATGCATGCGCCGCGCCTCAAGCCGTAGAAAGGCTTTCCGTAATGGCAGGGACGGAGGGCGGGACGCGGGCGGGTGGAAGGCGGGACGCTGGTCACGCGACGATGCGCCGGGCGCTGCAGCGCTTTCGCGCGGACGCTCCTTCAATTCCGCATGAATCGCTGCAAAAAATTCCTCTTGCAAAGCCCGCGCGTCTGGTTCATATCAGCGCCATCGACGCGGTGGCCACCATCGCGGGCGTCCCGGAAGGGCCGCCAAGGAGCGTGCGGGTGTAGCTCAGGGGTAGAGCACAACCTTGCCAAGGTTGGGGTCGTGGGTTCGAATCCCATCGCCCGCTCCATTTTTCCCGGTATTTCGTCAGTTTCGCACCGATGCGCAGTTCGGTAATTTCGACTGCTTGGTGGCTGTCGTGCGGCTGAAATCGCCGCCCGTAGCAGATCAGTTCGCCAAAAATGCGTCCAGGCTGTGCCGCGACCGTTCAAGCCGGAATACATGGCGCCGGGCGCTCGTCGACCGTGTTGACGCGATATCGCGCTGCCGATCTCAAGGAAATGTGAAAAACACGGCGGTCCGGCGATCCGCTGGTCGCCTTCACACTGGCGTGACGACCGTTGCACGACTGAAATAGCCAAAAAATAAGGCGGCAATTGCCGCCTGTTTGTGCACGCTCTCTTCAGGGCAACAATGCCGCGAGGCTGAAGCTCGGGGCCGACAGCGTTGCCAGGGCGATGATGGACGCAACCCCGATGGCCCCGAAAACAACGGAAACACCGAGCATCGGCATCAGGTCCCTGTTGGCTATCCTGAACACATTCATGGCTGTGACCTCCCTGTTCGCATTCCGACAACAATGCGCATCTCGTCAACGGCGCCTATGCAAGATCGGTTCCAGAATTCCTTAACAAATTTTTTTGCGTTGCAACATACGCATGAATGCGCAGGCCTGCAACGTCCTGTCAAGTATCAGCAGGGGTTTGCGACCTGTGCGCCGGTCACCCGGCGCACAGTCGTGACGCGTTGCAGCGTCGAAATCAGTGCAATGCAGCACCACTCTCCGGCTGATCGCCGGGGCCCTCGGGACCGGGCGGCAGGGCGGCCTGGCCCGCCGCGACGCCGCCGATCATCAGGCCGAGAGGCCCGACGCTGACAGACACTGATTCGCCATCCTTGATTGTACCTGAAAGAATCGCCTCGGCCAGCGGATCCTGCACGGATTTCTGGATGACGCGCTTGAGCGGACGCGCTCCATAGGCCGGATCGTAGCCCTTCTGGCCGAGCCAGTCGCGCGCTTCCTCGGTGAGATCCAGCGTGATCTTGCGCTCGTCGAGGAGCTTTTGCAGCCCTTTCAACTGGATCTCGACGATCGCACCCATCTGGTCGCGGCGCAGGCGGTGGAACAGGATGATCTCGTCGACGCGGTTGAGGAATTCCGGGCGGAAATGCCCGCGCACCACACCCATCACTTCGCCGCGCACGGCGTCCGTATCCTCGCCCTCGCCCTGCGCGACGAGATATTCCGAGCCGAGATTCGAGGTCATCACGATCAGCGTGTTGCGGAAATCCACCGTGCGCCCCTGGCCATCGGTGAGACGCCCGTCATCGAGCACCTGCAGCAGCACGTTGAACACGTCCGGATGCGCCTTCTCGATCTCGTCGAACAGCACCACCTGATAGGGCCGCCGGCGCACCGCTTCCGTCAGCGCTCCGCCCTCGTCATAGCCGACATAGCCGGGAGGCGCGCCGATCAGGCGGGCGACGGAGTGCTTCTCCATGTATTCCGACATGTCCATGCGCACCAGCGCGCTCTCGTCGTCGAAAAGGAACGACGCCAGCGCCTTGGTCAGCTCGGTCTTGCCGACGCCGGTGGGGCCGAGGAACATGAAAGAGCCGATCGGGCGGTTGGGATCCTGCAACCCGGCCCGGGCACGGCGCACGGCGGTCGAGACGGCGCGCACCGCCTCGCGCTGGCCGACGACCCGCTTGGCGAGCGCCGTTTCCATCGCCAGAAGCTTCTCCCGCTCGCCTTCGAGCATGCGATCCACCGGCACACCGGTCCAGCGCGAGACCACGCCGGCAATGTGATCGGGCGTCACCGCCTCTTCCATCAGGGCGCCGTCCGCCGGTGCGGCGTCTTCAGCCGCCTCGGTCTGCGAGAGCTGCTTCTCGAGATCGGGGATGATGCCGTAGGCGAGTTCGCCGGCACGCTGATACTGGCCCTCGCGCTGCGCCTGGGCGAGCTCGGTGCGGGCCTCGTCGAGGCGGCGCTTGAGTTCCGCCGCCTGGCCGAGCTTGTTTTTCTCGGCATTCCAGCGCGCGGTGATCTCGGCGGATTGCTCCTCGAGATCGGCGAGCTCTTTCTCAAGCCGGGCAAGGCGGTCCTTGGAGGCGGAATCCGTCTCCTTCTTCAGGGCCTCGCCCTCGATCTTCAGGCGGATGATCTCGCGATCGATGGAATCGAGCTCTTCGGGCTTCGAATCCACCTGCATGCGCAGCCGCGCGCCGGCCTCGTCGACGAGATCGATCGCCTTGTCCGGCAGGAAGCGGTCGGTGATATAGCGGTTCGACAGGGTGGCTGCCGCCACGAGCGCGGAATCGGCGATACGCACCCCGTGATGCTGCTCGTATTTCTCCTTCAGCCCGCGCAGGATCGAGACCGTATCCTCGACGGTCGGCTCGGAGATGAAGACGGGCTGGAAGCGGCGGGCGAGGGCCGCATCCTTCTCCACATGCTTGCGGTATTCGTCGAGCGTGGTGGCGCCGACGCAATGCAGTTCACCACGCGCGAGGGCGGGTTTCAGCAGGTTCGAGGCGTCCATCGCCCCGTCGCCCTTGCCGGCACCGATCAGCGTATGCATCTCGTCGATGAACAGGACGATCTCACCCTCGGCGGAGGTGACCTCCTGCAGGACGGCCTTCAGCCGCTCCTCGAACTCGCCGCGATATTTCGCGCCCGCGATCAGCGAGCCCATATCGAGGGCGAGCAGGCGCTTGTCGCGCAGGCTCTCGGGCACGTCGCCATTGACGATGCGCAGTGCCAGCCCCTCGACGATGGCGGTCTTGCCGACGCCGGGCTCGCCGATCAGGACGGGATTGTTCTTGGTGCGGCGCGAGAGCACCTGGATGGCGCGGCGGATCTCCTCGTCGCGGCCGATGACCGGATCGAGCTTGCCTTCGCGCGCCGCCTGGGTGAGATCGCGGGCATATTTCTTCAAGGCTTCATAGGCGTTCTCCGCCGAAGCATTGTCGGCGGTGCGACCCTGGCGCAGGGCGTTGATCGCCGCGTTGAGATTCTGCGCGCTGACCCCGGCCTTGGCCAGCGCCTTGCCGGCTGCGGTGTCCTTCTCGATGGCGAGCGCGAGCAGCAGACGCTCCACCGTCACGAAGGAATCGCCCGCCTTGTCGGCGGCCTTCTCGGCCGCATCGAAGACGCGCGCGGTACCCGGCTGCAGATAGAGCTGACCGTTGCCGCCCTGGACCTTGGGCAGCTTGGCGAGTGCCTGGTCGGTGAGTTGCAGGGCAATCTTGGGATCACCGCCAGCGCGCGAAATCAGCCCGGCCGCCATGCCTTCGGAATCGTCGAGCAACGCTTTCAGCACGTGCTCGGGCGCGAATTGCTGGTGGCCCTCGCGCAGGGCGATGGTCTGCGCTGCCTGGAGAAAGCCACGGGCGCGTTCGGTATATTTTTCGATATTCATCATCTCGTCCTTTCAAGCCACCCATCGACGCCCCGTGTGGGCGCGCCGCGCGATGCTCAGCTGCCGGACCGGCCCTTCTTCGAAGCGACCGGCACCCCTGATCTAGGTGTTGCTGATGCGCCACACAAGACCCGGCCGACATGGAACGTCTCTGCGGAGCCCGCGTTGACGCGACAAGTGAACGAACAGGCACAGGAGGCGTCCATGGCCGAGGCGAAAGGTGCGAAGAACGACGCGGGCGACGCTGCGCAGACGCAAAACAAACCGGCGCAGAAGAAACCCGGCTCGGACAATTCACCCGGACGCGGCGGTTTCCATCACGCCGATACCCGCATGGGCCACGAGCATTCGAAATTGCTCGGTGAGGCCGAGCGCGTCGTGACCGGCAAGAAAAAGCCGCCCGAAAGTGCGGATACGGACAAGATCGACAAGGCCGGGGAATAGGCGCAATCTAATCGGGCGAGGCGGTTCGGCAATGCAAGTCGGGACCGCAAGTCGGGACCGCAAGTCGGCCCGGGTCAATTTTCTTTCGTTTTGGAGGCACGGATTCATGAGCGACAAGTCGAAAAAGAGCGATCTGCAGAAGAATATGGAAAAGGCGCTGGCGATGAAGCAAGCCGCTGGCGACACGGCGCAGATCCCCGATGATCAGACCGCCGGCAAGGGAATGGCGTCCAACCCCAATGAAAAGATCGCTCCCTCGGGCGCGCTGAACGCGGAAGGCCACAAGCCGGCGCTGAGCCGTGCGCGCGGCGTGCGCGTCAGCGACAAGGGGTGAGGCGCAGGGGTATAGCGAAGCGGGCCGAGCCGACCACTGCGACATCATTGCGGGAATGCTGGTGCCGGTTGTCAGACTCGAACTGACGACCTACCGCTTACAAGGCGGTTGCTCTACCAACTGAGCTAAACCGGCATGAAAAAGCCAATACCCCGATTTCCGCCTCGTATGCAAGAATTGCAATACGCGTCTTCGGCACGCGCCGGCGGGCCCGGACCGGGCAGGAGGGGTTTTTGGGCGGCGCACCAGTCGAACGACCTTTGATTGCCCGGCGCAATCATTCCATGGCTTTCCGGCTCCATGATCTCATCCACGACAGCACGATTTCGGCTGACGCCGGCGCGCCGGGCGTTTACACTTGGTTAACCACGTTTCGAAGAACCGAGGCCCCGACCATGAGCGTCATGCCCTTTGTATCGATCTGCCATCGCACGACCCGCAACCTGCGTCGCGCCGCCATGCTGCTTGTCGCAGTGCCGGCATTCGGCGGATTCGGTGCAGCCGCCCAGGCCGATACGACCCGAATCACCGTGACCACCGGCCCGCAGGTGGCGCAGCAATCAAAAATTGTTCATTCCGGCGCCGACCAGACGATCCGCATCGTCATTGCAGATCCGGTTCGCCCGGGTATCCGGCGGGCGCCCGTGGCCGAGCCGGTCATCTATGTGATCGAGGCTGATGACGCAGTGCGGGCCGTACGCTGATATCAGGCGATGATGTCGGGATTGATCCGGTCTTCGAGATCGATGATCTTGTCGCGCAAGATCAGCTTGCGCTTCTTCAATCTCTGAAGCTGCAGCTTGTCGCCGGCACTTATCGTTTCGAGTGCGACAATGGCCGAATCGAGATCGCGATGCTCCTGGCGCAGTCGCGCCAGTTCACGGCGCAATACCCGCTCTTCGTCGCGGGGGCCTCCGAAGAAGACGATGTTGTCGGCGACCAGATTGTCGACATTGTCGTTGCCGCAGTCACGCAATTCGCGGTGATTTTCGTCTTCGTCGACCATCTTCGCCCCGTGACGCGCCACTTGTTTCGTTGCGTACAGTAAGCCTTTCAGGGACAGGCGTCCAGTCCGCACGAATCCCGGGATTCATCAAATTCGAGTGGTATGATTATCTTTGAATCGCCACGTTTCGTGTGACACTATCATGACGTCGGCACAAACGAACGGAGGATCCGACATGTCGCTGCAGAGCCATCTCGTCGAGTTGGAAAAGAAGCATCAGGCGTTGGAAAAGGCGCTTCACGAAGCCCAGATCCGACCTTCCTCGGATGACCGTGAAGTCGCGGAACTCAAGCGCAAGAAACTCCAGCTCAAGGACGAGATCTCTCGCCTCCGACAAGCCAATGGCGGCGTGACCGTCCACTGACTTTCTTCTTGCATGAAGGCCCCGTCAGGCATGACGGGCTGTACCGCCGCGCCACATCCGTGCTGCGGCGGTTTCGTTTGGAGGATACCGGTAATCCTGTCCGACACACCACTGCCGGCGAAACCACGCCGAGCCCGTCAGGCATGCCCTGCCGATGACGAGAGCAGCCCCGGATCGATGCCCAGAAGCCGCAGGGAACGCTCGTATTTTTCCTCGGCAGCATGGTCGAAGACCACGTCCGGGTCGGCGGGGCAATTCAACCAGCCATTGCGTTGAATCTCGTTCTCGAGCTGCCCGGCACTCCAACCCGCATAGCCGAGCGCGAGCATGGCCTCGCGCGGCCCCTGCCCCCTTGCCATGGCGCGCAGGATGTCGACGGTGGCCGTGAGGCAAATCTCCCGGTCGACCGCCAGCGTCGATTGCGCGACCCGGTAATCCGGCGAGTGCAGCACGAATCCGCGGCTCGTTTCCACCGGCCCGCCCATCAGCACAGGCATGCGGTCGAGGGCGCCGGGGAGTCGAATCGCATCATCGTCGCTGATGATCTCCAGTTGCACCAGAAGATCCGGCAGGCGCAGATCCGGTGCGGGTTTGTTGATCACGATTCCCATCGCCCCGTCGGCGGAATGGGCGCAGATATAGATCACGGCACGCATGAATCGCTCATCCGTCATGCCGGGCATGGCGATGAGCAACTGCCCTTCGAGATTGTCGAATGTGCTGACCCGATCTTTCGCCATGGCGATACGATCCTTTTTCCAAGTCCCAGAATCGCCAAAGCGGCGGTTTTTGTCCATCGAATTGTGATCACCGCTCACGCGTCCTTGAGCGCAGCGGGCTTGGAGGAAGCGTTGCGAGGGGCTAGGTCTCGATAACGCAAGGCGCCGGAGGCCGCGCGCCGTGAGGGGTAAGCCATGATGAGGGTATCGGGTCACGAGCAGTTGCCGCAAGGCGCCGCATCTGCAGGTGCGAATCGCAGCGATCGCCCGCTTGCGATACCGGGGCGGCTCCTGCGCCTCGCGCTGGTCGGCAGCCTGCTGGCACTCGCACCTGCCGTGTCCGACGGTCTCGTGACCGCCGCTCAGGCACAGGAATCCGCCTGGGACGAAGGCCATGCCTCCCGGGCGCGCCTGATCGCCGGCGCCGGGGACGGCGAGAATGTCATGGCCGGTATCGAGATCGAGCTGGCCGACGGCTACAAGACCTATTGGCGCCATGCCGGCGATTCGGGCCTGCCTCCGGAGATCGACTGGGAGGGTTCGCAGAACGTTGCCGATCTCACCATGGAGTTTCCCGCCCCGAAGCGCCTGCGCGACGCCAGCGGCACCTTTTTCGGCTATGAGGATGCGGTGATCCTGCCTCTCACCATCACGCCGCGCGATCCGGAGGAGCCGGTGAGCCTCGAGATCAATCTCAGCTACGGCGTGTGCAAGGATATCTGCATTCCCGCCTTCGCCGATATCGCGCTCACCATCCCCGCCCTCCAGAGCGGCAGCCATGCGCCGCGCATCGCCCGGGCCCTTACCGAGGTGCCGCGCCGTGTCGATCCCGGCGAGCGTTATGCCGGGCTGGCGATCCATGATCACGCGCCGACGGATGACGGCCGGCTCGCAATCACGGTCGAGGCCCCCGACGATGCCCTGCTGATGGCGGAAGGCCCGGATTACCGCTGGTTTCTCGACCCGTCCGAATCAGCGCAGCCGGATTCCGCCGGCCGGATGGTCTTCGCCGTCGAGATAGCGGATGCGCCGCGCATGATCGAGGGTCCGGCCCGGTTCCGGTTCACCCTCACGGGCGGCGGCGGGGCGATCGAGACGGTATTCGAGCTTCCCCGGGCGCTGTTGCAGGAACTCGCCGGGCATTGACCGGATTGCCGGGAGGCGTGTGCTTCAGGCAAGCCAGCGCTTACGGCGCTTGTAGGTCTTGACGTTGCGGAATGAGCGCGCGCCGCTTTCCGAGATGCCCAGATAGAATTCCTTCACATCCTCGTTCTCGCGCAGCATCTTGGCTTCGCCGTCCATCACCACGCGCCCGGTCTCGAGAATGTAGCCGTAGGTGGCATATCGCAGCGCCATGTTGGTGTTCTGCTCGGCCAGCAGGAAGGAGACGCCTTCCTTGGCGTTGAGATCCTGCACGATTTCGAAGATCTCCTCCACGATCTGCGGCGCCAGGCCCATCGAGGGCTCGTCGAGCAGGATCATCTTGGGCCGGCTCATCAGGGCACGGCCGATGGCGCACATCTGCTGCTCGCCGCCGGATGTGTAGCCCGCCATGGCGGTGCGGCGCTCGCGCAGGCGCGGGAAATAATTGTAGACCTTCTCCATATCCTCCTTGATCGCCGCCGACCCGTCCTTGCGGGTGAAGGCGCCGGTGAGGAGGTTTTCCTCAATGGTCAGGTGGCCGAAGCAGTGGCGTCCCTCCAGGACCTGGATGCAGCCGCGGCGCACCAGTTCGTTGGGCGAGAGGTTCTCGATGCGCTCGCCCTCGAACTCGATCGAGCCCTTGGTCACCTCGCCGCGCTCGGCATGGAGCAGGTTGGAGATGGCTTTGAGCGTCGTGGTCTTGCCGGCGCCGTTGGCGCCCAGGATGGCGACGATGCCCCGCCTCGGCACGCTGAGCGAGACGCCCTTCAGGACCAGGATCACGTGATCATAGATCACTTCGATATTGTTGACCGACAGGATCAGATCCTTCTCCGCCGTTTCGGGCGTCGTCGGGCTGGGCGCGGTGCTGCTCGTGGCGCTCATCGTGGCATCATCCTGCTGGTGCGTTCGGGTCGGATGGACCGGCGGGGCACGAAGGTGCCCCGCCGTTTCGCTTGAATGTGAGCGATGACCCGCCTCACGGGCAGGCTTCGGTGCGCTCGGGCCAGCCGGCATCGGCCGCCGCATAGGATTGCGCTGCCTCTTCGATCAGGGGCCGCACGAATTCCGTGAGCGGGGACATCCAGTCGGTTCCCTGCGTCCAGGCATCACCATCCCATTGCGCCACATAGACTTCGTTGTGGCCGCTATGGTTTTCGCAGCTGATCGCCAGCGGGGCCATGAAGCCTTCCATGCCCATCTCGACGATGCGCTCCTCGGTGATGTTCATGGCTTCGAGGCCGAGCCGGACATCGGCGCCGTCGACCATGGCGTTGCCGGTAACCTCCTGCGCGGTGCGGATCGCCTCGGCAATCAGCATCGAGTTGTAGATGCCGCGGTTATAGAGATTGTCGCCGACGCGATCGCGCGGGAAGCGCGACAGGCCGCGTTCATGCACATAGGTGATGATGTCGTCCATGAACGGATAATCGGCACCCACGCCGTGGAAGTTCAGCGACTTGTAACCTGCTGCCTGAGCACCGCCGGCACGGGCATCCTCGTCACCGCCGGCCCACCAGACGCCGACCAGGCGATCGACGGGGAAGTTTGTGCGGACCGCTTCGCGCACGGCGGTGGGGTTCATCGCGCCCCAGCCCTGCAGATAGATCCAGTCGGGACGGTCGCGGCGGATGTTGAGCCAGACCGAGGACTGGTTCTGCATGTCCTGCGCGGGCACCGGATAGAGCTTGACCTCGAAGCCGTGTTCTTCGGCGAGCGCGTTGAGAACCGGGATCGGCTCGCGGCCATAGGGTGCATCGAGATGGAGCAGGCCGATGGTCTTGCCCGCCAGATTCTCGAAACCGCCCTCGACATTGGCGACGTGCTTGATGAAGACGGATGCGCCGTCCCAATAGGTGACCGGCGGGTTGAACACCCACGGGAAGGTGGTGCCGTCAGCCGCCGCCGAGAGGCCGTAGGCCATCGACAGCACGGGGATCTCGTCGACCGCCGCGCGGGGGATCAGCTGCAGGGTAATGCCCGTCGAATAGGGGTTCATCACCACGGGATTGTTGCCGCGCACCGATTCGTAGCATTCCACGCCGCGCGTGGTGTCGTAGCCGGTTTCGCATTCCTCGATGATCAGCGGCACGCCGCCGATACCGCCGTCGCGCTCGTTGAGCATGGTGAGATAATCATGCATGCCGTCGGCGATCGGAATGCCGGAGCCGGCGAAGGCGCCGGTGCGATAGCTGAGCAACGGCACATAGATGCCGTCCTGCGCCTGCGCTGCCGTCACCGCCGCAGAAGCGGCGAAGACGGAAGCGGCAAGGGCGCCGATACCGTATAATCTGAGCGACATGAGCGTTCCCCTCCGAGGGTCGTGGCCGGTCAACCGGCCGATTTCGGTTTTGTAGTGACGTCTCCTTGGTGGATCGGGCCGTCCCTAATAGGGGAACGGCCAGACCCGGAGCTTCTGTTTGACGATCTGCCACAGCCGCGCGAGACCGTGCGGCTCGACGATCAGGAAGAAGATGATCATGGCGCCGAGGATCATGAAGCGCAGATGCTCGATGGTCTCGGCGCCGACGCGGATTCCCAGCGGCGCGAAGATCGCGGGCAGGAAGGCTCCCATGGCGATGGGCAGCATGAAGATCAGCGCCGCACCGAAGAAGGATCCGATCAGCGAGCCGAGGCCGCCGATGATCACCATGAACAGGATCAGGAACGATTGTTCGATGTTGAAGACGTTGTATTCCGCGCCGCCATACCAGAGGAACACCATCATCGCGCCGGCCACGCCGCAATAATAGGACGAGACCGCAAAGGCCATGAGCTTGGCCTTGAAGGGCCGGATCCCCATCAGTTCGGCGGCGATATCCATGTCGCGGATCGCCATCCATTGCCGGCCGATACGGCCATGCACGATGTTCGAGGCGATCCAGGTGAGCAGGATCACGATGGTGAGCACCACGATATAGCGCGCCTGCGGGGTCGCGGCCGCACCGACGATATGCACGTCGAACAGGGTGCGCCGGGGTGCCTCGATTGCGCCCGAGACGTTGTAATTGTAGAGCCACGGCACGCGGTTGAAGGTCCATTGCAGGAAGAACTGCGCCGCGAGCGTCGCCACCGCGAGGTAAAAACCCTTGATGCGCAGGCTTGGCAGGCCGAAGATCACACCGATCCCCGCCGCGAAGAAGCCCGAGACGAAGATCCAGACGATGACGTTTACACCAGGGAAGATCGTCATCAGCTTGTAGCAGGCATAGGCGCCCACGCCCATGAAGGCGCCGGTGCCCAGCGAGAGCAGGCCCGTATAGCCGACCAGCATGTTCAGGCCGATCGCCGCGAGCGCGAAGATCAGGAACGGGATCAGCACCGCCTGCAGCATGAAGGTCGAGCCGAAATAGGCCATGGAATAGGCCAGCAGGATGATCACGAAAATGCCGATCCGGTCCTGCCTGAGCGGGAACACCGCCATGTCTGCGGCATAGTTCGATTTGAATTGCCCGGCCTCACGATAGATCACGGCGCCATTCCCCTCTTGGTCTCGTTATCCGGTCCCCGGATCCGTCCCGTTTACGTGTTCGAAGCGATTCATCGGCTGTCGGCACGCGTCATATTCGTTCGATGATCTTCTCGCCGAACAGCCCCTGCGGCCTGAAGACGAGGAATATCAGGGCGATGATGTAGGCAAACCAGCTCTCGATGCCGCCGCCGACCAGCGGACCCCAGTAGAACTCGGCGATCTTCTCGCCGAAACCGATGATCAGCCCGCCGACGATCGCCCCGGGAATCGAGGTGAAGCCGCCCAGGATCAGCACCGGCAGGGCCTTGAAGGCGATGATCTGCAAAGCGAAGGAGACGTCCGAGCGCGCGCCCCACATGATGCCCGTCACCAGGGCCACGATGCCGGCGGCAAACCAGACGGTCACCCAGATCTGGTTGAGCGAGATGCCGACTGAGAGCGCCGCCTTGTGACTGTCGGCCACGGCCCGCAGCGCGCGCCCGATCCTGGTCTTGGAGAAGAAGATTCCGAGCGTGGCGATCATCACCACCGCGATCGCCGCTGCCGCGATATCGATATGCTGGATAGTGACGAAACCGCCCGCGATCTCGAGATTGGTGCGGCCCTCCGGCAGCATCAGTTGCGAGGTGATCATCTGCTTGGGCTCGCCGCCGAAGATCAGTTCGCCGAAGCCGATCAGGAAATAGGTGATCCCGAAGGTGGCCATGAAGAGGATGATGTCGGGCTGGTTCACCAATGGTCGCAAGACCACCCGCTCCACCGTGACCGCGAGCAGGAACATCACCCCGATCGCAAGAGCAAGCGAGAGAATCGCCGGCACGCCCATGGCATAGAAGCCCACCAGCGTCAGCGCGGCGAAGACCACCATGATGCCCTGGGCGAAGTTGAACACGCCCGACGCCTTGAAGATCAGCACGAAGCCGAGCGCGATCAGGGCGTAGAGAATGCCGGAGACGAAGCCTTCCCAAAGCACCTGCAGCAGCAGGTCCGGGGCCTCGCCCATGAAGAGGAAGGGTTCGACGAAGATCTGGTGAAGCAGGTTCATGAGCGTTTCTCGCGGCTTTCCCTTTGGCCCAAGGCGTCAGTGCGGCACGCCGAGATAGGCGTCGATGACCTTCTGGTCGCGTTTCACCTCATGCGGCGTGCCGTCCGCGATCTTGCGGCCGTAATCGAGCACGACGACACGGTCAGACAGATCCATGACCACGCCCATATCGTGCTCGATAAGCGCGATGGTGGTGCCGAAATGGTTGTTCACGTCGAGGATGAAGCGGCTCATGTCTTCCTTTTCCTCGAGATTCATGCCCGCCATGGGCTCGTCGAGGAGCAGCAGATCCGGCTCCATGGCGAGCGCCCGGCCCAGTTCCACGCGTTTCTGCAGGCCGTATGGCAGCTTGCCCACGGGCGTCTTGCGGATCGCCTGGATCTGCAGGAAATCGATGATGTCCTCGACGACACGGCGATGCTCGACCTCTTCGCGCATGGCCGGGCCGAAGCGCAGCATCTGCCAGAACAGGTTCGCCTTCATCTTCAACGAGCGCCCGGCCATGATGTTGTCGAGCGTCGACATTCCCTTGAACAGGGCCACGTTCTGGAAGGTACGCGCGATCCCGCCGGAAGCGGCCTCGTAGGGGCGCATCTTGCGCCGGGCCTCGCCGCGAAAGGTGATCTTGCCCTCTGAGGGATGATAGAAACCGTTGATGCAGTTGAGCATCGAGGTCTTGCCGGCGCCGTTTGGGCCAATGATGGCGCGAATCTCGCCCTTGCGGATATCGAAGGAGACTTCCGCCAGAGCGGTCACCCCGCCGAACCGGAGCGAGACATTGTCGACGGCCAGCAGCACTTCCTCGAAAAGTCGCGGCGGCGCCGGTTCCTGGGCCGGCGGCTCGAAGGCCCTGGCGCCCTGCGGCTCGACGGTTTCCGAAACAGTCTTCGTGGCGGCCTTCTCGGCAATCTCGGCGCTGGTCGGATTGACGCTCATGCGGCCTTCTCCATGGCGCTGGCTTGGGCGGTGACGGGATGGATCGGCATGTCGCGGATCTTCACGCGGGCCGCGATGACGCCCTTGCGCCCGTCCTCGAAGGTCACTTCGGTGCGGATATCGGCCTCGCTCGAACCGTCATAAAGTGCGGTGACGAGGGGCTCATAGCGCTCCGCGATGAAGCCGCGCCGGACTTTCTGCGTGCGGGTCAGCTCGCCGTCATCGGCGTCGAGCTCCTTGTGCAGGATCAGGAAGCGCTTGACCTGCGCCCCGCCCATGCGCGGCTCGGCGGCGAGCGAGCGGTTCACCTCGTCCACATGCGCGGCAATCATCTCGTAGACGCGCGGATTCTGCGCGAGCTCCTGATAGGAGGCGTAGATGAGATTGTTGCGCTCCGCCCAGTTGCCCACGGCGGTGAGATCGATATTGATGAAGCAGGTGACGAAGTCGCGCTCGTGGCCGTAAGCCACGACTTCCTTGATATTGGGATAGAATTTCAGCTTGTTCTCGACATATTTCGGCGGGAACAGCGAGCCGTCATTGAGCTTGCCGACATCCTTGGCCCGGTCGATGATGCGCAGGTGGCCGGTCTGGGGATCGAAGAAACCCGCATCACCCGAACGCACGAAACCGTCCGCCGTCTTGGTCTCGGCGGTCTTTTCGTCGTCCTTGTAATAGCCGATGAACACGCCCGGCGAGCGAAACAGCACCTCGCCGTTATCGTCGATCTTGATCTCGACCCCCGGCGCGGGGCGCCCCACCGTATCGGCATGAATCTCGCCGTCCGGCTGCATGGTGACATAGACCGAAGCCTCGGTCTGGCCGTAGAGCTGCTTGAGATTGACGCCGATCGAGCGGTAGAAGCTGAAGATCTCCGGACCGATCGCCTCGCCCGCCGTATAGCCGACCTTGGTCCGATCGAGGCCGAAACGATTGCGCAGCGGCGAATAGACGAGGAAGTCGCCGACCGCATAGACCAGGCGATCCCAGGGATTGACGCTCTCCTTGTTGAGGATGCGCTCGCCCACCTTGCCGGCATGATCGATGAAATACTTGAACATCGCGCGCTTGACGCGGCTGGCATCCTCCATGCGCACCATGGTCAGCGTCAGCATGTTCTCGAAGACGCGCGGCGGCGCGAAGGCATAGGTGGTGCCGATTTCACGCCGGTCATCCGCGATCGTCTCCGGGCTCTCGGGGCAGTTCACGCACAGGCCCGCGAGGATCGCCTGGGCATAGGAGAAGATGTGATCGCCCACCCAGGCCAGCGGCAGATAGGCGATGATCTCGTCCTGGTCGTTGAGCTTGTCGAAATCGCAGCCGATCTTCGCGGCGGCGATGACGTTGTCGAAGCTCAGCATCACGCCCTTGGGCCGGCCCGTCGTGCCGGAGGTGTAGAGAATGATCGCGAGATCCTCGCCCTTGCCGGCGGCGAGCGACTCCCCGAGGAAGGCTTCGGATTTCGCATCTTCCGCCAGCGTCTTGCGCCCGTCCTCGATGAAGGCAGAAAGTGCCTGCATGCGCGCGTGATCGTAATCGCGCAGGCCGCGTTCCTCGTCATAGAGCAGATAGGCCAGGGTCGGCACCTGCTCGGCGATGGAGAGGACCTTGTCGACCTGTTCCTGATCCTCGACCACGGCGAGCTTCACCTCGGCATGACCCAGCACAAAGGCCATTTCCTCGGCCACGCTGTCGGAATAGACCGGGATCGGTACCACGCCGATCCATTGTGCGGCGGCGATGGCCCAGTAAAGACGCGGACGGTTGTTGCCGATAATGGCAATCCTGTCGCCGCGCTCCAGGCCGAGCTTGTGCAGCCCGATGGCCATGGCCCGCACGGTCTCGTGCATCTGTGCCCAGTTCCAGGATTGCCAGATGCCGAGATCCTTGTGGCGAAAAGCCACCCGGTCCGGGCGCAGGCGTGCGTTCCGCGCGATCAGTTTCGGAAACGTGTCCTCGCGCGCGACGTCGTCCGTCGTCACGGGCATCTCCCTCCTCGGCGCCGGCGGATCGCGAAGATCACCCGGCTCTGCGTTCCTCTCCGGACGGTGCGGTTTTGCCCGCCTTCTCGCCCTTATCGTGCGGCCTGCACGGGTACATTTCCCAAGCGAAGCCGTTCAATTTTGCTATTAGTACCCGGCAATTTTTCAACTGCAAGCATCAATATATGCGGTGAATACCGTAGTTTTGATGAAAGAGCTCCCATTTCCCTTGCGAAACAAGGGTTTTCAGGGGCATTCCAAGCAAAAACCCCGTGCCATTCGACTTTAGGCGAACGACACGGGGTATTATTACCGGATCGACCGGGCTGCGACTCAGTAGCAGCGCAGCTCCACGATCCGCTGGCGGCGATCGACTTCGATCGTCAGGCGATCCCGGCGAATGTCCCGGGTGATGAAGTCACCGGGGCGCACGACACGCACGGTGCGGGCGCGCGAGCGATCCTGGGCCTCGTCGACCGTGCGTCGCGAAGCACGCTCACCGAGGAAGCGACGCAGGCCGCGATCCGTGCATTCCGCGCGACGCGGACGATCGGGACGCGTATGGCGCGGCGGCGGCGGCGCGGGCTGGATGCCGGGGAAGGGGATGATGATTTCGAAGCTGCCGCCACTGCGCGGCGCCACGGCGGGGCTCAGAAAGCGTTCGCTGGCATAGCCGCGCCGTCCGGCCCAGACCACGTCGCACCAGCCCCGGCTGCAGCCGAGCACCTCGACACGTCCGCCACGCGGGATGGCCGCGATGACGCTGAACTGCGTACCGGGCCCCGAGCGCATATTGAGGTCGGCCGTGGTCGCCGCCGGATAGGCCATGGCGGAACCGACGCCGATCAGTATGAACGTCGCAGCGATCAACACGACATATGCGAGCCGCCTGCCGACATCGAGATTGATAATAGTCATCGCTTCACCTTTCGAACATGCTTCGATCTGCGTGCATGATGCCGGGCGCCAGATGACCCGCACCTGAACGAACGCTTCATGTGCCGACTTGGTTCATCCTGCGAGACCGAGACTCGCACGCATATGAGCCGCACGCGCCCCTCGGCAATCCGAATCGCGCCGGTTAAGGTAGCGGGAAAGCAGCGCCGATCCAGTCGGTGGAGCCGGGAGAAACCATGATGCAGGACGTCAATGTCGTCGATCACCCGCTGGTACGCCACAAGCTCACCCTGATGCGCGACAAGAACCTGCCCACCCGGGATTTCCGGGCACTGGCCAGCGAGGTCGGCATGCTTCTGGGCTACGAGGCCCTGCGCGACCTGCCGCTCGAGATCGTCGGCATCGAAACACCGCTGCAGCCCATGCAGGCGCAGCGGCTTGCAGGCAAGAAACCGGTTCTGGCGCCGATCCTGCGCGCCGGAATCGGCTTCCTCGACGGCCTGCTCGCCCTGTTGCCCAGCGCACGCGTCGCACATATCGGGCTCTATCGCGATCCCGACACGCTCGCGCCTGTGGAATATTATTTCAAGGCGCCCGGCGGCCTGGACGAGCGGCTCGTGCTGGTGCTCGATCCGATGCTCGCCACCGGGGGCACGGCAAGCGCCGCCATCGACCTGTTGAAGAAAAAGGGCGCCGTGAATCTCCGCTTCGTCTGCCTGCTCGCGGCGCCGGAAGGCGTCAAGCGCCTGCGCGAAGCCCATCCAGACGTACCGATCTGGACGGCGGCGATCGACGAGCGCCTCGATGATCACGCCTATATCAGGCCCGGCTTGGGCGATGCGGGGGACCGCATCTTCGGAACCCGTTGAATGCAAGCATTTCCGTTAAGCCCGCAGCCACCATGCCGCGCGATGACCGGCCCGTTGGGAGGTACCGGTTAACCGGCATCGCCGCATCGTCGATCCGTCGGAACGGAGATGCGAATATGCGACCCCTCATCTGGGCGGGCCTCGTCCTGATCGGCGGAGCGATCGCCGGTACCAGCATGGTCGAGAGACTGGCGCAGCAGACGCAGAACGGTGCAGTGCGGGTCGAGCCCGGCACCGCGCTCCATGCCGAAGCGCCGCCTAGCCGCAGCGAAACCGGCGCCGCGCTGTCTCACGACCTGCGCCTTGCAGCCGATTCGCGCGGCCATTTCCAGGCCGATCCGCAAGTCAACGGGCTCGCCATGCCGATGCTCGTCGATACCGGCGCGAGCGTCGTCGCGCTGCGCGAGAGTGATGCCCGCGCCGCCGGCCTGCAGGTCGATCGCGACCGTCCGCCCTACCGGCTCTCGACCGCCAACGGCGTGGTCGAGGCTTATGGCGCCACCATCCGCGAATTCCGTCTCGGCCCGATCATCCTGCACGATGTCGAGGCCGTGGTGATGCCCGATGAACAGCTCGGCAAGAACCTGCTCGGCATGAGCGTGCTGCGCCGCCTGCACGGTTTCGAAGTGCGCGACGGGGCGCTCTGGCTGCGCGGCTGAGCCCGCTTCGTCAACTTGCCGATTGCGGGACGAGATCCGGGAAATGACGCAGGATGCTCGTCACCGGGTTGGCCGCCGCCTGGCCGAGCCCGCAGATCGAGGCGTCGCGCATCACCAGGGCGAGATCATCGAGCAGCGGCGCCTCCCAGCGACCGCCTTCGAGCAGCTGCACCATCTTCTGCGTGCCGGAGCGACAGGGCGTGCATTGCCCGCAGCTCTCGTGGCGGAAGAAGCGCATCAGGTTGAGCGCGACACTGCGCAGATCGTCGTGATCGGAGAAGACCACAATCGCATGCGAGCCGACGAAGGCGCCGTGCCGGTCGAGCAGACCGAAATCCAGCGGCTCGTCGGCGAGCGATGCCGGCAACAGCCCGCCCGAGGCGCCGCCGGGGAGCCAGGCGGCGAGCGCGTGACCCTCCTGCATGCCGCCGCAATATTCCGAGATCAGCTCGTTCACGGTGATCCCCGCCGGCGCCTGCGTGACGCCGGGATCGCGCACGCGCCCCGAAACCGAGAACGAGCGGAACCCCTTCGCCCCGCGCCTTCCCTGACCGGCGAACCAGGCGGGGCCCTTCTCGATGATGTCGCGCAGCCAGTAGAGCGTTTCGACATTGTGATTGAGGGTGGGGCGCCCGAAGAGACCCTTCGTCGCGATAAAGGGAGGCCGGTGGCGCGGCAGTCCGCGCTTGCCCTCGATCGATTCGAGCATGGCGCTCTCCTCGCCGCAGATATAGGCCCCGGCCCCGCGCCGCAGGTCGATCGGCGCATGGGCGTCGAGCCCGACCGCGCTCAGGGCGGCGATCTCGCGTTCCAGAAGGGCGCGCACGCCGGCATATTCGTCGCGCAGATAGATCACGGTGCGCTCGGCGCCGACGGCCCAGGCGGCGATCAGCGCGCCCTCGATCATGCGATGCGGGTCGCGTTCGAGATGGTAGCGGTCCTTGAACGTGCCCGGCTCGCCCTCATCAGCATTGACGGTGACCATGCGCGGCGCCGGGGCGGCACGCACGAATTCCCATTTGCGCCCGGCGGGGAATCCGGCACCGCCCAGACCGCGCAGCCCGGCATCCGACAAGGTGGCGATCACCGCTTCGGGCGTCCGCGCGCCGGCGAGGCAGGATTCGAGCAGGGCGTAGCCGCCGCCCGCGCGATAATCGGCGAGGCCGATCGCCGTTTGCGGGATCGGCTCGCCGGTCTCGCCCGCCTGCGACACTGCCAGCACCGTCTCGCTATCGGCGTGCTCGATCGCACGGGTGCCCACATGCACCGCCGGCGCACCGGCGCAGCGCCCGATACAGGGAACCCGCTGGATGCGGATCGCCTTCGGATCGGCCGCGTCTTCGAGGGCCATCGCGAGCGCCTCGGCGCCGGCGATCATGCAGGCGACGCTGTCGCAGACGCGGATGGTCAGTGCAGGCGGCGGCGCCTCGCCCTCCTTCACGATGTCGAAATGGTGGTAGAAGCTCGCCACCTCGAAGACTTCCGCCTGCGGGATCGCGAATTCCTCGGCGAGCGCGCGCAGATCGGCGGCACCGAGGTGGCCGACACCGTCCTGCAGGCGATGCAGCGCCTCGATCAGGAGATCGCGCCGACGGGGCATGCCGTCGAGGAGCGCGCGCACCCGCGCCAGCGCATCATGATCGAGGGCGCGGCCCTTGGGGCGCAGGTTGCGTCGCAGATTTCCCTTCTTGCCGCCGGTTTCGCCGTCCTGCATGCACGCCTCCCGCATCGCCCGCGCCGATTTGTGGCGCAGGGGCCGTCATCGGTCTCGATTCGCTTGCAGGCGAATGTGACACGTCCGGGCCCGATGCGGGAAGAGTAAGACGATACCCGGATCGCATCTGCCTGCAGACGACGCGGGCACGCCTTCAGCCGCCATCGGTGAAGACGATGCGCACCAGATCGGCGGTGTTGCGCGCACCCAGCTTCTCCATGATCCGCGCGCGATGCACCTCGATGGTGCGCGGGCTGATACCGAGCGTGCGCCCGGCTTCCTTGTTGGAGGCGCCGTGTGCGATCTGGACGAGCACGTCCTTCTCGCGCGGGGTGAGGCTGTCGGCGCCGGAGAAATTCAGCGCGAACTTGTCATTGCCCTGCGTGGCGCGCTTGCGGGTGGCCTGGACCGCCTCACGTACGCTGGCGATGACGTCGTCGGCGTCGAAGGGCTTTTCGAGGAAATCATGTGCGCCGTTCTTGATCGCGGTCACGGCCATGGGGATGTCACCCTGGCCGGAGATCACGAAGACCGGCGGCGTGTAGGTGTGCCCGCCCAGCGCCTCGAGCACCTCCAGGCCGGACCGGCCGGGCATGTGCACGTCGAGGATGACGCAATCGAACTTCTGCCGCTTGGCTTCAGCAAGGAAGCTGTCGCCGTCGGGATAGGTGCGCACCCGCCAGCCCTCGATTTCGAAGATGGTCATCAGCGAATCGCGCACGGGCGGATCGTCGTCGACCACGGCAATGTCGAGCACTTCGTCAGTCATGATGTCCCTACACTCCCCAAGCAACTTTGCCCCAAGCAACTTTGCCGTGTCACCGCGGCGATTCCACGTATACGTCTTCCTGCGTATCCGCCGACGGCAAAGGCAACCGTACCATGAAAGATGCACCCCGTCCCGCGCCTCCGGGATCGACGGTCAGATCGCCCCCATGGGTCTGGGCGATCGTGCGTGAAATCGCAAGTCCGAGCCCCATTCCGCTGCGCTTGCCGGTCTTGAAAGCCTGAAACAGGTCTTCGAGCGTGTCTGCGGGAATGCCGGGGCCGTTATCGCTGATGGTGAGCACCACCCAGCGATCCTCGCACCGTGTACCGATATCGATACGCCCGCCCTTGCAGCCCTTCACCGCCTCATAGGCATTGCGCACCAGGTTGACCACCACCTGCTGGATCTGGACCGGATCGACCTCGATCTCCGGGAGTTCCGGATGATAGTCGCGCGCCACGATCACCCCGCGATCCTGCCCCAGGGTGGTGAGATCGACGGCATCGTCGATGATGGCATTGAGGGCGACGCGCTTGCGCTCGGGACCGCGTTTTTCCACCAGCGAGCGTATCCGCTGGATGATCTGGCCGGCGCGCTGGGCTTCATGGCGCGCCTTGTCGAGAATCGTGCGGGCCCGCTCGTCCGATTTGTCCGACCCGCCATTCTCGCGGGCCTTGGAAAACTCGCGTCCCACGGCCTGCAGATAGAGCAGGATGGCGGTGAGCGGCTGGTTCAACTCGTGCGCGAGCGCCGAGCCCATTTCATCGAGGGCGGAGACCCGCGCGAGGCGAATCAGATCGGCCTGCAATTCGTTGACGCGCCGCTCGGTATCCTTGCGGGCCGTGAGATCGCGAAGGATCCCCACGAATTGCCGGCCTTCCGGGGTGATCGCCTCGCCGACGGAGAGGTCGATGAAGAAGAAATTGCCGTCCCGGTGGCGCGCGCGCACTTCGCGGCCGATCCCGATGATCCGCTTCTGCCCGGTTTCCTTGTAGTGATCGATATAGCCGTCATGCGCCTCGGCATGTTCGGGGGCCATCAGCATGGAGACGTTCCGGCCCACCACCTCGTCGGCCTTGTAGCCGAACATGAGTTCGCAGGCCTTGTTGAAGACCAGGATCGTGCCGACATCGTCGATGACGATGATGCCGTCCACGGCAGTTTGCAGGACGCTCGAAAGCCGTGCATCCGAGACCGTACCCAAACCCGCCGGGCCCGACACCTGTTCATGCCCCTGCATCACTTCCCCTGCGGCATATATGCAATGTTACTCATGTAAACAGTGCAGAATGGGGATTGCAAGCACGCATCCGGAAAAATGCTTAAATCAGCGCAAGATGCGGCAATTCACCGTCATCCCGGATCGGCGAGCGCCTTGCGCAGCACCGGAACGAGGCGCTCCATCGCCGTGTGCAGATCCTCGGGCCGGCGCGCGAAGCACAACCGCAGGCAATCGGTACCCGATGAACCGAATGCGCCACCGGGGGCGAGGCCGACATTGGCCTCGTCCACCAGCCGCATGGCCAGCGCCTCGCCGTCGCGGCCCGGTGCCCGGAAATAGGCGTAGAAAGCCCCCACGGGCGGCGGGGCGACGAGACCGGGCACGGTCGCGAGCGCGTCATGCACGATGGCCCGCCCCCGGCGGGCGCGATCGACCTGGTGCGCGAAGAAGCCCTCGCCCTGGTCGAGGGCCGCGATGGCCGCGCGCTGGATGAAGACCGGCACCCCCGAGGTCGAATACTGCACCAGGTTCTCGATGGTCTGGGCGAGCGCCGCAGGCGCTTCGAGCCAGCCGATACGCCAGCCGGTCATCGCCCAGTTCTTCGACATGGTCTGCACGTAGAGGATCTTCTCGTCATCCCCGGCAATATCGTGGAAGGAGGGCGCGCGCCCGTTCACGCCGCGCGTCTCGCCGTGCAGGAAACGCCCGTAGATCTCGTCGGCGATGATCCACAGATCGTGCTCGCGGGCGAGGTCGCGGATGGCGCGCAATTCGTCGAGGCTCGCCGTCCAGCCGGTCGGATTGGCCGGCGTGTTGATCAGGAGCGCGCGGGTGCGCGGCGTCACGGCCTCGGCGAGGCGCGCGAGATCGAGCTGCCAGCCGTTCTCGTCGAGATGCAGATCCACCGCGACGGGCTTTGCTCCGATGATGCCGATCGCGGCCGGGCCGTTGGGCCAGGCGGGGGACGGGATGATCACCTCATCACCAGGACCCGCCACCAGGCGCGCCGCGATCTGGATGGCATGCATGCCGCCCGTGGTCACCGTATAGCGCTCGATCGGCCCACCGCGCCCGTAGAAGCGCTCCATATAGGCGGAGATCGCCTCGCGCAGCTGGGGCAGGCCGCGCTGATAGGTGTAGAAGGTCTCCCCCGCCGCCAGCGAGCGCGTCGCCGCATCGGCGATGAAGGCGGGCGTGGCGAGATCGCCTTCGCCGACCCAGAGCGGGATCAGCCCCTCGCGTCCGCGTCCGTAATCGACCAGGGTGACGATGCCGCTCTCGGGAGCCTGCGCCGCTTCCGGGCGGATGGAGAATGTGGCTGTCATGTCGGCCTTCATGGCTGTATCGGCTTGCTTCACCGGCGCGAATCGAGACTGAAGCGATCGACCTCGCCGATGAGTTCGACGAAGGCACGCGCCCCATGGGCCGCCGCCGCCTCGCCCTTCTGCGCCGTCGCGGCAGCGGCATTGCCGATGGCGCCGGCGGGGTTGATGTCCTGCGCCATCCAGCCGAAGCCGTTGGGCTGGATGGCGGAGAGATGGGTGAATTCTTCCGCCATCGCCACCGTATGCGGCGTGAAATCCGCAGCCTTGTACATGGACACCTTGTCCGGGGCGAATGCCAGCATCAGCGAGGTCTCGACCTCGCCGCCATGGATGCCGTGGCGCAGCTCGTGCGCGGAAAACAGCTCCTGCGGATAACCGAGCCGGTGCCAGGCCGTGGTGACGCAGAGCATGCCCAGACGCACCCGCAATTCGCGCGCGACGATGTCGATCACGGGAATATTGCCGCCGTGGGAATTGACGATGACGAGCTTGCGGCAACCAGCGCGGAAGACGCTCTCGCCGATCTCGCGCCAGGCGGCGATGGTGGTCTCGGCCGAGAGCGTCAGCGTGCCGGGAAAGGCGAGATGCTCGTTCGACTTGCCGATCGCCTGGACCGGCAGCAGCAATATGTCGAGATCATCGGGCGCCAGGGCGCGCACGCGCTCAAGGTAGCCCTGCGCGATCAGCGTATCGACGCCCACGGGCAGATGCGGCCCGTGTTGCTCGATCGCGGCCACCGGCAGCACGGCGATCGCCCGGCTCATGTCGCGGGCGGCGAAATCCTCGGTGCTCAACGAGAGCCAGTCAGTAGCGGGCATCGGAATTCATCCGTGACATTCGGTAAAACTCATCAATCGAATCATCGCATCAATCGGCACGCGCGGCGATGACCTCCACCTCGACCTTGAACACCTCTCGGGCAAAGCCCGAGACGATCATCAGCGTCGAGGCGGGGGGCGGGTTCGCCACGTGACGATCTCGGGCCCGCATATAGGGCTGGAGTTGGGCGCGATCACTCACGAAGGCGTTGATGCGCACGATGTCGCCCATCTCCATGCCCGCACTCGCGAGGACGGCGCGAATCGCCTCGAAACACAGATCCGCCTGCGCCTCGGCATCCTCCGGCACGGCGTCGTCGCGGGTGATGCCGAGCTGGCCGGAAGCGAAGAGCAGGCGCGCGCCGGGAGGCACTTCCACCGCATGGGCATAGTTCGCGAAAGGCGGGCGGATCGTGTCCGGGGTATGATGGCGCATTGCGCTCTTTCCATTGGATGCGTTTCCATGAAACATAGCCCCGTGCCACCGGCGCACAAGGAAAATCCTCGGGGAATCCGCGCGCGTGAACCGTGCGGAATGACGGGGACAGGAACGGCACGGGGCTTGCCAGCAGGTGGCCGGTCTTGCAACAAAAAGGCGGTTGCGACAGCGACTGCTCAATTTCTAGGCAGGGATGATGGTCATGACGCTTGTTTCACGTGCGGCGATTGCCGCCTCCATGCTCGCCGCGAGTCTCGCCGGCGCAGCGGCCCAGGATCTCGAATCGGTGCGGTTCGGCACCAACTGGGTCGCCCAGGCCGAGCATGGCGGCTACTATCAGGCCGTTGTCGACGGCACTTATGCGGAATGCGGGCTCGATGTCGAGATCGTCCCCGGCGGCCCGCAAGCCAATAACCGCATGCTGCTCCCCGTGGGCCGCATCGATTTCTACATGGGCGGCAACCTGATCCAGGCCTTCTCGGCCATCCAGGAGGACATTCCGACTCTCGTCGTGGCGGCCAGCTTCCAGAAGGATCCGCAGATCCTAATGTCGCATCCCGATCAGGGGCTGGATGAATTCTCCGATCTGCCCGATGCCGATCAGTTGCTGATCGGGGCCGAGGGCTTTGCCACCTATTACCAGTGGCTTATGGTGGCGCATGGCTTCCGCGAGGACAATGTTCGCCCCTACACCTTCAACCCGGCCCCCTTCATCGCTGATCCGCGTGCGGTCCAGCAGGGCTATCTCACCTCCGAGCCCTTCGCGGTCGAATCCGAGGCCGGCTTCGCCCCCAACGTCTTCCTGCTTGCCGATCAGGGCTTTGCCACCTACGCGACCACGATCGAGACCCGCCGCGAACTCGTCGAGGAGCGCCCGGAGGTCGTTCAATGCTTCGTCGATGGTTCGGCGATCGGCTGGTACAATTATCTCTACGGCGACAACGAAGCCGCCAACGAGATGATCATGCGCGACAATCCGGAAATGACGCTGGAGAAGATCGCCTATTCCATCGAGAAGCTGAAGGAATACGAGATCGTCGATTCGGGCGACGCGCTCGAGCTTGGCATCGGCGCCATGACCGACGAGCGGATCGAGACTTTCTTCGAGCAGATGGTCGAAGCCGGCCTGTTCGAAGCCGATCTCGACTTCCGCCAAGCCTATACGCTGGAATTCACCAATAACGGCGTCGGGCTCGATCTGCGGCCCTGAACCACGGGTATCGTATCGCGCGTAGTGATCCGAACGGATGCCGGGCTCGCCCCGGCATCCTTCGATGCGCGTGATACGCGTTATGATCTTGGACAGGCATGACGGCTTCCGCTAAGCCTGCCGTACGGACAACCGAAAGAGCGCTCCGCGCTCCCGAAACCGCGCCGCGCCGGCAATCCGGTCAGGCGAGAATGGCAATGGCATGACTGCGCAGACGGCCCCTTCAACGGCCCCTTCCACAGGCTCGATTTCCGCCCCCGGGCACGCATCCGGCACGGCTCTGGTGAAGCTGCAGGGGGTCGACAAGACCTTTCCCAACGGCACGATCGCCCTGTCGGGGCTCGATCTCACCATCCGCGAAGGCGAATTCGTCTCGCTGCTCGGCCCATCCGGCTGCGGCAAATCGACGGCGCTTCGCATCCTCGCCGGCCTGATCACCGCCACCCGGGGTGCGATCAACTGGGATGGCGGGGGCGATTCGCTCGCGCATCAGCGCGATATCGGCTTCGTCTTCCAGGAACCCACCCTGATGCCCTGGGCGAATGTGGCCGACAACGTCTATCTGCCGCTGCGGCTGCGCGGGGTCTCGCGCAAGGCGGCAGCGCAGGCGATCGATTCCTGCCTCTCGCTGGTGGGGCTCGAGCAGTTCGCGAAGAGCTATCCGCGCGAGCTTTCGGGCGGGATGAAGATGCGCGTCTCCATCGCCCGCGCGCTCTCGCTGCGCCCCAAGCTGCTGCTGATGGACGAGCCCTTCGCCGCGCTCGACGAGATCACCCGCTTCAAGCTCAATGACGATATCCTGCGGCTGCAGCGCGAGTTCGGCTGCACCATCGTCTTCGTCACGCATTCGGTCTTCGAGAGCGTCTATCTGTCGAGCCGGATCGTGGTGATGGCGGCGCGACCCGGGCGGATCATCGCGGAGATCGACGTGGATGCGCCGCGCGCCCGTGACAAGGATTTCCGAACCACGCCCGCCTATGGCGATTATTGCCGCCAGGCGAGCGAGGCCCTGCACGGGGCCATGGGCTTCGACGAGCACCTGTGAGAACCGACATGAACGCGCCGACGCTCAACCCATCCGCAGATCCCGCCCGCAGCCCCGCCGACAGCGCGGAGCTTTCGCTTGCGGCTTCTGATGATACGCCCGCCAGGGGCCGGGACTTCACCCTCGCGCTGCGCATCGGGCTGCCGCTCGTCTTGTTCGCCATCGTGATCTGGGGCTGGGAGACCTATGTGCGCATTGCCGGCGTACCGCATTACGTGCTGCCGGCACCCAGCCGGATCATGGCGACGATGATTGCCGACTGGCCGCTGCTCTTCGGCTCGCTCCTGCAGACCCTGAAGACGACGTTCCTGGGCCTCGCACTCGCCATCATCGGCGGCGTCGGGCTCGCGGTGCTGCTGTCGCTGTCGCGGGCGATCGAGTACTCGCTCTATCCCTATGCCGTGGTGCTGCAGGTGACGCCCGTCGTCGCCATCGCGCCGCTGCTCCTGATCTACATGCCGCAGGAGACGGCGGTGCTGACCTGTGCCTGGATCGTGGCCTTCTTCCCGATCCTCTCGAACACGACGCTCGGGCTGCAATCGGTCGATCGCAACCTGCTCGAACTGTTCGATCTCTACGGCTCGGCCCGCCCGAAATGGGCGCCGCGCTGGCTCGGCACCTTCATCGCGCGGGTCAAGGCGCTGTATTACCTGCGCGGCCCGGCAGCCCTTCCCTATTTCCTGGGCGGGCTGAAAATCGCCGGCGGGCTCGCCCTGATCGGCGCGGTGGTGGCCGAGATCGCCGCCGGCTCTGCGGGGGCGGGTTCGGGACTTGCCTATCGCATCATCGAAAGCCAGTTCCGGCTCAACATTCCGCGTCTCTTCGCCGCGCTGGTGCTGCTCTCGCTCACCGGCGTGATCATCTTCCTCGCCATGTCCGCATTCTCGCATATGCTGTTGCGTCGCTGGCACGAAAGCGCGATATCGCAGGACAAGTAAGGGCCGCTGGCAACGCGAAGGCAAGTCGGGCAAAGCCGGCACGCGCGGTACTGGAGGGAGGACGAGCATGGGCGAGCACGATCACGCAACGGGTTTCCTGCCGATCCCCGCTTCCGGCGATTATCGCCTCGACAATGCCCGCGTGCCCCATTGCATGCTCTCGGCCGGCGGCGTGAAACCGGATCGCGAGGAGTTCTGCCATGTCGACCTGGTGATCCGGCACGGGCGCATCTTCGGCGTGACACCATCAGGCACGAGCGCGCACGAATCCGATCTGCCCGTGATCGACACGCGCGGCGCGATGGTGATGCCCCGCCTCGTCGATATCCACACCCATCTCGACAAGGGTTTCATCTGGGACCGCGCGCCCAATCCCGACGGCAGCTTCCCCGGCGCGCTCGACACGGTGGAGCTTGACCGCGAGAAGCATTGGGATGCGCAGGATCTGGCGCGCCGCATGGATTTCGGCCTGCGCTGCGCGCTCGCCCACGGCACCGGCGCCATCCGCACCCATCTCGATTCCATGGGCAAGCAGACGGGGATCTCCTGGCCCGTCTTCGCGGAGCTCCGCGAGACCTGGCGCGACGTGATCACCCTGCAGGCGACATCGCTCTTTCGCCTCGACGACATCCTCGATGCCGAGGAGGAATTCGCGCAGGTGGTGGAGACCACGGCGCGCTACGAGGGCCATCTCGGGGGCGTCACCTTTGCCGGCCGCATGCCGGATGCGCGCACCGATGCGGCCCTTGACATGCTGTTTCAGGCCGCCATCGCAAACGGGCTTGATCTCGATCTGCACGTGGATGAAAGCGATTCGCACCATGCCCGCACGCTGGAGCGCGTCGCCGATGCCGCGATCCGCCATCGGTTCCCCAACCGCATCCTGTGCGGCCATTGCTGCTCGGCCTCGTTGATGGAGGAAGGCGATCTCGACCGGCTGATCGACAAGCTGGCCCGGGCGGGGATCGCGGTGGTCAGCCTGCCCATGTGCAACATGTATCTGCAGGATCGCGCTTCCGGGCGCACCCCGCGCTGGCGCGGCGTGGCGCCGGTGCAGGAATTCCGTACAGCGGGCATTCCGGTGATGTTCGCCTCCGACAATACCCGCGACCCTTTCTTCGCCTATGGCGATCTCGATCTGATCGAGGTGTATCGCGAGGCCACCCGCATCGCCCATCTCGATCACGGCGAGGGCGACTGGCTGCGCGCCATTGCCGGCACGCCGGCGACCATCATGAACCTCGACCGGGCCGGGCGAATCGAGAGCGGCGATCCGGCCGATCTCCTGATCCTGAGGGCCCGCTCCATCAACGAATTGCTCTCGCGCCCCCAGAGCGACCGCATGGTGCTGCTCGGCGGGCGCCCGATCTCGACGACACCGCCCCCCTATGACGAACTCGACAGAATCGCCTGAAGGCGACGACAGCCAAAAGGGCCAGCAAGAGGATCAAGCATGAGCGCGCGCTACGATATCGAAGCCTTCAAGAAGCGCATTGACGGGGTGAAGGTCGAGGAGAATCCGGCGCTGGTTCGCCAGAAGAGCCGGGATTTCTTCTGGTATTCACCCACGCTCAAGCGCCAGCTCGACGCGGTCACCGCCGATATCGTGGTCGCGCCGCAAACCGGGGAGCAGGTCCTGCAGGTGCTCGCAGCGGCGCATGAATACGCGATTCCGGTGACACCGCGCGGCACCGGCACCGGCAATTACGGCCAGGCCATGCCGCTCTCCGGCGGTATCCTGCTCGATCTCGCCCAGTTCAACAAGGTGCGCGAGATCGGCCATGGCCGGGTCGTGGCCGAGCCCGGCGCCGTCATCGCCGCCCTCGACAAGGAGACGCGCGCGGATTCGCGCCAGGAGATCCGGCTGCACCCCTCGACCTACCACACCGCCTCGATCGGCGGCTTCATTGCCGGCGGCTCCGGCGGGGTCGGCTCGATCCGCTGGGGCGGTCTGCGCGATACCGGCAACATCATCCGCCTCAAGGTCGCGACGATGGAAGCCAGTCCCCGGGTGCTCGAATTCACCGGCGACGACATCCACAAGGTCTCGCATGCCTATGGCACCAACGGCATCATCACCGAGGTCGAGATGCCGCTCACCCCCGCCTATGACTGGGTCGACGTGATCGTGGGTTTCGACGACCTGCGCGCGGCCACGCAATTCGCCAATGATCTCGGCGAGCAGGACGGCCTTCTGATCAAGGAACTCGGCCTCGTCGCCGCGCCGATCGCGCATGACCATTTCAAGCGCCACAGGAAATTCATCCCGCGCGAGCAGCATGTGGTGCTGATCATGGTCGCCGATTTCCAGATGGCGCCGCTGGCGGGTTTCATACAGCGCTATCGCGGGGCGCAGGTGCTCTTCCGCAATGATCTTCTCCCGGCGGAAGATCTCAAGGGCCTGCCCCCGGTCTTCGAATTGTCGTGGAACCACACAACCTTGCGGGCCCTGCGCGACGATCCCACGATCACCTATCTGCAGGTGCTCTACCCCTTCCCGAACCAGGTCGATCTCGTCACGCGGATTCACGAGCGTTTCGGCGAGGAATTGCCGGCGCATCT
>JAFIEI010000006.1 GCA_020832565.1 Salinarimonas sp. | reverse complement strand
TGGGCTGGGATCCCGATATCGTGAACGTCAATGGCGGCGCCATCGCCATCGGCCACCCGATCGGCGCTTCCGGCGCGCGCGTCCTCGTCACGCTCTTGCACGAAATGGGCAAGCGCGATTCGAAGAAGGGTCTCGCGACGCTGTGCATCGGCGGCGGCATGGGCGTCGCCATGTGCCTCGAGCGGTAAGACATCAGGCGCGAGCCGGATGGCGCAGGAACGCGGCATCCGGCGGACGCGTTGATGCAATCACGGGGCGATGAGCGCCCCGTCTTGACATGATGGTCCGGGCATGTTGGGAGCACGCTCGGATTGTCCAATCTTCAATTTCTCTGGGAGGAAATGATCATGGCGCGTGTTGCATTGGTTACGGGCGGAACCCGCGGGATCGGCGAGGCCATCTCGAAGGGGCTCAAGGAAGCGGGCTACAAGGTTGCGGCGAATTACGCCGGCAATGATGAAGCCGCCGCGAAGTTCAAGGAAGCCACCGGCATTCCCGTCTACAAGTTCGACGTCTCCGACGCGCAGGCCTGCGAGGATGCGATCAAGCAGATCGAGAGCGATCTCGGCCCGGTCGACATCGTCGTCAACAATGCCGGCATCACGCGCGACAAGATGTTTCACCGGATGTCCTACGAGCAGTGGACGCAGGTGATGCGCACCAATCTCGATTCGATGTTCACGGTGACGCGCCCCGTCATCGAGGGCATGCAGTCGCGCGGCTTCGGCCGCATCATCGCGATCTCCTCGGTCAACGGCCAGAAGGGCCAGATGGGTCAGAGCAATTACTCCGCCGCAAAAGCCGGCGTGATCGGTTTTGCCAAGGCTCTGGCCCAGGAGAATGCCGCCAAGGGAATCACCGTCAACGTCATCGCGCCGGGCTATATTGCCACGGAGATGGTGAAGGCCGTGCCGGCGGACGTGCTCAATTCCAAGATCATCCCCCAGATCCCGGTCGGGCGTCTCGGCGAAGCGGAAGAAATCGCCCGCGGCGTCGTCTTCCTCGCCTCCGACGAGGCCGGCTTCATCACCGGCTCGACCCTGTCGATCAACGGCGGCCAGTACATGGCCTGACGCGGTGCGCGTCCACCCCACCCTTGATCCCTCCCCTCAGGGGAGGGAAACATGGCGCGCCCTTCATTAAGGCGCCTCCCTCCCCGGCGGGGAGGGAACGAGTGTGGGAAGGGCGGTGCATGCACGCTGCAGGCTTGATTATCAAAATACAATCATAGAATGTTTATTTGGGAATTGCACCTGTTCTCGGGTTGCCTCATGGATTTTCAGCGCGGACGCCCCTCCGCGAGTGCCTCAGTGGCTCAGGCACGCGTTCTGCGCAAGCAGATGACGCCGGAGGAAGTTCGAGTTCGGGGCGCGTTACGAAAATTGCGAAACCAGGGGTATCACTTCCGTCGACAGGTTCCGATCGACAGGTATATCGCCGACTTTAACGCATTGAAGCAGCGTCTCATCGTCGAGATCGACGACAGTCAGCATGGTTCTGGAGACGGACCTGCGCGAGACCAAAGGTGCGATGCGGTGCCTGCCGGGCGCGGCGTTCGTATCCTGCGCTACTGGAACAACGAAGTTCGGGCCGATCTCGGGGCCGTCACCGATACGATTTTTGCGCATCTGCGTGCCGCTGAGTAACTTGGCACCCGCCACTCGTTCGCGTCGTGAAGAAGGTCATCTGCGCCGATGACTTTTTCTTACGGGTTCGCCCCCTTCCTTAATCCCTCTGCATGTTTCCGATCGTTACGTCCTTGGGGAGAATGAGACAGGGCAAGGCCTGCATGAAGGCGCCTGCCTCCCCGGCGGCAATGGTTTGCGCGAGGGCTTTGCACGCGGTATCGCTCGACCTTTCGATGGAGAGAAACGCCATTGGATACCACGATCTGGATCTGGCTCGGCATCGCCCTGTGCCTGTCGCAATCAGCAATGCTTTCCGGGCTCAATCTGGCTGTGTTCAGCATTTCGCGACTGCGCCTCGAGGCGGCGGCGAAGGGGGGCGATCGCGATGCGCAGGCGGTGCTGGCCCTGCGCGCGGATGCCAATTACACACTCGCCACGATCCTGTGGGCGAATGTCGGCGTGAACGTGCTGCTGACGCTGCTCGCGGATTCCGTGCTCGCCGGTTTCGCGGCCTTCGCCTTCTCCACGGTGGTGATCACCTTCGTCGGTGAGCTGTTCCCACAAGCCTATTTTTCCCGCCACGCCCTGTGGATCGCCGCGCGGCTCTCGCCGTTGATCCGGGCCTGGCGGATCCTGCTCTTTCCCATCGCCAAACCCGTCGGCATGTTGCTCGACGCGCTGGTGGGACGCGAGGCGATCCCCTGGTTTCGCGAGGCGGAGCTCAGCCGCGTGCTGGAGCATCATGCCGAGGCCGGCGACAGCGAAGTCGGCAAGGTCGAGGCGCGCGGCGCCATCAATTTCCTCGCCCTCGACGATATCCCCGTCATGGCCGAGGGCGAGCCCGTCGATCCGGACAGCATCCTGCGCCTGCCCTTCGAGAACGGACGCCCGGTCTATCCTCCGATGACGTGCGGGGTCGATGATCCGATCCTGCGCAGGGTCGCGGCGAGCGGCCGCAAATGGATCATCGTCTGCGACGAAGCCGATGACGAGCCGCGCCTGCTGCTGGTCGCGCCGGAATTCCTCGGCGCGGCGCTGTTCGGCCACGAACCGTTCGAACCGACCCGCTTCGGCCATCACCCGCTCGTCGTGCGCGATCCGAAGGCTCCGCTCGGGAGGATGCTCTCGCGGCTTCAGGTCGAGCCGGAGAAGCCCGGTGACGACGTCATCGATGTCGACGTGATCCTCCTCTGGAGCGACGATCATCGCCGCATCATCACCGGCTCGGATCTGCTGGGGCGGCTGATGCGCCGGATCGCGCGGGTGACGCCGGATCTTCCGTGAACGCGCTGTTAACGCAAGCTGAAGTAGTGTGTGAATCGGCGTGCTGCCGTCCTTTGGTAGCAGCCAGGCATCGGAGTGAGCCCATGTCCAACGATCCCCTATCGCATCGTGAGCGCTTCGGCTTCCATCGCGCCCCCGGTTCCCGACAGGCCCGCGTCGCGACATTGCGGGACATGGCCCATTTCGCAGGGGAGGCCTTCGGCTGGGACGAGGGCCAGGATGGGCGCCTCGAGCGCGGCGCGCGGCTGCAGGCGGCCCGGCGCGCCGTTGCCTGGACACTCGCCGCCGGCGTCCTGATGATGCTGGTCTTCGCATTGTCCTTCTGAGTATCAGCCACGCGACCCTATACTGGATCGCACGCGGCACTGCGCCATATCATCGACGTGTCATCGCATGACGGGGAGCGTCGATCATGTCCGTGCAGCACAGGGTCGATGCGGGGATGCATCGTCGGCAGTTCTTGTATTGCGGCCTGCTGGCAGGGCTTGCCGGCATTTCCGGGCTCGGCTCCACGGCATCGGCCGATACCGCCATGTCGCGGCGAAACGCGCACAGCTTTTCGTTCGAGACGATCAATGGCGGCCGGCTGGATCTCGCGCGCTATCGCGGACGCCCGATCCTCGTCGTCAACACCGCCTCGCGCTGCGGATTTACAGCGCAATACGAAGGACTCCAGAACCTGCATACGCGCTTTGGCGAAGCGGGGCTGGTCGTGATCGGTGTGCCGTCGAACGATTTTCGCCAGGAACTGGCCTCCAACGAAGAGGTTGCCGCTTTCTGCGAGGCACGCTTCGGGATCGATTTCCCGCTCACTGCCATCAGCCGCGTCACCGGCGCGGATGCGCATCCCTTCTATGGCTGGGCACGCCGCGAACGACCGGGTGAGACGCCACGCTGGAATTTCCACAAATATCTCATCGCCCCGGACGGCGAAATCGCCGCAGTCTTCGCGACGACGACGGCGCCGGAGCATCCGCGCATCATCGCGGCGATCGAGGCATTGCTGCGCGATTGAGGCCGGCCCCTTTCCTCATGCGGTCAATCTCGGCTATATCATTGTCAAGATTTATTCAATGATGGTTGTACCGCTCGGAGGAACGGAGCGTGGATCGCACGAATGGTAATGCGCGCCTCACAGCGATGGAACGGGTCTATGGCGAGATCCGCTCTGCGATCATTTCCGGCAACTTCCCGGTCGGCTCGCGAATCACCGAGGAGATGCTGGCCGAGCGGCTCTCGGTCAGCCGCACACCTGTGCGTGCGGCGCTGCAACGGCTCGCGAGCGAGGGCTTCATCGACATGGCCTCGCATATCGGAGCCGTGGTCAAGGTCTGGAGCCCGGAGGAAGCGCGGCAGATATACGAGGTTCGGGCCAGGCTCGAGGGGATGGGGGCCCGCCTCGCTGCGCGCAATGCCCAGAAAGCCGATATCGCACGCCTTTCGCGCATCGCAGCCGCCATCGCCGAAGAGGGGGTGACCGGGGAAGGAGGCACGCGCCGCTCGGAACGCAATCGCGATTTTCACCTGCTCGTCCTGGAATTGAGCGGAAACAGCCACCTCCACCGCACCGCCGCCAATCTGATGCATGTCGGTTTGCTGGTGCAGGCCTATGCCAGCTTCAACGCCCGCGATGCGCAGCGCAGCGATTTCGACCATTTCGATCTGGTCGCAGCAATCGAGTCACGGGATGCGGATTGGGCGGAAGCGGTCATGCATGCGCATATCATGGCAGCAAGCAATATCTTCGTCGCCGCCGAGCGGGCCGGTGACCACGCAATTCCCGGTGCAGCAAACGGCGATGCCGGGTTGAGTGGGCGGCGTTTCGGGTGAGGCGTTTCAGTTGGGCTTGCCGGGTGGGCTCTACTTGCCCTGCCAGCGTGGCTTGCGCTTGGCGAGAAACGCTTCCATGCCCTCGCGAAAATCCTCGCTGAGATAGCAGCGCAGGATCAGATCGTCATCGGCCCCGGGCACCGCCGGGCCCTTCCGCAGCCGCGCCAGCCCTTCCTTGGTGGCGGAAAGCGTCAACGGGGCGTTCTGCGCGATGCGTGTGGCGAGCATATCCGCCCGTGCGTCGAGCGTCGCCTGATCGGGCAGGATTTCCGTAACGAAGCCCGCCGCGAGCGCCTGACCAGCATCCATGAGTTCGGCGGAATAGAGGATCTGCTTGGTGCGCGCCTCGCCGATCAGCGCCACGACCCTCTCGATCGTGCGAACCGAAAGGCAATTGCCCAGCGTGCGTGCAATGGGGAAGCCGAAGCGCATATCGGCGCTGGCAATGCGGATATCGCAGCAGGAGGCGATCCCCGCGCCGCCGCCCGTCACCGCGCCGGTGATCGCCGCGATGGTCGGCACCCGGCAGGTCTCCAGCGTGGTGAAGACCCGGTCGACGTGATCTTCGTAGGCAAGGGCGTCTTCGGCGCCGGACAATGTGCGGAACTGGCCGATATCCGTGCCTGCGGCGAAGGCCTTGCCGCCTGCGCCCGATAGCAGCATCACCCTGACGGCGGGATCGGCATTGACCGTCGTGCAGATCTCCACCAGCCGGTCATACATGGCATAGGTGAAGGCGTTCATCGCCTGCGGGCGGTTGAACACGACCCGGGCGATACCGTCCTCGACGGTATAGAGCATTTCGCTGTCGGCGGTGCGCTCGGCGGGGGTTGTCATCTGCTTTGATCCTCAGCCGATCTGGGCCCGCCCGCCGGCTTCGCGACCGAGCGCGGCGAAGACCTTGGCGACGATCGCATCGGCATCGAGGCCGGCCTGGGCATACATGGCGTCGGGCTTGTCCTGATCGATGAATGTGTCGGGCAGGACCATCGGGCGGACCTTGAGGCCGCTATCCAGAGCGCCGTTCTCGGCCAGGCAATGCAGCACGAAGGAGCCGAAACCGCCGATCGAGCCTTCCTCCACGGTGATCAGCACCTCGTGTTCGCGGGCGAGGCGCAGCACGAGCTCCTCGTCGAGCGGCTTGGCGAAACGGGCATCGGCGACGGTGGTGGAAAGCCCGCGCGCATCGAGATCCTCGGCTGCCTTCAGCGCCTCCTTGAGGCGGGTGCCGAGCGACAGGATGGCGATGCGGCTGCCCTGCTTGACGATCCGTCCCTTGCCGATTTCGAGCGGCACGCCTTTCTCGGGCATATCGACCCCGACACCCTCACCGCGCGGATAACGGAAGGCGATCGGTCCCGTGTCATGCGCCACGGCGGTGGCGACCATATGCACGAGCTCCGCTTCATCAGCGGCAGCCATGATGGTGAAATTGGGCAGGCAGCCGAGATAGGCGATGTCGAAGGAGCCGGCATGGGTTGGCCCGTCCGCGCCGACGAGCCCGGCCCGGTCCAGCGCGAAGCGCACCGGCAGGTTCTGGATCGCGACATCATGCACGATCTGGTCATAGGCGCGCTGCAGGAAGGTGGAATAGATCGCGCAGAAGGGCTTGTAGCCCTCGGTCGCCAGCCCGGCGGCGAAGGTCACCGCATGCTGCTCGGCGATGCCGACATCGTATGTGCGCTGGGGAAAGGCCTTCGAGAACATGTCGATCCCGGTGCCGGACGGCATCGCGGCGGTGATCGCCACCAGCTTGTCGTCGGCCTGCGCTTCCCGGATCAGGCTCTCTCCGAAGACCTTGGTGAAGGCCGGCGCATTCGCCTTGGGCTTGGACTGGGCGCCGGTCACCACGTCGAACTTGACCACGCCGTGATACTTGTCTGCGGAGGCCTCGGCCGGGGCGTAGCCCTTGCCTTTCTGCGTCACCACATGGACGAGGATCGGCCCGGTATCCATGTCGCGGACATTCTTCAGGACGGGCAGGAGATGGTCGAGATTATGGCCGTCGATAGGCCCCACATAGTAGAAGCCCATTTCCTCGAACATGGTCCCGCCGGTCCAGAAACCGCGGGCATATTCTTCGGCCTTCGCCGCCTTCTCGCTGATGAATTTCGGCAGGCGGCGGGTGAGCTGCTTGGCGGTCTCGCGGATGGAGCGATAGGTGCGCCCGGAAACGAGCCGGGCGAGATAGGCCGACATGGCGCCCACGGGGGGCGCGATCGACATGTCGTTGTCGTTGAGGATGACGATCAGGCGCGAATGCATGGCGCCGGCATTGTTCATCGCCTCATAGGCCATGCCCGCCGACATGGCGCCATCGCCGATCACCGCCACGACGTTGTTGGTGCGCCCGTCGAGATCCCGCCCGACCGCCATGCCGAGGCCGGCGGAGATCGAGGTCGAGGAATGGGCCGCGCCGAACGGATCGTATTCGCTCTCGGTTCGCTTGGTGAAGCCGGAGAGGCCGCCACCCATGCGCAGGGTGCGGATACGGTCGCGCCGCCCGGTGAGGATCTTGTGGGGATAGGCCTGGTGGCCGACATCCCAGATCAGGCGGTCATCGGGCGTGTCGAAGACGTGGTGCAGAGCCACCGTCAGTTCCACAACGCCGAGCCCGGCGCCCAGGTGGCCGCCCGTGACCGATACCGCGTCGATCGTCTCCGCCCGCAACTCATCGGCGACCTGGCGCAGCTTGTCTTCCGGCAGGTGACGCAGGTCGTGCGGGGCGCGGATCGTATCGAGGAGCGGGGTTTCGACGGGCATCAGTACACCATTCTTCACAGTATCGACCGGAATGCGGCGGGCGCGCACCGGTCACAGGGCGTCTGGGGCGGCCTGCGCCTTTACGGCTTACGCAAGACTTAGACGCGCAAGGTTGCGACGTCAAAGTCTGGATGAGATACGAATGGCGATACCGATCGGACGTGTCCCCGACGAGGATCGTCGTGTCAGCCGGTATGGCGGCTAGGAAACCGGGCGCACAGCGCCCAGAAACGCGGCCAGCGCTTCGGGGTGCATCGGGCGGGCGAAATAATAGCCCTGCCCGGCGAGCAGGCCGTGATCGGCCAGTGCATCGTGCTCCTCTCGGGTTTCGATGCCCTCTGCGATGCAGGCGATGTCGAGGCTGGAGACGAGGTTGCGCACGGCGTTGAAGATCGCCGTCACCCGCGGGTCGCTGCCGATGCCGGAGACGAGCTTGCGGTCGATCTTGACGATGTCTACCGGCAGGCGTGCGAGTTCGCCGAGGGAGGAATAGCCGGCACCGAAATCATCCATCGCGATCCGGATCCCTTCCGCCTGCAATTGCCGGAGCGCCTCGACCGCTTCCGGAGAGCACATCGAGGTCTCGGTCACCTCCAGAACGAGATGGCGATAGGCCAGCCCATGGGCGTCGAGAGCCGAGCGCGCCACGGCTGAAATACTCCGGCGCGCAAGGGCTGCGGCATCGAGGTTCACGCTGACGAAGTCGAGGGTCCCGGCATGAATGTAGAGAGCGGCGTTTCGCAGGGCGATGTCGATCATGGTGTTGGTGAGAAGAAAGATCTGGCCGGCTTCGACTGCCGCGGGAATGAACCGGGTCGGGCTGACCGGTCCGTAAGTCCGGCTTTCGAAGCGGGCGAGCGCTTCCAGCCCGCAAACGCGACCTTCGCGGATATCGACGAGCGGCTGGAACACGGCGGTGATCTCGCCGCGGGCCAGGGCCGGGCCGATTTCCAGCACCAGTTCGGCATGGGACGGGCCGGAATCGGGATCGGACGGTGCGCCGAAGACGAGCCGCCTGCGGCTGTCGTTGCGTGCTTGCTGCAAGGCCCTCGTTGCGACGCCCGGCGCCTCCGCTGCCGAAACGTCCGGGCAGAAGGCCGTGCCGATACGGATCAGCGGCGTGTGCTGGCGACCGTCGATCTCGACCGGTGCGCGCCCGAGTTCGAGGATACGCTGGGCGATTTTTCGCAACTCGTCGGGCGACTCGCGACGTGCCACCAGCATGAGCGTGGAATCGTCGTAACGCCCCAGATGATCCGTGCGCCCGAGTGCGGGGGCGATGTTTTCGCGCAGGTTGCGGTCGAGCGCGATCGCGGCGGCGGCGCCGTGCCGTTCGGCGACGGCCTCGCGCTGTGTTGCCGCGATCAGCATCACGCCGACATGTGCCTGCGGCGCGGCTGCCGTGATGCGCCGCAACCGCGCCTCCAGGGCACTGCGGGTCATCAGTCCCGTTTCGGTCTCATGCTGGCCGAGGAAGGCGATCTGTTCCTCGGTGATCCGCAGCAACGCGCTCATGAGGCTGCGTCGCAGCAATTCGGCCATGTGGAAATCGACGGCATCCCAGCGCTGGCTTTCGCCGCGCACCACCTCGATCCAGGCGGCAAAGGAGCGCCGCGGGCCGAGTGTGCCGCTCTGCGGATCGAAATGAACCGGATGATGCGGATCGCCGCCCCAGGTGACCTCCTGCGTGCGTTCGGGGCGGAAGAAGACGATCCCGTCCATCGGCGTGTTGGGTGCCGGAATGACGTAGGCGCCTGATGCGACGAGCCGATGGGCCTCGAAACGCCGATCGATATCGCCGAGGCGATGCGAGCCGCCATGGGGCCCGGTCTGGTTCTCGTCCGGGGAAGTCTGGCGGCGCGCGAGCGTGGAGAGGATGGCCCTGCAATCCTTCTCCGGTGGCGCATGGCCCAGCACCATGCCTGAGCCGCCGATATTCAGATAGGCTCCTCCGGCCTGCATGACTGCGAGGAGGTCGGATGAAACCACCCCCAGGGCATCGCCGATGCGGGCCGCGTCATCCATTGCCGCTTCGACGATGCGCAGGGCGTCGGCGCGCCGCGCAAGGGCGCGTTGATGGTCGATCGCCTGGCGTGTGGCGATCATCTCCGACAGGCTCTGCCCCAGCATGTCGCACAGGCCGCGCAGGGTGCTGTCGATCAGGCGGGGGCTGTCATGGTGACAGACGACCATGCCCCACAGCCGTCCATCCAGAATCAGCGAGACAACGAGCGTGGCGCGCACGCCCATATTGTTCAGATAGGCCAGATGAAAGGGTGAGACGGCGCGCAGGACGGCATAGGTCATCTCGAAGCCTGCACCTTCGCCATCCGATACCTGCAGCGGTGATGCCGAAAGCGCGCCGTACAGGGCCAGGGTCGGCGCATGGATATCGGGGATCATGCGCACCCGTTGCAGCAGATACATCCGGCGCGCCTGGGCGGGGATGTCGCTCGCCGGATAATGCAGGCCCAGGAACGATTCGCGCTGCGGATCACAGGCTTCGGCGACGATCGCGCCGTGATCGTCCTCGTCGAAGCGATAGACCATCACCCGGTCGTAGCCCGTGAGCGCGCGCCATTCCCGTGCGGTCGCCGCGAGCAGGTCGTCGAAACCGTCGGTCTCGCGCAGGCGGGCCAGGGCGGCCTGCGCCGAGGATACGCTCTGCGCCGCCTGCAGCGATGCGCCCGCGGGCAGGAACTCGACCACGGCAAGGCCGTCGATCTGGTGCACGACGGCGTCATGAAGGCGTGTGTCAAAACCGGCGACACTGGTGAAATTGGTCGGTGCGTAATGCTCGCAGGTGAGCATTTCGGTAATCCGCGCAATCGCCGGGCCGGGCAGCAGAGCGCCGAGGCGGCAGCCCGGCACAGGCTCCCGTCCCAGCCAGACGGCGGCATTTTCCGACCAGTAATGCACCATGCCGTCGCCGGGATCGAATGCCAGCAGGGCTCCGAAATTCTGCACCCGCCCGGGATAGGTAATCGGCTCGGCCTCGCAGATCGCGAGGTGGAGCGCCAGATCCGGGCTGGCGTCGACGGTCGGCAGGTCGGAGGGGCGGCGTCCCGATTCAGGCATGATCGCTCGCTTCCGGCGCGTTCTGCTCGACCATCGCATCGAGGATCGTCAATGCCACGCAGAATGCCGTACAGGCGCCGGCGAGCACATCGGCCTGCAGGTCGGGATGCTCGAGCCCCCATCGATCGATCGCCATGCGTATGCCACGCCAGCGGCCGTACATCGCACCTCCCGCTGCGGCCAGCGCATCCGCCTGATCCCGCTCGGCGGGCGCCGTGAGGTCGGCGACGCGCAAGGCCGGGCGCAGCCCCAGTGCGGCGCCGCACAGCGTATAGGCGCCGCCGATCGCTTCGCCGCGATTGTCGAGAGAAAACCGCGCCAGTGCCGACAGAAGCGGGTGCGGCAATGCTCCGGACGATGCCTCGATGGCGGTCCTGTGGTCCGCCATCGCGCGGGCGAGAATGCGCGGAACGTTATCGCTGGTGCGCGTTCCGGTGCGCTCGTCATGCCAGACGAACAGCGTTTGCGTGAGAGTGGCGAGATGCCCGGCCACCTTGCCGGGTGCCATTCGGCTCAAAGTGTCGAAGCGTTCCTCCGACACATCGTGCAGGCGCCTCGTGACACGCCGCAGCGACAGACTGAGTTGTTCCGGCTTTCTGCGACCGCCAGCGTGCATCATGGGCTGATTCTGTTGTTTTTGGTTGTGTTTTATTGTCTCGTTCGCCCTTAAATTACATCCGTTGTCACGTGAAATGCAATCACCATTCCCCTTTTGCGTGCGCAAATATGCATCATCTTACGCAATTTAAGATCGTTGAGTAATTAGAGTGCACGACGTCTCTTACGCGTGCCGCGCACCTGCTCAGTCTTCCCTGCGCCGGTTCACGAATGCGTCGATTACGCCCTTGAACCGGTTTGCATCCGCATCGAGTGAAGCCGAGACGTCCTTGATGGAGCCCGCAGCCTGCCCGGTCTGACGGGCGGCATCGGAGACGCCGGTCATGTTGGCCGTGACCTCGCGGATCGCGGCGGATTGCTCTTCCACGGCGGCCGCGATCTGGTTCGACGCCTCGCGCAGCGAATCGACATCGCCGACGATGGCGCTGATCGCCTCTGCAGTCGATCCGGAGACCGACTGGATCGTGTCGATCTGGGTCTTGATCTGGCTCGTCGCCTGGGCGGTCTGATCCGCCAGGGCCTTGACCTCCGCGGCGACCACCGCGAAGCCGCGCCCGGCCTCGCCGGCGCGCGCGGCCTCGATCGTGGCATTGAGGGCGAGCAGATTCGTCTGGGCGGCGATGGTTGCGATCACCTCGGTGATCGAACCGATCTGCTGGGAAACCTGCGCCAGTTCGCGCACCATCGCATCGGCTGCCCCCGCACGCTGGCTGGCGGAGCCCGAAAGATCTGCCGCCGATGCCGCCTGGCTCGCGATCTCGCTGATCGAGGCCGCAAGCTCCTCGGTCGCCGCCGAGACGGTGCCGGCCATCGCCTGCGCATGATGGGCCACCTCGGTCATCTCGGCTGCCGCATGCGCCAGCTCCGAAGCCGTACCGGTCATCGTGGTGCAGGTTTCGGTGACGCTCTCTGCAACCCGCACTTCCTGGGTCACGACGTTCCAGGTGAGCATCGGGCCGAGATAGCGCCCATCCTTCGCGGTAATGGCGGAAACACGCAGATTCAGCACCTCCGGGCCGAGGCGGATATTGCTGTTGATCGGCAGGTTCTTCGGATCGGCCAGGATGGAGCGCTGATGCGTCGGGCGCTTGTGGAAGATGTCGATATTCTGCCCGAGAAGGTCCTTCGCCCTGATCGGGAGATGCTCTTCGACCCTGGTCAGCGTATCGATGCTGGTGGAATTGACGAAATTGATGGTGAAGCTCTCGGGATCACAGGTCATGACGTTGATCGGCATGCGGTCGATCATCTGCATGAGCCGCGTCACTTCGTCCTCCTGGCGCTGCTTGTCCGTGGCGATCGACCAGGTCAGCACGGCATGCGTGTAGGCGCCGCGCGCACTGACGAGAGGCGAGATGGCGAGATCGAGATATTCGTCCGCGAGCTTGATTCGCGTATGATGCGGCAGGTTCTTCGGATCGGAGAGAATACGCCGCTGATGAGACGGGTTCTTGTGGAAGGCATCGATCGAGGTACCGATGATCTTCTCGGGGTCGATGTTCAGAAGATGCCCGATCCGCCCCAGCAGGCTGCGTGATTCCGGATTGGCGTAGACGATCTCGAACCCCCGGGTCTCGCAGATCATCACCGCGACGGGGAGGCCTTCGAAAGCCGCGCGCATATCCGGCGGTGCGGCGTGATTCCGCTTGGTGATCCGTGCAAGCATACCCATGATGTCCCTCCAGCTGCGCCATGATGAACTGCGCGGGACAACTGCAGGGTAAAGAAATCTTCGCAATCGCAGACTGGCATGTCGCTGCAAATGTGAATGCTTGTTAAGAATTGCTGCCAATCGTTACAGTGTATCGTTTCATCCGGCCGATTCTGCTATGGCAGCGGCAGGATCCCCGCCGCCCCGTCGGCTGCGCCGAAGCCGAGCAGCTTGCCCGCAGGATCCCAGCCGAGCGCGGTGATCGGACTGCCTTTCACCGCCGGGCGCACCAGCAGCTCCGATCCGTCGCTGATCCGGATCATGAGCACGCAGCCATCCTCGTAGCCCGCAGCACAGATCGGCATTTGCGGATGACAGGCGACGCGGGTGACGCGCGCCGCGCGCACACCGAATTCACGCGGCGCCTTGCCGGTGGGGCCTTCCTTGCTGTCGAAGGGCCAGGCGATCACCGCATCGGCGCCGCTCGTGGCCAGCATCTCGCCATCGGCGCTCCAGGAGAGCGAGCGCGGCTTGGCGGCATAGCCGGACATGCGCATATGCCCGCGATCAGGCGCGAGCCGCCAGCCGTGCAGCGCGTTCTCCTGCATGGAGGTGACGACGAAGCGCCCGTCCGGGGACCAGGTGACGTCGAGATGCGAGCCCTTCCATTCGAGCGGATCGGGCTCCTTCTCGAGATTTGGAAACCACAGGCTCACCCCGTTGTAATGGGCGACGGCGAGGCGGTAGCCCTTGGGCGCGAAGGCGAGGCCGCGGGCGGAGGAGGGGGCCTGGAACCGCTTTTCGCGCCCCTTGCGGTCGCGCGCGGTCACATTGCGCCCCGCACTCCAGGCGATGCCGCCCTCGTGATGCAGGGCGAGCGCGTCGATCCAGGTGCCGCCGCTCGCTGCGAATTCACGCGTGGAGCCGTCGGCGCCCGTCACCACCACGCGCCCGTCATCACCGCCGGTGACGAGGCGCTCCCCGTCGCTTGCCGCACAAAGGATGCTGCCGTCGGGATGCGCCCCGACCCTGTGGCGGGCGGCGTCGCGCACGAGCACGACGGCGCCGTCGCCGAGGCAGAAGGCGCCGGTCGACTGCAGGAAGCAGATTGCGCTGACATGGGCGCCGGCCTCGACGTCGATGACGGCCCGGGTGAGATCGGGAATCGTGTTCATGATGGTTTTCTAGAGGAGATTGGCCGATTTGTGCAGGGGCTGATATTGCAGGCCGAGCCGGGAGGTTTCGCAACAATGTCGGAAAATCACAAATTCGCCTTTTTCACGACAAACGGAAGCCCCGAACATCGCCGAAGAATGCGTATCTCGATGGTTTCCTTGTTGGTTCTTCCGGTAACGTCAGCCCCCCAGCCCCCCGGGAAAATCAATAGCGGAGCAGCCAGTGTCGAGGTCGGGCCGTCCCTCGTGGACGGCCCTTCTTCGTTGCGCTCCCGCTTTTCCTCCTCCCGAACGCAGATCCATGAGCCGGTGACGGATGGCCCTTGACAAATATATAAGCAAATTCTAAATTACTTTCAGGTTCAACAGGGCGCCGCCCGTGACCTTTGTCGCGATCCTGCGCTCTGCCAATCGCCACAGCCCATGCGATCATTCGAGGAGCTACCCATCATGACCCTTCCGACCATCTCCCCCGCCGAGGCAAAGCGTCTGCTCGATGAAGGCGCTGTTCTCGTGGATGTCCGTGACCGGGCCGAGCATGCGCGCGAGCGCATTCCCCAGGCGCGCAATTTCGCGCTCAGCGAGTTCGACAAGGGCGAGTTGCCGCGCGACGGCGCCAATGTGGTGCTGTTCCACTGCAAGTCCGGCATGCGTACCCTTTCCAATTCGCAGGCTCTGGCCGACAAGGCAGGCGAGGCTTGTGACGCCTATATCGTCGAAGGCGGCATCGATGCCTGGCGCAAGGCCGGGCTGCCGGTCGTCGAGGACAAGTCACAGCCCCTCGACCTGATGCGCCAGGTGCAGATCGGTGCCGGTTCGCTCGGCTTCTTCGGGACGCTTGCGGGCATCTTCATCGCGCCCGGTTTCCTGATCATCCCCGCCTTTGTCGGCGCCGGACTGATGGTCGCCGGCATGACCGGTTTCTGCGGCCTTGCCCGCGTGCTGATCCATATGCCCTGGAACAAGGCGCTTAAGAACCCGCCGGTCGCCAAGACGGCGTAAGGCACCTCCCCTGCGGATTTCACTCCAACGCTGATCGCGCGGCGCATGTCCCACGTGCCGCGCGGCCCCCCCTTCTTCTGCTTCAGGCTGACAGACCATGATCGCCCTTTCCCTCACCCAGAGCATCGCCGGACTGGCTTCCGGATCGCTCGTCGGTTTCTCGCTCGGCCTGGTCGGCGGCGGCGGGTCGATCCTGGCCGTGCCGGCCATGGTTTATCTCGTCGGCGTGGCGAGCCCGCATGTGGCGATCGGCACCAGTGCCGTCGCCGTGGCGGTCAACGCGATGATGAGCCTCGGCTCGCATGCGCGGGCGGGCACGGTGAAGTGGCGCTGCGCGGCAGTCTTCGCCGGCGCCGGCGTACTCGGTGCCGCGCTCGGCTCGACCATCGGGCAGATGATCGACGGGGAGATGCTGCTTTCCGCCTTCGCCGTGCTGATGCTCGTCGTCGGCGCGCTGATGCTGAAGCGGCGTAACGCGGTCGGGCTGCCCGACGTGGTGCTGGGGCGTGACAATTTCGGCAAGCTGGTGATCTTCGGCCTCGGGGCCGGCCTGCTCGCCGGGTTCTTCGGCATCGGAGGCGGCTTCCTCATCGTGCCGGGCCTGATCGCTGCGACGGGGATGCCGATCATCAATGCGATCGGCTCCTCGCTCTTCGCCGTGAGCGCCTTCGGGGTCACGACGGCGGGCAATTACGCCTTCTCGGGGCTGGTCGACTGGCCGGTCGCGGCCCTGTTCATCGTCGGCGGATTTCTCGGCAGCGCCATCGGCGCGCGGGTGGCGCGCAGGCTGGCCGATGCCAAGGGCACGCTGAATATCGTCTTCGCGGCGTTGATCTTCGCGGTCGCAATCTACATGCTGGCACAAAACCTCGCGCTGCTGTAAACCTCGGCCCGGTTCAGCGGCGTCAACGAAAGCGAGACCGTATCATGGCTCATATCCCCCTCACCGACGATGTCGCCGTTGCCCCGCAGCTGCGCCTCGAAGACCTCGATGCGATCGCGCAGGCCGGCTACAAGGCGGTGATCAACAATCGGCCCGACGGCGAGAGCCCGGATCAGCCGCCCGAGGCGGTGATTGCGGCGCGTGCGGCGGAGCTCGGCCTGGAATACCGTTTCGTTCCCGTAATTTCAGGGCAGTTCGCGCCGGAGGACGTCGCCGCGTTCCGCGCCGCGCTCGACGAGCTTGCCGGGCCTGTCGTCGCTTTCTGCCGTTCGGGGACCCGCTCAAGCGTGCTCTGGGCGCTGGCCAATGCCGGGCGCATGCCGGAAGACGATATCATCGCCGTTGCCGCACGAGCCGGTTACGATCTGTCGGCGCTGCGCGGGAGGCTCGACGGTCATGGCAGTTGACGCACCCGCGAAGACCATTCACGGCGAACCGGCTCTTGAAGATGTGCGTTGCCATGAGCCCATCGCACGCGCTACAGACGAGCGGGCCGCGACGAACCCGTGTGTGAACGTGAAAGCTTCAGATCTCCAGGCCCTCGAACCGAAGGCCGACAAGGTGGCACAATTGCTGACGGCGCTGGGACATTCCAAGCGCCTCATGGCGATGTGCCGGATGATGGACGAAGAGGTCTCGGTGGGCACCCTCGCCGAGGCGGTCGGGCTCGGCCAGTCCGCGCTCTCGCAGCATCTCTCGAAGCTGCGCGCCCTCGGCCTGGTCACCACCCGCCGCGAAGGTCAGACGATCTACTACCGTCTGGCTTCCGATGAGGCGCGTGAATTGATCGGCACGCTCTATCGGCTCTACTGCAAGTAACGCGAATTTGATCGCGCTGCTGCTGCGGCCAGCCGCTGTAACGACCGGCCTTTCACGTCATGCCCGCACGTCACGCCCGCATGGAGGCCGCCCCGGCATCATGCGCGAGGCGGCTTCAGGCACCGATCAGCTGCATTCCTCGCGCGCCCGGCGCAGGGCGGCGGTGAAGCCCATCAGCGAATAAACGTCCGTCGTTTCGTTGCCGCGCCCCGAGGTGACCTGGAGACGCAGCTCGCTGCCGGCGAGGAAGGCGTCGACGAGGCGGCCCTCATCGGCGGGATCCTTGATCCAGACATTCTCCCCGCTCGACACCATGGTGAAGCGCGTCCCGTCGACATTGGCGACCGCATCGACGGTCTCGCTGGTGGGGAAGCCCATCACCACCGCGACTTCGTTGCGAACATTCTCCGACGGACGGAAGGAAACGAAGAGATAGCCTGCGCCACGACGCAGCTCTTCGGGAAGGCGGCGTTGCGGTTGCGACAATGCGTAGCAGACCTTGGCGCCGTCGGCGCTCGCACTGTAGGCACCCCAATCATTGAAGGTGCCGAGCAAGGTTGCCCCGGACTGGGCGGACGCGCTCGTGACCGGAACCGCGATCATGGCGCCGGCGAGCGCGATGGCGGGGGTAAAGCGACGGAGAAAACGTGTGAGCATCATGGATCTGACCCTGGACAGTTGGTGGCTCGCCTCGCGGCGAATCGTGCTCGCGGTTTTTCACTACATTGTCCTGAAATGGGCAAAAATACGTTAACCTTTCCTGAATGAACGGTTTTGCATTGCGCCATCGCGCGCCTGCTTCTAATTTCACACCGTCGCCCTCGGGCCGACACCAGATCGAGAAGCGGCATCAGCCGCCAGAAGAATCGAGGACCGGATTGCTCTCGCCCGGCGAGCTTGCTGGACTGGCCAAGGCCGTCGCGCAATCGCGCGACCGCGACGCTTTCGCACGTCTGTTCGACTTCTTCGCGCCGCGCCTGCAGGCCTATCTGATGCGCCAGGGTGCCGATGCGGCGCTCGCCGAGGAGATCACGCAGGACGCGCTGACGACCCTGTGGCGTAAATCTGATCTGTTCGATCCCGCCAAATCCTCGCTTTCCACATGGCTCTACCGGATCGCCCGCAACCGCCGGATCGATCTCCTGCGCCGCGACCGGGCGACGCTGACGGAGCCCGATGATCCCGTTTTCGATCTTCCCGACGATACGGATATCGAGGGCGATATGGATGCGGCGCAACGCGACGAAGCCGTTCGGGTCGCCATGAACAGCCTTCCTGACGAACAACTCTCACTGGTGCGGCTGGCATTTTTCGAGGGTTTGTCGCATAGCGAGATATCTGAGGCGACCGGCCTGCCCCTGGGAACGGTCAAGTCCCGCATCCGCCTCGCCTTCACGCGCCTGCGCCGCACCCTCGAATCCGGCGGTGTCGTCGAGATCGGCTCCTGAGTATGGTGCGCGGCATATCCTGCCGGTCACTGAGCGGAGGATCTACGAAATCGAACTGAGCAGCCACAATCTCGAAGGACTTGATCGCGAATTGCCTTGGGGAATTTCTCAGTGCATCCAAGAGGATGTCACGGCGTTCGCCGCCCGGGCGTCGAGAGGTGAGTCCTCGATACCCTTCTCGAGCGCCTCCTCGCGACCATATCAGCTACAACATGGTGTCGATTTTTCGGTTTGATGGTTTGGAGTGGGGCAGGTGGCGGTGCATGGTCGTGCGGATCAGGATGATATGAGTGAGGGCGGCGCCATCGCGACAAGCCTCGAATCGCGTGAATACCGGGATGCGATGAGCCATGTCGCTGGCGCAGTTCATGTGGTTGCCACCTCCGACGGCGCTACACGGGGCGGTTTCACCGCGACGGCGGTCGCCTCGGTCTCGGACCGCCCGCCGACACTCGTCGTCTGCGCCAATGCGGCGAGCGAGACGACCCGCGCCATCCTCGATTCCGGCATCTTCTCGGTGAACGCGCTGGCCTTCGATGACGAGATGCTGGCCGAAATCTTTGCCGGACGCACCGAGTTGCGCGGCGATAGGCGTTTCGCGGAAGGGCGCTGGGAAACGCTCGAGACCGGTGCTCCCATCCTCAAAGACGCGCTCGTTGCCTTCGATTGCCGCTTGCGCCAGAGCCCGCTCGTCGCCACGCATCATCTGCTGGTCGGCGAAGTGGTGGCCGTGCGCTACGGCCTGCGGCGCCGGGCGCTGATCTATCGCGAGCGGGCCTTTACGGGGTTGTAGGCGCGCACAACACCCTCTCGCTCACAGGTTTCGCGCAACCCGCCGCAATGCGTCGACGCAATCCGGGTCGAAGGCGGTGCCGGTATCGCCTTCGAGGATGCTCATCGCCTTTTCCAGGGGCATCGCGTCGCGATAGGGGCGATCGGCCGTGAGCGCATCGAACACATCGGCCACGCTGGTGATCCGGGTGGCGAGATCGAGTTCGGGCGCGCGCAGCCCGTGCGGATAACCCTTGCCGTCGAGCCGCTCGTGATGCGCTTCGGCGATGCGTGCGAGATAGGCGAAAGCGTCGACTGAGCCGAGCACGTTGCAGCCATCCACCGGATGCCGGCGTATCGCCTGCCATTCGGCCTCGTCGAGGCGCCCGGGCTTGTCGAGAACCTGGTTGGAGACGCCGAGCTTGCCGATATCGTGCAACAGGGCACCCCGCCCGAGGATCGTTCGGCTGCCTTGCGAGAGCCCCATCTCCGCAGCGATCATGTCCGCATAAAGCGCCACGCGGGCGCTGTGGCCCGCCGTGTAGGGGCTCTTGGCGTCGACAACCTCGGCAAAACCGGTGATGACATCGTCGATCTTGACGTCGCGAACATATCCGGCATCCCGTATCGGCGGCAGATCCGACAGGACCCGCGCGATATCATCGGCACCGATTTCCTGCCAGAAAGCCGGTCCGGCAATCGCGCAAAGGCAATCGACCAGCTTCGGGTCGAACCAGGTACCGCGCCTGGCGCGCGCCTCGCGCAGGGCGATCTCGCCGTCGCGGCTGGTGCGGAATACATCGACCACCTGCGCGAGAAGCGCGACGCGGGCATTCAGCGCGATCGCCTCGCCGACCAGCCCGGAGGGTCGCCCGCTGCCGTCCCAATGTTCGTCGAGATCGTGGATACCCGTCGCGACCTCTTCGGGAAAGCCCATCCGTGCCGCGATCGTCGCACCGCGCTGGCAGCGTGTCTCGATCAGTTCGTCGACGATCTCGCCGCCATTGCGCACGATCGTGATGATCGCGCGAAACCGCGCGGCGAGGCCCGCTTGCAGCCCGGTATGGTCGAGGACGAAACGCAAGGCCGCCGGGAGGCTGTCGCTAACGAGCTTGAAATCGTGTTTGAAGGTGAGATCGTCGGCGAGATAGAGTTCGCAGATACGCGCGGCGTTGCTCGAACAGCCCAGATCCTTCAACAGCACGGTGTAGAAAAGGTTGGAGAGCGCGGTCCCGGACAGGCCGAGCGCCTCGCCGAGACGATAACCGATCAGGGCGGCGCGCATGCCGTGGCCCGGCGGCTGCCCCTCGGTGATGTCGAGCGCGCGGCTGAGTGCGACCAGCACCTCGCCCATATTCGGAGCCATATCGACGATGGCCGGTTCCGGCACATGGCCGAACTGCGCCGTTGCGCGCTGTTCGTTCCGGCGCGAGGGGCTCGCCATGGTCGGTCTCCGTCGGATATTCTCGGGCGGCTTCGGCTCGGGCCATTGGAGCAGCCGGGCCTCAATTTTCTATTACGCGCTAACGGTCTTTCAGAAAGTCGCATGGCTGTCTTGCGGTCCGGACTGTTGCCATCGTCGCACGGATGGTTTAAGCGACCGTCGCAGCCATGTTGCACTGCAACGACATGGTTCCCTGTGCCGCGACGCCCGTCGCTTGCATGTGTCGGATCCCGAAGCATTCCTTTCCTAAATGCGGCTTCGTTGTTGCGCGCGGTCATTTTGCGCGCCGGATCCACTTTTTTGATTTGACGAGGAACGGAGCAGGTTCGGGACGATGGATTTCTGGATTCGCCAGCGCCGGGAATGGTTCGGCAATATTCGTGGCGATGTTCTCGCCGGCATCGTGGTTGCGCTGGCGCTGATCCCCGAGGCGATCGCCTTCTCGATCATCGCCGGGGTCGATCCCAAGGTCGGACTCTATGCCTCCTTCTCCATCGCGGTGATCACGGCCATTGTCGGCGGACGCCCCGGCATGATCTCGGCGGCAACGGCGGCAACCGCGATTCTGATGATCACGCTTGCCCGCGACCACGGGCTGGAATACCTGCTCGCGGCGACGGTTCTGGCGGGGCTGATGCAGATCGTGGCCGGCGTGACCGGCGTGGCGCAATTGATGCGCTTCGTCTCCCGATCGGTCATGACCGGTTTCGTCAATGCGCTCGCCATCCTGATCTTCCTCGCCCAGATCCCGGAACTTACCGGCGTGCCTATGCTCACCTATGTGATGGTCGCGGCCGGACTCGGAATCATCTATCTGCTGCCGATGGTGACGAAGACAGTGCCGAGCCCGCTGGTCTGTATCGTGGTGCTCACGGCGGTCTCCCTGATGATGGGTTTCGACCTGCGCACTGTCGGTGATATGGGCGAACTGCCCTCGACGCTGCCGGTTTTCCTGATCCCGGATATTCCGCTCAATCTCGAGACCCTGATGATCATCCTGCCCTATTCGGCGGCGGTCGCGGCGGTGGGCCTGCTCGAATCGCTGATGACGGCGACGATCGTCGACGAGTTGACCGATACGCCGAGCGCCAAGAAGCAGGAATGCGTGGCGCAGGGCGTGGCCAATACGGCGACGGGTTTCATCGGCGGCATGGCCGGCTGCGCCATGATCGGGCAGTCGATCATCAACGTGAAATCGGGCGGCCGGGGGCGTCTTTCCTCCTTCACCGCCGGCGCTTTCCTGCTCTTCATGGTGGTGGTGCTCGGCGACTGGGTCGGGGTGATCCCGATGGCCGCGCTCGTGGCGGTCATGATCATGGTCTCGATCGGGACGTTCTCCTGGAGCTCGATCCGCAATCTGCGCGACCACCCGCGTTCTTCCTCGGTGGTGATGCTGGCCACCGTGATCACCGTGGTCGGCACCCACAACCTTGCGATCGGCGTGCTCGTCGGCGTGCTGCTCTCAGGGATTTTCTTCGCCTGGAAGATCGCCCAGATCTTCCGCATCACCTCCACTGTCTCGACGGACGGGGCGCATCGCACCTACCGGGTCGAGGGGCAGCTTTTCTTCGCCTCGGTCGAGGATTTCTCTGCCGCCTTCGATTTCCGCGAGGCGCTGGAGAAGGTCACGATTGACGTCTCGCGCGCTCATATCTGGGATATTTCCAGCGTCTCGGCGCTCGACATGGTGGTGCTCAAGTTCCGCCGCGAGGGTGCGGAGGTTGAACTCGTGGGTCTGAACGAAGCCAGCGAGACCCTCGTCGACCGCCTCGGCATCCACGACAAACCCGGCGCCATGGAAAAACTGATGGGCCATTGACGCCGGATCTCTGCGGGATTCATCCGGTTTGGGCTGGTTTTGCGCAAGAAAACCCGGCATCCTGCCATCAACGAGACGTGATGATCGCCGGTTGCGGCGTGGCGCGTGCAAGCAAGATTGAAAGGGAGGCGGCATGTCCGCATTGGTGGCGCTGATCGACGGTTCGATCTACTCGCAGAGCGTTTGCGACCATACGGCCTGGGTGGCCCAGAAGACCGGTTATCCGGTCGAAGTGCTTCATGTGCTCGGCCGCCGCGGCGTCTCGACCGCACCGGCTGATCTCTCGGGTGCCATCAATGTCGATGCGCGCGAGAACCTGCTTTCCGAATTGGCCGCCTTCGACGAGGAGCGCGCCCGGCTCGCCCAGAAGCGCGGACGCCTGATCCTCGAAGAGGCACGTGCGCGCATTCGCGATCAGGGTGTCGAGACTGTGAATACACGCCTGCGCAACGGCGATCTCGTCGAGGCACTCCAGAAAGCCGAAACCGATGCGCCCCTCGTCATCATCGGCAAGCGCGGCGAAGCGGCGGATTTCGCCAAATTGCATCTCGGCTCCAATCTGGAGCGCGTGGTGCGTGCCTGCACCAAGCCGATCCTCGTCGCCTCACGCGCCTTCAAGCCGCAGAACCGCTTCATGATCGCGTTCGATGGCGGTGACAGCGTGATGAAGGCGGTTCGCCATATCGCCGCCGGCAAGCTCTTCTCCGGCATGGAATGCCGCCTGCTGACCGTCGGCCAGCCCTCGGCCACCGTCCGCGAGCGGCTGCAGACCGCCGAGTCGGTCTTGCGCGATTCCGGTCTGAGCGTCACTGCGGAGGTTCGCGAAGGCCAGCCCGAGAGCGTCATCATCAAGGCGATCGAGGCCGAAAAGATCGACCTGCTCGTCATGGGCGCTTACGGCCATTCGCGCATCCGCAGCCTGATCATCGGCTCCACGACGAGCGAGATGGTGCGCTCCTGCCTCGTGCCGGTGATGCTGTTCCGCTAGATCCCGCTCAATCGCGCGGGCGGCGCTGCTCGGTGAAGGCCTGCCCGTCCCACCAGCGCAGCATGCTGTCGTCATCGGGATCGAGCATCCAGCCCGGGGGCGCGGCAGCGCTCGCGGGAGGTGCCGTATTGCCCGGCGGCGGGGGCGCTTGCGTCGATGCGGCGGTGCTCGACCCTCCGCCCGTTCCTGCACCCCCCATTCCTGCACCCCCCATTCCTGCACCCCCCATTCCTGCACCCCCCATTCCTGCAGCACTCATTCCCGCAGCACTCATGGCGGCACCCATCCAGCCGCCGGAGCCCTGCTGCGCACCGGACATACCCGCCGCCGTCTGCGAGACATCCATATTGCCCGAGCGCACATCCTTGGCGATGGCGAAGAGGTCACCGAAGAAGCTGCGCTCCTCGCCGCTCAATCGGCGATCTGCGCGCCCCTGCTGGAACAGCCAGATGCCGAAGGCGATCAGGGCGATGCTGATCAGCAGGCTGAACACTGAGGTTATCACCACGAACCAACCGGCCCAGCTGAAGGCGCGCGGACCCCAGTCATAGATGCCGCCGATGCGTTGCGCATTGGAGGGGTTGGACCGGGAATAGGCCACATCAACCTCGGCCCCGACATTGGGCCTCCAGGAACTCCGGCCGCGTGGGCTGAATTCGTAGCTCTCCCCGTCGACCGTATAGGAGATGCGGGTGCGATACATCTGGGTATTGTTCTCGCCGCTGGTGCCCGCGCGCTCGACGGCGACGACGCGACCTGTGGTTTCGACCGCATCTTCAATGGCCCCCGACTGTACGAAGCCGCCGATATTGATGAAGATGATACCGAAGACGATGCCGAATATGCCGCCGAGTATGCCGCCGCGCTGGCGGTTGCCGTTGCGCCCCCGGCGGCTGCGGACCACGCCGAAAATGCCTTCCGCAACGAGCACGCCGCCGGCTGCCATCTTGGCCGCGCCCCGTGCACCGGGATCCTCCGACCAGTTGGTCGCGAGCGTGTTGAAGAAATGCTGGATGCGTTGAAACATGCCTGCCCCCTTTTGTCATTGGCGCGCCCGATGCAGGAGATCGCGGCCACGCCCGTCATTTTCTTGATTCGAGTCGGCGGGACCGGGCAGCCCGATACCCGCCGATCCTTCGAATCCCGTTCGCGTCAGGGGCAAAGCCCTTCGGCGCCGGGTTCACCGCGTGCGCATTCGAAGAACCGCTCGGTCGCCAGATGAGGCTCCGCATCCCCGCTGGGGAAGGTCATGGCGCGGCTCCAGATGGCCGCCACGGAATCATCCATCAGATTGCCCCAGCGCAGCACGGCCTCGATGCCGTAATCCTGGGCGAGATTGACGTCCAAGATGGTCTCCATGAAGGGCTCGCCGGGCCGGACGCTCTCGGATTCCTCGAAACCGCTCCAGATCAGCCGGCCATCGCTGATGCGCGACACACCGATTTCAAGCGTGAGCAGGTCCATCATGGTCGCCGGCGTGTAGACACCGTTGCGGATATCCTCGTAGGGCCGATCGAAACCGGTGCCGCGGCCCGCATCATCGCGCCAGGTCATGGAGCCCTCCCCGACGCTGCCCAGATGGAGGCACATCAGCGTGAGGCATTCCATGCCCTGCGCCTCCGCGTCGGGTATCACCTGCCGGCTCGCGGCGACGAGATCGGCGACGCGCCCCTGGATCGGACGGAATTCGAAACGATAGGAGACATGCTCGCCGGCGCCGAAGGCTTCCGGCGGTGGCGTGCGTGCCTCACCGAAGGATTCCGCGATCGCTTCGCGAAACACCTCGCCGAGATTGAACCGGTCGACCTGAACGAAGCTGAAGGGGACGGGCGGCCCGCCTAAACTGTTGTGGCGCCTCTCCAGGCCGTAGCGGATGCGGTAGCGTGCATGGTCTGCGACGCCTTCCTCGTTCTCCAGAAGCAGCACCGCCTTGGTCAACGGATTGAACTCGTTGCCGGGCGGGAAGATCGAGGAGGTCTGCGGCAGGGTGTCGAGCAGCCGGTTCACCGTCGGATCCGCCTCGATGGTCGCGTAGCCTTCCGCTTCCGTAAAGGGCGGCTGCAACCCCTCGAGCCTCGGGGGTGCGACGGAGGTGACGGCCACGCCCTCCTGCGCCTCGAGAAAGCGCGAATTGACCCAGCCGGTGTTGCCCGGCAGATCCGGATGGACGAGTTCCCACCAGGTAGCGCCCGCCACAGCGGCGCTCTGGCCGTTCCAGCGCAGCCCTTCCGCATCCGGGGAAGCACGGGCGATGATCTCGCCGTCGGTTCCCGGGAAGGAGCGGATATTGAGCGCGTCATCCAAAGCCACGCCGATGACGCGGTAGGACAACTCTTCCGCTGCGAGTCCCGCCTCGGCGGAAAGGAAGCGCGAATTCACCCAGCCGCCCTGCTGGGGCAGCGTGGGATGACGCACATGCCACCAGTCGCGCCCGCCGACATTCTGGACATCGCCGCTGCGCACCACGTCACGCGCATCGGGGGCAAGCTGTCCGATCACGGTGCTGCCGGAGACGCCCGCGCGATCGCGCACATTGAGCATGTCGTCCGGCGCGACGCCGATGACCTGGTAGCCCGAGGGCTGCTGAGCCGCCGGCTGCATCTGCGCCTGCGGGGCGGGTGCCTCTCCGTCTGGTTCGATCGCGGCGGCGGCGCGCAGGGCGAGGGGGCGGTAGATAAGACCTTCCTGCATCATTTCGATCAGGATATCCGTTGCAGCAGGCCCATACTCGGCAAGCTCGTCGATGATCGGCTGCTGCTCCTCCGGTACCACGCCGTTGAGCCGGGTGATCAGCATGATGATGCGGCGCTCGTCCTGCGCAGAGAGGCTGCCGGCGGCCACCGGGCTGGAGGCGACGGCGCCGCCGCCTGCTGCGGGCGCGGGCTGGACGGGCTGGGGTTGCGCCATAGGGGCTACCGGTGTCGCAGCGGCGGCTGCGGGTGCGACCGGTGACATTGCGCCCGGGCCCGCTCCCCATTGCGTAGGTGGCGCGGGCGCGGTGATGGCAAAGGCCAGTTCTGGCGCGATGGCGTTGCGATCGAGCATGGCGATCAGCATGGCCAGCGCAGGCAGGCCGAGCGCGCTGATCTCGTCACGCAATCCCTCCGTTTGTGCGACGGTAACCTCCTCCAGATCTTCGGAGAGCGCGGTGATCTTTGCTTCGAGCTCTTCGAGCTTTGCAGTCTCCTCAGCTTCATCGGCAGCGGCATTATCCGCCGCAGGTGCATCCACCACCCGGAAAGGTACGCGGGCCATAAGCCGTCCTTCGCGCCCCATGACATCGGACCAGCGCGGGGACGGGTTGAAGTTGAAGCGCAATTCGTATTCGCCGGCACCGCGTGGCGCCGTGCGCGTGAACAGGCCGGGCCCGTCCGCCTCCTCGATGCCCAATTGTCTTTGGGCATTGCGGTTGATGAGATCATCGTGATCCCGATCCGGTGTCGTCACGTAAAGGTGTCCGTCCATGACCGGATTCATGAAGACGTCGAAATCCTCGCGTGCGGTGACTTCCTCGCGCATCTGCAAATCGACATCGATATCGATGACCTCGATCTGCTTGCGGGCCATGATGCGCCGGTCAAAGTTTTCATGACGCCTCAGACGCAATTCGTAAGTGCCGGGGGTGTCGCCCACCCTGCGATGAACCACCTCGTCGTCTCCGACCAGATGCGAGTTTCGACCGACATTGCGGCCAACCGCGCTATCGGGAGCATCTGCTTTCACGAGGATCAGATTGTCGAAATGGCGTCTGTCGTCATAGGTCAGGATGATGGGAACGCGCGAGCCCACAGGCACCGTCGTCGGCGCCACTAAATAGCCGTCGGGATCGGCCTCTTCAGGACCGAAAAACAGCTCCGGCTGCGTCAAGGGAAACAGGGGCTGCATTTGCGGGTGATCGCCAAACCCGGCCTGCTCCATCGCGTCGAGAAGCTTGGAGCCGAGGGTGCTCGCGGTCTCATCCTCGTCCTCGGCGATCCAGGGCTCCGGCGAAATCATCGGCTCCTCGGTCGGTTCGGACTCGTTGGATCCGCTTCCCCCAACCGCAACCGTGCCCCCGCCCGTCGCTCCCGATGAACTGCTCGCAGCGCCACTCGTTCCACCGGTGCCGGTTGTTGGGGTTTCCAAGTCTCCGGAAGCTGTGGATTCCTCCTCATCCACCGGCTCTTCCGCCTGAACAACTGCAGGCTCCACCTGCGCATCGTCGGCCAGTCCAAGGGTCAGGCGGAAATGCTCAGTGCCGGGACCAGAGCCGCTTCCTGGCGGCGGAACACGCGCGACCTGCCACAGACCGCGCGGATCGCGCCCGTTGAAGACATCCGTAGCGCCGTCGCTGTCCGGCCATGATCCGAGGCCCGCCTCGAAACGATCGCCGACAACATCCGTATGCACCAGATTGTACGAGCGCGGTGGCATGGTCATGACCGAGCTTTGCGACGACATCAGCTGGAAGCCCGTCACACGGTCATAAGGGCCGCATCGTGTGCCACTCACTGTTTGAAAGATGTGGTCATCCGTAAGCGACACTTCCGGCATGTAGGTGACCAATCCGTTGCCGGGGGGGCGCTCCGCGCGGAACGTAATATGCCGCGTCTCGGCGCAGTCTGCCGCCTGCGCCGGTGTCACGATCAGCCCGCTCTCGCTTCCCGACAATGCCGGCAGCAGCATCGGCGCGAGGCCGAATGCCAGGGCAAATTTCAGGCTGGAAATGCGCTTCCTTGCGTCGGGTCGGATGATCATGGTGCCCCCCTTGGCATCCCCGTTGGCGTCACCCTCGGCTCACCGTCTGCGGCACGCCCCTCAGCTGAATTGCAGCGGCGAGAATAGGAAAAATGACACTGCGACGCCCCCATCAAACGAAGGGGGCAGGCCGGAAAACTGCCGAGTTTCGCGCATTATTCCGTTCTCGCGCAGGCGAAATTGCCCTTTCGACATATTGCGATCCGCTGCCTGGGGTTTTGACCTCAACAAAGGCCGCCATCTTGGCCACGCCGCGAGCGCCGGGATCCTCCGTCCAGTTGGTCGAGAGCGGGTTGAAGAAATGCTGGATGCGTTGAAACATGCCTGCCCCCGTTTCTTGTGGCGCGCCGGATGCAGGAGATCACGGTCACGCCCGTCATGTTTATCAGTGATGGCCGGCGGGATAGGGCGGCCCGATACCCGCCGACCTTTCAAGTCTCCTGCGCCTCAGGGGCACAGCCCTTCAGAACTGGGTTCACCGCGTGCACACTCGAAAGCCCGCTGCATCGACAATTGCGGGGTATCGTCTCCGCCGGGGAAGGTGATGGCCCGCTTCCAGACGGCAGAGATGGAATCATCCATCACATGCCCCTCATGCAGGACCGCCTCGATGCCGTAATCCTGAGCGAGATTGACATCTATCACGGTCTCGACGAAAGGCTCGCCGCCCTGCACGCTTTCGGGACCCTCATATCCCGTCCAGCGCAGCCGCTCGTCGCTGAGTTCGGCCGCAGCGGACTGAAGCGAAAGCAGGTCCATCATGGTCGCAGGGGAGTAGACTCCGTTGCGGATGTCTTCGTAGGGCCTGTCGAAGCCGGTGTTGCTGCCATCCTGATCCTGCCAGGGAATCGCGCCTTCGCCCACGCTTCCGAGGTGGAGACACCTCAGCGTGAGACACTCCATGCCCTGCGCCTCGCCATCCGGTATCACCTGCCGGCTCATGGCGACCGGATCGGCGCTGCGCCCCTGGATCGGACGGAATTCGAAACGGTAGGAAACGTGCTCGCCCGCCCCGAAGGCTTCCGGCGGTGGCGTGCGTGCCTCGCCGAAGGATTCCGCGATCGCGTCCCGGAAGACTTCTCCGAGGTTGAAGCGATCGACCTGGACGAAGCTGAACGGGAGCGGCTGCGAACCCGCCGAACCCGGCGGACCGGAGCGATGTTCCATGCCGTAGCGGATGCGATAGCGCGCATGATCGGCGATGCCTTCCTCGTTCTCCAGCAGCAGCACCGCCTTGGTCAGCGGTCCGAGATTGCCGCCCGGAGGAAAGACCGAGTCGGTTTGCGGCATCGTGTCCAGCAGGCGCGAGAGCGCTTGCGAGGGATCGCCCGGTTCGTAGCCTGCCGCTTCGGTGAACGCTTCTGCGGCGCCTTCCTGCGATGGCTGCGTCGGAGCGCCGGCGCTGTCCCCGGTCTCGATCGCAGCGGCGACGCTCAGGGCGGTTGCACGGTCGACCAGGCCTTCCTGCATCAGTTCGAGCAGAATATCCGTTGCCGCCGGACCGAATTGTGCCAGTTCGGCAGCGATTTCGTCCTTTTCCTCCTGCGAAGCTCCGTCGAGCCGTGCCACCAGCATGATCACGCGCCGCTCGTCTTGCGGGCTGAGCGCACCCGGTTCGGCTGATGCCTGCTCCTGCGGCTGCGCCTGCGCCTGTGTTTGCGCCTGTGTTTGAGCTTGCGCCTGTGTCTGTGCAGCAGTCTGCGGCTGCACGCCGACCTGCCCCTGGGAGGGCTGATCCGGAGCCACCTGACCCTGAGGGACTTGCCCCGCAGGGGCCTGCCCTTGCGGCATTTGCCCGCCGCCGCCTGCTTGAGGCACGAAGCCGGTATATGGCCGGACTGCCGAGGTTGGAGGCGTTTCGAAGGAGCCCCCCATGAACCCGGCGGCCTGCCAAGGCTCTATACGACCGTCATCGACGAATTCGATGAGCATCTCGAGGGCGGACGGGCCATGGCCGATCAACTCGTTGCGAATGCTTTGTTGTTCGTCTGACGGCACCTCGTCCATGCGCCCCGCCAGGTCGACCAGGCGCTCAAGGAGGGCAATAAGATCCTCTGGCGAAGCGTCTTCATCCTCGCTGATTGAAGCGGCATCGCTTCCCTCTGGAACGACCGCGACCAGCGCCCGTCCCGCAACGCGCTCCTGGCTGTTGCGCCAATAGCGCACCTCGAAATCACCTTCATCAGAGGGTGCCCGCAAGGTGCCGGAGGTGTTGCTGCCGACCCGGATATTCTGGCGCCCGCTGCCCAATTCGTCATCGGGATCATCGGCAGGCACGATGGTCACGCGGTCGTTGCGGTGCAGGCGCTCGCTCCACATGGTCTGGAAATCTGCTCCCGCTTCGACCTCAACCGGAGCCATGACCATGATATCGGGGTCGACCACATCGATGATGACGCGACCGACGACGCGTTCCTGCTGGTTGCGCCAGTAACGGATTTCGTACGTTCCGAGCTCGTCGGGCCCGCGCAGTGTGCCGCTCGAGTTGTTGGCGACGCGAATGTTCTGACGGCCACTGCCGCGAACATCGTCGGGGGTGCCCAGCGGCACGATGGTAACGCGGTCATTGCGATGAAGGCGATCGTCCCATTCGACTTCGAAGTCACGACCGGCATGAGTGGTATCGGGAGCGTCGAGGGTAATCTCCGGGTCGACGACATCGACGAGGGCGCTGCCAACGACGCGCTCCTGCTGGTTGCGCCAGTAGCGGACTTCGTAGATCCCCAGATCGTCAGGCGCGCGCAGAGTGCCGCTCGAGTTGTTGGCGACACGGATATTCTGACGGCCACTACCCCGCTCGTCATCGGGGGCGTCGTGCGACACGATCGTGACGCGGTCATTCCTGTGCAGGCGATCGCCCCATTCGACTTCGAAGTCACGCCCGGCCTCGACCTCGTCGGCGACTTCGATGTCCATGAACGGGTCGCGAACCTCGACCGTCACACGGGCATGGATGCTCTCTTCCTCGCTGGAGTAATACCGCACCTCGTAGGTCCCGAGTTCGTCAGGCGCCCGCAGAGTGCCGCTCGAGTTGTTGGCGACACGGATATTCTGCCTGCCACTACCCCGCTCGTCATCCGGGGTGCCATCCGGCACGATCGTGACGCGGTCATTACGATGAAGGCGATCATCCCAACTCGCGGTGAAATCCCGCCCGGCCTCGACCCAGCGCGGCGCCTCCAGATAGCCATCGGTGACGGTCTCGGCCTCCCCATCCGGAACGAACTGAGAGGTATCGAGCGGGTCGATGGTCGGAATGAGGTCACTCAGATCCGGCCCCGTGGGAATCTCCGGCATGGTCGGCAGGCCGGGGAAGGACTGGGCGGTTTCAACCTCTTCATCGGCGACCCATGGCTCGTCCGAAACAACGCCGCCGTCATCCTGCGCTTCGGTTTCGCCGGGGGGTGATGACGGCCCGGGATCGGAGGTCGCATCCGGCTCGTCGGAGCCCGCATCCGCCACGGCAGGCTCGGACGAAATCACGCCTCCGTCCGCACTCAGGCGGATGCTGAGATGGAGCGGATCACCCGGATCATCAGGATCGCCGAGCACGGCCTCAGTTGCAATCTCTGAAACCGTATTGCTCCGGACTATCTCGGACAGCCCCTTTTCCATTGCCCGCCGGACAAGGCTTCTGCGTCGGGATTCCTCTTGGGGGATGGTGATCAAGTGCAGCCCGATTTCATGTCCGCTGTACTTGTTGTCCTGCGCGTGTTCCCCAAGAAAGGCGACTATGTCGAAATCGCCACGACCATCGGGCACCTCTATCATCATGATGACTTCGGCTTCCGCCCAATCCATTCCCGGTTCCTTCGCGCAGATTATGACGACGGCTCCGACAGTATCAGTCGGCACCTGCATGAGACCGACGTTTTCCTCGACAATCTGTTTGTTGATGTGAGTAGCCGGCAGGCCCTCATAGTTGATCGGGCCGGGCGAAACGTAGCGAACTTCCTGAGGATAGGAGAGCTCGACTGACATCTCCTGGTTGATCATCAGATGTTCAAGCGGTCCGGTCGCGCAAGGCACAAGGTCATTCTGCGCCTGAGCCGGCGAGGGCATAGCAACTGCAATCGTCAGGAAACTGGTGGCGGCAAAGGCAAAGACTCCCTGCTTGATCCGTCGCAGCGCCAGCGCCTTTCTCCCGGATGCCAGACATGGCTCGTGTTCTTGCTGCATCGAATGCGGATCAATTCCGATGTGGCCCGACATGTGGCCTCCTGGTATTGCGGTTTGGTGCTGTCTCATGGTCCAGCGTCTTGCGGTCGTGAATAGCCGGGATATGAAACTCGGTGGCGCGCTCTTCGGCGCCGCAGTTGCGGGTGCGGATCTCCGTGCGTCACTCTTCTTCCCGTCGATGCATCTCGATCGTACGCTTGGGCCGGGCGCTGGCAGCATCATCGGCGCGAGGCCGAATGCCGGGGCGATCTTCATGCTGGAAATGCGCTTCGTCGCGTCGGGTCGGATGGTCATGGCGTCCCCCTCGGTCAACCGTTTGCGGCTGACCCCTCGGCTGAATTGCAGGGGCGAGGATAAAAAAAAGGGCTTTGCGACGCCCCCGTCAAATGGAGGGGTCGGGCCGGAAAACCGTCGTGTTTCATGGATTTTTCGAGCTTCATGAAGCGAAGCTGCCGGCTCGGTCTGCGATCAAACACTGCTTTGAATTGTGATTTGTGCAAACACTGCCATCTGGCTGGAGCCGCCGAATCGCGGATGGGCACCCGCGATATCGGCAACCTCGAGGGCGTAACCGTTGCGGGTGGCGAGCCCTTGCGCCCATAGGCGAAAGCGCGCGCGGTCCCATTCGAAACGATGATCGCGATGGCGCATGCGCCCGGGCTTCACGCCGAGAAGCGGGTTCATCTCGGCATTCGGCGTCGTGACCACGGCGAGCGGCGGGGCGATATCGTGCAAAAGAACGCGCTCCAGCGCTTGCAGCCGAGCCGGATCGAGATGCTCGATCACCTCGACCAGCACCACCGCATCGGCCTGGGGCATCGCGCGCGGCGGGCTGGTGATGTCGGCGCAAAGGAGATCCACACGATCGGCGCGGGGATGACCGCGCAGGCGCGCGCGCAGCCGCTCCAATGCGCCGGCATCTTTCTCGACCCCGGTGATCGCCGTGATCTGCGGATCATCGAGCAGATGCATGATGAAATCGCCGTCCCCGCAGCCGAGATCGAGAATATGGCGGGCACCGGCCTCGCGCAGTACGCCGGCAACGGCCCGGAACCGGCTCTCATGCAGAAAACTGGTCACGGCGATGATCCCGGATCTGCTGCACCGGGCTTTTGCATCAGCGCCACGTTCGGGCACGGGATGGTGCATTCCCAACCATAGTGCGCGGCGATCCAGTGCACCGTTTCTTCCCGGTAGAAGACCACATGCGTGGGATCTCGCCGATAATGCCAGCCGGCGAAGCGGGCATCGTCGCTCTGGAAGATCGTCATCAGACCAAGCCACCCACCGGGTCGCAAAAGCGCATCAAGCCGGGCAAATTCGCGGGCCGGATCGTGAAAATGCTCGGCGGTCTCGGTGCAGGTGACGAAGTCGTAGTTCGCCTCGAGAACGCGTTTATCCGGCGCGAAAAAGGGATCGTAGAGCGCGACCGCATGCCCGGCTTCGCGCAGCATCGCAGCCAGCGCGGGCCCCGGCCCGCAGCCGTAATCGAGACCCGACGAACCAGGCTCGAGCATGGCGAGGAGCGGATCGGCGAGCCGGGAAAGGAAGGCGCGGTAGCGCGGATCGTCGGGATCGTTTTGGTGCAGCGCGTATTGCGCGCGCTCGGTTTCCCGGTCCGGATGATGGGCGGGGTCGAGAAAGCGCAGGGCGCAAACCGGGCAGCGATGATAGCTCTGCGTGGCGATGGTGACGAATGCCTCCGTTGCCGGGTCGTCGCAAAGCGGGCAGGGGCGCGCGCCGGTCATGATATCGGCCTCACCCGTCCCGCCTGCGCCCCAGATAGACGCATTGCACCGCCTCGTTGTCCTGCAGCGGATTGTAAAAGCGCACGATCTGCGCCTGCGCTTCGTCGAACACGCCGGCGAGCCTTTCGGTGAAGTGCTCGTCAGGGCGCTCGTTCGACCACAGGCCGAATACGCCGCGCGGCGCGAGATGCCGGGCGAGCCCGGTCAGGCCTTGCGGCGTGTAGAAGCTGTCGCTGCGCGTATCGAGCAGCGCTTCCGGGCTGTGGTCGATGTCGAGGAGGATCGCGTCGAATCGACGGCCGGGCTGATCCGGATCGAAGCCGTCGCCGGCGCTCATGGCGAAGAAATCGCCCGGCACGAAGCGAGCGCGCGGATCGTTGCACAGGGTTTCGCCGAGCGGCAGGAGGCGGTTGCGGTGCCAGCCGATCACCGGTTCGAGATATTCGACGATGGTGAGCGAGCGCAGGCGCGGGTCGGCGAGCGCCTCCACCGCCGTATAGCCGAGGCCGAGACCGCCGACCACGACGTCGAGCGCGTCACCCTCGCACAGGGCGAGCCCCGACCGCGCCAGGGCGATTTCCGAGACGGTGAACTGGCTCGACATGAGGAATTCCTCGCCGAGCTTGACCTCGTAGACGTCTTCGCCGGTGCGCAGATCCCGCCGCCGGCGCAGGCTCACTGGCCCGATCGGCGTTGGGCTCCAGTCGAGTTCCTCGAAAAGTGGCGGCATGACGTCTCCCGATGGCGCGCCCGGCCTTCAGCCGGACGCTCACACCTAGCCCAAAACCCGCCGCGATGCACGCATGGGTGCGACGCTCACACTGCGCAGCCGAGGAAGCCTTCGCGGATAGCGGCCTCGTCGAGGTTGCGGCCGATGAAGACGACGCGCGAACGCCGGTTCTCGTCCGCCTTCCAGTCCCCCTGGACATCGCCGTCGAGGATCATGTGGACGCCCTGGAAGACGAAGCGCTTGGGCTCGTCGGGGAAGGCGACGATGCCCTTGCAGCGCAGGATGTCGGGGCCCTGGACCTGCGTCAGTTCGGAGATCCAGGGCAGGAATTTTTCGGGATCGACCTCGCCCTCATGGGTGATGGAGATCGATTGCATCTCCTCGTCATGATGGTGGTGATGGCCTTCCTCGAGGAAATCGGGCTCGAGCTCGATGATGCGCTCGAGATCAAACGCATTGCGCTCAAGAACCTGCGCGATCTCGACATCGCATTTGGTGGTGCGGTGGAGCCGGGCATAGGGGTTGATCGCGCGGATGCGCGCCTCGACATCGGCGAGTTCGGCCTCGCTGACGAGATCGACCTTGTTGAGCAGGATCACATCGGCAAAGGCGATCTGGTTCTTGGCTTCCGGCGCGTCTTTCAGCCTCTCGGCCAGCCATTTGGCATCGGCGACGGTCACCACCGCATCGAGCCGCGCGGCTTCCGCCACGTCCTGATCCATGAAGAAGGTCTGGGCGACGGGGGCTGGATCGGCGAGGCCCGTGGTCTCGACGATGATGGCGTCGAACTTGCCGCGCCGTTTCATCAGCCCGTCCATGATGCGGATCAGATCGCCGCGCACGGTGCAGCAGATGCAGCCGTTGTTCATCTCGAACACTTCCTCGTCGGCGCCGACGACGAGCTCGTTGTCGATGCCCACCTCGCCAAACTCGTTCACGACGACGGCGTAGCGCTTGCCGTGATTCTCGGTGAGGATGCGGTTGAGGAGCGTGGTCTTCCCGGCGCCGAGATATCCGGTCAGCACGGTGACGGGGATTTTTCCGGCTTCGGCTTCAACGGCAGTCTGCGCCTGCATATCGGACATGTCGTGCCTCCTGATCGAAGGCGGCGGGGAGCCTCAGGGCCGCCCGCCGCTTCGTGTTCCGTCAGAGCGCTATTCGACCTGACGGCGTCAGGTCGGCACTCCAAGTCTTCGTCTGGCGCATCGTTTTTCCCGTCAGCCGGTATCCACCTGACGGAACGATGCGCGAGAAAGCCTCAGGACCCGAGGCCTTCGCTGATGAGACTTATATTGTGTCGCATCATGTCGATGTAAGTCCCCGCTGGGCCGTCGGGCGGCGAAAGTGCATCCGAGTAGAGCGTCCCGGCTACCGGCACCCCGGCCTCGCGGGCAATCTGCTCGATCAGGCGGGCATCGGTGAGCGATTCGGCGAAGACCGCGCGGATGTCGTTGGCGCGGATGGTGTCGATCAGCCGCGCCACGTCGCGCGCCGTCGCCTCGACCTCGGTGGAGGTGCCCACGGGGGCGTCGAATTCCAGGCCATAGGCGTGGGTGAAGTAGCGGAATGCATCATGGCTGGTGACCACCAGCGCGCCTTCCGGCAGCTCCGCCACGGCAGCATGGATATCGGCGTCGAGTGCCGCGAGCTCGGCGATATAGGCCTCGGCATTGGCGCGATAGAGTTCCTCACCGTCGGGATCATGCGCGATCAGCGCATCGCGGATATTGGCCACATAGACCTTTACATTGCCGACATCCTGCCAGGCATGCGGATCGTAATCGCCGTGGACATGGTCATCATCGCCATGAGCATGGCCGTGATCGTCATGGCCGTGACCGTGATCATCATGACCGTGGCCATTGTCGTCATGCCCGTGATCGTCATGATCATGCCCGTGATCGTTGTCATCGTGGCTGTGGCCGTGATCGTCATTGCCGTGATCGTCATGATCGTGACCGTGATCATCATGACCGTGGCCATTGTCGTCATGCCCGTGCCCGTGATCGTCGTGGCCGTGGCCATTGTCGTCATGCCCGTGCCCGAGATCGTCATGATCGTGACCGTGATCATCATGATCATGACCATGATCGTCATGCCCGTGATCGTCATGGCTGTGACCGTGGCCGGCATCGGGGATCGCGTCGATATTCTCGGCGACGGCGATGACCGGGGCCTGCGTGCCGGAGGAATCGATCAGCCGGTCGATCCAGCCCTCGAAGAGCAACCCGTTCTTGAAGACGATATCGGCCTCGGTGAGGCGGCGGGCATCGGCCGGGCTCGGCGAATAGACGTGGCCGTCGCCATCCGGGCCGACCAGCGTGGTCACATCGACGCGCTCGCCGCCGACCTGGGAGACGAGATCTCCGAGGATCGAGAAGGTGGTGACGGCCGAGACACGCTCCTGCGCCATGGCGGGCGCGGCACTCACGCCGACGAGCATGGTGCCCGCCAGCAACGTTATAATGTTACGTCTGTGAAGCATAAAAACCTCCTTGTCATGCGCTTGCGCGCTTTCAGGCTTCGAGGTGGCGGCGGGGAAGAAGCGACCAGATCAGGCCGCTCTCCCGCCCGAGGAAAAGCGAAACGAGGTAGAACAGGCCGGCGACCAGAATGATGGCCGGCCCGGCCGGCAGGCCGTGGTGATAGGAAAGCAGCAACCCGCCGATCCCGGAGAGCATCCCCGCCGTCACGGCGATGACGACCATCATGGTGACATCCGCGCTCCAGAACCGCGCCGTCGCCGCAGGAAGCATCATCAGGCCGACCGCGAGCAGGGTGCCCAGCGCCTGGAAGCCGCCGACGAGGTTGAGCACCACGAGGCCGAGGAAGACGAGATGCAGCGGCGTGCCGATCCGCGCCACCGAACGCAGATAGATCGGATCGACGCATTCCATTACCAGCCCGCGATAGGTCGCGGCGAGGACCAGCAGCGTGATGCTGGCGATTCCCGCGATGAGGATCAGCGCCGCATCGTCGAGGGCAAGCACGGAGCCGAAGAGCACATGCATCAGATCGACATTGGAGCCGCGCAGGGAGACGATGGTGACACCCAGTGCCAGCGACAGCAGGTAGAAAGCCGCCAGCGATGCGTCTTCCTTGAGCACGGTATAGCGTGTGACGAGGCCGGTCAGCGTGGCGACGACGATGCCGGCGATCAATCCGCCCAGCGTCATGGCGGGGAGCGAGAGCCCGGCGATCAGGAAGCCGATCGCGGCGCCGGGCAGGATCGCATGCGCCATGGCATCGCCGGTCAGGCTCATGCGGCGCAGCATCAAAAAGACGCCGATCGGCCCCGCGCCCAGCGCCAGCACCAACGCTCCGAACAGGGCGCGGCGCATGAAGTCGAACTGGATGAACGGGCCGATCAGGGCATCGAACACAGGTATGCCCCCGGCATCAGGCGCGCGCGCAGATCTGTGCGAACGGATCGTTCGCCTCGACCATGCGCCGCGCGCGCAGAAGGTTTTCGGGATGCAGAACGCTGTTCGTCTCGCCCCAGGCCACGGGCTCGCGGGCGATCAGCAGCGTTTCGGGGAAGACCTCGCGCACGAGATCGATATCGTGCAGGACGGCGATGACGGTACGCGCCTCGTCATGCCAGCGTCGCACCAGATCGAGCAGGTCGCGGGTCGTCTTGGCGTCGATCGCCGTGAAAGGCTCGTCGAGCAGGATCAGCGAGGCGTCCTGCAGCAACAGCCGCGCGAACAAGACCCGCTGCATCTGCCCGCCCGAAAGCGTGCCGATGGAGCGGCGCTCGAAACCCGTCATGCCGACGGCGGCGATGGCCTCTTCGATGCGTCCGCGATCAGCCCTGCTGATGCCGCCGAACAGGCCGCGCCGGTTCCACAGCCCCATGGCGACGAGATCATAGACCGGGATCGGGAAGCTGCGATCGAGTTCGGCCGCCTGCGGCAGATAGGCGACGCGCGCGCCCTCCGCCGTCCCGCGGCGCTGCATCTCGATGCGCCCGTCGAGGGGGCGCAGGGCGCCGACGATGCCCTTGAGAAGCGTGGATTTTCCGGCGCCGTTCGGCCCCACGATGGCCGTGAGGCTGCCGCGCGCGATGCTGCCGTCGAGATGGTGCACGGCGGGATGCCGGCCATAGCCCAGGGTCACGTCGTCGAAACGGATCGCTGCCTGTGTCATCGTACTCGTCATCGGTTCCGTCACGTTCAGATCCAGCCGATCAGGCGCGCCAGCACGAGCCAGACCAGCGCGAGCAGGAGGCTCGCCCCGGCAAGGCGCTGCAGGGCCGACAGGCGCATCAGCGACCAGCTCGGCGCCATTGCCCTTGCGCGCGGGGCATGCCCGTGTCCAGCGGCGTCGTGATGGTGATGGGGACCATTCATGGATGTTCTATTATAACATCTCTGTCGGCGAGGCTAGGGGCCTTCACGCTTTTCCCGCGAAATCATTCGGCATCCCGCAACCCGTCCCGGCCCTTGCTCTTCCCCGCGCGCGAGGCCACATTGGCGGTAATCGACCGGCGGGATCTCATACCGACCGGCAAATGAAAATCTGGAGGATCCTTCATCATGACCGCCACCATCGTGGGCTGGGCCCACATGCCCTTCGGCAAGCACGATGCCGAGACCGTCGAGAGCATGGTCGTGCGGGTGACCCGCGAGGCGATAGCCCATGCCGGCATCGAGGCCGGTGACGTCGATGAGATCGTGCTCGGCCATTTCAACGGCGGCTTCAGCGCCCAGGATTTCACCGCTTCGCTGGTGCTGCAGGCCGATGACGCCCTGCGCTTCAAGGCCGCGACCCGCGTCGAGAATGCCTGCGCCACCGGCTCCGCCGCCGTGCAGCAGGCGGTCAAGACCATCGAAGCCAAGCGCGCGAAGATCGTGCTCGTCGTCGGCGTCGAGCAGATGACCACGACACCGGGCAAGGAGATCGGCCGCAATCTCCTGAAAGCCTCGTATCTCCCTGAAGATGGCGAGATCGAGGGCGGTTTCGCCGGCGTGTTCGGCCAGATCGCCGCCGGCTATTTCCAGCGCCACGGCGACCAGTCCGATGCGCTCGCCATGATTGCGGCGAAGAACCACGCCAACGGTGTGGCGAACCCCTATGCCCAGATGCGCAAGGATCTCGGCTACGAATTCTGCCGCACCGAATCGGAGAAGAACCCCTTCGTCGCCGGCCCGCTCAAGCGCACCGACTGCTCGCTCGTCTCCGACGGTGCGGCGGCGCTCGTCATTACAGATGTCGAGACGGGTCTGCGTATGAAGCGCGCCATCGCTTTCCGCGCCACCGCCCACAAGCAGGATTTCCTGCCCATGTCGAAGCGCGACATCCTCAAGTTCGAGGGCTGCAGCGTGGCCTGGGCAAGCGCGCTGGCGGATGCCGGCATCACCCTCGACGATCTTTCCTTCGTCGAGACGCATGACTGCTTCACCATCGCCGAACTGATCGAATACGAGGCGATGGGCCTCACGCCCGAGGGGCAGGGCGCGCGCGCCATCAAGGAAGGCTGGACCCAAAAGGACGGCAAGCTGCCGGTCAATCCGTCCGGCGGCCTCAAGGCCAAGGGCCATCCCATCGGCGCAACCGGCGTCTCGATGCACGCCCTCTCCGCCATGCAACTCGCCGGCGAGGCCGAGGGCATCCAGATCCGCGACGCGACGCTCGCCGGCATCTTCAACATGGGCGGCGCAGCGGTCGCCAATTACGTGTCGGTGCTCGAACGGATCAAGTGAGGAGCGCTTCATGGCGGGCGCGCGATTTCCCTCCCCTCAGGGGAGGGATCAAGGGTGGGGTGCGCCCGGATTCTGCAATGCGCGACGTTGATCATCTGCATCGCTCGCTCTCCCCACCCTCAATCCCTCCCCGCTGTGGAGGGAGGCCCGGGTAGCGTTTCATGGAAGGCGATCTTGACCCTCCCAATCCAGGCGCGGGATTGTATGATCGTGCCCCGGAGGCACCGTCACGCGCGCTGCCGGAAGCCCGACCCGAAACCCATGACCCGCATTCAGATCGGAGACCATCATGAGCCTTGCAGGAAAGACCGCCCTCGTGACCGGAGGTACCTCCGGGATCGGCCTCGCCATCGCCCGCGCGCTTGCTGCGGAGGGGGCGAATGTGGTGCTCAACGGGCTGGGCGATCCGGAGGCGAATGCGCAGACCGCCGACGACATCGCGCAGAAGCGCAAGGTCAAGGCCTATACCTCCCCCGCCGACATGACCGATCCCGATGCCATCGTCGCGATGATGCAGGAGGCGAAGGAGAAGCTCGGCACGATCGACATTCTCGTCAACAATGCGGGTGTTCAGTACGTCTCGGCGGTTGAGGAATTTCCGATCGAGAAATGGAACCAGATCATCGCGATCAATCTATCCTCGGCCTTCCACACCATCCGCCTCGCAGTGCCGGGCATGAAAGAGAAGGGCTGGGGGCGCATCATCAACACCGCCTCGGCGCATTCCCTCGTCGCCTCCCCCTACAAGGCGGCCTATGTCGCGGCCAAGCACGGGCTTGCCGGGTTGACCAAGACGGTCGCGCTGGAGACCGCGCAACAGGGCATCACCGTCAATTGCATCAGCCCAGGCTATGTCTGGACGCCGCTCGTCGAGAACCAGATCCCGGCCACGATGCAGGCGCGCGGGATGACGAAGGAGCAGGTCATCGACGAGGTGATGCTGAAGGCGCAGCCGACGAAGCAATTTGTCACGGTCGACCAGATCGGCGCCATGGCGGTCTTTCTCTGCTCGGATGCCGCGAGCCAGATCACCGGCGCGAATCTCTCCGTTGATGGCGGCTGGACGGCGCAGTAAGCGGCGCCTGTGACGGGCATCTGGCCAAACCGGCAATCGGTCGCTGCGCGCTTGTCAGTCCCGGGAAGCGATGCAATGCATCGCCGCGGTCGACGCTGATCGTCCCAGAGAAGGAGCCCGACATGTCGTCAATTGCCACCGGCCGCCATTTCCTGCAGATTCCGGGGCCGACCAATTGTCCGCTTCCCGTGCTGGAAGCGATCGCGCGTCCCACGATCGATCATCGCGGCCCGGAATTCAAACGCCTCGCCGGCAACGTGCTCGAGAGGATCCGCCCAATCTTCGGCACGCGCGAGCCGGTGGTGATCTTTCCAGCCTCCGGGACGGGGGCGTGGGAAGCAGCGCTCGTCAACACGCTCTCGCCGGGCGATCATATCCTTATGTTCGAGACCGGCTGGTTCGCCAGCCTTTGGCGCAAGCTCGCCGAGCGGCTCGGGCTCAAGGCGGAGATCCTGCCGGGCGACTGGCGCGGCGGCGTCGATGCGTCGGCGATTGAGGCGCGGCTGCGCGAGGACCGCGCCGGCACGATCAAGGCGGTCTGCGTCGTGCATAACGAGACCTCCACGGGCGTGGCATCCGAGATCCCCGCCCTGCGCAAGGCGCTCGATGCGGCTGGGCACCCGGCGCTCCTGATGGTGGATACGATCTCCTCGCTGGCATCGATCGAATACGCCCATGACGCATGGGGCGTAGATGTCACCGTGGCCGGCTCGCAGAAAGGGCTGATGCTGCCGCCGGGGCTTTCCTTCAATGCGGTTTCGCCCAAGGCGCGGGCGGCTGCGGCCAAGGCAAAGCTGCCGCGTGCCTTCTGGGACTGGGAGGACATGATCGCGGCCAACGAATCCGCCGTCTTCCCCTATACCCCGGCGACAAACATGCTGCAGGGGCTCAAGGTCGCGATTGAATTGCTGCAAGCTGAGGGGATGGAGAACGTCTTCGCCCGTCATGAACGCGCCGCCCGCGCCACCCGTGCCGCCGTGGCGCATTGGGGTTTCGAGACGCAATGCGCCGATCCCGCCCGCCATTCGGCATCACTGACGGCGGTACGCCTGCCCGAAGGCCATTCCGCCGACGGCTTGCGTGCCGTGATCCTGGAGCGCGCCAACATGTCGCTCGGCAACGGGCTCGGCCAGCTTGCCGACCGCGTCTTCCGCATCGGTCACCTGGGTGACTTCAACGACGCATCTGTCACCGGCACGATCGCGGGCGTGGAACTCGGCCTGAAACAGGCCGGGATCCCGCATCGTGGCGGGGGTGTCGAGGCAGCACTCGGCATTCTTGCAGGCAATGCCTGACGCTTGAACGAAAAAGGGAGCGGCAAACCGCTCCCTTTCGTCCCGATAATTATCAGGCGAATGTCACGCCCCGACGCCGCCGCGCCGCACCGTCACGCGGGCACCGGGGCGCACGCGGTTGTAGAGATCGACGATATCCTCGTTGAGCAGACGCACGCAGCCGGAGGAGACGGCCTCGCCGATCGACCAGGGCTCGTTGGTGCCGTGGATGCGAAACAGCGTGTCGCGGTTGCCCTGGTAGAGATACAGCGCCCGTGCGCCGAGCGGGTTCTCGAGGCCGCCTTCCATGAAGGTCGGCAGGGTGGGGTCGATCCGGCGCATATTGTCGGTCGGGCTCCAGTTGGGCCACACGCCGGTGCGCGCCACGCGGGCATCACCGCGCCAGGCGAATCCGTTGCGGCCGACGCCGATGCCGTAACGCATGGCCTTGCCACCATCCTCGACGAGATAGAGGAAGCGGTTGTCGATATCGACCACGATGGTGCCCGGCGCCTCGCGTCCGGAATAATCCACCCGCTGGCGATGGAATTTGCTGTCGAGCATCGCCTTGTTGACGAGCGGCACGTCGAAGGGATCATCGGCCATCAGCCCGGAATACCAGGCATTGAGATGGCGTGTATCGGCCTCGATCATCGGATTGGGCTCATGCGGCTGGCAGGCCGCGACGGCGAGGCCGAGGGCAGCGAGCACGGCGACACGCACGATCGGGAAACGGACAATGCCGGTCCAGACACGGGAAACGATCATGGCCTGAAGCAATCCATCTTTTTGCGATTCGGGGGGAGAATACCAACCCACCCGAACTGGTAAGCGATTGCCACGGAATCGCCAAGATGGCGATGCCGGAAACCGGGCAATGTGACCTTATTGCCGCACTGGCGCCGACACCGCGCCTGCGGCCCGGTCAGCTGTCCTCGCCGGTATCTTCCGCCACTTCCCAGCCCGCAGCGCTGACGCCCGATTCGAGGCTCAGCCGGCCGACGAGGGTCTCGAGCACGGTCGAGCTCTTCTGCTCGGAGCGCAGGCGTGCCGTCACCTCGACCTTGTCCTCGCCGTCGCGATCCCGGCTCTCCAGGCGTTCGAGATGCAGCGCGGTGCCGGCCACGCCCTGGAGCAGCAGGGCGCGCACATGCGCTTCCTTCTCGTGCCGGGCGTTGATGCGCACGCGGTAGAGATAGCTGATCTCGTCGGCAGTCGGGATCTGCCGGTTGATGATCTGCACCAGCGGGCGCAGGAACAGATTGGTCAGCACGATCAGCGCCGTGGTGATCAGGGCCGGGAGGTAGAAGCCGGAACCGGCCAGAACGCCCACGGCGGCGGCGCACCAGAGCGTGGCTGCGGAATTGAGGCCGCGCACGTTGAGCCCCTCGCGCAGGATCACTCCGGCGCCGAGAAAGCCGATCCCGGAGACAACCTGCGCGGCGACGCGGGTCGGCGAGATCTCGTCGGGGGTGAGGGCGGCAAAGACGGTAAAGCTCGCAGCGCCCAGAGCCACCAGCGCATTGGTGCGCAGGCCCGCCATGCGCTGGCGCCACTGGCGCTCGAAGCCGATCATGGCGCCGAAGAAGACGGCCGCGAGGAGCCGCGCGAAAGTGTCGAGCAGAAGAAACAATTCCATGAAAACCTCCCCCGCCGTCGGGGACGGACGGCGCGACTCTCGATCGGGAGCGAGGTGAGCGGGGCAGCGCGGGGCCGCCCCCTCGGATGTCGGTCCGGATGTCAGCTGGCAGGGATCTGCAACACTTGCGTGGCAATGGCGAAATAGATCAACACGCCCGCCACGTCGGCAATCGAGGTCACGAGCGGGGCGCTCGCCGTGGCCGGGTCCATGTTGAGGCGCGAGAGCAGGAATGGCAGCGACATGCCGATCATGGCCCCGACCAACACGATCGCGATCATCGACAGAGCGACCACGAGAGCGATCTCCGGCCCGCCGCGCAGAACGCCGATGAAGGAGACCGCGAATGCCATGGTAACGCCGAGGAGAAGCGCCGTCGCGAATTCACGCCCGAGCACGGAAGCCCAGTCGCTCATGCGCACGTCACCCGTGGCCAGCGCGCGCACCATCAGGGTCGAGGATTGTGAACCGGCATTGCCGCCCGATGCGATCAAGAGCGGCAGGAAGAACAGGAGAGCGAGATGCGCGGCGATGGTATCCTCGAAAAAAGCGATGCCGGCGCCGGAGAAGATGTTGCCGAAGACGAGCAGCACCAGCCAGACGATACGGGCGCGGTAGAGCACGAAGATGCTCGCATCGCGCACGCCTTCCTTCAGGCCGTAAACGGTACCGACCTTGTGGAAGTCCGTGGTGGCCTCCTGCTCCTGCACGTCCATGGCGTCGTCCTGGGTGACGATGCCGACGAGCTTGTCGCCGCCATTGATCACCGGCAGGGCGATCAGGTCGTAGCGGGAAATGATCTGGGCCGCTTCCTCGCGGTCTTCCTCGGCGCGGATGAAGACCGGATTGGTGTCCATCAGATTGCGCACGCGGGCATTGGCCCGCGCCACGATCAGGTCGCGCAGGCTGATCACGCCGACGAGCTTGCGATCCTCGTCGATGATATACGCCTGGTACACCGTCTCGGCGTCGAGCGCCTGGTTGCGCAGCGCCTCGATCGCCTCCTTGGCTGTCATGTCCGGGGTCAGGGTGGCATAGTCGGAGGTCATGATCGACCCGGCAGTGCCTTCCTTGTAGGAGGCGAGCTTGCGCAGGTCGTCACGCTCGGCCTTGGCGAGGCCGGGCAGAACCGCTTCCTGGGCGACGGGGTCGAGATGCTTGAACAGATCGACGCGCTCGTCGTGGCTCATCGCGCTCATGAGGCGCGCGAATTCGCGCCGTCCCATCAGATCGGAGAGCTCGACCTGGTATTCCGGATCGAGATAGCCGTAGATCTGCGCCTGTTCGTGGAGATCGACATGGCGCATGGCGGCGAGCGCGTCGCCCGCTTCCAGCGTGTCGAGAATGGTGGCGATGTCCGCCGGTTCCTGCGAGTCGAAAAAGGCGCGAAGGGTCTTCTTGTCGCCTTCGCTCAAGCAGGTCCGAATGGCCTGCGCCACGATGGCGAGGGTGTCGTCGTCCGCGAGAACGTTGCGATCGATCTCGAGATCGAGAAGGGTTTCGTTCTTGGTCATTGCCACCTCCTCGCCGGGCTTGCGCACCGGCGTGAGGCGGAACCGAAGGCGATCAGCCGAACAGAACCGTCATACCGGTGCGGAAACCCGCCTGCGCCGAATGCGCGTCTGAATCAATGGCGCTTCCGAAGAAGCGCCGACTAGAGCTGTCGTCCATCATCATCTCGGTTGGATTTGCATCGCAGGTTGATGCGATGCGGCGGACATGACCGCAACGCACGCCAATGTCAAGCTGTTCCGATCAATTTGCGGTAAAAACCGTGAAATACGCAAGGATTTGCCGTGAAACACGGCGCGGGCGAAAGTTCGATGCCTTGCGCAGGCCGGATTCAGCGCCCGCGCAGGATGAGCTGGTTGCCACGCACCTCGTAGGATTCCAGGCCGTCGAGAAAGCTCATCCCCAGCAGGTTGTGCGACAGCGATTCCGGTCGCGCCACGAGGGCGCGTACGCGCTCCTGGGTGATATCGCCGATGGTGAGCTGGTCCAGCGTGATCGGCGCGGTCATGGTGCGACCGTTGGCGGTGACGACGGGCACGACGAAGCGCAGGTCATCCGTTTCGTAGCCGATGCGCCGCGCCTCATCCATGGTGATGACGACGACATCCGCCCCCGTATCGAAGATGAAGCGCATGGAGGCGCCGTTGGCCGCGCCGTCCAGCACGAAGCCGCCGCCACCGCCACGCGTCACCGTGACCTCGCCGGGATCGGTCACCCGGGTCATGCCCGGAGAGGCCTCGCCGAGCACCCGGCTGACCACGGTCTCGAGTTCGAAACGGTAGGTGTAGATCGTCATCAGGCCGACGATGAGGGCGACCCAGATCACGATGGCGCGAAAGGCATCCGAGAGCCGCCCGCGATAGCGCCCGAAAACCGATCCCGAGAGCAACAGCAGCAGCGCCGCGAGGGCCGTCACCCGGGCGAACTGGTCGGGGGTCATCCCGGCAATGTCGCGCTCACCGAAGGTGAAGACGAGGATCGCGAGGCCGACCAGCAGGATACCGAAACCGATCGCGCCCGGCATGATCAGCCGTCCCGCCGGGTCTTGCCCGGCTGTGGCGTCTTCGCGGGCTCATCGCCGAGAAAGGCCTTGCGCATGCGCGCCTGGAGCCCGGCCATGATGGTGCGGCGCTCCTTCTCGCTCATCCGCGCCCAGATCGCGATCTCATGGCGCGTGCGCCCGCAGCCCTCGCACAGACCGGTCTCGTCGTCGATCATGCAGACCTTGGTACAGGGTGAGGACGATGCGGGCATGGGCGGCACAGGGCTCCTTCAGCGGGATCGGGGTCCCGTTTAGATGGGGTCAGGCGGGTATCAGGATCAAGAGGGCGCTCAGTGCGGCGATTTCGGCCAGCTGCTGGGTGGCGCCGATGACATCCCCCGTCTGGCCGCCGATGAGGCGTCGCGCGAGCACTGCGCACAGCCAGACGATCGCGCCCGCGAGCGCGAATGCGAGGCCAAGCGCTCCGAGGCCGTGCCCCGCGGGAAAGAGCAGGATCAGGCTCAGCAAGCCCGCGATCGCGCCTGCGACGGTGAAATCGCTTTTGCGGATACGTCCGGCTGAGGCCGATGCACCGCTCTCGCGCGCGGCAGGCAGGCTCACCATCAGCCATAGCGATATCCAGCGCGAGAGCCCGGCGGACGCGATCATGGCGGTTGCGGCGGCGAGTGCACCGGCGCCCTGCGCGATCGCGGCAAAGAGGCTCACCCGCATGATCAGGACGAGAACGAGCCCTGCGGCGCCGAAGCTGCCGATGGCCGAATCCTTCATGATGGCCAGCCGGCGTTCGCGATCCCCACGCGCGCCCAGCGCGTCGCAGCAATCGGCGAGCCCGTCCTCGTGCAGGCCCCCGCTCGCGATCAGGGTGGCCGCGACCGCGAGCGTCGCCGCCGGCAATGGCGGCAGGCCGAGGCCGAGGGCGACGATGAGCACGAGTGCGCCGGGCAGGGCGATGATGGCGCCGGCGACTGGCAGCATCCGTGTCATTCGGCTGAAATCCGGCATGGCGTGCGGGTCGCGCTCGAAGGGCAGGGCGGGCACCGGCAAACGCGAGAAGAAGCGCAGCGCCCGGGCGATATCGATCGCCGCCGCACGCGGGAAGGAGTCCTCCATAGGTGGCGGATCGCGCGAATCCTCAGCCATGAGCGTCCGTATGCATCTGTGGCACCTTTCCCCTGCAATAGCGCCGCAATACCTTCACCCGCTCCCTTTAGCCCGCTATAGCTGCGCCGCCAACCACACTGATCGCCGGGCCACACCCCGACGCAAGGAGAGCATGCCATGAGCGCGAGCGCCGATTCCGGCAACCCCTTCGACGATATCCGAAGCCTCGTTGCCGCGATGCCGGCGGCCGATCAGCAGGCGGTCGCCGCCGTGCGGGCGCGCAATGGCGAACTCACCAAGCCCGCAGGCAGCCTCGGCCGGCTCGAATGGCTGGCGGAATGGCTCGCTGCCTGGCAGGCGAAGGAAAAGCCGGTCGTCGCCCGCCCGCTCGTCGCCGTCTTCGCCGCGAGCCACGGTGTCACCGCGCAGGGTGTCTCGGCCTTTCCCGATGCGGTGAACCAGCAGATGCTCGGCAATTTCGCCAATGGCGGGGCGGCCATCAACCAGATCTGCGCGGCCTACGGGCTCGGCTTCAAGGTCTTCGACCTCGCCGTCGACATGCCCACCGGCGACATCACCCAGGGCCCGGCCATGGGTCCCAAGGATGCGGTGGCAACGATGGCTTTCGGCATGGAGGCGATCGCCGGGGGCACTGATCTGCTCGGTATCGGCGAGATGGGGATCGGCAACACCACCATCGCCGCAGCGATCTACACGGCGCTCTATGGCGGCGAGGCGGCGCATTGGGTGGGACGCGGCACGGGTGTCGACGATGCGGGGCTCGCACGCAAGGTCGCGGCGGTGGAGGCCGCCATCGCCCTGCATCGCGACCATCTCGATGATCCGCTGGACGTGCTCGCGCGTCTCGGCGGGCGCGAGATCGCGGCCATGGCGGGTGCGATCCTGGCGGCGCGCAGCGAGCGGGTTCCCGTCGTGGTCGACGGTTACGTGGCGACCTCTGCGGCTGCGATCCTGCATGCGATCGATCCGCGTGCGCTCGATCATTGCGTCTTCGGCCACCTTTCGGCGGAGGGCGCCCATCGCGATGTTCTGGAGCGGCTCGGCAAGGTGCCGCTGCTGGCGCTGGACATGCGCCTCGGCGAGGGCTCTGGCGCGGCCATGGCGATGGGCCTGATCAAGGCCGCCGCCCATTGCCATACGGGCATGGCGACCTTCGCGGAAGCAGCCGTCGCGCAAGCGCATGATGCGAGCGGGGCGAATGCGCCGGGGTTGAATTGAGGCATTTGCGCGCGTGCACGAAGCGGCGACATGGGAAACATTAAGGACCGGCAACCATGGACAACACGCACCCGGACACCATCCGATGACGCATCTCGTCGTCTTTGATGTCGATGGCACGCTCGTCGACAGCCAGAACATGATCGTCGAAGCGCAACGCCGCACTTTCGAGGCGCATGGCCTGCCCGTACCGGATCGCACCCGCGCACTTTCGATCGTCGGCCTGTCCCTGCCCGAAGCCTTCATCGCGCTCGCGGGGCAGGATGCGCCCGTCGCAGCGCTCGTGAACACCTACAAGCAGATGTTCCAGGAATTGCGGCACGATCCGGCTTTCGCAGAACCGCTCTATCCCGGTGTTGCGATGGTGCTCGAGTCGCTTGCCGCACGCCCCGACATCACCCTCGCGATCGCCACCGGAAAGAGCCGGCGCGGCGTCGATCACATGCTCGCCCGCCACGGTTTCACGGATATGTTCGCCAGCATCCAGACCGCCGATGATGCGCCCTCGAAGCCGCATCCCGGTATGCTGCTGCAGGCCATGCGCGCCACGGGCGCGATGCCGGATGCGACCGTGATGGTGGGGGATTCGACCTTCGACATGCTGATGAGCCGGGCCGCCGCCGTAAGGGCGATCGGTGTATCCTGGGGCTATCACGCGCCCGCGCTGCTGCGCGAAGCCGGTGCCGCAACGATTCTGGAGCAGATATCGGCGCTGCCGGCCTTGCTCGCGGGCCATGCGACGGTGGGCGATGATGCCGCCGAGGGTATGGCGCAAGGGGGGCTGTGATGCGAATACGACACGCGTTGCGGGCGCCTGGGCGAGTGTCTGCATTTGCGTTTGCATCGCGGCGTCGGGGGTCCTTGCAGGCGCCGGATACCCCGCCTATATCCCGCGCAGCCGGGAAGGCTGGTGTCGGTTCTTGCGAACCGGGGGCGGCCTTCCCATCTGAACATCAGTCAACGTGTCAAAAGCCAGCCATGGGCCGGATCGCTTCGGGATCCGGCGGTCTGCTTGAAAGTGAGGGATCCCGCCATGGGTAAAGTTATCGGTATCGACCTTGGTACGACCAATTCCTGCGTCGCCGTCATGGACGGCTCCGCCGGCAAGGTCATCGAGAATGCGGAAGGCGCGCGTACCACGCCGTCCATCGTCGCCTTCACCGATGAGGGCGAGCGCCTCGTCGGCCAGCCGGCCAAGCGCCAGGCGGTCACGAATCCCGAGCGCACCTTCTTCGCCATCAAGCGCCTGATCGGGCGCACTTTCGCCGATCCCATGACCAAGAAGGACATGGATCTGGTTCCCTACAAGATCGTCAAGGCCGATAACGGCGATGCCTGGGTCGAGGCCGACGGCAAGTCCTATTCGCCCTCCCAGATCTCCGCCTTCACGCTGCAGAAGATGAAGGAGACGGCGGAGGCGCATCTCGGCGCCGAGGTCACCCAGGCGGTGATCACCGTTCCGGCCTATTTCAACGATGCCCAGCGCCAGGCCACCAAGGATGCCGGCAAGATCGCCGGGCTCGAGGTCCTGCGCATCATCAACGAGCCGACGGCGGCCGCACTCGCCTACGGGCTCGACAAGAAGGGCTCTGGCACCATCGCTGTCTACGATCTCGGCGGCGGCACCTTCGACGTCTCGATCCTTGAGATCGGCGACGGCGTGTTCGAAGTGAAGTCGACGAACGGCGACACCTTTCTCGGTGGTGAAGATTTCGACATGCGCCTCGTCGAATACCTCGCCGAAGAGTTCAAGAAGGAACAGGGCATTGACCTGAAAAAGGACAAGCTCGCCCTGCAGCGCCTCAAGGAAGCGGCGGAAAAGGCCAAGATCGAGCTTTCCTCCACCAGCCAGACCGAGGTGAACCTGCCGTATATCACGGCGGATGCATCCGGGCCCAAGCACATGACGATGAAGATCTCGCGGGCGAAGTTCGAGAGCCTCGTCGAGGATCTGGTCAAGCGCACCATCGATCCCTGCCAGAAGGCCCTCAAGGATGCGGGCATCTCGGCAGCCGAGATCGACGAGGTGGTTCTGGTCGGCGGCATGACCCGCATGCCCAAGATCCAGGAAGTGGTGAAGTCCTTCTTCGGCAAGGAGCCGCACAAGGGCGTCAATCCGGACGAGGTCGTCGCCATCGGTGCCGCGGTACAGGCCGGCGTGCTGCAGGGTGATGTCAAGGATGTGCTTCTGCTCGACGTGACCCCGCTTTCGCTGGGCATCGAGACGCTCGGCGGTGTCTTCACCCGCCTGATCGACCGCAACACCACGATCCCGACCAAGAAGAGCCAGACCTTCTCGACGGCGGAGGACAACCAGAACGCGGTCACCATCCGGGTCTTCCAGGGTGAGCGCGAGATGGCGGCCGACAACAAGCTGCTCGGCCAGTTCGATCTCGTGGGCATCCCGCCCGCACCGCGCGGCGTGCCGCAGATCGAGGTTACCTTCGATATCGACGCCAACGGCATCGTCAACGTGCAGGCCAAGGACAAGGCGACCGGCAAGGAGCACGCGATCCGCATCCAGGCCTCGGGCGGTCTCTCCGATGACGAGATCGAGAAGATGGTCAAGGATGCCGAATCGCATGCCGAGGATGACAAGAAGCGGCGCGAACTGGTCGAGGCCCGCAACAATGGCGAGGCTTTGATCCATTCGACCGAGAAATCGCTCTCCGAATACGGCGAGAAGATCGGTGAAGGCGATCGCGAGGGCATCACCACCGCGATCGACGCCCTCAAGGAGGCGCTGCCCGGCGAGGATCTCGAGACCATCAAGAGCCGCACCAACGATCTGATGCAGGCCTCGATGAAGCTCGGTGAAGCCATGTACCAGGCCTCCCAGGAAGGCGAGGGCTCGGATGCCGGTGAGGCCGGCGAGGCCGATGCCGAGGCCAAGTCCGACGAGGATGTCATCGACGCCGACTTCGAGGAAGTCGACGAGGATGATGACGACAAGAAGAAGAGCGCCTGAACCGCGCTTTGACGAAACGGGCGCGGATCGCAGGATCCGCGCCTTTTTCCTGTTTGACGACCCTCGTTCTTTCACCGTCGCGGCGGCGCCCTCCGGCGCAGCCGTCCCGGGAGGGGGCGCAACGCCCGGGGCCCTATGTCGAAACGTGATTACTACGAAATTCTCGGTGTCGAACGCGATGCCGACGAAAAGGCGCTCAAGAGCGCCTTCCGCAAGCTTGCCATGAAATACCACCCGGATCGCAATCCCGGCGATGCGGAGGCCGAGCTGCGTTTCAAGGAACTCAACGAAGCCTATCAGGCCCTGTCCGATCCGCAGAGCCGCGCGGCCTATGACCGCTTCGGCCACGAGGCCTTCGCGCAGGGCGGCCCCGGTGGGCCCGGCGGGCCGGGCTTCGGCAATGATTTCTCCGATTTCATGTCGGACATCTTCGAGAATTTCTTCGGGGAGACGCGCGGCCGTCGCGGTGGCGGTCGTGGCGGGCGCGAGCGCGGTGCGGATCTGCGCTACAATCTCGAAATCTCGCTCGAGGAAGCTTTTTCCGGCAAGACCGAGACGATCACCATTCCGACTTCCGTCGCCTGCGAAGCCTGCTCGGGCACCGGCGCGAAGCCCGGCTCGAAGCCGCGCGGCTGCCCGACCTGCGGCGGTATCGGACGCGTGCGGGCGCAGCAGGGTTTCTTCACCATCGAGCGTACCTGCCCCAATTGCCACGGGCGCGGCGAGGTGATCGACGATCCCTGCGATTCCTGCGGGGGCGCCGGGCGCGTGACGCGCGAGCGCACGCTCACCGTCAACATTCCCGCGGGCGTCGAGGACGGCACGCGCATTCGCCTTGCCGGCGAGGGCGAGGCGGGCCTGCGTGGCGGTCCGGCGGGGGATCTCTACATCTTTCTCTCGATCAAGCCGCACGCCTTCTTCCAGCGCGACGGCGCGGATCTGTTCTCGCGGGTGCCGATCTCGATGGTGACGGCGGCGCTCGGCGGCGAATTTACCACCCCCACCATCGACGGCTCCGACGCCAAGGTGAAGATTCCGGCGGGTACCCAGACGGGCAAGCAGTTCCGCCTGCGCGGCAAGGGCATGCCCATCCTGCGTTCGCGTGACACGGGTGATCTCTACATCCAGGTCGTCATCGAAACGCCGCAGAATCTGACTAAACGACAGCGGGAACTGCTCGAGGAATTCGAGGCGGAATGCTCCAAGGATACGCACCCGGAGAGCAACGGCTTCCTCTCACGCGTCCGTGAATTCTTCGACGGGATCAGCGGGTCGGCTCGGACTTGACCGGCGGCCCGCACGTTGGTCTATGGTGAACGGACATTTTCGACGAAGGGGCGGTGCGTGCTCAATACCCTGCAAAAAAGGTCGCGTCGGGCCACGCGCGGCGACGGCGCGAAGTTCGATGACGAAGCCCGCTTCCTGCGCTCATGGCTGGAGAAGCCGTTGATGACGGGCGCGGTCGCGCCGTCGGGAAAGGCGCTCGCGCGCACCATGGCTTCCTATGTCGACCCGACGGTTCAGGGGCCGGTGGTCGAACTCGGCCCCGGAACCGGCCCGGTCACCGAAGCGCTGATCAATCGGGGAATCGAGCAGGAGCGTCTGGTTCTGGTCGAATTCAACCCGGATTTCTGCAAGCTGCTCACCAAGCGCTTCCCGCGCGCGACGATCGTGCAGGGGGATGCCTATGCCCTCGACGAGACGCTCGCGGGCATCCTCCATACCCCGGCCGCCGCCGTGGTCTCCAGCCTGCCGCTGTTCACCCGGCCCATGACGGACCGGACCGCGCTGCTGCAGCGCTCACAGGCTCTGTTGCAGCCGCAGGCGCCCTTTGTTCAGTTCACCTATGCGGTCATCCCGCCGATCCCCAAGCGCGCCGGCAGTTTCACCATGGCAGGCTCCTCGCGCGTCTGGCGCAACATCCCGCCCGCGCGGGTGTGGGTGTATCGCGGGGTGTGATCAAAGTGCTGGGTTCGTCGTGAGGCACCTTTTCTCGCAACAGTAACGCGCTCGACTTCCAAACTGACAGATCAAAGCTCCGCCTAACTTTCTTTCCGTTCTGTTTTCGAAACGGAAGACGGCCCTGCGGGATATCATCGACGGGGAAGCAGGCCAGGCCGCGTGATGCCGCAAGCAATGCGCTGCATTCAACACTGATGTTTCCGCAATTTTGAATTTGTATTGATTTTGATTTTCATCCATAGATATATTCCTCCAGATAGTGTGTTTAGACACACGGAGAGGATTTCGCCTTATGATCTGTATCAATAGAATTTTCTCAGTCGCGGCGCTGACCACTTCGCTCCTCGCTTTTTCTGCCACGAGCGTGATTGCACAAATGGATGAAAGGAACATGGGCGCTCCTTCCATCGGAGAAATAGTAAGCGCAGATCAAAATTTCAGTATTCTTTCGGAAGCCATTGTTCTTGCAGGTCTCGAAGAAGCTTTTTTAGAAGGTGGACCGTTCACCTTGTTTGCGCCGACAAATGCAGCATTCGAGCGTATTCCACAGACAACGCGCGACGCACTTTTTTCTCCGCAGAACAGAAATCAGTTGAATTATATTCTGGGGCACCACGTCGTGCCGGGTTCCATGACATCAGTTGATATTGGTACTCAGACAGTTACCGTTACCACAGCGGCGCAGACGACACTCGTTGTCGAAGGATCGGAAGGCGGCATTATGGTGGGAGATGTTGCGGTATCGGCTACTGATATAGAGGCATCAAATGGCATTATTCACTCAGTTGATATGGTTTTGCTCCCGCCTCAGTAGAATTTTTCTATCGTTTTAAGAGCGTCCTGATGAATAAGTTTTTGTATATATAATAGAATATAGTTTTGGCTAAATATAAATTTTTGACTGTAATTTACTTCAATACAAAATCTTTTAGTATTGTGTTTGTAGTGCTTGATAGTCCGGTCATTGAAAGCTAAAGCGCATTTCATCGAGATCTGGCGCGCCCGATGCCCACCGGCCCAGATGCTCATCGATTTCTCGGCCGAAGATGTGCACCCCTCGGCATCTGGCGCGAAAGGGGGAGCGCACCCGGCCCGCCTGCTGCTCACGCGGCTGGCTCAGACCCAGGAACGATCCGCGGGTCGATCCACACGATCGACCGATAGCCTTCCTCGTCACCGGTCGGCAAGGAGCGGATACAATGGCGGTTCGGTGCAGCTGCAGCCGATGCCGAGCGCCCCCATTACCGCTGTGGCGGCGCCTCGCCTTCAAGGAAATCCCCCATCCGTGCCAGCGCGGCGCTGATCGCCTCCTGTGAGGCGGCATAGGAGAGGCGCAGATAGCCTTCGCCGTGGACGCCGAAATCCGGGCCGCCGATCACGGCGACGCCGGCTGTTTCGAGAAGCGCCGAGGCGAGCGGCTTGGCCTTCCAGCCGGTCTCGCGGATATTGGGGAAGGCGTAGAAGGCGCCCTTCGGTGTGCGGCAGCTGATGCCGGGCAGGGCGTTGAGCCCCTCCACCACCAACTTGCGGCGCGCATCGAAGGCCGCCATCATTTCGCCAACGCGATCCTGCGGCCCGTCGAGGGCGGCGATGCCGGCATATTGCGTCGCTGCATTGACGCAGGAGAAGGAGTTCACCGCGAGCTTGCGCGCCGCCTCGTAGAAGGCTGGCGGCCAGACCGACCAGCCGAGCCGCCAGCCCGTCATGGCATAGGTCTTCGAGGCGCCGTCGAGATAGATAAGCCTGTCGCGGATGTCGGGATATGACAAGAGCGAGACATGCGGCTCGCCGTCATAGGTCATGCTGCCGTAGATCTCGTCGGAGAGGATCGCGACATGCGGATGCGCCGCGAGCCCGGCGACGAGCGCGTCGATCTCGACCTTCGGGGTGACGCCGCCGGTCGGATTGGCCGGGGAGTTCAGGATCAGGAGGCGCGTGCGCGGTGTGATCAGCGAAAGCGTTTCCTGCGCCGAGAAGGCAAAGCCGTTCTCCTCGCGGATCGGCACGGGGACGGGGGTCGCGCCGGTGAACTCGATCATCGAGCGGTAGATCGGAAAGCCCGGATCGGGGTAGAGGATCTCGGCGCCCGGCTCGCCGAACATCAGGATCGCGGCGAACATGGTCACCTTGCCGCCGGGCATCACCATCACCGCATCGGGCGAGACATTCGCATCGAGCCGGCGGGCGAGGTCGCGGCAGATCGCCTCGCGCAGGGGCAGGATGCCGGTGGCGGGCGTATAGCCGTGATGGCCGTCGCGCAGCGCCTTGATCGCAGCCTCGACGATATGTTCGGGCGTGGCGAAATCGGGCTGGCCGATGCCGAGATTGATGACGTCGCGCCCCTGCGCCTGCAATTGCGTGGCGCGCGCGAGGACGGCGAAGGCATTTTCCTCGCCGATCCGCGAAAAGGCTTCGACGATCTTCGGCATGGCGTGGTTTCTCCAGCAAATTGTGTTCTGCGTCATCAAAACCCGGCATCTGCCGAAGTCAATGCGCGATGCCGCTCGTCAATACGAACAGAATGCGGGAATGCGTCAGCGGAATCGAACGGCCTGTCTCGCGTTCCATGCCCCGTCTTCGAGCGTCAGTCCGACAAGCGGTGCTGCGTGACGGCAAGCCTTATGTTGCAGGCGAGCCTGCGCAAATCCTCGGCGAGTCGATGCGCATGATACTGCAATGCCACTCCGGGCGTCATCTGGCCACGGCGTCGATCTCCCATAGTGGCGGAACTCGGTCCGCAGCATTCTATCACCGGGTAGGGAAAGAGCGCCATGGGGAGAACACCGTGGGCCCAGAACCGATTGAGCTCGTCATCTATGGGGCGCTCGATCCGTTTTATCGACCGGAGGAGCCGCATCGCGCCCCTTCGTGTCAGGATGTAAGCCTGCGTGCCGGTAGGCGCCTCGAAATACCGAACGAGGCGCTTGTTCCGGATACGTCGCAATCGGCTCCAGCGCCGGAACTTCTGGCCGTAGAGGCGGACCATGTCGACCTGTTCCAGCGCGTGCGTCCACTCATCGATGGCGAGAAAGAAATCCGGGTCAAGGACGGTATCGTCTTCGAGTATGACGAGTTGGTCGGCCTCGCTCTGTTCCACGAACCATTGCCAGGCAACGTAATGGCTGCTGAAGCATCCGAGCTCCCCTTGTGTCAGCTCGCGATCGATCATGCGCCCCACGGGCAAACCTGGCGGTGCATGGCGCCAGGCATCGAAGAACGACCAGTTTGCACCGAGCGGGTCGAGCTGACGCTTCATCCGGGCTCTGCGTTCATGCGCATCGGGCAGACTGATGACGCGAATTACCGAACTCAATGCAATCTCCTGAATCTGCAACTTTACGTGCGAGCCCGCATCGCCATAATCGAAAGATCCGATACACCATTTAAAAATCGCAAAACAGATGAATATGAATTTTAGATTGCTTTTTTGAGTACCCCTGGGCCGGTCGCTCGAAGCGCCAGACCTGCCACTCAACGCCGCAGACGCAACGTGCTTTCGTTCATCGCTCCTTAAACCGCCACATTTAGATTGCGAATGCCGATTAACTCGGCCTTAAGCACGCAACATCGCGGGGACGCGGGATATGGGTCTGTTCTCAGGCAGGAAGGACAAGCGGGAGCGGCGGGAGCCGATGCTCGATTTTCCCGCATCCGCCTCCGGCATTCCCGATCTGCGCCTGAGCCCGCAGGACCGTGCGGGAGGCCCGATTCACGAGGATGCCATGGCCAGACGGGCGGGCAATGCGGCGGGAAAGCAAGCGGGCACGCGCAAGGCGACACGCGGCAATGGCGGTAACGCCGCCGCTTCGAAAAACCGCAAGGCGGGAACGCGCGGCAACGGGCGCGCCGGTCGGCGCGGCGGAAGGCGGCGGCGCTCGTTCCTCGGGCGGATCGTCTATGGCTGCGTCGTGCTCACGCTCTGGGCGGCGATCGCACTGACGGGGCTCGTGGTCTATCACGCCACGCAATTGCCTCCGATCGATCGCCTCGCGGTGCCCAAGCGTCCGCCCAATATCGAGATTCTCGCCAATGACGGCACGCTGATCGCCAATCGCGGCGAGACCGGCGGGCGCAACGTCTCCATCCATGATCTGCCGGGCCATGTGCCCCAGGCCTTCATCGCGATCGAGGACCGGCGTTTCTACAGCCATTTCGGCATCGATCCCGTCGGGATCGGGCGCGCGCTCGCGACCAATCTCGCAACCGGGGCGACGGTGCAGGGGGGCTCCACGATCACCCAGCAGCTCGCCAAAAATCTCTTTCTCACGCATGAGCGTACCGCCTCGCGCAAGATCCAGGAGGCGATCCTCGCTCTGTGGCTGGAGCGTCGCCACGGCAAGGACGAGTTGCTCGAACTCTACATGAACCGCGTCTATTTCGGCGCCGGCGCCTATGGCGTCGAGGCGGCGGCGCGGCGCTATTTCGACAAGGCGGCGGAGGAACTGACGCTGGCGGAAGCGGCGATGCTCGCCGGCCTCGTCCAGGCTCCCTCGCGGCTCGCCCCGACGCGCAATCCGCAAGCGGCCCGCGACCGCGCGGCGCTCGTCCTCAACGCCATGGCCAACCAGGGCTTCATCGATGAAAACCGGATGGCCAATGCCATGGCGCGTCCGGCCGAGATCAACCGCCCCCTCGGCCCGGGCACCGCGAATTACGCCGCCGACTACGTCATGGACGTGCTCGACGATTTCATCGGCGCGGTGCAGCAGGACGTGATCGTCCACACCACGATCGATCTCGGCCTGCAGCAGGCTGCCGAGGCCTCGCTGATCGCGGAACTGAGCGAGCAGGGCGAACGCTTCGGCGTGGAGCAGGGAGCCATCGTCTCGCTGCGGCCCGACGGCGCGATCAAGGCGCTGGTCGGCGGCAAGGATTATGCGCAAAGCCAGTTCAACCGCGCCGTCGCCGCACGCCGGCAGCCGGGCTCCGCCTTCAAGCCCTTCGTCTATCTCGCGGCGATGGAGCGCGGGCTGACCCCCGATACCATCCGCGAGGACCGTCCGATCCGTCTCGGCGACTGGAGCCCGGAGAATTTCTCGCGCGATTTCCGCGGCCCGGTCACCCTGCGTGAGGCGCTCTCGCTCTCGCTTAACACGGTGGCGGTGAGCCTGGGCATGGAAGTGGGCGTGCGCGAGGTGATCAGTGTCGCCCAGCGGCTGGGCATCCGCTCGGCGCTGCAGGCCAATGCCTCGATCGCGCTCGGCACCTCGGAGGTGACGCCGCTGGAACTGACGGGGGCCTATGCGACCTTCGCCAATGGCGGCACGGGCGTGATCCCGCATGTCATCACGCGGGTGGAGACGGCGTCCGGCGAGGTGCTCTATCACCGCGTGCGCGCCGGTCTCGGCCAGGTCATCGATGACGATACCGTGTCGAAGATGAATGCGATGATGCATGAAACCATGGTGGCCGGAACCGGGCGCCGTGCCGCGCTTCCCGACTGGCAGGCCGGCGGCAAGACCGGGACCAGCCAGGGTTTCCGCGATGCCTGGTTCGTCGGCTATACGGCGTCGCTGGTCACCGGTGTCTGGATCGGCAATGACGACAACAGCTCCACGAACCGCGCCTCCGGCGGCAATCTGCCCCTCGATATCTGGGCACGCTACATGGAACGTGCGCTCGCGGCCGAATATCCGATGCCGCTGCCCGGCGCCGATCGCTGGCATGCCCCGCGCGATCCCGGCGGCTTCGCGCCCCCCATGGTCGAACACGGCCCCGTCCCGCCCGGCACGACCGGCGGCATCGCCGCGCATGATGGCCGCCATGACGGCGTACCCCCGGCCCCGGTCGGCATCCCGCCGCAGCAATCCGAACCGGGATTCCTGGGGCGGTTGTTCGGGGTGTATTGAGGTTGCGCTCTCGGTGTAGGAAATTTTTCGTACTATCTTGTAAATAAGGAAATTTATCTTATTTGCCTCTCTCCTACCGGGCGAGAGAGGAGCAGGGCATGTTGTTGCGAAAGGGATCGAAGGGGGAGGCTGTGCGCGGCCTCAGTGAGGATCTGATGGCGCTGGATTATCTGCGCTGTCCGCAAAGCGAGTTCGATAATGTGATGGACCGGGCGGTGCGGGCGTTTCAGGCGCAAGCGCTCGATCCGCGCGGGGATCCGCTGGTCGTGGACGGGGTCGTCGGGCCGCTGACGCGTTTCGCGCTCGATATGGCGCTCGGGCGGCGCGCCGAGGCGGCTCGGGACGTCGAAGCGCCGGGCAGCCGCTTCGGCATCGCCGCACTGGATGTTGCGCGCGCGGAGATGGGGCGCGGTGCGGGGGAAGCGGGCGGCGACAATCGCGGGCCGGATATACGACTCTATCTCGACGGGCGAATCGGGGAGGGGGCGAACTGGTGCGCCGGTTTCGTCAGCTGGTGTTTTCGCAAGGGCGCGGCGCAGATCGGGCAGGAAATGCCGTTCAGATATTCGCTGGGCGCACGCGATATCCGCAACCAGTTCCGGCGCAAGGGCTGGGACTTTGAGGCGGGACCGGACGATCCGCCGCGAGCGGGTGACATCATCGTCTGGTGGCGCGGCGCCATCAATGGCTGGCAGGGCCATATCGGGCTGGTCGAGCGCCATGCCGACGGGATCGTGACCACCATCGAGGGCAATCGCGGGCCCTATCCGTCACGGGTGCAGCGCTACAGCTACGTGCTCGGGCGCATCCAGCGCCTGCTGGGTTTCGGGCGGGTATTGGCCTGAGATCAGATGCCGGCCTCACGGCTCGTGCGGATCTGCGTCGAGGAGATCGGCAGGCGCGGGCCGTGCAGGAAGATCCAGGCGGGGGGCGGGGCGCCGGCGAGAACCGGCGCCGCCGCCTCCGGCAACCGGTAACGGGCGAGTGCCTGCCCGGCAAGGGAGGCCGTCGCGGCGCGGGAATGGCCGGGGCGGTCGATCACGCAGATCGGCATGGCCCGCGCGATGCCGCGCCAGTCGCGCCAGCGGTGGAAATGGGTCAGCCCGTCCGCGCCCATGATCCAGACGAAGGCGAGATCGGGCCGGCGTTCTTGCAGGTAATGCAGGGTATCGCTGGTATAGCGCAGACCGGCCTGGTGCTCGACATCGCTGACGGCGATGCGCGGATGCGCGGCAAGCGCGCGGGCCGCCGCCATGCGCTCGGCGAGCGGGGCGATGCTCCTGCCGGCCTTCAGCGGATTGCCGGGCGTGACCAGCCACCAGACGGCATCGAGGCGCAGGCGCCTGAGCGCCGTCACCGCCACATGGCGATGGCCTTCATGCGGCGGGTCGAAACTGCCGCCGAACAGGCCGATGCGCTGGCCATCCCCGGCAGGCGGCAGGATCGGGGGCAGCATGCGCGCGCTCGACATCGGCTTCGCTCAACCCCCGACACATCCAGGTTCAGCGGATCACGCGCCCTGCTTGACCGTGATGCCCTTCTCGGTGAAGAACTGCTGCAGTTCTCCAGCCTGGAACATCTCGCGGGCAATGTCGCAGCCGCCGACGAACTCGCCCTTGACGTAGAGCTGCGGAATCGTCGGCCAGCTGGAATATTCCTTGATGCCGCTGCGAATGCCCTCATCATCAAGGACGTTGATGCCTTTATAATCGACGCCGAGATAGTTCAGGATCTGGACGACCTGGCCGGAGAAGCCGCACATCGGAAAGTCCGGCGTGCCCTTCATGAAGAGTACCACGTCGTTGGTCTTGACTTCGGTGTCGATGGTCTCGTGCGCGCTCATGGGATACTCCTGTGCTCCGGCGCTCAAGACGCCGGACCCGGGGTGAATGTTCAATCGGCGGGAATGGTGGTCAGCGCCAGGGCGTGCAGGACACCGCCCATGCGCCCCTGCAGGGCCTGATAGACCATCTGGTGCTGCTGCACCCGGCTCTTGCCCTTGAATTCCGCCGAAGTGACCGTCGCGGCATAGTGGTCGCCGTCGCCGGCCAGATCGCGGATTTCGACCGTGGCATCCGGAATGGCTTCCTTGATCATCTTCTCGATGTCGCGGGCTTCCATGGGCATGGGCGATACTCTCCTCAGGCCGGTTCGGCTGCCATGTATTCAGGCAGCCAGCTCTCGTGCGCCTGTTTCAGCGCTTCGATAGATATGGCCTGATTATCAGGCAGAATCAACGCATCGCCACCGGTTCGACCGAGTTTCATGACGAAAATTCCCGCGGTCTGGGCATCTGCAATCAAAGCCTGTGCCGCATCTTCGGGCAGGGCGATGAGGTAGCGCCCCTGATCCTCGCCGAACAGAACGGCATGTGAGGGACCGTCGGGCAGGGTGTCGATGCTCGCGCCCATATTGCCGGCCATGGCCATCTCGGCGAGGGCCACGGCGAGCCCGCCATCGGAGATGTCGTGAACGCAATCGAGCCGCCCGGCGGCGATGGCCGCACGCACGAAGCCGCCATGGGCGCGCTCGCGCTCCAGATCCACCGGCGGCGGCGCGCCGTCCTCGCGGCCGCAGATCTCTGCCAGATAGGCCGATGCGCCGAGCCAGCCGCGGGTCTCGCCGATGATCAGGATCACGTCGTCGTCACGCCGGAAGCCGATCGTGGCATGGCGCGCGCAATCATCGATGAGGCCGACGCCGCCGATGGTGGGGGTGGGCAGGATGCCGATCTCGTTGGTCTCGTTGTAGAGCGAGACATTGCCCGAGACGACGGGGAAATCGAGCGCGGCGCAGGCCTCGCCGATGCCCCGGATGCAGCCGACGAGCTGGCCCATGAAATGCGGGCGCTCGGGATTGCCGAAATTGAGATTGTCGGTGATGGCCAGCGGCCTGCCGCCCACTGCGCAGATATTGCGATAGGCTTCCGCCACCGCCTGCCTGCCGCCCTCGACCGGATCGGCCTCGCAATAGCGGGGCGTGACATCGGTGGTGAGCGCGAGCCCTTTCGGCCCGTCCTCGACGCGCACGATCGCCGCATCGCCGCCGGGCGTCTGCACGGTATTGCCGAGAATGAGGTGATCGTATTGCTCGAAGATCCAGTTCTTCGCGCACAGGTCCGGCGTGTTCAGGAGTGCGATCAGGGCTTCCGAATCGCGCAGCGGAGGGCGGATGTCCTCGGCTGCGATTTCCGGGCGCGGCGGTGTCGGCTCGTGCGGGCGATCATAGATCGGGGCCTCGTCGCCCAGTTCCTTGATCGGCAGATCGGCCTCGACCCGGCCCTGATGCTTAACGACGAAACGCAGGGTGTCGGTGGTCTTGCCGATCACGGCGAAATCGAGCTCCCATTTGCGGAAGATCGCCTGCGCCTCTTCCTCCATGCCGGGCTCGAGCACCATGAGCATGCGCTCCTGGCTCTCCGAGAGCATCATCTCATAGGCGGTCATGCCCTCTTCGCGGCAGGGGACCGCGTCGAGATCGAGCTCGATGCCGAGATTGCCCTTCGCACCCATCTCCACCGAAGAGGAGGTCAGGCCCGCCGCGCCCATGTCCTGGATGGCGATGACCGCGCCCGATGCCATCAGTTCGAGGCAGGCTTCGAGCAGAAGCTTCTCCGCGAAAGGATCGCCGACCTGGACGGTGGGGCGCTTCTCATCCGCCGATTCGTCGAAGCTGGCCGAGGCCATGGTGGCCCCGTGGATGCCGTCACGCCCGGTCTTGGAGCCGAGATAGACGATGGGGTTTCCCACCCCCGTGGCCTTGGCGTAGAAGATCTCGTCGGTCTTTGCGAGGCCCACCGCCATGGCGTTGACGAGGATGTTGCCGTCATAGCGCGAATGGAATCCGACGGATCCGCCCACGGTCGGCACGCCGAAGGAATTGCCGTAGCCGCCGATCCCGTGCACCACGCCGGAGACGAGGTGGCGGGTCCTCGGATGATCCGGGGAGCCGAAACGCAGGGCGTTGAGTGCGGCGATGGGGCGCGCGCCCATGGTGAAGACGTCGCGCAGGATCCCGCCCACACCGGTCGCCGCGCCCTGATAGGGCTCGATGAAGCTCGGATGGTTATGGCTCTCCATCTTGAAGACGCAGGCTAGCCCGTCGCCGATATCGATCACGCCGGCATTCTCGCCCGGCCCCTGGATCACCCAGGGCGCGCTGGTGGGCAGGCCGCGCAGATGTTTGCGCGAGGATTTGTAGGAGCAATGCTCGTTCCACATGGCGGATACGATGCCGAGCTCCGTCAGCGTCGGCTCGCGCCCGATCAGCTCCTTGAAGCGTGCATATTCGTCGGGCTTGAGCCCGTGCTCCTGCACCAGTTCCTCGGTGATGGTGACCGTGTCTGCGCTCATGCTGGTCTCGCCTCTCGATGATGCGACAAGGCCATAGCCCGTCACATCGCCACGCGCAACGCCGCAGGGCAGAAAGCGCGGCTGCGACCGCGTGCCACAATCATCGGGAGCATGTCGCATCCTGATGCAGGGTGCAGGAATGACACAGCCCGTGATTGCCGATTCGCCGCTGATGCTCCGAATTCGTGCCGCATCGGAACAAAGTGAATGGCACGTTAATCGCTACAATTTTCCACAAAGTTGAAACAGCTGGTGGAGTATCCCGATGTCCCTGATCACCCGCGCAGTCCGTGACGAACGCGGCGGCGTTGCCGTTATTTTCGGTCTTGCCGTGATCCCGATCTTCGCCTTTGCCGGCTTCGCGATGGATTACAGTCGTGCCACGGATGTGCGCGCCGCCATGCAGAATGCGGCTGATTCGACGGCTCTGCAGGCGGTGATGGCCCGTCAGGAGGGCCGCCAGCTCGATATCCAGCAGACATTCATGGGCAATTTCCACCATCGTGCCGAGCTCGGTGCGATCAACGTTTCCTTCGAGTGGATCGGCGCCAATCGCGTGCGGGTCAATTCGGATGCGGTCTTGCCGATGACGATCGGCGCGGTCCTGCGCCCCAACCTCGATGTCGGCGTACAGGCGGTTGCCGAAGGTTTGGTCGAAACCCGTACCAACGAGAACCACTTCGAGATCATGGATTCCGATGCTGCGGACTTCAATGAACTGCTCGCCTATTGCTACGATCCGATAGAGGATGAGCGGCTCGGTCCGCTCGACCGCTATTCCGGCGTAGCGGGCGCGCGCACGGATTTCGTCAAGGTGGCCGACAATGATCGCTATCCGGGTTTCAACCCGCCGGGAAGCATCGACGTCGATTGCGCCCCGCATGAGGAAATCAGCTACATGATGCGCAACACACGCGGCGGCAACCGCGATCCCAGTTTGCGCGACTCAGCGGGTGCAACGGTCTACGAGTTTTATAGCGATACGACGCGCGACGAGGAAAACCCGGAAGGATTCACGTTCAATTTCGGCCTGGAGATCGTCGAGACGATTCTGTGTCGGAGCTTGGCGGAATGCCGCACGGAGAGCGAAGGTGGCATCCTTCCGGACATACGCGAGCGGGATCGCACCCCCGAACGCCAGGAGGCCACCTGTACCCATGGCCAATATCTCTTCATCGGCTTCGAAGATCGTCCGCCTGAGTTGGGCTGGTCGGATCGCGATTACGACGATCTGCGCTTCGTGATCAGCTGCCCTTCGATCGAAGAGCGTCGTGGCACGGTGCGCCTCGTCGGCTGATCGACGTCGACGTCGCGTTCAAGCGGCGTCAGCTTTCGCGCGGCACAGGCTATCGAACAGACCCGCCCCGTCGGTTCCGCCGACGAGCGGGTCGATCAGATTCTCCGGATGCGGCATCATGCCGAGCACGTTGAAGCCCGGCGACCAGATCCCCGCGATCGCGTTGAGCGAGCCGTTGCAATTGGCTTCAGGGGTGAGTTCACCGCCTGCATCGCAATAGCGGAACGCGACGCGCCCATCGTCCTCGAGGCGCGACAGCGTATCGGGATCGGCGATGTAATTGCCTTCGCCATGCGCCACGCAGACATCGATCACCTGGCCTTTCGCATAAGCCGAGGTGAAAGCGGTATCGTTGCGCTCGACGCGCAGGTGCTGGCGGCGGCAGACGAAGCGCAGCTGCGCATTGCGCATCAGCACGCCCGGCAGCAGCCCCGCTTCGCACAGCATCTGGAAACCGTTGCAGATGCCGAGTACCAGGCCACCGCTTGCGGCATGGGCTCGCACGGCGTCCATGGCCGGCGAGCGCGCCGCGATGGCGCCGCAGCGCAGGTAATCGCCATAGGAGAAGCCGCCCGGCAGGACGGCGAGATCGGTTCCCGGCGGCAGCGAATCCTCGGCATGCCAGACCGCAACGGTCTCGGCCCCCGCATGACGCAGGGCACGGGCGACGTCGCCGTCACGATTGGAACCGGGGAAGGTGATGATGGCGGCGCGCATGACCGTCGCTCCTCAAGACAATCGGCTCAGGACAGGCGCGGCTCAGACGAGCTCGACGCGGTAATTCTCGATCACTGTATTGGCGAGCAGCTTCTCGCAGGCCAGCTCCAGCGTGGCACGTGCCGTATCTGCATCGGCGGCATCGATTTCGATATCGAAGACCTTGCCCTGGCGGACCGAGCCCACGCCCTCGATGGCGAGGGATTTCAAGGCTCCTTCGATCGCCTTGCCCTGCGGATCGAGAACACCGTTCTTCAAGGTCACCGTGACGCGCGCTTTCATAGGTACCATTCCCCGGCTGACGGCGCCTCGCGCCGACGATCGCTTGCGCGTTACGCCATAGCGGCAGGGCGCGCGGGTGACAACCATGCAAGGCGGGTTTCCTTTCGGTTTCGTGCAGGAATCCGCGATCGGGACCGGGCAGCGCGCGCATGTTTCGCAGGGCGCGGTGCGAAGATATGAGTTGCGCAAAGGCTGGAAAACGCGGATTTTGCAGCCGAAATCGAATAATCAGAACAAGGATCGAGGAAATCATGTCTACGAGCTCCGTGCGCGCCGAGGCTCTTGCCATTCTCGAGCGTCTGGGTGTCAGCGCAGACGCCTTTGCCGGCGACGGCGCCGGCACGCTGCCCGCCCGCTCCCCGGTGACCGGTGAGACCATCACGCATCTGCGTACCACCAGCGCCGACGAAACCCGCGCCTCCATCGCCCGTGCCGAAGCCGCCTTCTCCGCATGGCGCAAGGTGCCTGCGCCGCGCCGGGGTGAGCTCGTGCGCCTGCTCGGCGAAGAGCTGCGTGCGGCCAAGGACGATCTGGGCATGCTGGTGACGCTCGAGGCCGGAAAAGTCGTCTCCGAGGGACTCGGCGAGGTCCAGGAGATGATCGACATCTGCGATTTCGCCGTAGGCCTCTCGCGCCAGCTCTACGGCAAGACCATCGCCACCGAGCGCCCCGATCACCGCATGATGGAGACCTGGCATCCGCTCGGCGTCGCCGGGGTGATCACCGCCTTCAATTTCCCCGTGGCCGTGTGGTCGTGGAATACGGCGATTGCGCTCGTCTGCGGCGATCCGGTGATCTGGAAGCCTTCCGAGAAGAGCCCGCTCACCGGCCTCGGCGTTTCGGCAATCCTCGCGCGCGCCATTGCCCGCTTCGGCGACGAGGCACCCGAAGGCCTGCATCATCTGCTGATCGGCGATCGCGAGATCGGCGAGATCCTCGTCGATGACGACCGCGTGGCGCTCGTCTCCGCCACGGGCTCGACCCGCATGGGCCGCGAGGTCGGCCCGCGTCTCGCGAAGCGCTTCGCCCGCTCGATTCTGGAACTCGGCGGCAACAACGCCGCCATCGTCGCGCCCTCGGCCGATCTCGACATCGCGCTTCGCGCTATCGCCTTTTCCGCCATCGGCACGGCGGGCCAGCGCTGCACGACCCTGCGCCGGCTGATCGTGCACTCATCGATCTATGATCAGCTCGTGCCGCGTCTGGCCAAGGTCTACGGCTCCGTCGCCATCGGCGATCCGCGCGAGACCGGCACGCTGGTCGGGCCGCTGATCGATCGGGACGCGTTCGAGAATATGGAGGCCGCGCTCACCGCCGCCCGCGAGGCCGGTGCCGTCGTGCATGGCGGTGGCCGTGCTGCAGGTGTCGGCGGCGAGGACGCTTTCTACGCAAAGCCCGCCCTCGTGGAGATGCCCTCGCAGATGGCGCCTATGACGCAGGAGACTTTCGCACCCATTCTCTACGTGGTGCGCTATAATGATATCCACGAGGCAATCGCCATCCAGAACGGTGTCGGCGCCGGACTGTCCTCTTCGATCTTCACCCTCGACATGCGCGAGGCTGAACTGTTCGTCTCGGAGATCGGCTCCGATTGCGGCATTGCCAATGTCAATATCGGCCCCTCGGGCGCCGAAATCGGCGGCGCTTTCGGCGGCGAGAAAGAGACCGGCGGTGGCCGCGAGGCTGGCTCTGATGCGTGGAAGGCCTATATGCGCAGGTCGACGAACACGATCAATTACGGCACCGCCCTGCCATTGGCTCAAGGCGTGACCTTCGAGATTTCGGAGTAAGGCAGGGCACTGCATGAAGGCCTCACCCGGGCCTACCTCCTCTCAGGGGAGGGAGCGAGGGTGGGGTAAGACGCGCCGGAGAGCGCGACGAGGATCGAGAAAAGAAGGAAACCGGACCATGGCTCAACCGCAACTCAAACCAAAGGACGCGCCGTCCCAGGCGAGCTTCAAGTGGGACGATCCGTTCCTGCTCGAAGACCAGCTCACCGATGACGAGCGCATGATCCGCGATACGGCCAATGCCTATTGCCAGGAAAAGCTGCTGCCGCGCGTGCTCGAAGCCTATGCCCAGGAAAAGACCGACCGCGCCATCTTCAACGAGATGGGTGAGCTCGGCCTGCTCGGTGTCACCGTGCCGGAGGAATACGGCGGCGTCGGTGCCGGCTATGTGGCCTACGGCCTCGTGGCGCGCGAGGTGGAGCGCATCGATTCGGGCTATCGCTCGATGATGAGCGTGCAGTCCTCGCTGGTGATGTATCCGATCTACGCCTATGGCGATGAGGCGCAGCGCAAGAAGTACCTGCCCAAGCTCGCCTCGGGCGAATTCGTCGGCTGCTTCGGCCTCACCGAGCCGGATGCGGGCTCCGATCCCGGCGGCATGAAGACCGTGGCGAAGAAGGTCGACGGCGGCTACGTCATTTCCGGCTCGAAAATGTGGATCTCGAACTCGCCCATCGCAGACGTCTTCGTCGTCTGGGCAAAGTCGGAAGCCCATGACGGCGCGATTCGCGGCTTCGTGCTCGAAAAAGGCATGAAGGGTCTCTCGGCTCCCAAGATCGGCGGCAAGCTCAGCCTGCGCGCCTCGATCACCGGCGAGATCGTCATGGACGGCGTCGAGGTCGGCGAAGATGCGCTCCTGCCCAACGTCTCCGGCCTGAAGGGGCCGTTCGGCTGCCTCAACCGCGCGCGCTACGGGATCTCCTGGGGCGTGATGGGCGCGGCGGAGGATTGCTGGTTCCGCGGGCGTCAATACACCCTCGACCGCAAACAGTTCGGCCGCCCGCTGGCGCAGACCCAGCTCGTGCAGAAGAAGCTCGCCGACATGCAGACGGAAATCGCGCTGGGCCTGCAGGGCTCGCTGCGCGTCGGTCGTCTGATGGACGAGGGCCGCGCCGCGCCGGAGATGATCTCGATCGTCAAGCGCAACAATTGCGGCAAGGCGCTCGACATCGCCCGCATGGCACGCGACATGCATGGCGGTAACGGCATCTCGGAGGAATACATGGTCATGCGCCATGCCCAGAACCTCGAGACGGTCAATACCTACGAGGGCACGCACGACGTCCACGCACTGATCCTGGGCCGTGCCCAGACCGGGCTACAGGCCTTCTTCTGAGCCTCTGCCCGGCTTGGAGATCGATCATGACCCTGCACGATGCCGGCCTTGAGCCGGCATCGTCGTTTTCGACGCCTCCGGTCACCCCGCGCGCAAAAGGCCAAGGCGGGCTTGCCCAATCGCACGGCAGCCGGCACGCGATCCAGATTGTGCGCGCCTGTGCGCCCGTGGCACTCTCTCGCCGGATCTGAGAGGGGATATCACCGATGAATGGTGCCGAGAGTCTGGTGCGCACGCTGGTCGCGGGCGATGTAGAAGTCTGTTTCGCCAATCCCGGCACGTCCGAGATGCATTTCGTCGCAGCCCTCGACCGGGTCGACGGGATCCGCTGCGTGCTGTGCCTGTTCGAGGGTGTGGTGACCGGCGCTGCCGACGGCTATGCCCGCATGGCGGAAAAACCCGCCGCGACGCTTCTGCATCTGGGCCCCGGCCTCGCCAACGGGCTGGCCAATATCCACAATGCCTCGCGGGCGCGCTCGCCCATGATCAACGTGGTCGGCGAGCACGCCACCTATCATCTGGAGCACGATGCGCCGCTCACTGCCGATATCGAGATGCTGGGACGGCAATATTCCCCCTGGATGAAGACCTCGCGCTCCTCGCAGGCCGTCGCCGCCGATGGTGCAGAGGCGATCGCCGCCGCGCAGACCGCGCCCGGCCAGATCGCCACGCTGATCCTGCCGGCCGATACCGCCTGGAGCGAGGGCGGACCGGTCGCGACGGTGCCGGCGATTCCCGAGCGCGAAAAGGTGGACGAGGCCGTGATCGACGCCATTGCCGCGATCTTCACATCGGGCGAGAAGGTGTTGCTGCTGCTCGGCGACAAGGCGGTGCGCGCCAAGCCCCTTGAAGACGCCTCGCGGATCGCGCGCGGCACCGGCCAGAGCGTCATGGCGCAGACCTCGAATGCGCGCATGGAGCGCGGGGCAGGGCGCGTCGCGGTCGACCGGATTCCCTATCCGGTCGATCAGGCCGTCGAGAAGCTGAAGGATTTCAAGCATATCGTGCTGGTTGGCTCAAAGGATCCGGTCGGCTTCTTCGGCTATCCGGGCAAGCCTTCACGGCTGGCGCCGGATGATTGCGAAATTCATCTGCTTGCGGATTTCGCCCAGGATCAGGCGGATGCGCTGGCGCGGCTCGCCGACAGGGTGGCAGGCGATGCCACCCCCGATCTCACCCCGGCGCATCGCGGGGAGCTTTCCGCCGACGGCCCGCTCGATCCCGCCTCGATCGCCCAGGTCCTGGGCGCGCTGATCCCGGAGCACGCCATCATCACCGACGAATCGGTGACGACGGGCCGCAATTTCTTTCCCGCCACGGCGGGTGCCCCGCCGCATGACTGGCTGCAGCTCACCGGCGGCGCCATCGGGCTCGGTATCCCGCTTGCCACCGGCGCCGCCATCGCATGCCCCGAAAGGCAGGTGATCGCGCTGCAGGCAGACGGCTCGGCGATGTATACGGTGCAAGGGCTATGGACGCAGGCGCGCGAGAAGCTCAACATTCTCACCTGCATCTGGGCGAACCGCTCCTACGCTATCCTCAACGGCGAACTCGCCAATGTCGGAGCGGAAAATCCCGGCCCCAAGGCCCGCGACATGCTCTCCCTCGACCATCCGGCGATCGATTGGGTTAGCGTCGCCGAGGGCATGGGCGTCACGGCACGCCGCGTCGAAACCGTCACGGAATTCGCCGCCGCTTTCCGCGAGGGGATCGCCCATGACGGGCCGTTCCTGATCGAAGTCGTGATGTGAGCGGCGACCCGGTGAAGGGGCGTCACCGCCCCCGCATGGCCTGCAGCAGCTTGCCGCCGGCGCGGCCCGTCGCCTCCATGCCGAGCCGGCTCTGCATGTCGCGCACGGCTTCGCGGGTCTTGGAGCCGATGATGCCGTCGACATCGCCGATATCGTAGCCGGCGCGGATCAGCCGCTCCTGCACTTCGCGGCGCTCCGCGCGCGAAAGCGGCGGGTCGTCGGTCGGCCAGGGCGTCTGGATGCCTGGCAGTCCGGCGATGCGATCGGCCAGCAGCGCGATGGCGAGCGCATAGGATTCGGCGTGGTTATAGGAATAGATCGCATCGAAGTTGCGCGAAACGAGGAAGGCCGGCCCCTCGATCCCCGCCGGCAGCAACACCGCGCGCACGCCCGAGCCGGGCAGGCTCGATCCGTCCATGGTGCGCACGCCCTGCTGGCGCCAGAAATCGATGTCGCGCTTCTTGTCGCGTCCGGCGAGGGAGGCGTTGAAGCCGCTCGGAAGCTTGACCTCGTAGCCCCAGCGCAAGCCCGATTGCCAGCGCGAGCGCGACAGATAGGCCGCCGTCGAGCCCAGCGCATCGGCCACCGAATTGATGATGTCGCGACGCCCGTCGCCGGTCATGTCGACGGCCACACGCAGAAAGGTGGAGGGGATGAACTGGGTCTGGCCGAAGGCGCCGGCCCAGGAGCCGCGCAGATCGGAAGCCGGGATATCGCCGTTCTGGATGATGCGCAGGGTCGAAACCAGCTCGCTGCGGAAGAAGCTCTGGCGGCGGCCCTCGCAGGCGAGCGCGGAGAGTGATTCGAGCAGCGGACGGTTGCCCATATTCTGCCCGTAATTCGATTCGACCCCCCAGATCGCCGCGATGACGGTAGCGGGAACATCGTAGCGCTCCTCGGCGGCGGTGATTTCGCGGTGATGGCGCTGCATCATCCGACGCCCGTCCTCGACGCGCTCCTCGTCGACGAGACCGGCGATGTAATCCCAGATCGGCGTGCGGAATTCCGGCTGCCTGTCGAGGAATTGCAGCACTTCGCGGTCGGGCGTGACGGAATTCATCACCCGGTCGAAGGTCTCCCCGGTGACCCCGGCCTGCTGGGCCTGGCCCCGGATCTGGCTGAAACAGGCGCGGTAATCCGGCTGCGCGACCGCGGTCACGGCTGCGGGGATCGCGAGGATGGCGGAAAGCGCAAGTGCGCTGATGGCGGTGCGGATGGTGCTCATGCGGGCAGAATCCCCAAACTTGGTAAACGCTTCGTTGACACCGTCACCGAATCCGTCACCCGTGACGCATCATCCGCATCTCACCGACTGGACAAAACCGCCCGGCACGCCGATAGCGTTGGCATAACGATATATTCGGAGGATGATCATGAAACTCGACAACACCATGGCGGCGATCGTAACCGGCGGCGCATCCGGGCTCGGCGAAGGCACCGCGCGCATGCTCGCCGGCCACGGCGTGAAGGTGACGCTGTTCGACCTCAATGAAGAACGCGGAACCGAGATCGCGAAGGATATCGGCGGGCTGTTCTGCAAGGTCGACGTCACCGACGACGCCTCCCTCGAGGCCGGCTTCGCCCGCGCCCGCGAGGCGCACGGCATCGAACGCGTACTGGTCAATTGCGCGGGCGTGGCGCCCGGCAAGCGCACCGTCTCGAAGAAGCGCGATACCGGTGAGCTGGTGCCGCACGACATGGCGACCTTCGCCAAGACCGTGCAGATCAATCTGATCGGCACCTTCGCCGCGAGCGCGCGCGCCGCTGCCGGCATGGCCGGGCTCGATCCCGTCACCGAGGATGGCGGGCGCGGCGTGATCGTGATGACCGCCTCCGTGGCCGCCCAGGACGGCCAGATCGGCCAAGCCGCCTATGCCGCATCCAAGGCCGGCGTCGCCGGGCTCACCCTGCCGATGGCGCGCGATCTCTCGACCTCGGGCATCCGGGTGATGACCATCCTGCCGGGCCTGTTCCATACGCCGATGTTCGAGAGCATCACCGAGGAATACCGCAAGGCGCTCGAAGCCAATGTGCCCTTCCCCTCACGGCTCGGCAAGGCGGCGGAATACGCCAAACTCGTCGGTGCCATCATCGACAACGACATGCTCAACGGCGAACTGATCCGCCTCGACGGCGCCCTGCGCATGCAGCCGAAATAACGGCGACGACCGGCCCGTATCATCGCGATGCGGGCCGGACTTGCCGCATGCGTTGCTTTAATGCGCCATGAAGACCGGAATCCGGGCATTCGCGAGGATATGGCTGGTGGCGCCGCCGAAGATCATCTGCCGGATGCGGCTCTGGGTGTAGGCGCCCTTGATCAACAGGTCGCAGCCGATCTCTTCGGCGTGGTTCAGAATCACCTGGCCGGGATGGCCCTTCCCCGATTGCAGCGCGACCGATTCGACTTCCAGGCCGTGCCGCCGCAGCGCCTTGGCGAGCTGGTCTCCCGAGGGGCCGGGCACCATCGCACCTTCCGCCGTGAGCACGACGATGCGCTTGGCCCGATAGAGCAGCGGCATGGCCATGGCCACGACATGGGCGGTCTCGGTGGAGCCGTTCCAGGCGATCAGGATGGTCTCGCCGATCGTCGCGGGCGGCTTTTCCGGCGCGATCAGGACGGGGCGGCCGCCCTCGAAGAGAACGGCTTCCAGCGTCGCCATGCGCGGACCCGCCGCGCGCTGGCCGGGCTTGCCGAGGACGGTGAGGTCGAAGATGCGTGAATGGCTGCCGACGAATTCGTCGCCCGCCGGCGCATCGGCGTTCCAGCGCCAGCACAGCTTGCCCATGGAGCCGGCATCGCGCGGCACGTCGTGGGCCTTCATGAAATCCTCGAAGATCTGGCGCGCCTGTGCCTCGCCTTCGGCGTCACCGCGCTCGTCCGCGGCCCAGGTCAGCCCCATCACCATATCGACCGAGACTATCTCGGCCAGCGGCGGCCGCAGGGCAAAACCCTCGATATAGGCCTCGCAGCTTTGCGCGAAGCGCAGAGCCGTTTCCATTGTCGCCTGCATCAGATCATGCGGCGCGGTGGGAAGCAGAATGGTTTTCATCGGCCTTGACCCTCACTCGGCGATTCGGAAGCGTCGCCTTCGGCTGACAGCATCGCCCCGTTCGCAAGGCGGCGCAACAGTGATGCCATACCCTGCAACCCTGCGCGTCAGTAGCGCAGGCGCATGCCCAGAAGGTAGAGGTTGGCATCATACCCGCCGCCGATCTCGGTGCTGCGCTGGTTCTCCCAGCGATAATCGAGAGTGATGATGCCGTGGCGGTTCAGGGTGTAGTCCAGGCCGACCCCCGCGCGATTGGTGCGCTCCGTCGGTCCGCCGGCCCCGGCATTCTCGATCTCATGGGCAAACGAGGCGCGGCCGGTGAGGCGATGGCGCAGGGCGTGTTCGAAATCGAGACCGATGCCGTGTACGCGCCTTGCTCGCGCCCCTGCGCGGGTCGTCTCGTCGAGGCGACTGAAGCCGCTGAGTCGCACCAGCGTGATCGGCGTCAACGCCCATTCTAGCGCGGCATCCCCGACGAATCCCGTGAGTTCGCGCCGGCCCGCCGTATCGTAGCGGCGTTGCTGGTAGCCACCTGAGATCTCGCCGGTGAGCAGGCGGGTCAGTTCGAAACGCGCGCCCACGAGCCCGGTCAGCCCGGTCGAGGAGCGGCGGGTGCCGTCAGCCAGCGCGCGGTCGTAGCGGCGGCGATCGAGGGCGATCTCCGTGAACGGTATGAGCCCCGGCGAGATCTCGTAACCCACACGCGCGGCGATCTCGTAGCGGGTCAGGTCCCGTTCGCGTTGGCTGATGCGCCCGCCATCCGCGCCGCGCCCGGAAGCATGCTCGGTGCGCCCCACCGTCCCGCGCAGGCCGAGCCGCAGCCGTCCGGGATCGTGATCGAGGGCGATGCTGCCGGAATAATCGATGACGGGCGTCCGGTTGACGATCGTGTCGGCAATATCGTTGCCACCGGGGCGTTCCGTATCGAGATTGCCGCGCATGCCCAATGTGGCGCTGGTATCGCCGGTCACGTCGAGGCGCAAAGCCGCATTCGCTTCGCCTGAGGGGCTGTCATTTGACGAAGCGCCACGATAGGCATCGAAGCCACCACGCAGATCCAGCGACAATTCGTGACGTGACCAGTCACTTTCGAGACGGGCCTCGCCCTGCGTGCGTGAGAAAACGTCACCGGGGCCGGCATTGCGCGTACGTGCGGGGTTGCTGTCGTAGCCGAGGCTCTGGGCAATATCGGTGAACAGGCGCATGGCACCCAGACGCAGCCCCTGCGGTTCGAACGGATCGGCCTCGGGCTCATCCGCGAGAGGCGGCTCGCCGGCGGGATCGGCATCAATCGGTGTCGGGAGGACCGAGACCGGTTCGCGCACGGTATCGCGGGTCCCGGCGCGCGTTTCGCTGCGGGTCCGCGCGCGGGTCGGCGGCGGATCGGGCGCATCTGCCGATTCGGGCGCGGACCCGCGCAACCGCAATTCGAAAGGTTCTGCAGCGGGCGGTCCGGCGCCTTGTTGGGCAAGGGCTTCGCCGCCGGTGCCGGCAAGCACGGGGATGATCAACAGGGCCGTGCCCGCAAGCAGCCGGCGCAGATCACGAAAGGCGGATGACGCGAGCGGCGCGGGCACAGATGCACCCGGCATTGCCGCCCCCGTCTCGGCCATCCTCGCGCGCATGCACATGGTCGGGCAGGTTCCCCTGATAGCGGCCACGCCTGTCGGCGCGGGCCGGGATTCGCTTATGGTTTGCAAGCGGTAAACGAAAAGGGTTAACAGCCGGTCAATCAACGCGGCAGAGCGACCCCTGGTTGTTGCTGGAAGGCCGCGCGATTCGGCCATTCCCTCGGGCGCCGGGGCTTGCTAAAAGCGCGGGCATGCGGCGTGAAAGGATGATGATGCAGGCACAATCTCCCCAGAATGGCTCCGGGCATGCGGATGACGCTCCGGATCGCGCGGCGATCGCGTCGGCACGGCGCACGCTGCTGGCCGAGAAGGGGGGGCTCGATGCGATGCTCGCCGCGCTCGAAAACGGATTGGGTGCGCCTTTTACGGCGTCCATTGATGCCATTGCCGCCATGACCGGACGGGTGATCGTCACGGGGATGGGGAAATCGGGGCATGTCGGGCGCAAGCTCGCCGCGACCCTGGCCTCGACGGGGACGGCGGCCTATTACGTGCATCCCGGCGAAGCCAGCCACGGCGATCTGGGCATGATTCGCAGCGAGGACGTGATCGTCGCCCTGTCATGGTCTGGTGAAACCAGCGAATTGTCCGATCTGATTGCCTATTCGAAACGTCATGGCGTCACGTTGATCGCTGTAACCTCGCGCGCCGATTCCACGCTCGCGCGTGCGGCCAATGTCGCGCTGGTGCTGCCGCGTGCGCCGGAGGCCTGTCCGAACGGGCTCGCGCCGACGACATCGACGACGATGCAGCTCGCACTCGGCGATGCGCTTGCCGTGGCGCTGCTGGAGCGGCGTGGCTTCACCGCACATGATTTCCGCAGCTTCCATCCCGGCGGCAAGCTCGGCGCCATGCTCAAGACTGCGCGCGACATCATGCATACGGGCGAGCGCATGCCCCTGATCGGGCAGGGCGAGACCATGGACCGCGCGCTCGCGATACAGAGCGAGAAGAGCCTCGGCTGCGTCGTGGTCATCGATGCGGAAGGCCGGCTGGCGGGGATCGTCACGGATGGTGATATCCGCCGTCATATGGCCGATGATCTCCTCGGTCGCCGCGTCGAGCAGGTCATGACGCGTAATCCGATGGCGATCGCCCCCGACATGCTGCTCGGCGAGGCGCTCGAAATCATGCAGAACCGCAAGGTTTCCGCTCTGATCGTGGCGGAGGCAGATCGCCCGGTCGGCCTCGTGCACGTGCTCGATCTGTTGCGCGCCGGGATTGCCTGAACGCGCCTTCAGGAGGTGGTGCGCGGCAGGCAGGTGAGATCGGCGCGCATCGCTTCCTGGGCGAGGCGTTGCGTCGCCAGCAGGTGGATATGCCACTCGCCGGCGCCGCGCGCGCGCATGATCGTGCACCATGTCTCCAGAGCCGATACGTCGATGACGCCGCCCGATGGATTGCCCTCGGCATCGTCGCCCTGCGACCTATTCGTGAGGGCGATGCTGCCGAGCAGGACGGCCTCCCCGCAGGGCATGCGTGCGACGGCGAGAAGCACGGCGCCATGATCGATCGGCGGAGCCTCGCCGGCATCGAAAATGCTGACCACGTAGCGTCGCCCCGAGCGACCGCGCCAGGCGACGAGGGGCAGCGCCTCACCCAGATCCGCCAGCGCCAGCAGAGCCTCCTCGCGCACCGCTGCGGCGAGAAGGGGCGCCGGCTGCGGGTCGCGGGCGAAGGACAGGAAGGGCACATGCATGTTCATAATATGTTCTATTTAGCCGATATGTTCTCCCTCTGTCAAGCCGAAAGATTCCGGCATCCGGGGGCTTGTCGGTTTTGATCTTGTTTCGTACGCTTTTCGTATCAACCAAGCCGAGATGCCCATGCGCCAGCCCGATCTCCAGGAACACATCCCCACCGATGGTCGCCAATCGCCTGCCGCACTGGCCGTGCAGCGGGGCGTGCGCCGCCTGTTCGCGCGTATGCAGGCCGCGAGCGTCACCGAACTCGTGCTTGCGAGCGGAAGGCGGGCCGATATCGTGGTGCTGGGGCGCGGCGGCGAGATTGCGATCATCGAAATCAAGTCGAGCGTCGCGGATTTTCGTGCCGATCGCAAATGGCAGAGCTACCGGGCTTTCTGTGATCGGTTCTATTTCGCCGTGCCGGAAGCGTTTCCCGTGGCCCTGATTCCCGAGGATGCCGGGCTTATCCTCGCCGACGGCTTCGATGCCGCGATCCTGCGCGAGCCGCCGGAACATCCGCTGGCGGGCGCGCGGCGCAAGGCGGTGACGTTGCGCTTCGCGCATGCGGCTGCGGGCACCCTGCTCGCCATCAGCGACCCGGCCGCGCGCCTGCCCGACGCGTTCTGAACCCCTCGCCCGTACAGACGGGGTAGCGCAGTTCGATCAGGCCAGCACGCCGTGGCAATGCTTGAACTTCTTGCCCGAGCCGCAGGGGCAGGCTTCGTTGCGGCCGACCTTGCCCCAGGTCGCGGGATCGTTCGGATCGCGCTTTTCGGGCGGTACGGCGCCCGTGGCGACGCCGGCCCCAGCGCCGGCGAAGCCCAGACGTGAGGCCGGTCCGGAGGGCTCGTCGAATTCGTTCGCGCCCGTATTCGGATCACGATGTTCGGCATGCATTTCCGGCAGTTCCGGCTCGGGCGGCTTCTCGAAGACGACCTCGACGCGCATGAGCTGCGCGGTGACCTGCTCGCGTAGCCGTACGATCAGCCCCTCGAACAGCTGGAAGGCCTCGGACTTGTATTCGTTCAACGGATCGCGCTGCGCCATGCCGCGCCAGCCGACGACCTGGCGCAGGTGCTCGAGCGTGACGATATGCTCGCGCCAGAGCTGGTCGAGGCTCTGCAGCAGCACCTGCTTCTCGACATAGGTCATCACGCGTGGCGTGTTCTTCTCGATGCGGCCGGCATAGTGCACATCGGACGCCTCGCGCAGGCGCTCGCGCATTTCCTCGTCGGCGATGCCCTCCTCGCGCGCCCATTCATCGACGGGCGAATCGAGATTGAGCAGTTTCTGCACGTCTTCCTTCAGGCCGACCACGTCCCATTGCTCGGGATAGGCATCGGCGGGAATATGGCGACCGACGATATCCTCGACGAGATTCTGGCGCATGTCGTCGATGGTCTCGCGCACGCTCTCCTCGGCCATGAATTCACGGCGCTGTTCGAAGATGACCTTGCGCTGGTCGTTCATGACGTTGTCGTATTTGAGGATGTTCTTGCGGATGTCGAAATTGCGCATTTCGACTTTCGACTGCGCCTTCTCGATCGCCTTGTTGATCCAGGGATGCGTGATCGACTCGCCCTCTTCGAGGCCGAGCTTGGTGAGCATGCCCTCCATGCGATCGGATCCGAAGATCCGCATCAGGTCGTCCTGCAGTGACAGATAGAATTTGGAGCGGCCCGGATCGCCCTGGCGGCCGGAGCGGCCGCGCAGCTGGTTGTCGATGCGCCGGCTCTCGTGGCGTTCGGTGCCCATCACGTAGAGGCCGCCGGCTTCCTTGGCGCGTGTTTTGAAAATACTGGTTTCTTCCCGGATCGCCGCTTCGCGCTTGGCACGCTCGGCCTCGTCCGTGATGCCCTCGAGCTCGCGGGAAATGCGCATTTCGGCATTACCACCGAGCTGGATATCGGTGCCGCGGCCGGCCATGTTGGTGGCGATGGTGATGGCGCCCGGGACACCGGCCTGGGCCACGATGAAGGCTTCCTGCTCGTGGAAGCGGGCATTGAGCACCGCGAAGGTCTTTGCAGCGCGCCCGCCCCTGGCCGCCTCGTAGAGCGGCGCGAGAGCCTCGGTCTTCTCGAAGTCGATCAGCTTGAACCCGCGCTTGACGAGGAGTTCGGCGAGGATTTCCGATTTCTCGATCGAGGTCGTGCCCACCAGGGTCGGCTGCCCCTTCTCGGAAGCTTCGGTGATTTCCTGGATGATCGCCTCGTATTTTTCCTCGACGGTACGGTAGACCTCGTCGTTCTCGTCGAGGCGGGCAATCGGACGGTTTGTCGGGATTTCGGCGACGTCGAGCTTGTAGATGTCGGCGAATTCCTCCGCCTCGGTCGATGCCGTACCGGTCATGCCGGCGAGCTTGTCGTAGAGGCGGAAATAGTTCTGGAAGGTGATCGAGGCCAGCGTCTGGTTCTCGGGCTGGATCTTGACCTTTTCCTTGGCTTCGAGGGCCTGGTGCAGCCCCTCCGAGAAGCGCCGGCCGGGCATCATGCGTCCGGTGAATTCGTCGATGATGACGACTTCGTCGTTGCGAACGATGTAGTCCTTGTCGCGCGTGAACAGCACATGCGCGCGCAGGGCCTGGTTGATATGGTGCACGACAGTGGCATTGGCCGCGTCATACAGGTCACCATCCTTGATCAGCCCAACCTCGCGCAGGAGCTCCTCCATGCGCTCGTTGCCGTCGTCATTGAGCGAGACCGCGCGCTGCTTCTCGTCGAGATCATAGTGATCGGGCGTGAGCTGCGGGACCAGGGCGTCGATCTGCGTGTAGAGCTCCGAGCGGTCGTCGAGCGGGCCGGAAATGATCAGCGGCGTGCGCGCTTCGTCGATCAGGATCGAATCGACCTCGTCGATGATCGCGAAACTGTGCCCGCGCTGCGTCATCTGCGCGAGGTCGTATTTCATGTTGTCGCGCAGATAATCGAAGCCGTATTCGTTGTTGGTGCCGTAGGTGATGTCGCAGGCATAGGCTTCCTTGCGCTGCATGTCGTCGAGGCCGTGCACGATCACGCCGACGGACATGCCGAGAAAGCTGTAGACCCGTCCCATCCAGGCGCTGTCGCGCTGGGCGAGGTAGTCGTTCACCGTCACCACGTGCACGCCCTTGCCGGCGAGCGCGTTGAGGTAGACCGCGAGCGTCGAGACCAGCGTCTTGCCCTCACCGGTCTTCATCTCGGCGATATCGCCTTCATGGAGGACCATGCCGCCGATCAGCTGGACGTCGAAATGCCGCTCGCCGAGGACGCGCCGTGCCGCCTCGCGCACCGTTGCGAAGGCGGGGACGAGCAGATCGTCGAGCTTCGCGCCGTTTGCGACCTGTTCGCGGAACATGGCCGTACGGGCGCGCAGATCGTCATCCGACAGCGCCTCCAGCTCCGGTTCGAGCGCATTGATCGCCTCCACGCGGGGGCGGTAGGCCTTGATGCGGCGATCATTCGCCGAGCCGAAGATTTTCTTCGCGAGAGTGCCGAACATGGATATTTTTCGTCCAGTGCCGTTCCTGAATAATCGTCCGCAAACCGTCGCGGCGAGCCGTAGAGGCCGCCTGCGCGCGGCCCGCGCATGCGTCATACACTTAATCATCGCCGCACGCATCCGAAAGGCCACGGCTGCGACAATCGAGAGTTCGGGCCTGGTGACATGCCCGTTTGCGCAGATATGCAGGGTCTTGCACATCGCGCCCGGATAGGCCACCAATCCCTCATGCGCCGTTGCTTTAGCAGAAGGCGCGCGCGATTTCCAACCGGTCGATACGGTCGCAGGATGTCGTCAGCGCCGCGAAGAACGGCGAAGAAGCATAAAGTGCGGGCCGGCCCGGTCGGTCCGACCGGAAACGTGATGCCCACCGCAGCCGAGGCTGCAACGCTCAAGGACAGCCGATGATCGTGCAAAATCCGAAAAATCTCGCTACTTCCACCTCGAACTCCTTCCTGACGGGCCTGACCGGCAGCATCGCACGGCGTATGGCACCGTTCGCGCTCGCCCTGCCGCTCGCCCTCGGCATTGCCCTTTCGCCCGCGCCCGTCGCGGCGGAGGAGGATCCCGACCGGGTCGTCGCGCGCGCAGGCGAAATCGAGATCACCGCGGGCGACATCGCCATCGCCATGGCCGATCCGGCGCTGCAGCTGCGCGATACCGACCCGGACGAGCGCCTCGAAATCGTGATCACCTATCTGGTGGATCTGCGCCTCGGCGCGCAGGCCGCCGAGGAAGCCGGGCTGGGCCAGGACGAGGAATTCGCCCGCCGCGTGGCCTATCTCCGCGAGAAGATGCTGCTCGAAGACTACATGCAGCTCGAAATCGACGATGCCGTCACCGATGAAGCCGCACGCGAGCTCTTCGAGACCACGACGGCCGGTGTCGAGCCGGAAGACGAGGTGCGCGCCCGCCATATCCTCGTCGAAGAAGAGGAAGAGGCCATCGCGGTGATCGCGCGTCTCGAGGCCGGCGAGGAATTCGCCGATGTCGCTCGCGAGGTCTCGCAGGATCCCGGTTCGGCCCGCAATGGCGGCGATCTCGGCTTCTTCGCTGCAGGCCGCATGGTCGCGCCCTTCTCCGAAGCCGCCTTCGCATTGGAGCCCGGTGAGGTATCCGATCCGGTCGAAACGCAGTTCGGCTGGCATGTGATCAAGGTCGAGGAACGGCGTGAAACACCGCTGCCGCAATTCGAGGACATGCGCGAGCAGATCGACAACTTCCTGACCCGTCAGGCGCAGCAGGCCTTCATCCTCAACCTGCGCGAGGGCGTCGAGATCGAGCGCCTCGATATCGACGAGGAAGGCGAAGAGGAAGAATCCGACTGACCCGGGGCGCTGCCCTCCATGAAGCGCTCGCCCGGTCTCCCTCCCCGCCGGGGAGGGAGACGCCTGCATGCAGGCCTCGACAGTGCTCTCTGCATCGACACTGACGCGCGTATTCCGCAGTTCCTGATGCGTGCGGCGCGGATGCGCCATTGATTTCGTGAAAACGCACTATGCAGCCGTGTCCGCGCATGCCAATACGCGGATGCGCCGGGGTTGCCAGCCCGGGCGCCATCCACAGCCCTCGAATCCAGAGCCGCGCCATGTCCAAGAAGGTCTCCCCCCTCGCGCCGCAGCAATACCCCGAAATGGATAGTGTTCCCGGCGTCGTCCTCGCGACTGCGGAAGCCGGGATCAAGTATCGCGGGCGAACGGACGTACTCTATGTCGGCCTCGGCGAGAAGACACAGGCCGCAGGCGTGTTCACGCGCTCGAAATGCCCCTCTGCGGCAGTGGAATGGTGCCGCGCCAATCTCGGTCGCGGCGGCGCGCGGGCCCTCGTAGTGAATTCCGGCAATGCCAATGCCTTCACTGGGGTGAAGGGCGCCTCCGCCGTGGCGCAGACAGCCGATATCGCGGCGCGCGCCGCCGGCTGCTCCCCGCAGGATGTGTTCATCGCCTCCACCGGCGTGATCGGTGAGCCGCTCGCGGCCGACAAGTTCGAGGGTGTGCTCGCAGAATGCGCGACCCGCGCCGTTCCCGATGCCTGGGAAGCGGCGGCGCGTGCGATCATGACCACCGACACTTTCCCGAAATACGCCACCCGCAAGGCGATGATCGGCGATTGCGAAGTGGTGATCAACGGCATTGCCAAGGGCTCGGGCATGATCGCGCCGGACATGGCGACGATGCTGGCCTTCGTGTTCACCGATGCGCCGATCGCGCAGGAGGCGCTGCAGGCGCTGATCGCGGGCGGGGCGGATCGCTCCTTCAACAGTATCACTGTCGACGGCGATACCTCGACCTCCGACACGCTGATGCTGTTTGCCACCGGCGAAGCGGCGGGCCGCGGCGCGCCGATGATCTCCGAGGCCGACGACCCGCAACTTGCCGAATTCGGGCAGGCGCTCGACGATCTCCTGATCGAGCTGGCGCAATGGGTCGCCCGCGACGGGGAGGGCGCGTCGAAATTCGTTACCATCGATGTCGACGGCGCCGTCAGCGATGCTTCGGCGAAGGCGATCGCCATGTCCATCGCCAATTCCCCGCTGGTCAAGACGGCGATCGCCGGCGAAGACCCCAATTGGGGCCGTATCGTCATGGCGGTCGGCAAGGCCGGAGAGCCGGCGGACCGGGATCGGCTCGCCATCCATTTCGGCGATATCCGCGTCGCCGTCGACGGGGAGCGCGACCCGGCCTATGTCGAGGAGAAGGTCGCCGCCGTGATGCGCGAGCAGGACATATCCATCCGCGTCGATATCGGCCTCGGCGAGGGTCGCGCGCGGGTCTGGACCTGCGATCTGACCAAGGAATACATCGCGATCAACGCCGATTACCGCTCCTGATCCCGGGCAGCCGCATGGCGTGGAAATGAAAAAGCCCGGTCGCGAGACCGGGCTTTCGTTTGCGCAGATGCGCCTTATGCCGCCATGACGGCTCAGAAATTCACGGCGCGGGCACGCTTGACTTGCGGCAGGGCCTCGATCTTGTCGAGCACGTCCTTGCCCGCCGGCTGGTCGATGGCGACGAAGCAGATGGCATCGCCCCCCGGCGCGTCGCGCCCGAGGCTGAACGTGGCGATATTGACGCCGGAATCACCCAGCAGCGAGCCGAAGGCGCCGATGAAGCCCGGCTGGTCGGCATTGCGCACATAGAGCATATGCGGCGCGAACTCCGCATCGACGTCGATGCCCCGGATTTCGACCACGCGCGGCTTGCCGTCGTGGAAGACGGTGCCGCCGGCATGGCGGGGCATGTCCTGCGCATCGATGGTGATGCGGATGAAGCTGTCATAGTCACTCTGCTCGTTGTCGCGCTTCAATTCCTCGACCATGATGCCGCGCTCGCGCGCCACGAGCGGCGCCGAGACCATGTTGATCTCGGGCAGGAACGGGCGCAGCGCTCCGGTCACGGCGGCGGAGGTGAGCGCCTTCGTGTTCATCGCCGCGACATCACCTTCATATTCGATGCGGATGCCCTTGATCGACGCTTCGGTGAGCTGGCCGAGGAAGGAGCCGAGCTTTTCCGCGAGCGCCACGAAGGGCCGCAGGCGCGGGGCCTCGTCGGCGGTGATCGAGGGGAAGTTGATGGCGTTCTCGATGGCGCCGGAGATCAGATAATTCGACATCTGCTCGGCCACCTGCAGCGCCACATTCTCCTGCGCCTCGCTGGTCGCGGCGCCCAGATGCGGGGTGCAGACCACGTTGGGATGGCCGAAAAGCGGGTTCTCCCTGGCCGGCTCCTCGACGAAGACGTCGAAGGCGGCGCCGGCGACATGGCCGGAATCGAGAGCCGCGCGCAGGGCCGTCTCGTCGACGAGCCCGCCGCGCGCGCAGTTGATGATGCGCACGCCCGGCTTCGTCTTCGCGATCGCATCGCCGGAGAGGATATTGCGGGTCTTGTCGGTGAGCGGCGTGTGCAGGGTGATGAAATCTGCGCGCGTCAGCAACTCGTCGAGCTCGACCTTCTCGACATTGAGCTCGCGCGCCCGGTCCGCACTCAGGAACGGATCATAGGCGATCACATGCATGTGCAGGCCGTTGGCACGGTTGGCCACGATCGCACCGATATTGCCGCAGCCGATCAGGCCGAGCGTCTTGGCGGTGATCTCCGTGCCCATGAAGCGGTTCTTCTCCCACTTGCCGGCCTGGGTGGAGGCATCGGCCTGCGGGATCTGGCGGGCGAGCGCGAACATCATGGCGATGGCGTGCTCGGCGGTGGTGATGGAATTGCCGAACGGCGTGTTCATCACGATCACGCCACGCGCGGTAGCGGCGGGCAGATCGACATTGTCGACGCCGATACCGGCGCGCCCGACGACCTTCAGTCGCTCGGCATTCTCGAGGATCTTCGGCGTCACTTTCGTGGCGGAGCGAATGGCGAGGCCATCGTAATCACCGATGATCGCGGCGAGCTTTTCCTTATCCTTGCCGAGGTCAGGCTGAAAATCCACCTCGATGCCGCGCTGCCTGAAGATATCCACGGCGGCGGGAGAGAGGGCGTCGGAAATGAGAACGCGAGGCTTGCTCATGAGCGTTGTCCTTGTGATGGGGCGCATCGGGGATGCGCGAAAAACGGGAATGTCGGGCGTTTGCGCGCGTGTTACCCCACCCCTACCCCTCCCCTTAAGGGAGGGACGGCCTTCATGAAGGGCTCGCTCGGTCTCACTCCCCTAAGGGGAGGGAATAAGGGTGGGGTGCCGCGCGAAGCGCAAAACGAAAAAACTCACGCGGCCTGCGAAAGCTTCGCCTTCTCCAGTGCGAAGGCCCAGTCGAGCCAGGGGGTGAGCGCTTCGAGATCGCTCGTTTCGACGGTGGCGCCGCACCAGATGCGCAGGCCTGCCGGCGCGTCGCGATAAGCGCCGATATCGAAGGCCATGCCTTCGGCCTCGAGCGTCGAGACGATTCCCTTGGCGACCTTCGTCACAGCCTCCTCGCCGGCAGCGAGCACGTCCGGATCGGCGATCGTGAGGCACACGCTCGTATTGGAGGCGGTGGCCGGGTCGCGGGCGAGATTGGCGACCCACGAGGTCTTGCCCACCCAGTCATGGATCACCCGGGCATTGGCATCGGCGCGCGCCACGAGCGCATCGAGCCCGCCGAGTGACCTGGCCCATTTCAGCGCATCGAGATAATCCTCGACCGCGAGCATGGAGGGCGTGTTGATGGTCTCGCCCTTGAAAATCCCCTCGATCAGCTTGCCGCCCTTGGTCAGGCGGAAGATCTTGGGAAGCGGGCGGTCCGGGGTGTAGCTCTCCAGCCGTGCGACGGCGCGGGGCGACAGGATCAGCATGCCGTGCGCCGCTTCGCCGCCGAGCACCTTTTGCCAGGAGAAAGTCACGACATCGAGCTTGGCCCAATCCAGCTTTTGCGCAAACGCCGCCGAAGTGGCGTCGCAGATGCTGATGGCGTCGCGATCGGCCGCGATCCAGTCGGCATTGGGGACGCGAACGCCCGAGGTCGTGCCGTTCCAGGTGAAGACGACGTCGCGGTTTTTCGTATCGAGCTTCGTGAGATCGGGAAGTTCGCCGTATTCGGCCTTGATCACCTGCGCGTCGTCGAGCTTGAGCTGCTTGACGGCATCCGTCACCCAGCCTTCGCCGAAGCTCTCCCAGGCGACCATGTCTACGCCGCGGGCGCCGAGCATGGTCCACATGGCCATCTCGACCGCGCCCGTATCGGAGGCGGGGACGATGCCGATGCGGTAATCATCGGGAACCTGCAGCACTTCGCGCGTCAGGGCGATCGCCTCGGCGAGCTTCGCCTTGCCGATCTTGGCGCGATGCGAGCGCCCGAGTGCCGCGTCATTCAGGGCTGAGGGGGTCCATCCGGGGCGCTTGGCGCAGGGGCCGGACGAAAAGAGCGGCGTGCGCACGGGCGCAGCCGGCTTGATCTGATTGGTCATTTTTACTCCATCCTTTCAGATGGGCGCCTCCCGGTGGGGGGAGGTGTCCCGCGGATGGGTATGACGATGTTGCAGACATCCGTCAACAGCCTCACCTTGGGGAAGGGGCGCATGCGAAACGGCGCGCCGGTGGTTCGGCGCGCCGCAAGGACAATTGCGATAAGGCTTTGCGTCGATTTCAGAATTTCACGGCCGCACCGGCGCGGAAGTTGTGAATATTGACATTGGCGCCGTTCAGATCGGGGAAGTGCAGATATTGCCACTCGCCGCGCACGAACAGGTTTTCGGTGATGGCGGCATCGACACCGGCGCCACCGGCGAGGCCGAGGCCGATGCGTCGCTTGCGACGAGTCTCAGTTTCGTCGATTACACCGAGCACGTTGGTATTCGGATCAGGATTTGTCGCATCCCGCTCCACCACGTCGACCGAAGCAGTGCTCACCGTCGTGTAACTCGCCAGCGCGAGACCGCCGGTGACGAAGGGGAGGAAGCTTCCCATCGTATAACCTGCACGCGCGCGCAGTGACATGAGGTCACGGATCTGAACCCCTACTTCTCCGGACGCTACGGCATTGTAGAGGATATCGTCCTCCGTGGTGCGTCGGGCCATGCGGTCGGAGCCGGAGGTCGACAGGTTGACCCTTGAATAATCCGCTTCGAAACCGAGCACGGCCTCGTCGATCTGGTAGTTGAATCCTGCGAACATGCCGAAATTGCCGGAATTCATGGCACTGGTTCGTGGCGCCAGCCACTGGTCGACCTGCATCAAATCGTTCACGCGCGTATTGCGCAGCATGAATGCGATGGAATCGCTCAACGAACCACTGAAGGAGACATTGCTTGTGGTGGCGCCTGCGGTGCCACCGAAATACCCGCCCTCCCAGGAGACGACCGGTTTCATGGTCGGGCCGCCATATTGCGTGCCGCGCAGCGGGCCGAAGATATCGGCGGCCATGGCGGGTGCCGCCGGGGCGATGAGCGCGGCGAGGATTGCCGTCGAGATGAAGTATCTGGCCCGCATCGTCTTTCCTCATATGTGGCGCCGCGTCGAATACGCGGTGATGTGCTGAATTCGGATCAGATACTGGCCGGTTAACCTTAATATTGCCTTACCAGCATCTGAAAATTGTATTAATTGCCGAAATGCCATCTCAGGCCGGCGCGGAACTCATGCGATTCGAGGCTGCGCAGTGACACGCCGCCGGTCCCGGTCGTGATCCCGGTATTGGCGTGACCGAGATTCAGATAGCGGTAGCCGAGATCGAGACTCGTATTCGCACCCGTGTCGATCGCGACACCCGCCATCAGCGCCCAGGCAAAATCGTTGCGGTTGCGGTTCTTCAAGGTAGCGACCGTCGTCCCGCCGGAGGTGATCTCGTATTGGTTCAGACGTTTGGCGGAAAAGCCGAGGCCGGCGCCGATATAGGGCGTGAAGGCGTACCAGGTGCCGAGATCGAGATAGGCATTGGCCAGCATCGTCGTGGCCGACATCTGCCCCTGATGATGCCAGTCGGCCCCGCCGACACGCGTGGTGCCGCGATAGCGGGCGTCGAAGCGGTGATCGATGGTTACGTCGGCGCGCAGCCAGGAATTGAACTGGTAGCCCGCACCGGCGCCGAGGCTCATGCCGGTTCCCATGCGACGGTCGGTATGTTCGCGCTGCCCGGGTGCGTCGTTGCTCACGGCGGTTCCAAGACCCGTCGAGCCGATCCCGACATCGCCGCGCAGATACCAGCCGGCGCCAAGCGGGCGCTCGTTGATCAGCGGCTGGTCCAACTCGGGCAGGGGCGGCAACAGATCGGCAGCTTGTGCGGCAGTGGCGGCGAAACCGACCATGATGGCCGCCGCGACGGGCAATACCCTCGACATGGCGAAGTCCTCGGCTGTGACAACGAATCGATTCGCGCGGGCTGCGCGATTTCTTGCGACGACTATGGCCGGCGATCGTTAAGTGATGATTAAGCTTAACGGAAAATTGCATTCCCCAATTGTGCGGTGCTCAAAATGAAAACGGCGCCCCAGGGGCGCCGTCTCCAGGCTCGGCTCGTGACAGGAGGCCGATCAATATTTGCGGATCGCGGGCTCGTCCCAATAGGCAGGGGACGCTTTCGGTGCATCCAGCATCCAGCGCAGGCCGACACGGATGTCGTGGGAATGCAGGTTGTTGAATTCCCATGGTGACTTCGTAATCGGTGTAGGGCATCCGGAGGTTATGCAACGGGGCGGTCCACCCGTCTGCCCCTTGCCCATATTCAGATAACGATAACCGACGTCAATCATCATGCTATCGCTGAACTGATAGGCGAAGCCCGTATGTAGCGCCCACGCAAAATTCGTACGCGTGCCGGCGGGTGCTGTCGCAATCGTACCATTGCTCGGGTCGAGATTAATGTCGCGGAAGTGTCCGATGCGCACGCGGGCAAAACCGATACCCGCTCCCACATAAGGGGTCAATCCGCCCCATGTGCCGAGATCAAGATAGGCATTGGCAAGGCCGACCCATTCGGTCTTGGAAGCATCGAAGAAGTTTACGGCATTGTCAGTGGACCCGTCTGGCTGAACAACCCGTTCCGTTGCAGTGAACCGCGAGCGCGTACGATACTCTCCGGTAATATCACCGCGCAGCCAGTTGTTGAACTGGTAACCAACACCAACGCCGATCGTAGCGGCCGGATCGAAAGATTGCTTGAGGAAATCGATAGTGTTACCGGCAGCAATGTCGCGTTCATCGAACTCTTTCTGGGTCAGACTTCTCAGATGCTGCTTCGTCACGCCGACATCGCCGCGCAGATACCAGCCGCCACCTATCGCAACGGGCGGGGGTGCGGGCTCATAGACCGGCGGGGGCGCCGGCAGGTCGGCGGCAAGGGTCGTGGATCCGCTGGCGAGCAGGGCTGCGCCGGTGAGCGCGATTCCGGCAAGGGCGGTTCCGGCAAAGGCTGAAAGCCGAACTTCACGCATGACAGACTTGTCCTCTTCGAGCATCGAACGCATGGGCGCAAAGCAGCGCGCGTTGGTAAGACTTCCCGAAGATTGAACCAGATTTATTAAATACCGCTTAAAGTTAAATCTTAGGCCTAATATTTTTGTTCAGTTGCGATTCTCGGCTGTGTCATTCCGATACGTAAGAAGGGTCTAACATCCGGAGATTGTTTGTGTTTTCAAGCCGCCACACGGCTGATCACGCCGACGATATCATCCACGACGCGCGTGACGAGATCGGCATCGTCGCCTTCGCCCATGACGCGAATCACCGGTTCCGTGCCGGACGGGCGGATAACGAGGCGGCCATTGCCGTTCAGGCTCTTGCGCCCGGCTTCGATGGCGCCGCACACCCGTTCGTCGCTGAGCGGGTCGCCGCCGGCGTAACGTACGTTCTTGAGGACCTGCGGCAGCGGGTCGAAGCTGTGGCAGACTTCCGAGACCGGCTTTTCGCTGCGCTTCACGACGCTCAGCAGTTGCAGTGCCGCAACGAGGCCGTCGCCTGTCGTCGCGTAATCGGACATGATGATATGGCCGGATTGCTCACCGCCGAGATTGTAGCCGTGGGCGCGCATGTGCTCGAGCACATAGCGGTCGCCGACGGCGGTGCGGATCGTCTCGAGGCCGAGCCCGGCGAGATAGCGCTCGAGCCCGAGATTCGACATTACAGTTGCCACGATGCCGGGCTTCGAGAGTCGCTCGTCCTCGCGCCAGCTGCGGGCGATCGCCGCCATCAACTGGTCGCCGTCGACCAGATGGCCTTTTTCGTCGACGATGATCACCCGGTCGGCGTCACCATCGAGGGCAATGCCGATATCGGCGCGCAACTCGCGCACCTTGGCCTGCAGCGCCTCCGGCGCCGTCGATCCGACCTCGCGGTTGATATTCATGCCGTCGGGCTCGACGCCGATGGCGAAGACCTCCGCGCCGAGCTCCCACAAGGCGTCCGGCGCGACCTTGTAGGCGGCGCCGTTGGCGCAATCGAGCACGATCCGCAGCCCGTCGAGATCGAGCCCGCGGGGAAGGGTGCGCTTGGCGAACTCGACATAGCGGGCCTGCACGCCTTCGACGCGCCGTGCGCGCCCGAGCTGGGATGCGGTGGCAAGGCGTCTTGCGAGGTCGGCATTGATCAGCTTCTCGATGCGCCTCTCGGTGTTGTCCGAGAGCTTGAAGCCGTCGGGGCCGAACAGCTTGATGCCGTTATCCTCGAAGGGATTATGCGAGGCGGAGATCATCACGCCGAGATCGGCGCGCATGGAGCGCGTCAGCATCGCGACGGCCGGCGTTGGCATCGGGCCGAGCAGCAGCGTATCCATGCCCACGGAGGTGAAGCCGGCGACGAGCGCATTCTCGATCATGTAGCCGGAAAGCCGCGTGTCCTTGCCGATCACCACCCGGTGGCGGTAATCGCCGCGATTGAACACCAGCCCTGCCGCTTGGCCGACGCGCATGGCGAGCTCCGGCGTGATCGTGGCGTTCGCGCGTCCGCGAATACCGTCGGTCCCGAAATACTGGCGCAATGTCGCAATCTCCCGAAAACGTCGCCCGCAACGGCAGTTGAAGCCTGGGCGGGCCTTTGCAGCTACCCCGCGCCCATGACAGCGTCAAGCGCCGTGGGCGTTCACATTGTCTGATGGAATGTTACGCGCGAAGAACTGACCACCCGTAAACGAAACGCCCGCCTTCGAGGGCGGGCGTCATATCGTCGGGATCCGCCGATCAGGTCGGCTGCGGCTCAATACCGGGATCGCCGGCATCCGGCTCGCCGCGCGGGCGCGGCTTCTTCTTCGCCCCGGCACTGGGGACGATCGAGCCGCGGGCGGGAAGCGGCGTTTCGGGCACGTCACGCACGGGGCGCTTGCCCTCGCGCAAGGCGATCAGCTCGTCGCCCGAGAGCGTTTCGAATTCGAGCAGCGCTTCCGCGATGGTGACGAATTCATCGTAATGCTCGGTCAGCACCTTCTTGGCATCGTGATAGCCCTGATCGACGAGACGCCGGACTTCCGCGTCGATCTTGCGCGCGGTCTCTTCAGAAGTGGTGTTCTGCTTGCCCATCGACATGCCGACGAAGGGCTCGTCCTGGCCGGAGCCGTAATCGACCAGGCCGAGCTCGTCGGAATACCCCATCTGTGTGACCATCGCCTTGGCGATCTTGGTCGCCTGCTGGATATCGCCCATGGCGCCGGAGGTGATGTTTTCCTTGCCGAAGATCAGCTCCTCGGCCACGCGCCCACCCATGGCGACGGCGAGCTGGGAAGTGTATTCCTTGAACTTCATGGAATAACGGTCTCCCTCGGGCAGGAATTTGACCATGCCGAGTGCCCGCCCGCGCGGAATGATCGTCGCCTTGTGAACGGGAATGCCTGCGGGCACGTACAGTCCGACGATGGCGTGGCCGGCCTCGTGATAGGCGGTGAGCTTTTTCTCTTCCTCGGACATGGCCATGGATTTGCGCTCGGCGCCCATCATCACCTTGTCCTTGGCATCCTCGAATTCCGACTGAGTGACGATCCGCTTGGAGCGCCGTGCCGCGAGAAGGGCCGCCTCGTTGACGAGATTCATCAGATCGGCGCCGGAGAATCCCGGCGTCCCGCGCGCGATCACGCGCACGTCAACATCAGGAGCCAGCGGGACCTTGCGCATATGCACCCGCAGGATCTTCTCGCGGCCCGTGACATCCGGATTGGGCACGACGATCTGGCGGTCGAAGCGGCCCGGGCGCAGCAGTGCCGGGTCGAGCACGTCGGGCCGGTTGGTGGCGGCGATGATGATCACGCCTTCATTGGCCTCGAAGCCGTCCATCTCGACGAGGAGCTGGTTGAGCGTCTGCTCGCGCTCGTCATTGCCGCCGCCCAGACCGGCGCCGCGATGGCGACCGACCGCGTCGATCTCGTCGATGAAGATGATGCAGGGTGCGTTTTTCTTGGCCTGCTCGAACATGTCACGCACGCGGCTCGCGCCGACGCCGACGAACATCTCGACGAAATCCGAACCGGAAATCGTGAAGAACGGCACATTCGCCTCGCCTGCAACGGCGCGGGCCGTGAGTGTCTTGCCCGTACCGGGCGGGCCGACCAACAGCACGCCGCGCGGGATGCGTCCGCCCAGGCGTTGGAACTTCTGCGGATCACGCAGGAACTCGACGATCTCTTGGAGATCCTCCTTGGCTTCGTCGATGCCGGCGACATCCTCGAAGGTGACGCGCCCATGCGCCTCGGTGAGGAGCTTGGCCTTGGACTTGCCGAATCCCATGGCGCGACCGGCACCGCCCTGCATCTGGCGCGACAGGAAGATCCAGGCGGCGATGAAGATCAGGATCGGCAACCAGTTCAGGAACAGGGCAACGAACCACGGCGTGTTGTCCTGCGGCGGGCGCGCATTGATCTGCACGCCGCGCTCCTGCAGGGTCTGCACGAGATTGGGATCATTGGGCGCGAAGGTCTGGAACGCTGTCCCGTCCTGATAGCGCCCGGTAATCTCGTCCCCGGCGATCACCACACTCGAGATGCGCCCCGACTCCGCGTCCGTGAGGAGCTGGCTATAGGCGATTTCCTGTCCGGGCTGGCTCTGGTTGGGGCTCTGGAAGAGCGTCACCAGGGCGAGCACGAGGAGGAAGATGACCACCCAGAGGGCGAAGTTTCTGAAATTCGGGTTCATCTCGATCCGTTCGTCGCCGATGTGCAAATCCGGCGGAGTGTCGATTACGGGAAAATCCGCAAGCGAACTCCGCCTTCTGATCGCGCTAATTTAGGCATGCGAAGTCACATTGCCAAGTGATTGCCCCGGAATTGCGGCGTGGCTGCGGCAACACGCCCCGAGACGTGGGGAAATGCGTGTAGCGCACGCGATCTGACCCCCGCGAATCATTCCGGTATGAGAGCGGTCGCCTCCGGCACCGTGCATGACGTGAGCGACCTTGCATGACGTGAGAGATGGAGCGGGTGAGGGGAATCGAACCCCCGTCTTCAGCTTGGAAGGCTGTTGCTCTACCATTGAGCTACACCCGCATCGGAAGGCCCGGGCCTGCCGGACATGCGCGCTTATCGGGAATTGGATCACACAGGAACATACCCTAACCGGGCGCGCGCGATCTGCTTAAGCCAAATCGTCACGAAGATCAATTTCCCGATGGGCTCGTTCACGGCGATTCGTTTCCGATTTTTTGCTCTGATCGTTGCCGGTGCGATGATCCGGGTTCTGCGCCGAATACGCGTGGTGTCGAAAATGCGATTCGCTGTTTCGATCGGAGGGCGGTACCAAAAGTGGTATGAGCGAAATTTCTTGCGACAAAATGGTAATTCAGCCTGCGCCTGCCGATCAGGATGGTCTCATCGTTCAGAAATCATGAAAGCAGGTCGGTATTCGCGTTCACATGTGCAGACTTGCCGCAGCATCAATCCTTCGTTAAGGGATTCAGGGCTCACTCTCCGTGATGGTGGTCTGTTCACGACTATCGGTCAGCGCGGGAATGCCGGGGCGGTCGTTCCTGCTGCGAGGTCCGCGTCACATCTGTGCCGTAAATTACGGAGAGGAACCTTCAGCATGGTAATTCACTCTTTCGACGCCTGCCGCGTTTCCATTATCCCGCGCCTGTACGCATTTGCGTCAACGGCTCTGCTATGCGCTGGAATTCTTGCCTTTTCCCCGTTCGCCGGCATGGCGGCGCAAGCCAGCGAGTGGAATTCGGCAGTGCAGATCCAGAACCAGGACCGCAGCACCATGGCCCGCGGTGAGACAGCGTCGCGCGACGGGGTTCGCACACGCTATGGAATCGGCCGCCGGCCGCTCGGGCGTGCGCCCTATGTCTGTACACCGAGCGGCTTCGGGCGCACGGCATCATGCCAGTTGCGCGGTCACAGCAACTCCGCCTTCAACTGAAACGTTCACGCTTTCGGCAATGCCATGCCCAGGCGCTCTCGACGATGCGCAGGGGATCGCTGTAGCGTGGAATCCAGCCGAGGCTCTCACGGGCACGCTGTGCATCGGCGATGAGCTCCGGCGGATCGCCGGGCCGGCGCGCGCCGAGGCGCAACTGCACGGGTTGCCCCGTCACGCTTTCGACCATAGCGATGATGTCGCGCACCGACATGCCGCGACCCGCGCCGAGATTGAGCGGCTGTGAGGCGATGCCGCCATCCAGGGCCGCGAGCGCGCGCAGATGCGCGTCGGCCAGATCGACGACGTGAATGTAGTCGCGGATGCATGTGCCGTCCGCGGTCGGGTAATCGGTGCCGAAGACGGTCAGCGGCTTGCCACCCGAAGCGGCATCGAGGGCCAGCGGCACGAGGCGCGTCTCAGGATCGTGATCCTCGCCGATCTCGCAGTCGAAATCGTCGCCGGCGGCATTGAAGTAGCGCAAGGCCAGCCAGCGCAGGCCATGCGCGCGCTCGAAATCGGCGAGTACATGCTCGGCCATCAGCTTCGAGACGCCGTAGGGATTGATCGGACGCGTCGGCGTATTTTCGGTAATCGGAAGCTGGGCAGGGTCGCCATAGACCGCGCAAGTGCTCGACAGGACAATCTTGCCCACGCCGCCATCGCGCAGGGCCTCGACCAGCGTCAGCGTGCCGGCGAGGTTGTTGCGGTAGTATTTGCCCGGATCCGCGATGGATTCACCGACATAGGCATGGGCTGCAAAATGAATCGCAGCCTGCGGGCGATGCGTTCGGATCGCGGCGTCGAGGGCGGCACGGTCGGTGATATCGCCATGAACGAACGGCCCCCAGCGCACCGCCTCGCGATGGCCGCTGACGAGATTGTCGTATACGACCGGGCGATAGCCGACGCTCGCGAGCGCCTTGCAGGTCTGCGCCCCGATATAGCCGGCACCGCCGGTAACGAGAACCGTACTCATGACCGCCTCGCATATTCTTGATTGTGACTGTGCCGATTCGACGCACGACTTTTCGGTGGATAAATATCGCCTGACGATATTTCAGCTTTCTTCAGACTTGGCTTGCAGTATTCGAGCGCTAGTCTCGTCCCCGTCCTCACCGGCAGGTGATTATTGAAGGTGGCTTCATGTCCGACTTCATCCGGCCATACTTCCTGCATATCCGCACTAGGCGCCATGTGGCGCGTCTGCTGCTTGCGGGTCTGATTGCGATGTTCGCGCCATTGAGTGTCTCGGGAACGGGTTCCGCCCCCGCCGGGGCATCGCCTCTCGATCACGTTGCCTTCGGCGTTTATGATCCGCATGGTCGCTTTGTCGGTGCTCGCGAGCCCGAGATCGAGCATATTTTCATTGCCTGGCATCCCCTGGATCTGCGTGATTTCCGCCGACGGCTCGATCAGGCCCGAACTCGCGGGCGGATCATGATGGTTACGGTTGAGCCTCATATGCGTGCAGACAATTGGCATGAGGGCGGGGATCGCCTCTTTCAGGATATTCTGCGCGGCGATTTTCGAAACGAGATAACCTCGGTATGCGGCGCGCTCGGCGACTTTGGCGGGCGTGTTCTCGTGCGCTGGGGGCACGAGATGGAAAATCCGACTGGCCGCTATCCCTGGGCGCGCCATGATGCGCATGGCTACCAGGCGGTCTACCGTCATTTCGTCGACCACTGCCGCAGGCTTGCGCCCGAAGTGCGCTACGTATGGAGTCCGAACGGCGACGAGAACATGGCGGCCTACTACCCCGGTTCTGCTCATGTCGATTTCGTCGGACTTTCGGTCTGGGGGTTGCAGAGCTATGACCAACGCTTTCTCGGTCATGCACGCGACTTCGCCGGAACGTTCCGCGAGAAATACGATCGTGCTGCGCGGTTCGGCAAGCCGGTGATTATCGCCGAACTCGGCGTGTCCGGAGATCGGCCCTATCGCGAGAACTGGATGCGTTCGCTGTTCGAAACACTGGCGCGTTCCGACGGCTTCAGCGCCCTGCGCGCGGTGGTCTACTTTAATGACAGAGAACCGCATTACTGGCCCTTCGGTCTGGGATCGCCGGATTGGCGGGTGACGCCTGAGCAGTGGCGGGCCGCCCAGGCGTCGGCGTTGCAGCGTCTCGCCGCGCGTTGACGCCCGGGCTGACGTGCCCGCTCAGCTGCTTCAGCCACCGGTCCGGCGCGCGACTTCTGCCCGGTTTCGCTCGTAGCGCGAAAACACCGCGTCGCCGGGGCGAAGCTTGTTGATTTCGTCATCAGGCTGAACCGGGTTGTTTGCGAAGACGTACCACTCTCCGTCCGGCCGGCGTCGCTGAAAGATCTGCGTCCCGTCTGTGCGATGTTCGAAACACGTCGCCTTCATACCGGAGCCATTGATAGCGCCCCAGTTCGCGCGGAAGCACATTTCGCCGCGTGGCGTCATAAACCAGGTGCCATCGGCATAGGAGGCACTAGCCTCGCTACCGGTCCAGGCGATGAAGGTCCTGTCGCGGGCATTCATGAAGCCCGCCCCCTCGTCCCAGATCCAAGTCCGGTTGGCGAAGATGCGATGCATTTCTCGGATGCTCAGCGGTTCGCTGGCCATGGCTGCACGAGCGACTTCACTGTCCCCGCGATGTGCACCTGGCCCCATATCCTGACAGCCGGCGACGAGGAGGGCGGCTGCGATTGTGAGCGGCAGGGCCGTGTGTTTGATGGTTCTGATGTACATGACACATTCCTCAACTGCGGACGGGATAGATCGGGCGGTCACGCATAACGCGCCAATTCGGAAGGCCGAGGCCATGTGGCCAGGGATGAACTTCCTGATCATTGAAGTAGATGACCTCACGAAGCTCCGCGAACTCGTCGAAGGGGCGGGTAACGTCATCGGCCCAGGAGGCGAGATATGACTCAACGCCTTCATAGCCGAGCTCCGCCACCCATATCGGCTTGCCATAGTCGACCGTCAGTCCGTAGCCTCTACGCAGACTCTCGGCGAAGGTGCGTGGTTCGCCGGTTTCTATCTCGTCGTATTGATCGAAGCCGAAGACAGAGAGGCCGATGATGTCGACGACGTCGTCGTCTGGATAGTAATCAACCAGACCGGGCTCCCCTTTGGGCGACCACATCAATTGCGCATTCGGCAGCATCTCACGGGTGATCCCGGCCATGCGCCGATAACCTTCGATGTAATCGGCCGGTGCCCAGTTCTGCCAGGAGAACCGGCCAGTGGTGCTTTCCATCTCCTGTGCCCAACGAATGATCAGCGGACTGCGGAAGTCGGATACGGCGCGCAGGATCGATCGCATGTTCTCGTCGCGGAAACCACCGAGGACCAGATCGCGCAACTGTGTTTCCGAGACGTTCCAGTCGAGCGCCCAGGACCAGGGCTCAATGGTAATCATGACCTTTCGTCCGCGCTCGCGCGCATATTCGTCGGCGATCACGAGACCACCCAGCTCGACGTCCTCCCAGGGCAGGAACAGATGCTCGGTGCCGAGGCCGTTCTCTTCGGAAAAGTCGCCGTAGGGATCGTAGGCGCCGAGCAGCTTGCCGCCTTGATGCAGTACGGGGCGTTTGTCGCGCAGCAGGTCACGCCCCGCGAGGGCAGCCGGTTGCGCCATGGCCGGTCGCCCAGTAATCGCCATTGGAGCTATTGCCGCGGCTAACGCAGCAGCGGCAGAGCCACGCAGTAATCCTCTGCGTGTCGGTTGCTTGACTGAGCCGGACATCGCGCATTCTCCTTTATAGCCCCCTCGGCTTTTCAGGATCTCTGCGCCACCACTCATGATATTATCTGATTTTTTACCGGTATTCATCTTAATTCTCCTTAAGAAACCTGCGTAGGAATGCTTATTCGCTCCGAAATCCGCGCCAGCGCGGATTGAAGTGAATACTGGGTTCAGTCTCCCGCCCGGCACCAGAAGGCGAGAAGCGGATCTCGGTGAGGGTGAAAGCGGTGATGCCGATGGAGATCGCATGCAGCCCCTGCGCCCCATTACGCTGGGCGCCGGCATAGACCCCGGCAAGCATTGCGATGATGCAGGCAGCAAGGACGATACCTGCCGGCCCGCGTGGCAGAAAGCTCAGGGCGTTCTCGTATGCATGACGCCACAGAACCAGAACAACAAGCACAGTATAGGCTGCACCATTGAAAAGGGCAAAAACGTAAAAGCCTGCAGCACTACCCGGATCTGTCACGGCAAATGCAGTCCAGCTTGAAGTCAGTGCAATGAGGCAATACGGAAAAATTACGCGAAACGGTAGGTGTTGCACAGTTTCTGAGCCTTTTGGTGTCACACGATAACGCGTGGGGCGGCCTCGAAAGTAGTCATAGACAGCCGCAATTGAACCAAGTAACGCCCAAGGCCAGCGAAGAAATTGAAATGCCGCCCCCTCCCAAGAGAATATTGGCGCTTTTTCTGGGCGGAAAAGCCGTGTCTCACGCCACCAATAAGGTAGTATTGTCCATATTATGGCTAGAGGAAGTATATGAATAAAATAGTCGATAAAATTTACATTAACAAGATGCTCTCTCGTAAGAAGTGCGTAAATCGGGAGAACGATCACCAGCGCCATTATTATCGCAAGCATTGGGTACCAGATTTGTGAAAACACAAACTGGATACGCTGACCCAGATTGACCTTTGGAACCAGCTTTGGAGACCATGCCAAGAGGATCGTTACGAGGCTGCGAGACCACTGGAACTCCTGAACCACGAGATCTGCAAAGCTCTCGGGCCCGGCCCCGTTGGCGATAGCGTCCACGGCGTGCACGCCATGCCAGCCATGAGCGTTGAAGATCAGTGTGGTGGAGTGATCTTCTGCCAACTCTGGCCCGAGCCCGCCGACCTGGCGCAGAGCGGATGTGCGCACAGTGAAATGCGATCCAATGCAAAGTGGCGCGAGACCACCATTGGCTCCGCATTGTCGCAAACCATGCATGCTCGCTTCTGCATGAAGTCGCCCGACTGCCGACCAGCTCTTGTCCGCATTGGTGCCGCAGATGCTCGGCGCCGAGACATAGCCGACCGATGGATCAGTGAAAGGCGCGAGTGCGTTGATCAGGTAATCGGGTTGTGGGATGTGGTCGGCGTCGAACTGTGCGACGAAATCGTAACGGTCATAGCCATACGTATCATAAAAGTACGCAAGATTACCTTCCTTGCAACGCGTACGGCGTGGCCAGTGTGGGCGATGGTATTCGGTAATGCCCTTGCGGCAGGAGACCTTCACACCGTGTCGCCAGCACCAGGCAAGAGTCTCTTCGTCCGGATCCTCGTCGGCCAGCCAGACATCATAGTGAAATCGTTCGTCGGGAAAACGTTGCGCGAGCGCGCCCTCGAGCGTGCGCCGCACGACAGGGAACGGTTCCGAGGGCGCCTTGGTGACGACCATCGCAACGCGCGTCTGGTCCGGCAACTCCTGAGCATCTGCATTGCAGACACTGGCTCGGGTGACGAGGGCTATGTAGTAGCCGGGGATCAGGGTTATCCAGCCGAGAATTCCGGTGACCAATGCCCAACGCCCGGGCGTATGCATGTGCCCGGGTTGGAACCACCAGATCCAGAAATAGGCGAGTGCCGCGAGCCACAGGCCGATTCCGGTGAAGTTGACCGCTTTGCGCCAGCCGCTGAAGACGGGCACAAAGTAAGTTTGCCGTGCTTCCGCAACAGAAGCATCGTCGGGCGCCGCGTCTGGGCCGCGAAGCACTTCCGTGGTTCCTGATACTGCCATGACACACCACCTCTTTCGATCGATGACCCCGCCCCCGGAGCCGGTTTCGCGCTTACTCGGCCGGTTTCATGGCCGGGCCATGCGCCAGGAACTCGCCGTTTGATGGGGCGGGAGAACGGGTGAAGGCGGGCCCGGCCGGATCGGCCGAAGCGGCACGGTCATGGGGCGCGGGATCCGCCGTGTAGGCGATCGTGGCCGGCGGTCTGGCTTCACCGATGCGGCGCAGGTCGAACCCGGCAGCACGCCAGGCCCCCGGGGCGAGAATGTTGCGCAGATCGAAGACCGTACGCCCGCGCATCAAACCGGCGACTTCGCGCGGATCCAGCGCAGCGAACTCGCGCCAGCCCGTGGCGATCACCAGGATATCGGCATTGCGCAGGCAGTCCTTGGCCTCATCCGCGAAGGTCACACCTTCGATCATCTCGCGCGCCACGGCCATGCCCCGGGGATCGTGGACCCGGATCTGTGCGCCTTCGCGCCGCAATGCCGCGATGATGGCCAGTGCCGGCGATTCCCGCATATCGTCAGTCTCGGCCTTGAAGGTCAGCCCCAGAACCGCGACCCGGCATTCGGCAATATCACCGTTGATCGCCGCCCTGACGCGCCGGCCCATCGCCCATTTGCGGGCTTCGTTGACGGCGCTCGCAGTCTCGACCATGCGCAGCCCGACCGCACGTTCGCGGGCGCTGTGCAGGAGGGCGCGCAGATCCTTGGGGAAGCACGAGCCCCCGTAACCCGGGCCGGGTTGCAGGAAATCGGGGCCGATCCGGCGGTCGAGGCCGATCCCGCTGGCCACGTCGCCGATATCGGCATCCCACGCCTCGCAGAAATCGGCGATCTCGTTGATGAAGGACAGCTTGATCGCGAGGAAGGCATTGGCGGCATATTTGATCGCCTCGGCCGAGCGCCTGCGCGTGCGCAGAATGGGCGCTCCGCGCCGGGCCAGTGTCGCGTAGATCGCCGCGACGGTGTTGCCGGCCCAGGCGCTCTGTGCACCGACGACGATCCGGTCGGGCTGCATGAAGTCCGCGATCGCGGCGCCTTCCTTGAGGAATTCGGGATTCGAGACGACGCCGAAATCGAGCTGCGGGCGCATACGCCGGATCAGGCCCTCGATCAGGTCACCGGTTCCGACGGGTACGGTCGATTTCGTCACCACCACGATCCGGTCGCGGGCGAAACGGGCAATGTCGCGAGCCGCCGAGAAGACGAAGCCGAGATCGGCCTCGCCGTCATCCGGGCGCGGTGGCGTGCCGACGCAGATGAAGGCGGCCTCGGCACGTGCGAGCGCCCCGGCGGGATCCGTCTCGAAACGCAGATGTCCGTTCGCGGTGGTGCGCGCCACGATGGCATCGAGCCCCGGCTCGTAGATCGGCATCTCGCCCCGGCGCAGCGCTTCGATACGCGCGGCATTGGTGTCGATGCAGGTGACGTGGTGGCCGAGATCCGCAAGGCACGCGGCGCTGACAAGCCCCACATAGCCGGCACCGAGAATGGTGATATCCATGGTGTAATACCCCCTGATACGCTGAAATTGGTGGCGTCGCGCGATGTCAGATCACTGCGGCGAACGGTGACGTGGCCTCGGCCCCGAGTGGCTTGCGCGCGCGCTGATCCTCCTGCGAGAGACGACGGTCGAAATACCGGATCGTCGCGGCGAGCCCCTCCGCCAGCGGCACCCGCGGTTGCCAGCCGAGGACCGAGCGGGCGCGGCTGATGTCCGGCCGGCGACGCTGGGGATCGTCGACCGGCAGCGGCAGACGCAGGATGCGCGAGCGACCGCCGACCATGTCGAGCACCATCTCGGCCAGTTCGAGCACTGTGATTTCGTGCGGATTGCCCAGATTGACCGGCTCCGCCGTGGCGCCGGGCGCATGCATCAGCGCGTCGAAACCGGCGATCAGATCGTCCATGAAGCAGAACGAACGCGTCTGCCGGCCCGAGCCGTAGATCGTCAGGTCGCGCCCGAGCAGGGCCTGGACGATGAAGTTGGAAACGACGCGCCCGTCTTCGGGGTGCATGCGTGGCCCGTAGGTATTGAAGATGCGCGCGATGCGAACCGGCAGACCGGTAGAGCGGGTGAAATCGCTCAGGATCGTCTCGGCGAAACGCTTGCCTTCATCGTAACAGGCGCGCGGCCCGATCGGATTGACGTTGCCGTGGTAGCCTTCGGGCTGCGGATGGACGGTCGGGTCACCATAGACCTCCGAGGTGGAGGCGTGGAATACCCGGGCATTGTCGCGCCGCGCCCGCGCCATCACGTTCCAGACGCCGCCGGCGGAGGTGAGGGCGGTCTTGAGCGGATCCATCTGGTAATGTACCGGCGAGGCGGGGCAGGCGAGATTGTAGATCTCGTCGAAGCGCGGCAGGTCTTCGGGAATCGGATCGGTTATATCGTGCTCGATTGCGCGAAATTGCGGATTTTCGCTGGCTTCTTCGAGATTTCGTGCCGATCCCGTAAAATAATTGTCGAGACTGATGACGCTGTGTCCTTGCTGAAGAAGCAGATCACACAGATGTGAACCCAGAAAACCAGCGCCGCCGGTCACCAGGATCTGTCTTGCCGCGTGCTTGTTACCCGCACGCAGATCGATACCGTTTTGTCTTACCAACGCCATAACCAGCCTCCACGACATGACGGCTCTTACGGCGCGCTTATGCAGCCGGGCCCGTCCTTGATTTGGTGGCCCGAACTTGCGCGGTTAACGGAATTTTAACAATCTACCAGAATCGGTATGCGCGATTCTACGAAACACGGCTCGATGGTGCCTGGTCGGTTTCGATAATCAGCGTAAAAACACCTAGATCATTAATTGTGAACACTACAACACAGGCTACTGATTTGCGCCCAGTCGTTGTTTTTGGTGCCGTCACCATTCGTATGGTCATTGATTCAATTGCAGGATTCGCTTGATCATAATGGTGATGTAAAAGTACTTAGGTGTATTCGAAATAAAATTACGGCGCATACTACCGGATTCGGTGTATTGATCGTTAACCCTGTTAGCGGGACACTCCCCCTGCATTCAGATCGGGAAGACTGAATGCACCAGTGACCAACAGGCAAAATGCGTGCTCACCGCCCCCTCGGCCGCCGAAACCCTTCGGTGCTCGAACGAGCGCGCGCCTTTGCCGGTCACTGCCGGACCAGTGACTGGGCGCCACCCCCGGTCCTGGTCCGGCATTTTCGCAGCAACTGCCTCATGTCTTCTTGTGCGGACGTCTCGCGTTCGCGCAACCCGGCTCCTTGGGCTGACGTGAGCGTAACCGATAAGGGATGGACGTCATGAGCTCTCACAAGAACCCGCAGGGAATCGACGATTCCTTCAATAACACGGCTGTGGATTCCTTCAATGCGAAGAATTCCAACAATGCCTACGACAACCAATCCGAGAATGAATATTATAACGACAGCTTCAATGACAACTCGACAAACACCAATATCAATCAAACCAAGAATGTCGACAAATCATTGAATGCCGATGTGGACGTCGATATCGAGGACAGCTTCAACGACAAATCCACGACGAATACGGCGAAGGGGTCGTTCAACGACAATTCGGACAATTCCGATAACTCGCAATATTTCGCGCTTGGATTTGACCTCGATCACGAGGAGATCAATGGATCGTTCAACAGCACTGATGTGTCGGCTGATGATCATTCGATCAACGAGTCTTTCAATGACAAGTCCGACAACAGCACGACGACGAAGTTGAAGGATTCGCAAAACGATAATTCCGACAACAGCACGTCGACGATTCTGCAGGATGCGCATAACGACAAGAGCGTCACGGATTCGTTCAACGATAATTCGGACCACTCGGTCGACGTTTCGCTGGAGGATATGTTTAACGACAAATCTTACAACGCGACAGATTCGTTCAACGAGATCGACCAGTCGAATAATGCACACGACTCGTTCAATACCGACGTCGATATCGAGGTCGATATTGCCGACAGCTTCAACCACTCGGCCGACAGCCTGGTGGATGGCATGATCCATGTTGAGAATTCAACCTTCGATGCGATCAGCGCCATCAAGGACTCGCTCAAGGGCGACGGCATGAATCTCGCGTTTTCGATCAATCAGATCAGCGAGATCATGGACAACGACACCCTGATGAACCCCTGGGTTCAGAGCAACAAGGAGTGGAGCCAGAACGCCGAGGCAAATGGCGGTGAGGCGTTCGGTATCTACGCCAAGGAGGGCTTCGGCGTCGAATCCGGTGAGGATATGGCGTTCCAGGCGATCGGTAATGCCGATGCCATCATCAGCCAGGAGGCCTTCAACCTCTCCATCGCGATGGGCAACAACATCCAGTTCAACGCGGTGAACGCCACGGTCGTGGGCGGAGATTCCTCGATGACGGCCGGCGACGATCTGGTCGCGTAACGATGGCCTGACGGAGACTTGCATCCTCGCGCGCGGGTCGCGTGCGGGGATGCCCCCCGGACCGGGAGGCCCCCATGACCATGCAAATCACCACGGAACTGATCTGGCACTTTGCCGGCTATCTGCAGATCTTCAAGACAGTCGATGCCGAGCGCCCGGATTTTCTGGGCGAGGCTCCGCCGGAGCCGGACCTTGCTTTCAGCGAGCGCCCCGGTGAATGGATCGAAGCGCCGGATGTCCCTGAAGCGGGCAGCGCCGCGATGCGGTTCAACCTGTCCCAGGGCGGTCCCGGCACACCGTTCACAAGCGAATGGTTTGCAGGCCGCGACTTTTCGGCCCTGGTCCCGCTTCCCGTCTTCTTCAGCCCGATCATGCCTTTCGTGATGAGCATTCAGGGCGGCGCGACTGCAGCCTTCGCCATGCTCTCACGCGAGAGCGGGCCCTTCTACAAGATCACTTTCGGCTCGGGCGGGGACACGCGGCTGATCGAGCTTTATCAGTCGAACGCGCTCAGCGATATCGACACCCTGCTTGCCATTGATCTCTTTTCGGATGCGCGGTTCTCGCAGGACGGTGCGAGCGCGCTGACGCAGATGATGGGCGAGGCAAGCGACACGATGCCCGGCTGGGCGAGCGCATTGCCGGGGCAAGCCGTGCTTTTGCCGGCCTTCCTCGTCGCCGAGGCCGAGGCCGCCTTCCACGCGCGAAAACAAGCCGAAGCGGATGATGCCGACGATACCGATGATGCCGACGAGGCCGTCGAGCTGGAGCCCCGCGAGGGCGTTTTCCTCAACGGGGAGCGTATCGACGCCGATGACGCTCCGCTCTCACCACTTGCGACGCTCTCGCTTGCCGATGCGATGGAGCCCGGCGGCCAGACAGGTGCGGAGATCCAGCTGATGGCGCGCCCGGCTCCCGATGCTTTCGGCACGGCTGCGGCGAGTGGCGGCAACGTGCTGGTGAACGAGGCCGCGCTGATCGACGCGCTGATCCCCGCCCGCACCCTCGCCGTCATGGGCGATGTGTTCCAGCGCGACGCGATCGTGCAGATCAACGTGCATTCCAACAGCGATATGGTCTCGGTGAACGGTGCGATCCAATCCGCGATGGCGGATGATGGAAGCGGCGACACGATCACCAATCTCGCAAGCGTCAACCATACGGCGGTGGCGCTGCCTGCCGCGACGGGGCTATCTGCCAACGGGCTTCGGGTGAATGTCGATATCGCCGATACCGATATCTTCGACGTCAAGACTCTGTTCCAGCAAAACCTCGCCGATGACGGGGATCGCGTCGCCTGGGGCGGCACCGATGCCTGGTCGAGCATGGGTTTCGGCGGCAATCTTCAGGCCAATGCGGCGCGCCTCATCGATCTCGGCAAGAGCTACGATCTCGTCGTGGTGATGGGTAGTTACTACGCGCTCAATTTCATCGGCCAGATCAACATTCTCAATGACGACGACATCGTCTCCCTGTTCGGCCCGCCGGGCGGCGCAGCACTCGAGCATCGCGCGGAGGCCAATACACTCTACAACGAGGCGGTGATCGACAAGCGCGGCGAGCAGGATTGGGGGGCGATGAGTCCCGATGCCGCCGCGCTCTTTGCCAGGCTCGCCGCCGGCGAGGATCCTGGCATGGAGGCCTTTGCCGAAATCTCCGGCGCCGCGACCGGGCAGCTCGATATCCTCGTGGTGACGGGCGACTGGTACGACGTCTCGGTGATCTGGCAGGTGAACATGCTGTCGGACCGCGATCTCATCGTGATGACGGGGGAGGAGGAGGGCGAGGTCGTTACCGGCGGGAACATGCTGGTCAACAGCGCCACCATCGTCGATTTCGGCGCCTTCCACGCGCAATATGCCGGCGGCGAGGTCTATCAGGATCTCATGCTGTTCCAGGCCAATATCGCCTATGACAGCGGCGAGCCGATGGTGAGCCACGGCGATACACAGATGCTCGCCACCGAATTCATCGCATTCCTGGACGAAGAGATCGTGCGCGAGGACGAGGCCGCGCCGGCACCGTCCGTCGCCATGCAATACGAAGACGCTTTCGGGTCGGTCATGGCCTGAGCGCGGCGTGAACGGGGAGATCGGCGTTTCAGAACAAAGGGGGGCATCATGAACAGGATCGGCAACAGTTTCGCGCCGGATCCGGCAGGCGGATCGGGCAATCAGGAGGCGGTCATGAGCGCCCTGGAGCAGGATATCCGGCTGCGGGTTTCCGAGATCCGTGCCCTCGCTGACGGGGCGGCGACGGCGCGTGCCTTGCCGGTATTGCCCGAACCCGCTCCTCACGAAGATTCAGCGCCGTCCGGACCGGTCTCCCGGGAGGAGATGCGCGGCGAAATGCCGGTGCCGCCGGGCCGTCATCAGGACAACATCCGCGAATTGCCGCTCAAGCGCAGCGATTCCGGCGGCGACGCGCCACCCCCGCCGAAACAGACCGGCGGCGGCGGCGGCGGCGGGACGCCCAAGCTCGAGAGCCGGCGCGAGGGTGGCGATTTCCGCGACATCCTCGGACGCGGGCTTGCGGGCGTGCGCCGCAATCTCTGGGTCGTGGTGGTATTCTCCTTCTTCGTCAATGTGCTGGTCCTGTCGATCCCGATCTACCTCTTTCAGATCTCCGACCGCGTTCTTTCCAGCCGCAGCACCGACACCCTGATCATGCTTACCGCGATCGTCATTGCGGCCCTGCTCGCGCATGTCGTGCTCGACATGATCCGCCGCTTCATGCTGATGCGGGTGGCCGTCGATTTCGAAAGCCGGCTCGGCTCGCCGGTCCTCGCCTCGGCGGCGAAGGCGGCGCAGGGAGGGTCGATCCGCGAGTTCCAGGTCCTGCCCGACCTCCAGCAGATCCGTTCCTTCCTCACCGGCGGCGTGCTGCTCAACATCCTCGATGCGCCGGTTGCGCCGCTCTATCTGCTGGTGATTTTCCTGATCCACCCGGATCTCGGCATGATCGTCGCCGCGACCGGCATCGCGCTTCTCCTGGTCGCGGGCCTCAACCAGAAACTGACGGCGCTGAGCTTCGCGCGTGCCAATGCCTTTGCCGGACGCGCCAATCTCCAGGCGGATTCGATGGCGCGCAATGCGCAGGTGATCAATGCCATGGGCATGATCCCCGAAGGCGTGCGTTTATGGGGGCGCGAAACCTCCGAATCCCTGCGCGCCCAGGTCTCGGCCCAGGATCGCAACATCGCCATGACGGGCCTGTCGAAATTCGTGCGCCTGTGCACGCAGGTCGCGATCCTCGGCTGGGGGGCCTGGCTGGCACTGCAGGACCAGCTCACCGGCGGCATGGTGATCGCCGCCTCGATCATCGCCTCGCGGGCGCTCTCCCCGGTGGAGGGCACGATCGAGGGCTGGCGGCATCTGGTGCAAGCACGCTCGGCCTTCCAGCGCATCCGCTCGCTGCTCCACACCACCCCGCTGAACCAGCCGCGCCTGCGCCTGCCGGAGCCGAAGGGCCGGCTCGATGTCGAGCGCGTGCTCTACGTGCCGCCGCCCAACAAGCAGGTCATCCTCAACGGTGTGAGCTTCTCGCTGGAACCCGGGGAAACGCTCGCCGTGGTGGGATCTTCCGGCGCTGGCAAGTCCACGCTCGGACGCATGCTCGTCGGCGCGATCACACCCACGGCGGGATCGGTGCGCCTCGATTCGATGGATCTGCGCAACTGGGATCCGCGCCAGTTCGGCGAGAGCGTCGGCTACCTGCCGCAGGACGTGCAGCTGTTTCCCGCCACCATCAAGGCCAATATTGCGCGGATGCGCGACGATGCCGACGATGCCTCGATCTTCGCCGCAGCCGAACTCGCCGATGTGCACGAGATGATCTCGGGCTTCTCGCAGGGCTACGAGACGATGGTCTCGATCGACGGTTCGCCGCTCTCCGGCGGGCAGAAGCAGCGCATCGGGCTTGCGCGCGCCTTTTTCGGGAATCCCCGTCTCGTCATCCTGGACGAGCCCAATTCCAATCTCGACACGCCCGGTGAAATGGCGCTCGCCCGCGCGCTCGGACGCGCCAAGCAGCGCGGCATCACCGTCGTGGCGATCACGCAGCGCCCGGCGCTGCTGCGCAGCGTCGACAAGATTCTCGTCCTGCGCAACGGCGCCGTCGAGGCGCTCGGCCCGCGCGACGAGATCCTGCGTCGGCTCTCGACCGCCAAACCGCCTGCGCCCAATCCGCCGACCGCAAAGCCGGATGGCGGCAATAATGGTGATCAGGGCAGGGACGACAAACGGCCCGATAGCGGCCCGCAACCGGGAGAATGAGACATGTATGACGAGTGGAGCGCCGATATTCCCCGCAGCACGCGCGGTGCCATCTTCTACGGCATCACGGTGATCGCGGTCTTCGTGGCGCTGTTCGGCGTCTGGGGCGTGGCCGCGCCGATTGCCGGCGCCGTCGTCTCGACCGGGTATTTCGTCGCCTCGGGCCAGAACAAGATCGTCCAGCATCTCGAAGGCGGCGTGATCGCCGAGATCCTCGTGATGGAAGGGGATCTCGTGCGCAAGGGGCAGGAGATCATCACCCTCGATCAGACGGCCGCGGCAGCCGAACTGCGCAGGCTCGATCTGCGCGCCGCCCGGCTGACGGCGATCGAGGCACGGCTGGAGGCCGAGATTGCCGGGGCGGCGATGATCACCTTCCCCGAGAGCCTGCTGGAAGAGGCGCTGCACGATCCCGATACCGCCGAGATCATCACGGCGCAGAACGAGACTTTCCACGCCAGGCGCCGGCATGTCGAGAGCGAGATCGCGACGCTCTCTTCCGGTATCGACGGGCTCAACGAGCGTATCGCCGGCGCGCAGACGCAGACGGCTGCGATCGAGCGGCAGATTTCCATCATCGCCGAAGAGCTCGAGGGCAAGGAGAAGCTTCTGGCCGACGGCTTCGTGCGCCGTCCGGAAGTGCTCGCGCTGCAGCGGGCGCAGGCCGGCCTCGAGGGGGAGGTCGGACGGCTCGTGGGGGATATGGGCGATTCCCGTGAGCGCATCTCGCGGATCAACGAGCAGATCCTCTCCGTACACAATGCTGCGGCGAAGATCGCCGTGGAGCAGTCGCAGGAGGTCAAGGCCGAGCTCAAGGACGTGCGCGAGCGCCGGCGCGCGGCGGCGAACATGGTCGAGCGCAGCGCGATCATCGCCCCGGAGGACGGGATCGTCGTCAAGATGCGCTACCACACGCCGGGCGGTGTCATCGAAGCGGGAAGTCCCGTCGCGGAAATCGTGCCGCTCGACGCCGATCTCGTCATTCAGGCGCGGGTCCGACCGCAGGATATCGACAGCGTCCGCCTCGGGCAAAGCGCCACGATCCGGCTGACCGCGCTCAACAAACGCACCACGCCGATGGTGGAGGGGCTCGTGACCTACGTATCAGCGGACGCCCTGCCGGCGGAGCTGGGACGCGAGGCGAGCGGGCAGGACGGCTTCGTTGCACGGATCAGGCTCGATGCACGCTCGCTGGCAAAGGTGGCAGATTTCGCGCCGACGCCGGGCATGCCGGCGGAGGTCTATATCAAGACGCGGGAGCGCAGCTTCGCCGAATACCTGCTGCAGCCCGTGAAGGACAGCATGGCTCGGGCATTCAGGGAGGAGTGAAGTCGGCAGAATAATTGTATAGAAGAATTTATACAATTACAGGCCTCTTGCATTGTCGAAGGATCGCGGGGATTGAATAATCTCCAAATATCAGAAATTGAGTCGTATTTTGACCTTTTCTAATTTACGATTCCGACTGATATCATCGATCGGTAAACCATTGGCGACACGGATTTCCTGCAATTTTGAATACAGGTTTTTCGGACGGAACTGATGAGTAGGATGAGCTTGAGTGCCATTGGCAGACAGCAGACCGTGTTCGCAGGGCGCCTCATCATCGTGAGTGCGCTTCAGCTCGTGCGGGAATGCATCCAGGCCGAAATAAATCGCAAATACGCACTGACCGACATTCTGCATGCCGCATCGGTAGAGGCAGCCGATGCCTTCGTGCCGACCGCTGACGACCTTCTTATCGTGGATGCGAGCCATTCGGATTCGCACAACAGCATGCAGTTTCTGCACGCCGCCTTCCCGGAGACCCGCATCATCATGCTGATGCTCGACGGTGTCGCGAATATCGGAATCGCCGATACGGTCAAGCTGCCGCCGTCGCTCGACGCGCTTCTGTTCATGATCGGTGCGGCTTGTGGGCTGCGTGCGGAAACGCGGGATGAGCCGATGCCGCCGCCGATTGTGGCGTATGCGGAAGGTTGGGACATACTCACTCCGCGCGAACGCGAAGTCGCTGCCGGTGTGCTCGAAGGCAAGGCCAACAAGGTAATCGCCGGGGAACTGGGCCTGTCGGACAACACGGTAAAGATGCATCTGACGCAGATTATGCGCAAACTGAAAGTCACCAACCGCACACAGGTCGTGTTGCTTCTCGGTCGCACATCGCCGGAGCCGAAGGTGCGCGACATGCCGTCGGCGCTTCATGAATTTCCGCCGACCGGGTGAGCGAACGAGACGCTTCGACATCCGTATGCATTGCCACATGCAGCGTCCGAACGCGCGCCGAAACCGTTCGCCGACAATTGGATTTCGCGTCAGATGGAAGTGGTGGGGGAAGTAGGACTCGAACCTACGAAGGCATACGCCAGCTGATTTACAGTCAGCCCCCTTTGCCGCTCGGGACATTCCCCCGCCGCGCGATGCCGCCGGGGCAGCGCGTCGGTGTGGGCGTCTTATGTAAAGCGCGGCGCCCGGTGTCAACCCGCGCCTGTCCGGATCGCGAAAAAATTCATCGGCCGGCCGAGATGTGACGCTCTCGGCGTGAGAGCGCAGGCCGCATGGCGGGTCTGCCCGTTGCGCCTGCGCGCGCCTGCGGGCATAGCTGCGTCACTGCCTGCATTGCGGGCGCCGATGACGGGGTGGAGACGTGGGAATCGAATCGGCAGTCATGGTCACGCTCGGGCTGCTGCTCGGCGGATTCGTCAAGGGTGCGACCGGGCTCGGTCTCCCGCTGGTCACGATCCCCGTCCTCGCCGCCTTCCTCGGCGTGCAGCACGCCATCGCCATCATGATGGTCTCGCTGGTGATGACGAATATCTGGCAATTGTGGAAGTTCCACGCCTATCGCGAGGGCAGCGGCTTCCTCAAGGCGTTGCTGCCGATGGGTTTCATCGGGGTCGTCGTCGGAACCTGGGTGCTGACGGCACTGCCGGCGACCACGCTGTCGCTGCTGCTGGCGATCATGGTGGCGCTTTACATTACCATGACACTGGCCCGCCCGGAGATGCGCATCCCGAACGAATCCGCCTGGCGCTGGTCACCGGTGGTCGGCTTCTTCGGCGGTATCCTCCAGGGCGCGACCGGTATCGCGGCGCCGGTTACCGTGACCTTCATCCACGCCATGCGGCTGGCGCGCGAGACCTTCGTCTTCGCCCTTTCGGCGATGTTTCTGGCTTTCACCGGGACCCAGGCCATCGCTCTCGCCGTAACGGGGATTCTCACCTTCGAGCGCTTTTTGCAGGGCTGGCTCGCGCTGTTGCCGATCGCGCTCGGCATGGTGGTGGGGCACTGGGCCGGGACGAAGTTCAGCCGCAAGGCTTTCGAGCGGCTGATCCTGATCATCCTGGCGCTGATGGCGTTGCGCCTGTTCTATGTGGGCCTGTTCGGCTGATCAGGGCTTGTCTGTCGCTCATGATTTGCCGAATTCGCGCCGCAGGGCCGCACCATGCGCATCGAGGGCGGGAACCGGCCCCAGGGGCGGGCTCTGCCCGTCGGCGAGGGCGCCGGGGGCGAGCATGGTGATCGGCCCGACCGGGGTCTCCACCGTAGCATGCCGGTTCTGCGGATGGGCGCGCAGATCGTCGAGGGTCGAGACGCGCCCATAGGCGATGCGTGCGGCCTCCAGCCGGGCGACCATCGTATCGCGCGGCGCGCGTGCGAAGACCTCGGTGATGATCGCGTCGAGATCCGGGCGGTTGCGCACCCGCGCGGGATTATCGACGAAGCGCGGATCCGTGACGATATCTGCGCGATCAAGCACCTGCGTGCAGAAATTGCGCCATTCGGTCTCGTTCTGGATGGAAAACAGCACCGATTTGCCGTCGGCACAGGCGTAGTCGCCATAGGGGGCGATGGTGGGATGGTTGAGGCCGCAGCGCTGGGGCGTCATCCCGCCATAGACGAATTGCAGATACGGCACGTTCATCCAGTCCGCGAGTGCATGATAGAGAGAGACCGCGATATGGCGCCCGCGCCCGCTGATGCCGCGCGCGATCAGCGCCTGCAGGATGCTCTGATAGGCCGTCATGCCGGCGGCGATGTCGCAGACCGAGACCCCCGTGCGCGCCCGGCCCTCCGGAGTTCCCGTGATCTCGGAAAGGCCGCTTTCGGCCTGCACCAGCAGGTCGTAGGCCTTGAGATCGCGTAGCGGGCCTTCATCGCCGTAGCCGGAAATCGCAACCGTGATCAGCTTGGGATATCGCGCGCGCAATTCCGCCTGGTCGAAGCCCAGCCGCGCCACGGCCCCGGGGGCGAGGTTCTGGATGAACACGTCAGCCTGCGCGAGGATCCCGGCCAAGACGTCCTTGTCGGCGTCATCGCGCAGGTCGAGCGCGATCGATTCCTTGCCCCGGTTGAGCCAGACGAAATAGGCGCTCTCGCCATCGACGCATTTGTCATAGCGGCGGGCGAAATCGCCCTCCGGTCGCTCGATCTTGATCACGCGCGCGCCCGCATCGGCGAGCCGGCTGGAGGCATAGGGGGCGGCCACGGCCTGTTCGAGGGTGACGACCAGCAGGCCGGAGAGCTCGGTGCCGGGCGGACAATCGGCACTGTGCGCCTGCGCCTGCTTCGTCGCACTATCGTTGTCGCGTATCGTCATGACCACCTCTCGTCGATCCGCCATTGCAGGCCGGAGGCGGCCTTGCTGGCATTTCCGGGCCCTGCCGGATCGGGCGCACACTACCGCTCCCGGTACGGATTTTGAAAGCCTGTGGGCGTTTTTGCTCTTGAAGCGCAAGCCAAAGCGCTTTATGCGGGCGCGCACAGGCGCAGCCGTGTCTACGCCGCCGGCAGTTATCGCCACCCGAACTCGAATTCAGGCGTCAGGGACAAAGCCATGGCCAAGGAAAAGTTTGAACGCAACAAGCCGCACTGCAACATCGGCACGA
>JAFIEI010000096.1 GCA_020832565.1 Salinarimonas sp. | reverse complement strand
CCGACCTTGCCCCGGCCCCAATGGTTGAAGTTGTCGTTCCCGCCAGCCTTTCCGAAACGGAGGCCATGGGCGAACGCGCCTTCGCGACTCTCTGCGCGGCGTGCCATGGAACGAGTGCCGCGGGTCGGGACGGTGTCGCCCCTCCGCTGGTGCACCGCATCTATCAACCCGGGCATCACTCCGATGAGGCCTTCCACATTGCCGTTCAGAACGGTGTTCGCGCGCATCACTGGCGGTTCGGCAACATGCCCCCGATCGAAGGCGTCACGCGTGCAGAAGTGAACACCATCATCGCCTATGTCCGCGCGCTTCAACGCGCGAACGGGATTGAGTGACACGGAAACCGAAACCTGATCGAACAACCAACCGCAAAACCGCGAAGGAGAAACAGAATGAGGAAAATCATGTTTAACCGGCGCCACATGCTGACACTGGCAGGAGGCGGCCTTGTTTCGCTGAGCGCGAGCGCCTCTCTCGCTCAAGGCTTCGTCGGCGAAATCGAAAGCGACAGCAACCCACGTGTTCGCCGCAACACCATGGGCTTCAGGACCGTGCAGTGGCGGGATCATTTCGACAGCCTGCGGCATGGCGCAATCGTCTGCGACAGCGCATCGCGCGCCGTCCATTTCTGGTCCGAGGACGAGAGCACGTATCTGGTTTACCCCTGCTCGGTGCCGATGACCGAGGAGTTCACGCGCCGCGGGCGCACCGAAATCGTGCTGAAACGCCTGAACCCGACCTGGATTCCGACCCCGAGCATGCGCGAACGCGACCCGACGCTGCCGGCAGTCGTGCACCCGGGACCTGACAACCCGCTGGGGACGCGCGCACTGAACCTGTCCTGGCAATACTACCGGATTCACGGGATCGACAATCCCGCCAAGATCGGGCGCCGGGCTTCGAACGGATGCTTCGGCCTGTTCAATCACCATGTCGAACAGCTTTACGATCTGGCCCGCATCGGGACCCAGGTAGTGGTGCTGTAAGGCCATGCGGGCGTTTCGTGCAGGGGTGATTGCAATTCCGTTCGTGCTTGTCGCGGTGACCGTTGGGGCATTCCTGATCTTCGGTCTGTCTGGCGATCGGAACCACCTCGCCTCCTCGAATGCTGCGCAGGCATTCATTTCCAGGGATGTTGCTGGCGGTCGCCTCATGGTCGCGGTGGAGGATGGACAGGCACGTGCCTTCGAAATCACCACGAGGTTCGAAAGCGAGGACGGCAGCAACGATGCGACGCTCATTCAACCGAATGTATCGATGACCATGGTCGGCCACGACATGGGGCGCAGGTCGGTGCCCATGTTCCGCCGTTCAGACGGCACCTGGAAGGGAACGGGCAGTTTTCCCATGAGCGGGCGATGGCGCTTCCAGATCGTCTTTGATGGCGAAGCCGTCGAACTGGACCATACCGCTCGGTAAGGAGATGCAATGTCAGATGAACGCTCGATCTGGACTTGGCCCAGAGAAATGCATCCATTCCTGCGGGGCTGGATGGCGGCGCTTCTCGCGTTCGCAGCACTGGGCACGGTATCCGCTGTCTGGGCCAACCCGTTCTTCGTCCGGATGACGCCTGTCGGTGCGTGGGAGTTTCCAGCCCTGGTGCTTCTTTCCGTCCTTACCGGAACCTTCGTCGCGCTTCCGAGCGCCTGCGGGCTCCGGCGCGCCACGGCAGGGGGAACGGCGGGTTTCCTCGGCATTGCCTGCCCAACCTGCAACAAGATCCTGATGCTGATCTTCGGCGGCGAAGCCTTGATGCTCTGGTTCGATCCGATGCGGCCTTTCGTCACCGCCGGCGGAATCGCTCTCCTGTCCTTTGCCATTTGGCGAAGATGGCGTTCATTTCACACCTGAAACACACAATTCCCGAACGAGGTTTCCCGATGACAACTGCCGCAGACTCACCCATAGCACTGTCCCGATCGACCCCGAACCGACGGCGAACGCTCATACGGCACGTCGTCGTTCTTATCGCAGCCGCCGCACTCGTCTATGCTTTCTCGCTTGTGCACGGTCAGTGGAGCCCGATGCATCGATGGAACCGCGCATTCGGGGATGCGGCGGTTCTGCTGCTTGCCTTGACGATGACACTCGGTGCCGCGCCCCGTCTTTTTCGTGCGAGTGCGAAATGGCTGCCGTGGCGGAGGGAGCTCGGAATCTACTCGGTGGTTCTGGCCTCTGTGCACACGGTGATCATTCTTGACGGTTGGGTAGAATGGAACCTCTTCCGCCTGTTCGGTTTCGAGTTTCATCCGATCGATCTGCAATACGTCATGGTGCAGCACGGCTTCGGCCTTGCCAACGCCATCGGCATCCTCGCACTCTGCATCGGTCTTGTCTTGCTGCTCACATCCAGCGACCGCGCGGTGCGATTCCTCGGTTCGACGTCCTGGAAGACAGTCCAAATGACGGCGCTGGTCTTCTGGGCGCTTGTCGTTGCGCACACAGCCTACTTCCTCTACGCGCATTTCCTGAGCTTTCATCGAGCCACACCCGACCCGAACCCATTACAGTTTCCCTTCGCCTTTTTGGTTCTCGCGGTTCTGGCGCTCCGGGCTGTCGCCTTCCTCACGACGATCCGTCGTCGTCCGCGGAAGGAAGCCATCTGATGCGGCCTGCCCGGCTGCGGGGCGATCCGACGGCCCGTGGATCACCTAAGAGTCTCTAACTGCACAGGAAGCGTCGCCATGCAGACACAGTTGTCACCTCGACCGACAGCCTCCTGGCTGATCGCAATCATTCTTGGGGTCGCGGCGCTGCACTGGTTGCAGGTGCTCGCCGTTCCCATGGCCTTCGCGCTGTTTCTCATGGCGCTCGTCTGGCCGCTGCACCGCAAGCTCGAGAGGCGCGCGCCGGCAGAGGTCGCGGTCCTGATCTCGGTCCTGTTACTGGTTGCGGCGGCGGCCGGCCTGCTCCTCTTCATCGGATACGGAATCAATGTCATCACCGTCGGACTTGCCCCCTACGCACCGCGCATGCAGGAGGCCTACCTTTCCGTGGGAGAGTGGTTGGAGAGCCAAGGAATAGCCGTTGGGCCGGCCCTGGCCGAGCAGTTCCGTCCCGCTTGGTTGTTCGGCGTACTGCAGGGTGCAGCGACCAGAATCAAAGCAATCGCCGGGTTTCTCGCTCTTACCGTGATCTTCCTGGCGATGGGTTTGCTGGAGGTCGCCGATGTCCGGGGTCGGCTTCCCTACGCGCTCGGCGATGACGCGGCAGCGCGTCTGCTGTCGGCCATGAAGGAGATCGGCTGAAAGATCCGACGCTACATGCTCGTGCGCAGCATCGTGAGCGTGCTGACCGGCCTTCTGACATGGCTGTTCGCATTCCTGGTCGGCCTCGACTTGGCCGTCGTCTGGGGTGCGCTCGCTTTCGCGCTGAACTTCTTTCCGATCATCGGCTCGATCGCGGCCGTCATTCCGCCGGTGCTCTTTGCCTTCGTGCAGTTCGACACTTGGCAGATGCCCATCCTGGTTCTGGCTGGCATGGCCCTCATCCAGTTCACGATCGGCAACTTCCTCGATCCGCGCTTGGAAGGCCGCGCCTTGGTCATGTCGCCGTTCGTGGTCATTACATCCATCTTCTTCTGGGGCTTGGTCTGGGGCATTCCGGGAGCGTTCATTGGTGTGCCGCTGACAATCGCATTCGTAACGGTGTGCCATCGGTTTCACGAGACTTGCTGGATCGCACGCCTCCTGACCCCCTCGACCGCGGCCCCCGAGACTGATGCGACTGATGATCGGCAATAGTTCAGCGGCTGTCTTCGGACAACGATAACGTAAAGAATCTTTCGCTTGGTTGGATGAACTCCGGCATGTTTCACAGGGCGGCCAGCGCCTCGAGCACGGGGCATTCCGGCACCTGCGCGCCGGAGCAAAGGGCCGCCGTTCTTGCCAGAACCACCTCGATTCGCTTCAGGTCGGCGATCCGGGCCCGCACATCGGCCAGGTGCCGTTCGGTCCGATCCCTGACCGCGGCGCAATCAGGTGCCGTGCCGTCTTCAAGCCCGAGGAGACCGCGGATGTCGTCGAGGCTGAAGCCAAGTTCCCGCGCCCGCATGACGAATCGCAAGCGCGCCGCGTGTGCCGGCGCATAGATGCGATATCCTGCTGCCGTGCGGGGCGGGGCGGGGCGGGCAGTAAACCGATCTTCTCATAATAGCGGATCGTCTCGACGTTGCACCCCGTCGAGCGCGCCAGTTCGCCGCGCATGAGCCCGCTCTCGGCGCCGTTATTGGACATGTTGAAAATCCCCTTGAGCCTGTAGCCGCTACAGACCGTACATGGAGTCTTGCAATGATTCGAGAGGTGCGGAGGATGAGCCTTGGGAGCGAGGGAAGCAAACGCGATGGAAGGCTGGTCGCCACTGGCATCGTCGGCACGATGATCCTGGCGCTGTGCTGCTTCAGGCCTGTTCTCGTGGTGCTCCTGGGGGTCTTGGGATTATCCGCAGCGCTGGGCTGGATCGATTACGTGCTGCTTCCCGGCCTCGCCTTCTTTGTCGGCCTGACCGCTTATTCCGTATGGCGTCGGCAGCGGCGCTTGCCCGTTTCTGAATGGACCATGGATGACGAATGATTCCCCCGCTCCGCAAGACGGATTCGACTTCGCGCTGATCGGTGCAGGCTCTGCCGGGTTTTCCGCAGCGATCACCGCGGCCGAAGGCGGGGCCCGCGTCGCGCTGATCGGCCACGGCACCATAGGTGGAACCTGCGTGAACGTCGGCTGCGTACCCTCGAAGACCATGATCCGCGCCGCAGAGGCGCTCCACGCGGCACGCGCCGCACAGCGGTTCCCGGGGCTTGCGGGAGAGGCGGCGGTGACTGACTGGGCGGCACTGGTGGCTGCCAAGGACGATCTCGTGGCTGCACTGAGGCAGAAAAAATATGCCGACCTGCTGCCCGTTCATGAGGGGATCACCTATATCGACGACGGACCGGCGCGACTCGTCTCCGGCGGCGTCGAAGTTGGCGGGAGGCTGGTCGCGGCGCCGAAGGTGATCATCGCCACCGGAGCGCGACCCGCGATGCCGGATATCCCGGGTCTCGACGATGTGCCCACGCTCGACAGTACCTCGCTGCTGGAACTGGACCGGCTGCCGAAGAGCCTGACCTTCGTCGGTGGCGGCTATATCGGCGTGGAGCTGGCGCAGATGATGGCGCGGATGGGGGTGGCTGTGAGCGTCGTCTGTCGCTCGCGCCTCCTGCCGCGCACCGAGCCCGAAGTCTCATCGGCGCTGGCAAAAGCGCTGCGCGCCGAGGGCATCACGCTGATCGAAGGCGTGCGCTACGAGGCTGCGCGTCGCAACGGCCCTGACGCCGTCCTGACCGTCTCGCAGGATGGATCTGCACGGGATCTGGTTGCCGATTTCCTTGTCCTGACGACAGGGCGAACCCCCAATACAGAGGGGCTCGGGCTTGCTAAAACGGGCATCGAGACCGACGCACGCGGCGCGATCAGGGTGAGTGACGACATGCAGACCACACGTGCTGGCACTTATGCCGCGGGCGACGTGACCGACCGCGACCAGTTCGTCTACATGGCGGCCTATGGGGCGAAACTGGCGGCGCGCAACGCCGTACTGGGCGGGGCGGAACGCTACGACAATGCCGCGATGCCATGGGTCGTGTTCAGCGATCCGCAAGTGGCGGGTGTCGGCCTGACCGAGGCTGCGGCGCGCGATACGGGCCTTGAAGTGAAAACCAGCGTGCTCACCCTCGAGCACGTGCCCCGCGCACTCGCCGCCCGCGACACGCGCGGGCTGATCAAGCTGGTGGCGGATGCCAGGACCGACCGGTTGCTGGGCGGTGTGATCTTGGCGCCCGAAGGCGCGGACTCGGTGCAGACCCTCGCCATGGCGCTGAAATTCGGCATGACAACAAAGGCGCTGGCCGAGACGATCTTCCCCTACCTCACCACGGTTGAAGGGTTGAAGCTGGCCGCGCAGACCTTCGATAGAGACGTGGCAACGCTCTCCTGCTGCGCGGGATAACTGCGCGAATGGGGGGCACGT
>JAFIEI010000035.1 GCA_020832565.1 Salinarimonas sp. | reverse complement strand
CACGCGTCAGGCGCAGGCTGCTTCCGCTGCGAAGACCGGATCGGGCAATGCCTCGAAGCCGGGTCGGGCGAAGAAGTAGCCCTGCTGCAGGCTGACGCCCAGATCCTGCAGCGCCGCGCTTTCGCCTGCCGTCTCGATACCCTCGCCGATCACGGTGATACCGAGTTCCTCGCAGATCCGCACGATGCCGGCGACGATGACGCGTTTGGTGTGGATCGTGTCGAGGTCGCGCACGAGTTCCATGTCGAGTTTGACGATATCGGGCTGGGATCGCGCCAACAGGTTCAATCCGGAGTAACCGGCGCCGAAATCGTCGATCGCGGTCTTGAAGCCCATCTTGCGATAGCTCTCGACGATACGGGTCAGATGCGCCGCATCGGCGACCGCCTCGCCCTCGGTCAGTTCGAAGATGATCGCGTCGATGGGAAAATTCACCCGGTTCGCGGTTTCCAGCGTGGTGCGGATGCAGGCTTCAGGCGTATAGACGGCATTGGGCAGAAAGTTGATCGAGACATTCTCGGCCTTGCGCGGCAGGTCGAGTTGCGCTGCGAGCTCGATCGCGCGCACCCGTGCCGCCTGGTCGAAAGCATAGCGGTTCTTGTCGTCGACCGTGCCGAGCACGCTGCCGGCACCCTCGCCGGCCGGGCCGCGCACCAGCGCTTCATAGGCGAAGACTGCATTGCGATCACGGTCGATGATCGGCTGGAACGCCATCGAGAACGGCGTTTCGAATGCAGTCCCGTCGCGGCAGGCGCGGCAGATATGGGCGTGATCGGGCAAGGTTCTGATTCCGGCATGAATCGATCGGGAGGCTCCCACCATCAAGTCAAAGCGTTAATGTTCGGTTCTTGGCAATAGCCCGGCACGAGAGATTTGCTGCATTGCAATAGAATCGTTTCTCACACCAAAGTTGCATTTCATGCGAAAACGCAGAGAATGCGCAGCGACCCGACAATAACAATTTTCCGGGGGGAACGGCTTTGGATGGCGACACGACCATCATCATTGCGGACGATCATCCGCTGTTTCGTGGCGCCCTGCGTCAGGCACTTGGCGTTGCCCTGCCGCAGGTACGGATACGCGAAACCGGCGACCTCGACGGGCTGATCGCAACCCTGCGCGCGGATGACGAGGTCGATCTGGTCCTGCTTGATCTCGCCATGCCCGGTGCCCAGGGCTTTTCAGGGCTGATCTATCTGCGCGCGCAGCATCCCACGATACCCGTGGCAATCGTCTCGGCGAGCGAGGATGCGGCGAATGTCCACCGCGCAATGTCGTTCGGCGCCGCCGGCTTCATCCCGAAATCCGCCGATAGCGCGCGCATCGCCGAAGCCGTAACGACGATCCTGAGCGGGGAAACCTGGATCGATCCGGATCTACCGGAGGCGGGCCAGGATGATGCGACCGACGCCATTGCCCGGCGCCTCGCCAGCCTCACCCCACAGCAGGTTCGCGTGCTGATGATGCTGTCGGAGGGCCTATTGAACAAGCAGATCGCCTTTGAGCTCAACGTGTCCGAGGCGACTGTGAAGGCGCATGTCTCGGCGATCCTGCAGAAGCTCGGGGTCGACAGTCGCACCCAGGCGGTGATTACCGCGGCGAAGGTCGGCGCAGCGCCGGATTCGGCCAGCGCCGCCTGAGGTTATCGAAAGTGAGCGAACCTATGCGCTCACTCCGCCGTATCGCGCATAATCGCCATGAATTGCGCGTCGTTGTGGAGCTCGATCACGTCCTCGAGCTCGTAGAGCATGTCGGTTAGGGCCTTCAGGCCATCCTCGCTGACAGGCCAGAATTCGATCAGCCTTGGAGCCAGCGACAGAAATTCACCATGGCTCAGAGCCTCGATATCGGTCTTGCCGTAACGCGCGGCCATTGCCGCGAACACCTGCGAACCGATCCCGAGATCATAGGCCTCTTCCTGCGAGATATAACCCGCCGGGGCGACCAGATCGATGGCGCGGTTCCAGGCCGCGAGGATACATTGCTTGGTATGGCGCATGCGCGTCACCAGCACCGTCTCCGGGTCGATCGCGATGCGGGCCATCCTGTCGAGCGTCTCGAACACCGCCCGGCAGACATGCCCTGGAGGCTGGGACAGGGCGACGGCGAGTTCGGCGGCGTCGATGCGCGCCGGATCAAGCTGCAAGAGCTTGCGCAGCTTCACCGCGCTATCATGATTACCGGCCAGAAAGCTCGCAAGCTTGTCCGCAGAGCAGCACAGCAGCGCGGTCTCGATCTGCTCGACCGGAATATCAAAACAATCGGTCAGCGCGGCAATGAAAGTTGCGAGATTGGGGCTGTCGGCGACGGCATCACCGGTGGTCAGCATCTCTCCCGAGGTATTCGATTTCGCGTCGATCATGGCTCGTCCTCTTGGGCAATCCGAATTTCCGTACAATCGCCGAGGACCCATGAGGAGTCAAACGAAAATAATAAAAATTCATTAAATATAATAAATTTGCATTAGATGATGGTAAATTACTGCCTTACCCACATAATACGCGCCATCCACGCCACTTCAGCGACCGGAATCGTACGATTAGCATGCGCAGAATTGAGTGATCGCAGCTCCACGTTGCGCAACGTCTGGCGCTCCAGCTCCTTTGCCATAACCTCACCGTTATGCAATCGGACCACGACCCTATCCCCCCTGCGTATGCCCGCATCGGGGGAGACGATCAGAATGTCGCCGTCGCGGTAGAGCGGCTCTATCGAGTCACCGGAGACTTCGACGGCAAAAAGCTTGTCGGGCCCGGCATCGGGAAAGGCGATTTCCTCCCAGCCCGAACCAGCCGGCATACCGTCTTCGGTAAAAAGACCACCCGAACCCGCTTGAGCCCAACCGACCAATGGCACCGACATGCGTGGCGGAGGCGCGCCGGGATCGACGAGATCGACGAAACCGCGAATATCCGTATCCGTCGCAGCGAGAATCTTGGCGATGGATTCGCTCGACGGCCAGCGCTCGCGCCCGTCGGAACCTATGCGTTTCGACTTGTTGAAGCTCGTCGCATCCAGCCCGGCCCGGCGGGCGAGCCCGGAGGCGGACAGACCGTTCTGCTCGGCGAGGCGGTCGATCGCGGCCCAGATCTGTGCGTGAGTCAGCATGCTTTTGCTCCGGCACTGGAGAGGTCGCCTCGCGAAACGCGCAAAGCAACATTATGAATATGACCTTATAATAGGAAATATACCATCGCGCCTATCCCTGCGCAAACGCTTTCCCTGGATGCCTGTGACAATTTTCCGCACACGAGCAGTTCTCCGCCACCCGGGGCTGTGACGAAAGCCCATTCACTGACGCGGTTTGCGAGCGAGGTCGCTTGCATGCATCAATGCGTCTCCCTATAAGCCTGATCCCGGGCGACGGCGCGCAACGGCGATCGGAGACAAGCATGCACCGGCAGGACGACCTTACCGATCCGCAGGATCCCGATCTCGTCTGGAAGATCGCCCCCCGCGCGCTTTGGGAAGAGGCCGAGGCGCAGGGACGGTTCGACGGCGCCCCGATCGACATCGAGGACGGTTTCATCCATTTCTCGACGGGCGCTCAATTGCGCGAGACGGCGGCGAAGCATTTCGCCGGCCAGAAGGATCTGCTGCTGATCGCCGTGGACGGCCCTGCTCTCGGCGCGGCGCTGAAATACGAGCCGTCGCGCGGCGGCGACCTGTTTCCCCATCTCTATGCGCCGATGCCGCTCACCGCCGTGCGCGCCATCATGCCTCTGCCCCTCGATGACGACGGGAAGCACGTCTTTCCGGAGGGGCTTGCGTGATCGGGGCGCTGTTCTCACTGGCCCGTCCGGCGCTGCACGCGCTCGATCCGGAAACGGCGCATCAGATCTCCATTCAGGCGCTCTCGGCTCTGCCTCCGCGCAAGCCGCCGGACGATGATCCGCTTCTGCGCGTTTCCGCATTCGGTCTCGATTTTTTGAACCCGCTCGGCCTCGCCGCCGGCTACGACAAGCAGTGCAACGTCCCCGATCAGTTGCTCGGATTCGGTTTCGGCTTCGTCGAATGCGGTGGCGTGACGCCCCTGCCGCAGCCGGGGAATCCGCGCCCGCGCGTCTTCCGATTGCCGCGTGACGGGGCCGTGATCAACCGCCTCGGTCTCAACAGCGAGGGGCTCGCGGAGGTCGCAGCGCGGTTGCGCCGGCGACGCGGGCGCCCCGGGATCGTCGGCGTCAACCTCGGCGCCAACAAGGATGCGCATGACCGCATCGCCGATTACGTGATGCTGGTGACGCGCCTGTGCGGCCTGGCGCAGTTTCTCACCATCAATATCTCCTCGCCCAACACGCCCGGCCTGCGCGATCTCCAGGGCGAGGCTTTCCTCGACGAGTTGCTGGCCCGCTGCGTCGCAGCCCGCGATGAGGCCGATGCGGCAATCGGCAGCCATACGGCGCTGCTCATCAAGATCGCCCCCGATCTGGAGCAGGCCGATCTCGACGGGATCGTCGCCACCGCCCTGGCGCGAGGCGTCGACGGCATGATCGTCTCCAACACCACGATCACGCGCCCGGCGGATCTGCTGGAGAGCACCGTGGCGCGCGAGGCAGGCGGCCTCTCCGGACGCCCGCTCTTCCTGCGCTCGACACAGGTGCTGGCCCAGACCGCCCTGCGGATCGAGGGACGCATCCCGCTGATCGGCGTCGGGGGGATCGATTCGCCCGCAACCGCAATCGCCAAGCTCCGTGCCGGGGCGAGCCTGCTGCAACTCTATTCGGCGCTGGTCTATCACGGCCCGGGCCTCATCCCTGCGATCAAGCAGGGTATCGTGGCGCATCTGGAACAGACGGGCGCGCGCGCCATCACCGATCTGGTCGGACGTGACGCGGCCGAAACCGCGCGAGACCCGCAAGCCACCCTCGCTGCCGCCCTCGCCGCCGACACCGGCTGAGCACCACGACGGTGATCCCCGACCTGGTTCGCCCAGGAATTCAGATGCGCTGCGCGAGATAGGAAAGCGTCTCTGCCTTCGTAACCACATCGCCGTATTTGGCGTTGATGTCGAACAGATTGGCCTCGTGCGGGCCGTCATGGCGATCACCGACGCATTCGCGCGGCACGATCGGGCGAAAACCGTGCTGGATCGCATCGATCGCGGTGGCGCGGATGCAGCCGCTGGTCGAGCAGCCGATCAGTATGGCGGTGTCGATGCCCGCCGCCGTGAGCGTCGCGGCGAGACTCGTGCCGAAAAAGGCGCTCGCATAGTTCTTGACGATGACGAGCTCGTTTTCCTGGGGCGCAACGCGCGGATCGAATTCCGCCAGCGGCTCCCCCGCGACGAGGCTGCGCAGGACCGGGACCTTGCGCGCGAACAGGCCGCCATCGAGGCCGGAAGCATGAAACAGGACGCGAGTATGGATCACCGGAATCCCGGCCACGCGCGCAGCGGCGATCAGCGCGACGCTCTCGTCGACGGCGCGCACGACGCCTTCGGCAAAGAGCGGCGCACCGGGGGTGGTGTAGCCCCGCAGGAAATCGATCACGATCAGGGCCGGGCTGTCGCCGAAGCCGAGGCGGTTGTCGAAAACGCCGGCATAATTGCGCTCACGGCTCTCGTTCATGATCGGGCTCCGTTGTCAGAGTTTGTCGGGATTGTATCCAATTTGCGCTCCGATCAGGCGGCCTTGCCGAGCTCGCCGGGAAAGGTGCCGGCGCGTCCGAGCAGGGCGGGAGGCTGCTTGCCGAGACGTTCGCCGAGCCAGTTCCCGGTGGAGATCAGCGCATCGAGATCGATGGCGCCCAGATGCCCCATGCGCTGGAGCATGTAGGTGAGATCCTCGCTCGGCACGTTGCCGGTCGCCGCCGGTGCGAAGGGGCAACCGCCGAAACCGCCGACGGAGGCATCGAGCGCGGTGACGCCGGATGCGATCGCGGTCGCGGCATTGGCGAGGCCGGTATTACGGGTATTGTGGAAATGCGCGCGCAGGGGCAGGCCCGGCGCGGCCTCGCGCAGCATGGCGAAACGGGTGGTCACGTCGCCGGGAGCGGCGACGCCGATCGTATCGGCCAGCGCGATCTCGTCGGGCAGGGCGTCTGCCGCTGCGAGTGCGGCGGCGATGGCAGCCGGGCGGTCGGGATCGACCTCGCCCTCGAAGGGGCAGCCGAAAGCGGCGGCAATGGTGAGGCTCGTCATGCAGCCGGCCTCGCGGGCGGCGGCGCGGACATCGCGCCATTGCGCCAGTGTCTCGGCGATCGGGGCACCCTGGTTGCGCTGGTTGAAGGTCTCGCTGGCGACGACCACGTAGGTTACCTCGTCCACGCCGGCGGCGATGGCCTCGCGGGCGCCGCGCAGGTTCAGCGCGAGCGCCGAAAGCGAGGGCCTCGCGGCGGTGATGGCGGGATCGGCACGCAGGGCCGCGACGAGATCGGCGGCGCCGGCCATCTGCGGCACGCGTTTGGGATTGACGAAGCTCGTCACCTCGATGCGGCGCAGGCCGGCGGCCACGAGCCTGCCGATCAGGGCCTGCTTCGTCGCGAGATCGAGGATCGTCGTTTCGTTCTGGATGCCGTCGCGCGGGGCGACCTCGACGAGCGTGACTTCGGTCATGGGGCCCTCCCTGCCTCAGCGATCGACGCCAGATCTCATCAGCGTCATCTTAAATCAGGGCTTTGTATACAATGTCGCAGACAATCCGTCGAGTGCGCGGGTGCCGATTCGCCATCCCGCAAGTGTGTCCGGCAAGTGTGATCCGGCAAGCGCCGGTCGGTGCCGGCTCAGCGCCCGACGCTGGTATAGGCGAAACCCAGCGCCGTGACGTCGTCGGCACGGTAGATATTGCGCAGATCGACCAGCACCGGCGCGTTCATCAGCGCCTTCATGCGCCCGAGATCGAGGGCGCGGAAGGCGTCCCACTCGGTGACGATGACGAGCGCATCGGTGCCCTCGACGCAGGAATAGGGATCCTCGGCGTAAGCGACATCGTCGAGCACCAGCCGCGCCTGCTCCATCCCCTCCGGATCATAGGCGGAAACGCGCGCGCCCATATCCTGCAGCGTGCGGATGATGGCGATGGCGGGCGAATCGCGCATGTCGTCGGTATTGGGCTTGAAGGTCAGGCCGAGAATGGCGATGCGCTTGCCGTAAACGTCTCCGCCGCAGGCCTTGACCACCTTGCGGCCCATGGCGCGCTTGCGCGTATCGTTGACCGCAGCGACCGTCTCGACGATGCGCACGGGCGAATCCTGGTCCTGCGCCGTCTTGATCAGGGCCAGCGTATCCTTGGGGAAGCAGGAGCCGCCGAAACCGGGGCCGGCATGCAGGAACTTCGAGCCGATGCGGTTGTCGAGGCCGATGCCGCGGGCGACGTCCTGGACATTCGCGCCGACCTTCTCGCACAGATCCGCGATCTCGTTGATGAAGGTGATCTTGGTGGCGAGAAAGGCATTGCCGGCATATTTCGTGAGCTCGGCGGTGCGTCGCCCGGTGAAGAGGATGGGCGAATGGTTGAGATGGAGCGGGCGATAGGCCTGGATCATCGGCTCGCGGGCGCGCTCATCCTCGATGCCGATGACGATGCGGTCAGGGCGCTTGAAATCGCCGATCGCGGCGCCTTCGCGCAGGAATTCGGGGTTTGAGACCACCGCAAAATCCGCATCGGGGCGCTCTTCGCGGATGATGCGCTCGACCTCGTCGCCGGTGCCCACGGGGACGGTGGATTTCGTCACGATCACGGTGAAGCCGTCCAGCGCGCGGGCGATTTCCCGGGCGGCGGCGTAGACGTAGGAGAGATCGGCATGGCCGTCGCCTCGGCGCGAGGGCGTGCCGACGCCGATGAAGACGGCTTCTGCCTCCGCTACTGCCGGGGCGAGATCGGTTGAGAAGGAGAGCCGCTTCTGATCGACATTGCGCGCGACGAGTTCCGCGAGGCCGGGCTCGTAGATCGGCATTTCGCCTTCGCGCAGCATGGCGATCTTGCGCTCATCCTTGTCGATGCAGACGACTTCATGCCCGAAATCGGCAAAACAGGCCCCGGAAACGAGCCCGACATATCCCGAACCGATCATCGTGATGCGCATGATCTACCCCTTGCCACAGAAAGCGTCGGAAAGCGCGAAAGCGTTATCCGCAAACGGCAATAGCCGATCGGACAGCGAATGCAACCCCACTGGACGCGGAGCCATTCGTTTGCCGGCGAAGCGCGCTTCATGAAGCGCTCGGTTTCCCTCCCCGTCGGGGAGGGACGCCCCTCCATTCAGGGCGCGACCCGTCTTCCTCCCCTAAGGGGAGGATTAAATGTGGGGTGGCACCACGCCCTCGTCTGAAGTGGCCTCAACACAAAAAGAAAGCCCCGCACGAGGCGGGGCTTTCCGATACCAATCCTTCAAGAAGGATCAGAAGTTACGCTGGATGCGGAGCTGGGCGGCCCAAGCATCCGAGTTACGCTGATAGATCGCATTGTTGGCACCCTCGGTACCCGCAACGAGAACGCGGTTCTGCGCTTGAACGGCCGTGTAGTTGACGTCGAGACCCACCATCAGGTTCGCAACCGGGTTCCATTCGATCTTCGAACCGAGCTGCCAGAACGAGGAGTTGTTCGGATCGGTGACGAGATTAAACGGCGTTTGACCGGCGTTGAAGGTACGACGTGCAGCAGCCGGCACGTTGATCTCGCCATAGACACCATAGACGGTCTGGCTGACATTCGGAGCCCAGCCGTGGTTCAGAGCGCCGTAGATGCTCCAACCAGTCGTGGTGCTGAGGCCACCGTTGACCACATAGGCATCAGCATAAGAAAGCTGATAGCGACCAAGACCACGCCCATCCGGCGCGTTGAGGTACCACAGAGCACCATCGGTGTAGGTACCCACGAGGGTGAGGCTGGTGCTAGGCGAAATGGTACCAAGCCCGACATCGGCGCGACCCTGGAGAGCCCAACCATACGTGCTTCCGATGAAACCGGTATTGTTCTGCGCCGTCGTGCGGAGCTGGGTCAGAGCACCACCGAGGTGGAGATCGACATCGCCGAAACTCGCCTTCACATTACCGACGATATCGGGCATGCGACCAGCGACGGGCACTGCAGGCCCAGGCGTTGCGCCAGCACCATAGACACCGGTAGCAGTGGCACCGAACGGAAGGCGCGGGGTACGAGCGTTCGCGATTCCAGTCGCATCAGCGTTCGGATTAGATATACCAAGCGTCACGGAAGCGGCACCGAGATCAGCCGTGTAGGTGAGCTGGTTCACAGCGGTTGCGCCACGCAGGCCCGTGCCGCCAGTAAATGCCGCTGAACCACCGGCGCTGAAGACGGTCGGGAACAGACCGGCGCGGAAGCCAGCGAAATCGACATACGCACGGTCAGCAGACTCGTTCGTGAGACGAATCATCGACTCCAGCGTACCGAATTCCGTAGCCGTCAGCGCAGTGATGCCGATCTCACGGTTGGTACCCATGGTGAACGCGTTGCTTCCACGGCCGAGCGTAGCTCCGCCAGCAGTAGGCTGACCACCGGCAGGATCCAGCGCAAAGCCCGACGCAGCGGTCACACCGGTCGTCCACTTGTTCTCGCTAAACGTGCCCGTCCAACGGACATGACCGCCAATGCGCAGGCAGGTGTCCGTGCCGGGGATGAAGAAGTAACCGGTGCCGAACTGCGAGCAAACCTGCACGTAGTCGACCGGGGCCGCCTTGCGCACGGGCAAGTCGGCGGCAACTGCAGAACCAACCGCGACAATGCCGGCGGCGGATCCGAGGAGAAGGCTCTTGACGAGCTTCATATCTGACCTCCAAAGTTTCGAGACCCTGGGGGGCCGGGTATTGCGCCTTGAACCTCGTCGAGACCCGAAAGCTTTCCCTTTTCCCCGCTAAACCCGCCACCGGTTCCGAACTCGCGGATACTGCGGTGGCGCGTCACGACCGGGGACCCCCCGTCGCGTTGTGACTATTGCGAGACCGAGCCGCGCAGATCAAGCCCATTTCCGCCACCTTCCCGTCACGGCTGTGCCTTCCGGAACCGGTGTTGCATAAGCGCCACTCCGGGAGGGCCGAAATTAATATCCTGGTAAGGAATGCAAGCGTTTTGCGGGGTATCAGGCGCCATATCATGCTCTTCGCAGGCTCGTGTCGGCGTTATGTCAGCCACTGCACAAACCAGGGCATGCAAGGAATTGAGGCGATGCGTGCAGCTGATTCGGTCCGACAGCGACCTTGCTCGTCCGGCATGGGCGGCTTGCCCGCTACCCGATACGACACCGCGTGTGGGAAGGGCGCGATGAGGATGATTCGGCGGCAATGCTTTTGCACGCGTGGGCGCCCCACCTTTAATCCCTCACCTGAGCGGAGGGAGATCTGGCGCGCACGTCATGACGAGGTCAGCTTTTCGTTACTGCCGCATGCGGATCGTCTCGCGTTGTCACATGGCGGGGGAGGATGAAGATCGCGGCGAGCTGCAGCCCGGCGAGCGTGCCGAAGATCACCCGGTGGGCGAGGACACGATCCGCCCCTTCCCATGGATCGAGCAGAACGCCGACGAGCCATTGCAGCAGGAAGGCGCTGGAAAAGACCAGCATGTTGACCGCCGTCGAGACCCTTCCGCCCAGTTCGGGCGGGAAGGCCGCATTGAGCACGGCGAAATAGAGCATGCTGCTCAGGCCGAAGAATGCAAAGGCCGTCCATAGGGCGGTCCCGGGAACCGGCAATCCGAAGACCAGGGCCGCCTGCACGGCGACGAAGGCGAGAGAGAAGCCGAGCGCCGTGCGCAGGACCGGCACACCACGCTGGCGCAGCCGGTCTGCGATCAACCCCGTCCCCAGCGATCCGAAAATGATGCCGGTGGTGGCAATGCCGAGGATCGCCGCGACGTTTGCGGCAGGCACATCGGCGACGTCACGCATCCAGATCGCGGCCCAAAGCCCGTGATAGGCCAGGAAGGTCGCCTGGCTGATCACCACGAGCGGGGCGATTCGCTGGAAGACGGGCGACAGGAATACCCGCCCCGCGCCGCGAATCGCTTCAGCCCAGCTCTCAGTTTCACCCTGTTTCTCGTGACGCGGGCCTACTGAGAACAACAGGGCGGCCACTGCGACCGTCATCACCGCGAGCGCAATGAAGATCATGCGCCAGTCGGTCTGCGTCAGCGCGATCTGCACCGGCGTCGTCGCGGCGATGGCGCCGAGCCCGCCCATCGACAGGATGATCCCGTTGGCGAGCGGCAGGCGCGCGGCGGGAAACCATTGCACATTGGCCTTGAGCGCCGCCATCAGGCACGCCGAAACGCCGAGGCCGATCAGGCCGCGTCCGATGGCGAGCGCGGTGATCGAATCGGCCATGGCGAAGACCAATGCGCCACCGGCAGCCACGAGCAGCAGCGCGGCTTCGACGAGACGCGGGCCGTAGCGGTCGAGCAGGATGCCGAGCGGCACCTGGAACAGCGCGAAGGTGAGGAAGTAGGCGCTGGTGACAAGGCCGAGATCGCCCGGCGACAAATCGAGAGATGCGGCAATCTCCGGGCCTGCGACTGCATTCACGGTGCGATAGAGGAAGCTGAAGAAATAGGCGATGCCGAACGGCAGCAGGATGCGTCCGATCAAGGCGGCCGTACTCGCCCCGCCGGGCGGGGGCGTGGTCGCGGGCATGCGCGCCCTCCCTGTCACTGCCGCATCGTTGAAATTGCTGCATCGCACACGATGCGCCACCCGGTTGCGGCATACCGGGCGCGGCATGGATATTACTGCGGGGCGTGTCGCGCAAGCGCCGTGCTTGCGCATTCGTGCCGAAACGTTTCGGGGCGGATCGTGCGGATGGTATGGGTGCGAGCCGTGCCCTGTATAATGGCATCTCCCTACCCGACGGGGAGGGAGCTCGGGCGCGTATGTCATGAAGGCGATGGAGGTTTCATGAACCGGTACGATAACGCCGATGGTCCCGACGCGCATCCCCCGCGCGAGCCACTGACCTCGTATCGCGCCATGTTCGATGCCGAGCACGAGGAGGCGATGGGCGAGCTCGCGCGGCCCGCCATGGCGCTGTTCTCCTCCGGCGTGATCGCGGGGATGTGCGCCGGGATCAGCGTACTGCTTCTGGGCATGATCGTCGGCGCATATGACGGCGTGACGGGAGACCCGGTCCAGCGGCTCCTGTTCGGCTGCGCCTATGCGGTGGGCTTCGTCATCGCCATTCTGGGGCGCACCGATCTCTATACCGAATACTCCACCATCGCGATCTTTCCGGTCCTGACCGGGGAGCGCGGCGTGGGATCGCTCATGCGACTCTGGGCACTGGTGCTGGGCGGCAATCTTGCCGGCGGCCTCGCCATGGCTTTATTCATCGTGGCGATGGCGCCGGCGCTTAATATCGCGAGCCTTGCGGATTTCGTCCACTTCGCCGTCTATCTCGGGGATTACCCGCTCGGCGTGATCGCTTTGAGCGCGGTACTGGCCGGCTGGCTGATGGGGCTGCTTTCCTGGCTGATCGCGGGCGGGCGCGACACGACGAGCCAGTTCCTCTTCATCGTCGTAATCGGCGTGACCATCGGGGCGCTCGGCCTGCACCATGCGGTGACGACCTCGATCGCGCTGTTTGCCGGGATGATCTCGGATTCGCCGATGGGCTGGCTGCGCGCCGCAGGCGTCGTCGCCGCGATCGTCATCGGAAACGCCGTCGGCGGGCTGATCTTCGCCGTGCTGGTGCGCGAAGGCGTCAAGCTGGACCGCCGGGGCGGCAGGGAGCGCGATCGCTGAGCATCAGCCCGCGCTAGAACTTGCCCGGTCGCACCACCTCGACCTTGCTCTTGAGCAGCACCGAGCCATAAGCTTCCAGCACCGGCGAGAGCTCGCGGGTGAAGGCATCCGCCTTCTCGCGGTTGCACACGGTGATGAAGAGCACCTTCGAGGCGGCTCCGGTCACCTGGTCGTCCTGCCAGCGCCCGCTGCGGCCTGAGCCGCCGAGCGTCGGCAGCACCGTCCAGCCGGTGAGGCCGTGCCGTTCGGCGGCCGCCTCGACCCGGCGCACCAGCGGTGCATCGAGCAGGATTTCGACCTTGATACGCTCGAGATCAACGAGATCCGGCTCGCTCATCACACCACCTGCGTCGCGAGGAACACGAAATAAGGTATGCCGATGGTGATGTTGAACGGGAACGTCACCGCCAGCGACATGGCAAGATACAGCCCCGGATCGGCCTGGGGAAGAGCAAGACGCATCGCCGCCGGCACGGCGATATAGGAGGCGCTGGCCGCCAGCATGCCGAGCGCTGCCGCGCTGCCCGTATCGAGCCCGATCAGGGCACCCACGAGTACCCCGATCGTGCCGTTGATCACGGGGAAGATGATGCCGAGCCCGGCGAGCCGCCAGGTCAGCGCCCGCGATTCGCGCAGGCGCCGCATGGCGACGAGCCCCATATCGAGCAGGAACAGGCAGAGCAGACCCCGGAACGCATCTTCGAAGAGCGGCGCGATCGGCGCGAATCCCTCCTTGCCGGCGATCAGCCCGATCAGGAAGGAGCCCATCAGCAGCACCACCGAGCCGTTCAGAAGCGTCTCGTGCAGCAGCCCGTTGCCGGCATGCACCTGCCCGTTGCCGCCGCGGCGCGCCAGCATCAGACCGACGATGATCGCCGGCGTCTCCATCAGCGCCAGCACCGCGACCATGTAGCCGGCCGGCGGCAGGCCGCCCGAGCCGAGCACCTCGACCCCCGCGACGAAGGTCACTACGCTTACCGAGCCGTAATGCGCCGCGACAGCCGCAGCGTTGATGTTGTCGAGACGGCCGATTCGCTTGAGGGCGAGGAAAACCGGAAGCGGGATCAGGAAGGAGAGCGTCAGTCCGGCCAGGGCGGCGAGCGCCATTTCGGCGGTGAAGCCGCTCTGCGAGACCTCGACCCCGCCTTTCAGGCCGATCGCGGCCATCAGATAGAGCGACAGGCCCTTGGCGATCGCCTCGGGAATGGCGAGGTCGGAGCGCACCGCCGCCGCCAGCGCACCCAGTATGAAGAACAGAATGACCGGGGAGAGCAGCGTTTCGAGACCGGCGGGCATCGTCGTCATTCACCTCATGGATGCGTCGCGCGTGGATAGGCGCTCATCCGTGCCGACGCAAGGTCGGTTTCGCAATCTCACACGAAAAACGGCTCCGTTTACGCGCCCGGCGGCAGCGCCTCGCTCCAGGAGGTCGCCCGATCATAGGCATGCGCGAGTTCGAGCAGCGCCCGCTCGCCCCGGTTCGGTCCCCAGATCTGCATCCCCATGGGCAGACCCGCCTCGCCGAAGCCGACCGGTACGGAGATCGCCGGGCAGCCCGACATGGTGACGGGCACGACGACCTCCATCCAGCGATGATAGCTGTCCATCTCGCGCCCCCCGACCGTGCGTGGCCAGGTCTCTTCGATGCCGAACGGGAAGACCTGTGCGCTCGGCATCAGCAGGAAATCGTAGCGGGTGAAAAGGTTGCGCACATATTGATACCAGACGCTGCGGCGCACCGAGGCGGCGGTGATGTCGAAGGCGCCGAGCTTCAGGCCGTTCTCGATCTCCCAGACGGCTTCCGGCTTGAGCTGCGTCCGGCGCGAGCGATCCTGGTAGAGCGGCAGGAGATTGGCGCCGACCTGCCAGTGTCTCAGCGTGCAGAAAGCCCGCCAGAGATCTTCCATGTCGTATTCGAGCGAGACCGGCTCGACCGCGCAGCCGAGATTCTCGAAGACCGGCAAAGCGGCCTCGCACAGGTCGATGATTCCGGGCTCGAAGGGCAGCCGCCCGTCGAGATCGCCGAGCCAGCCGATGCGCAGCCCCGACACGTCCCGATCCAGCGGCTCGGCGAATTCCGCGCCGTCGCCGGGAAGGCCGAGCGGCTGGCCCGGATCGAAGCCGGCCTGCACCGCGAGCAATTGCGCGAGATCGGCCACGTTGCGTGCCATCGGCCCGTTGACGCTCATGCCGGGCAGGAACACCTCCTCGGTATTGGCCGGGACCCGTCCGATACCCGGACGCAAACCGTAGACATTGTTGAAGGCGCCGGGATTGCGCAGCGAACCGCCGAAATCACTGCCATCGGCCACGGGCAGAAGCCGCATGGCCAGTGCGACGGCGGCGCCGCCGCTCGATCCGCCCGCGGTGTGGTCGGCGCTCCAGGCATTGGCGGTGGGGCCGAAGACGGGATTGTAGGTGTTCGAGCCGAGGCCGAATTCCGGCACGTTGGTCTTGCCGATGATGATCGCACCGGCCGCGCGCATGCGCGCCACATAGGATGCGTCGGTCTCGGCGATGTTCCCGCGCAGGAGCGGCGAGCCCTTGGTGTTGGGCAGGCCGGCCGCATCGGCGAGATCCTTGATCGCCTGCGGAAAGCCGTGCATCCAGCCGCGCGAGGCGCCGGCTGCGCATTCGTCGTCGCATCTTTTCGCCTCACGCATGAGCTCCTCGCGCGGGCGCAGCGAAACGATGGCATTGACCGTCGGGTTCAGCATCTCGATCCGGTCGAGATAGGCCGCCATCACCTCCACGCAGGACAGGTCACGGGCGTGGATCGCGCGCGACAGGGAGACGGCGTCCATCATCGGGATGTCGGTAGTGTTGCTCATCGGGGATCTCCAGGAGGCGGCGACGCGCCAGATTGTCCGCGACCGGCCCGCATGGGAAGCACCGCGCCCGCACGCCGGGATGCGTGCCGCGTCACCGGGCGAATTACGCCGGCTTCGACATGTCAGGCCGGCGTCCCGAGGATCGCCAACCAGATCACCGTGGTGACCATCGCGACGACCGTCGTCAGGAACACGCCGCCGGAGGCGAGCGCGACGCCCTTGCGATAGCTCTGCGCCAGCAGATAGGCGTTGATCCCCGTCGGACAGGCCGCGAGCAATACCGCCGTCGCCGCCCAGATCGGGGGCATCGTCACGACATGGAAGACGATGACATAGACGATCAGGGGCTGGATGACGAGCTTCAGCACCGTGATGAGGGCGGGCCGGCGCCAGTCGCCGCCGAGTCCGTAGCGATGCAGGGCGATGCCGGTGGCGATCAGCGCGCAGGGCACCGCCGCGCCACCCAGGATTTCGAGCGTGCGCCAGACGGGGCCCGGAAGATCGAGTCCGGATATCCGCATGGCCGCGCCGGCGAGGATCGCCAGGATGATCGGGTGGCGCACCAGTTTCAGCACGATCCCCCGCCAGGAGGTCTGGCGCCCCTCCAGGAAGAGGGTCGCGACGGTCAGCGTGATGGGCAGATGGATGCCGATCAGGAGAAACAGCGGTGCCGCCGCCGCCTCGCCATAGGCCGAAAGCACCAGCGGAATTCCGATCAGGACCAGATTCGCCTGCCCGGCGGTGAATCCGGCGACCACCGCGCCCGCATGGCTGTCCCTGAAGGCGAAGCGGGCGGCGAGATCCGCGATCGCCCAGACCACGGCCAGCGCGAAGAAATAAGCGCCCCAATAGGCCCAGGGTTGCACATCCGGCAGATCCGAGCGCGACAGGGTGGAAAACAGCAGCGCCGGGATGGCCATGATGAAGACGAAGCGCGACAGCGTCTCGCCGAGCCCGTCATCCACGAGCCGCGCGCGCCGCACGCCGTATCCGAGCGCGATCAGGGCGAAGATCGGGAAGACGATCGCGAGCGAGGCGAGCATGGGTTTTTCGCGGCTCCGGGCGTTGCACAGGGGTCAGCGTGCAGAGCCCTGTGCAAACCGCGTCGGGCCGCCGGCACGCTCGATCAGCTCGTCGATCTCCTCGCGCTGCTGGTTGAACAGGGCGAGTTCGCGCCCGTCGAGCTCGCGGCTGCGCGGCACCCTGATCTTCAGCGGATCGACGAAATCGTCGTTCACCAGCACCTCGTAGTGCAGATGCGGCCCGGTGGAAAGCCCGGTACTCCCGACCGTTCCGATGACCTGGCCCTGGGTGACTTCGACCCCGGCCTCGATCCCGCTGGCGATCTGGTTCATGTGGGAATAGGTGGTGACGTAGCCGTTTCCGTGTTCGATCTCGATGCGGCGCCCGTAGCCACCGGCCCAGCCCGCCTTCAACACCCGGCCATTGCCGGCGGCGAAGATCGGCGTGCCGGTGCGCGCGCCGTAATCCACGCCGGTATGCATGCGCGAATAGCCCAGGATCGGGTGACGGCGCATGCCGAAGCCCGAGGTCATGCGTCCTTCCGCGACCGGCTTGCGCATCAGGAACTTGCGCAGCGAGCGGCCTTCGGGATCGAAGAACTCGATGGTCCCGTCTTCCGGATCCGTGAACCGGTAGACCCGGCGGGTTTCGCCGCCGACCGTCAGCGCCGCCGAAAGCAGCTCCGGCTCCGAGCCGGCCTCTTCCTCCGTCATGAAGAGGTCGATCGAATCACCGAGCGCGACGCGACGCTGGAAATCGAGGTCATAGGCGAAGATCTGCACGAGATCCTCGACGAGATCGGGCGAAAGATCGTGCTTGAAGGCGGTCTCGTACAGGCTGTCATAGAGACGTGCGCCGGATGAACGGCTACCGGATGTATCCGCGTCCCCGTTCTGCGCGACCTGGTATTCGTCGTCGCGCGCGAGCACCTCGGCGAAATGTCCCGAATCATCGGCGGCGACGATCGCATTCACACCGCTCTCGCCGTAGAAGACCAGCCGCAGAACGTCACGCGGTGCGTTGGGGCGCTCACCCGGGGCGACGAGGGCGCGCATGGCGAGGCCGGGCTGCATGGCCTCGATCGCTTCTTCGCCGCCGATGACCGCGATGGCCTGCTCGATCCGCGTGCGCGATACGCCCTGTTCGGCGAGTTGGGGCACGAATTCCGCGCCGGGGGCGATCTCAAGGGTGATCTCGCCGAAGCGCCTGTCGCCGCCGCGACCGGCGCGTTTGGCGATGGTGGCGACATTCTCGGGGATGATGCGCACCTCGATCGCATCGAGCGGCTCGGTGGCGCTCTGGGCAAAACCCTGGAGATTGCCGAAACCGGGCTGGACCGCTCCGAGCGAGCGGCTGAGGAAGGTCTGGGCCGGCATCGGCGTGATCGGGCGCCGGCGCGATTCGCGCATCAGCGACATTTCCTCCATCACCTGCGCGGCCGCCTCGTTGTCGCTCAGCGCCGGGGCCGAACCCGTAAAGGAATCGTGGTCGAGGCTGCGGCGCATGAAGGAGACTTCCGCCTCCTCGACGCGGGGCGCAATCTCGGCGACGCGTTCGACATTGTCCTCGCCCATCAGGCTCATGGGATCGAATCGGGGAATGTCGGTCGCGTATTGCCCGGCGGTCAGGGAGAGGTTCGTCGCGATACGGGTAAAGCCGCGAATCGAGACCACCTCCCGGTCGCCGACCTGCGTCGTCACCGGGGTCCGGAACGTGTTGCGCGCGGCGATCGTGTAGTCGGTGCGCACCAGCTTGTCGCCCTTGGCGGCCGTTTCGCGGGTTTCACGCGCCGAGGGCAGCACGGATGAGAGTGCGAATTGGGGTGTCAGGATCGGTGTCGAGCGCCCTTCGAGGGCGATGAAGATGGCGCTGCCGAGCAGGGCGGCGCCGGTCATCGCCGTCATGACCGCGCCGGCCAGCCAGCGTAGATTGATCCCGCGACGTCCTTCCTCGAAGCGCGTTGCGCCGCTGGGATCGAGCGGTGGTTCATGCCCGACGGCCCCGTGCTCGTCGCCGGCACGCGAACGCGCGCCGCGCCGGGCCGGGCCGGCGGGTCGCCATCCAACGATGTCGCCACGATGCATATTCATGAGGCTGCTATCGCCATGTTCCCGTGAACCATGCCTTGGCAATTCCGAAGAAGGCGGGCCGCATACCGCACGATGGATGTGCAACATGCCCGTTTGCGGTGACGAAATCAACGCAATCGCCACCTTCGACCCTGATGCATGCGATAGGCGACGAAAATGCGGCAGGCGCAACCGGTTTTCGGAAACGGGCCGCACGCGCTGCCGCGCGCCACGCGCCACCCGGGTCCACAGCTTGTTTCATTATCCGCGGATATGGTCTAGACGAGCGGCGGGGCGCCCGATTGCGCCCGTATTCGGAGCCTCATGATGTCACGACCGGTCGTCACACGTTTCGCCCCCTCGCCCACGGGCTTCCTGCATATCGGCGGCGCGCGGACCGCTTTGTTCAACTGGCTCTATGCCCGCCGGATGGGCGGCAGGATGCTGTTGCGGATCGAGGATACCGACCGCGAGCGCTCGACTGAAGCGGCCATCGAAGCGATTCTCGACGGGCTGTCCTGGCTCGGACTCGATCACGACGGCGAGGTCTATTACCAGCATGCCCGCGCCGACCGGCACCGTGCGGCGGTCGAGGATCTGCTCGCCTCCGACAAGGCCTATCACTGCTATGCCTCGCAGGAAGAGCTCACGGCGATGCGCGAGCAGGCGCGCGCGGAAGGGCGACCGATGCGCTATGACGGACGTTGGCGTGATCGCGACCCCTCCGAGGCGCCCGAGGGCGTCAAGCCGGTGGTGCGTCTCAAGGCGCCGCAGCAGGGCGAGACGGTGGTCGACGATCAGGTCCAGGGCCGCGTCGCCTGGCAGAACAAGGATCTCGACGATCTGGTGCTGCTGCGCTCCGACGGCTCGCCCACCTATATGCTCGCGGTCGTCGTCGACGATCACGATATGGGCGTGACCCATGTGATTCGCGGCGACGACCATTTCACCAATGCCGCGCGCCAGACCCAGATCTACCAGGCACTCGGCTGGGACGTTCCGGTCATGGCGCATATCCCGCTGATCCACGGGCCGGACGGGGCGAAATTGTCGAAGCGCCACGGGGCGCTGGGCGTCGAGGCCTATCGCGAGATGGGCTATCTGCCGGAAGCGCTGCGCAATTACCTCGTGCGGCTCGGCTGGGCTCATGGCGATCAGGAAGTGTTTTCGACGCAAGAGATGATCGATGCCTTCGATCTGCCGCAGATCGGACGCTCGCCGGCGCGGTTCGACTTCGCCAAGCTCGAGAATCTCAACGGTATCTACATGCGCCAGACCGAGGATGCGCGGCTTCTGCAGGCGCTGGAAGTCATTCTGCCGCAGATCGGCCCCGAACGCGGGCTCACCGCGCCGCTTTCCCCGGAAATGCGCGAAAAACTTCTTGCTGCCATGGCCGGTCTGAAGGAACGGGCCAAGACGTTGGTCGAATTGCTCGATTCCGCATCCTTCCTTTACGCTGCACGCCCATTGCCGCTCGACGAGAAGGCTGCGAAGATTCTCGATGACGATGCGACGGCGCGCCTTGCCGCGATCCTGCCACGCCTGGAGGCGCTCGCCGACTGGAACGTGGAGACGACGGAGGCTGCGGTTCGCGCGCATGTCGAGGAGACCGGGATCAAGCTGGGCCAGATCGCCCAGCCCATGCGTGCGGCGCTCACCGGCAAGGGGACGTCGCCGGGTCTGTTCGACGTCATGGCGGTACTCGGGCGCGAGGAATGTCTCGCCCGGCTCGGCGACCGTATCGCCGACTGAATGCGGCACTGCACAATATGCGTGCAGCCTTGCCGTTTCCCGTGGTTGCGCATTGGTCCGGGTCGCGCTTTTGTGCGTAGCGGGAATGCGCTCCCGCGCTTGAATATGGCGGGTGGATCGGATACCCAGACGCCACCTCTTCAACAGCGCCGCCACGCGGGGCGCAGGCCGATAGCGTCTCTCCGGCGCAGGCCGGCATCGACGCTGCGGTATATAACGAAAGGGCCATTGTCATGGACGGCAAGGACAGCACGCTCAAACTCGGCGGCCAGGAGGTAGCGCTTCCCTACAAGGAGGGGACCATCGGCCCCGGCGTCGTCGATATTTCAAAGCTCTACGCCCAGACCGGCGCCTTCACCTATGATCCGGGCTTCACCTCGACAGCGAGCTGTGAATCCTCGATCACCTATATCGACGGTGACGAAGGCACACTGCTCTATCGCGGTTATCCCATCGAACAGCTCGCCGAACACGGTGATTTCCTCGAGACCTGCTATCTGCTGCTCTACGGCGAATTGCCGACACCGACGCAGAAGGCGGATTTCGATTATCGCGTCACGCGCCACACCATGGTGCATGACCAGATGAACCGTTTCTTCCTCGGCTTCCGCCGCGATGCGCACCCCATGGCGATCATGGTCGCGGTGACCGGCGCGCTCTCGGCCTTCTATCACGATTCGACGGATATCTCGGATCCGCAGCAGCGCATGATCGCGTCGATGCGCATGATCGCGAAGATGCCGACCCTTGCGGCCATGGCGTTCAAATATTCCGTCGGACAGCCCTTCGTCTATCCGAAGAACGATCTCGACTACGCCGCAAACTTCCTGCGCATGTGCTTCGCCGTGCCCTGCGAGGAATACCAGGTCAATCCGATCCTCGCGCGCGCACTCGAGCGGATCTTCATTCTGCACGCCGATCACGAGCAGAACGCTTCGACCTCGACGGTGCGGCTCGCCGGCTCGTCGGGTGCCAATCCGTTCGCCTGCATCTCCGCCGGCATCGCCTGCCTCTGGGGCCCCGCCCATGGCGGCGCCAACGAGGCGGCACTGAAGATGCTCGAAGAGATCGGCACCCCCGATCGCGTGGCGGAATACGTCGCCAAGGCGAAGGACAAGAACGATCCCTTCCGCCTGATGGGCTTTGGCCACCGGGTCTACAAGAACTACGATCCGCGCGCGCGCATCATGCAGAAGACCACGCATGAAGTGCTCAACGAGCTCGGCGTCAAGGACGACCCGCTGCTCGAAGTCGCCATGGAGCTCGAACAGATCGCCCTGCGCGACGAGTACTTCATCGAGAAGAAGCTCTATCCGAATATCGACTTCTATTCCGGCATCACCCTCAAGGCGATGGGCTTCCCCACCACCATGTTCACGGTGCTGTTCGCGCTCGCGCGCACGGTGGGCTGGATCGCGCAGTGGAAGGAAATGGTCGAGGATCCGTCCCAGCGCATCGGTCGTCCGCGCCAGCTCTATATCGGCGCCGACAAGCGCGAATACGTGCCGATCGCCCAGCGCGGCTGAGTGCCGGCGATGCAGGCATCGAATGACGGCCGCCCCTCGGGGCGGTCGTTTTCGTTTTGGGGAAACCCGTTCGTGTGGCGCAGGCCCGCCTCAGCCGTTTCCATGCGCGAGGCGATCGGCGATCGCATCCAGCGCGGGCAGCTTTTCGATCGGACCGATCGCGGCGAGTGTCGGCCAGCTCTCCAGCAGATTCGCGCCCGCCGCACGGACCTGATCGACATCCACCGCCTCGACCTTGGCAACGAGATCGTGGATCGGTACGACCCGCCCCCAGGCGAGGATCTGGCGCGCCATGCGCTCGATACGCCCGCCGGGTGTCTCCAGGGCCGCCTGCAGCCCGACCTTCATCTGCGCCTTGGCGCGCCTGAGCTCGGTCTCGTCGAGCGCGCGCGCCGCATCGCGCAGGGTGTCGATGGTGACCTCTATGAATTCCGGAATGTCGGATCCCGCCACGCCCGCGCCGATGCCGAAGATGCCGGTATCGCTGAAGGGCCAGTGGAAGGCGTCGACGGAATAGGCGAGCCCGCGCTTCTCGCGCACCTCCTGCCACAGCCGCGAGGAGAGCGAGCCGCCCAGAACCTGCGCGAATATCTGCGTGGCATAGTATTGCGGATCGGTGAAGGAGCGCCCGTGCAGGCCGATGACGAGATTGGCCTGTTCGTGACTGCGCGTCAGGCGCGCCTCGCCGCCGTGATACAGACCCGGCAGCAGCGCGTCGGGCAGATGCGGGCCGAGTTCACCGAAGAAGCGCCGGGCGGCATCGACGACCCGCGCATGCTCGACATCGCCGGCAGCGGTGATGACCATGCGCTCGGGCGCATATTCGCGGGCACAGAAGGCGCGGATCATGTCGGGGGTGAAGCTGCGCACGGTCTCGGGCCGTCCGAGAATGCGCCGCCCCAGCGCCTGGCAGGGAAAGGCCGTTTCCATCATCACATCGGTGACGAGATCATCGGGCATGTCCTCGACCGAGGCGATCTCCTGCAGGATCACCCCGCGCTCGCGGGCGAGCTCGGCCTCGTCATGCACGGAATCGGTGAGAATATCGCCGAGCACGTCGAGGGCGACCTCGATATCCTCGCCCAGAACCCGGGCCGTATAGCAGGTATATTCGACGCCGGTGGCCGCGTTGATATCGCCTCCGACATTCTCGATATCCTCGGCGATGGCGCGGGCCGAGCGGCGACGCGTGCCCTTGAAGGCCATATGCTCGATCAGATGCGAAAGGCCGTGCTCGTCCTCGCGCTCGTTGCGCGCGCCTGCGCCCACCCAGACGCCCAGCGCCACCGTGGCGATGGAGGGCATCGACTCGGTCGCCACCGTGAGCCCGTTCCCGAGCACGGTGATCTGCATTTCGCGGTGAACGCTCATGCTTTCGCGCCGGCAACGATCCGCGAGCGCTCGCGGATAAAGCGCTCCACGGCGCCCTGGTCGTTGGCGACCACGCTGAACCGCTCATTGCGCTCGTAGAGATCGGCCATGTGTTCGGGCAATGGCGGGCGGATGCCGCTGGCCTTCTCGACGGCATCGGGGAACTTGGCCGGATGGGCGGTGGCGAGCACGACGCGCGGGCTGGCGGGATCACGCGCGAGCGCGTTGCGTGCGGCCCGCACACCGATCGCCGTATGCGGATCGAGCAGGTAGCCCGCATCGCGCCAGGTCGCGCCGATTTCCTCGGCGACTTCCGTCTCCGGCACGGCCTGGGCGGAGAATTCGCAGCGGATGCGCTCCAGCGGGCCGGGTGCGATGGTGAAGGCGCGCGCCTGGGCAAGCTGCCCCATCAGCGCCCGGATCGCGGCGCCGTCGCGGTCATAGGCCTCAAACAGAAGTCGCTCGAAATTCGAGGAGATCTGGATATCCATCGAGGGCGAGGTGGTCGGCATCACGCCCTTGATGGCGTATTCGCCGCTCTCGAGCGCACGCGGCAGGATGTCGTTGGCGTTGCTCGCGATCTGCAGATCCGCCACCGGCAGCCCCATCGCTTTCGCGATATGGCCGGCGAGGATATCGCCGAAATTGCCCGTCGGCACGGTGAAGGAGACGGGCCGGTGCGGGCCGCCGAGTGCCACGGCGGCGGTGAAGTAATACACCGCCTGCGCCGCGACGCGGGCCCAGTTGATCGAATTCACGCCGGAAAGCAGCAATTCGTCGCGGAAATCGGCATGGTTGAACATGCCCTTCACGATGGTCTGGCAATCGTCGAAATTGCCCTCCAGCGCGATGGCGTGGACGTTGTGCGCATCGACCGTGGTCATCTGCCGGCGCTGCACTTCCGAGACGCGACCATTGGGATAGAGGATGAAGATATCGACCTGGTCGAGCCCGGAAAATGCCTCGACTGCCGCCGAACCGGTATCTCCGGAAGTCGCGCCGACGATGGTGGCGCGCTGGCCGCGTTCCTTCAGCACGTGATCCATCAGCCGCCCGAGCAGCTGCATCGCCACATCCTTGAAGGCGAGCGTCGGGCCGTGGAAGAGTTCGAGCACGAAGAGATTGTCGTCAATCTGGACGAGCGGGCAGGTGGCGGGATGGCGAAAGCCCGCATAGGCGCCCTCGACCATCGCGGTGAAGGCGTCAACGCCGATCTCGCCGTCGACGAGCCTGCCCAGAACGTTGCGTGCCACCTCGGCATAGGGACGCCCGGCATAACCGGCGATGGTTTGCGCATCGATCTGCGGATAGCTCTGGGGCACATAGAGCCCGCCGTCGCGGGCAAGGCCTGTGAGCAGCGCATCGTTGAAACCGATCGCGGGCGCTTCGCCCCGGGTGGAGATATGCAGCACGGCCCGTCATCCTCGTCATCTGGCTGCGCCTTTCCCGAGGCGCTCGCGCGGCGGACCATATTCTCTCACCTGCCGGGCGACAAGGTTTGATCGGCAGAGGCATCCGTGGTGGGGTCAGCCGACACGCAATGCTCGACGCGTCTTCTGCGCCGCTGGGGGCGCGGGAGACGGCAGAACGGTGCCGGTTTGCATGGTAGCGCATCACGCGCCATGAAGGCACCCTGATCCCGCCATCCGCGGAGGGAGAGGGAAGAGGCGCGCAGCATGAAGGCTTCGCCCGAATTTTCCTACGCTAAGCGGACGGATAGGGGTGAGCTGACGGCGATATGCCTTGATATTCATACGCCGCGCCGTTCGATTCCGGCTCGCGAATCGGGTCGAAGAGCAGGCGCAGGCCGTTGGCGACGACGATCAGCGTTCCCCCCTCGTGGCCGATCACGGCGAGCGGCAACGACAGCTCGAAGAACAGCGTCAGGATGACCAGTACGAGCATGGCGCCGACGGCGAAATAGAGATTCTGTCGGATGATCCGATTGGTGCGCCGGGCGAGATGCCAGGCCTTTTCGAGCCGCCGCAGATCCTCCGAGAGCAGGGCCACGTCAGCGGCCTGCAGGGCCACCTCGCTTCCCGCCGTGCCCATGGCGACGCCGATATCGGCGCCTGCCAGCGCAGCGGCATCGTTGACGCCATCCCCGACGAATGCGACAGGGCCCCGGTCGCGCATGGCGGCAATGCGCGCGACTTTCTCCTCGGGCATCAATTCGGCTTCGATATCACCCGCGTGAAGGCCGATTGCGGCACCGATGCGCTGTGCCACGGCAGCGCGATCGCCGGTAAACATGGTGATTCGCGATATGCCCGCATCCCGCAGCCGCGCCAATGCCTCGACGGCGCTGGCGCGCGGCTGGTCGGCGATGCTGATCGCGCCCAGAATGCGCTCGCCCTGCCCGATCACGATCACCGAATGGCCACTCGCTTCCAGGCCCGCAAGCGCATCGCGTGTGCGCGCATCGGCCGTTATGCCCAGCCGCTCGAGCAGGCGCGGATTGCCGGCGAAGAGCATCCCGTCATCCCCGTTGCGCGCCACGATCCCCTCGCCGGGATGGTTCTGCGCACCGGCGATCGCCGCCGGGGTGATCGCGTGATGCTGTGCCTCGCGGCGGATGGCGGCGGCGACATGGTGCTCCGAATCGGCTTCGAGCCCGGCGGCGAGGGCGAGGAGCTCGTCGCGGGGATAGCCCAGCGGCAGGATCTCGACGACCCGGGCGCGTCCCTCGGTCAGGGTGCCGGTCTTGTCGAAGGCGAACTGCCGGACGGCGCCGAAACTCTCCAGCGCCGCGCCCCCCTTGAACAGCACCCCGCCGCGCGCCGAGGCCGAGAGCGCCGAGAGGATCGCCGCCGGCACGCTGATCACGATGGCGCATGGGCTCGCCGCCACCAGCAACGTCGCGGCGCGGTAGAGCGCATCGCCGAATTCCCGCCCGAGCATCAGGAGCACCACGAAGGCAAGAACCGATCCGACCAGAACCGCCACGGTATAGCGCTGGCCGAACCAGGCGCTGAAGCGTTCGCTCGGCGCCTTTTGCGCCTTGGCCCTCGTCACCATCTCGATCATTCGCGCGACGGTGCTCTCCGCAGCGGCGTGCAGGACCTCGACCTCGAGAATGCCCTGCCCGTTGACGGTCGCTTCGAATACCTTGTCGCCGGCGCCCTTGCGCACCGGCATGGCCTCGCCGGTGACGCTGGCCTCGTCGAGATTGCTGTGGCCGTCGCGGATCACCCCGTCGACGGGAACACGCTCGCCCGGGCGCACCATCACCCGATCGCCGCGCACCAGCGACGCAGCCGGCACATCCGCGACATGGCCTCGTTCGTCGCGGCGATGCGCGGTCTCCGGGCGCATCGCCATCAGCGCCTCGACCTCCCGCTCGGCGCGCCCCATGGCGTATTCCTGCAGCGTTCCCGCGAGCGAGAAGAGAAACAGCAGGATGGCGCCGTCGCGCATTTCGTCGACCGCGGCGGCGGCAAGGGCGGCGAGCACCATCAGCAGATCGATGTCGAGACGGCGGTTGTGCCAGAGATTGGTGAGCGCGACCCGCGATGCGGGCAGGCCGCCGGCGAGATAGGCGAGAATATAGCCCGCCAGCACCTTGGAGCTGGCCGCGCCGGTAATCTCGGCGGCGATACCCCAGACGAGCCCGATGCCTGTCAGGGCCGTGAGGATGGCGGGGATGGCGATGGGCGAGAGCATGCGGCACGACCGTGAGGATGGGCATCCATAATGGAGCCATTCCAAACTGGCGCCCCGCACAGGCTGCTGCAATCGGGAGAATTACGCGCCCTCGCGGGTATTTGGCTGGAACGTTTTGTCGCGCCCTCCGTTGAGGAGCCAAGTAAGGCGGGCGCCGATCGCCCGCCGCCCAAAAAACGGAGAGAAACCATGCTGGGCTGGGCCCTGACATTCCTCATCGTCGCGCTGATCGCCGCCGTTCTCGGTTTCGGCGGAATCGCCGGCGCCGCCATGGAGATCGCGAAGATCATCTTCTTCGTCGCGATCGTGCTGTTCCTGATCGCCGCCGTCGTCGGCGTCGTGCGCGGGCGCTCACCGCCATTGTGACGGAGGTCCCGTAATCCGGCAGTCGCCCGTTACTCGGAGATTGCCCATTCCATCCGCACGCTGGCCTCGTAACCGAGGCTGGCGGGCGGGACGATCGGCACGGGTGAGGCTGCATCCATCCGTGCCATCATCATCCCCTCGCTGCGCATCGAAATCGCGCTCGTCGCCGCATCGCCGACCAGCATCAGCCGCCCGAGGCTCACCCCCGCCGCATCGGCAAGCACGCCCGCCTGCCGCGTCGCATCCGCGACGGCCCGCCGGCGGGCCTCGTCCTGCGCATCGCGGTCATCGTCGAGGGCGAAATCGAGCCCCTGGAACGTCATGCCCTCGAGCCCGAGAATATCCCCGGCAAGGACGCCGACATCATCGATATCGCGGGTCTTGATGCGCAGCTGATGCGAGGCGGTGAAGCCGGGCTGCTCGCGCAGAGAGTCGTCGTTGCGGCGCGATTCGGGGGTCTCGAACACCCGAAACCCCGCAGTCTCGATATCCTCGCGGGCGATCCCCCGCGCCTCGAGCCGCGCGAGCGCCGCCTCCACCGCATCGTTATTGGCATCGACCGCCTCGACCACCGTCTCGGACCGCGTCGTCACCGAGATATGGATGCGCGCATAATCAGGCGCACGCTCGACCGTGCCCGATCCGCTCACGACGATACGCCCGTCACGCGCGCCCTCACCCGCCTGCGCGGAGAGGGGCACAATCAGGAGCGCGGCGAACAGGGCGCCGGCCAGTGTCGTGCGAATCGCAGCGCCTCCGCGCCGCATCGCCGGGGCCGGATTGGCGGGAGAAGCAAGGGTTTGCGCGGCAGAAAAGGCGGGCATGGCGGGATCCTCGTCGCGATTGCGATATAGTCGATGCGCATCTGAGAGGCCGATTGCGGCATCAACGCGGCGGTTCGGCTCCCACCACGGCCGTGGCCTCGATCTCGACGAGCGCCGCATCCTCGACGAGGCCGGCGACCTGAACCAGCGCCATCGCCGGGTAATGCGGGCCGATTACCTCGCGATAGGCGCGCCCGAGATCGCGCAGGCCGGATTTGTAGGCCCCGAGATCGGTGACATACCAGGTCAGCCGCACCAGATGCTGCGGCCCCGCGCCGCCTTCGGCAAGAATCGCGACGATATTCTCCAGCGTCCGGCGCACCTGCGGGATGAATCCGTCGGCGAAGACGCCTTGCGCATCCCAGCCCACGACCCCGCCGGTCACGAGCAGCCTTCCCTGCGCCATCATACCGTTGGCATAGCCGCGCGGCACCGGCCAATCCGCCGGCTGGAGTACCTGCGGCCGCTCGGCGCATGCGACGATCAGATCTTCACGCATCCCCACGCTCTCTCTCCCCTCGGTTTTTCTCGTTACGCCTCGCGCGCCATTTCACGCAATGCGAAGCGTTGCAGTTTGCCGGTCTGTGTCTTGGGCAGGGCCTCGACGAAATCGATCCGGCGCGGATATTTGTAGGGCGCGATCTCAGCCTTGACGTGATCCTGCAATGCTTTCGCGAGTTCGGGACCGGGCTCCCAGCCTTCGCGCAGCACGATATAGGCCTTGACGACCATGCCGCGCTCTTCGTCCGGCGCCCCGACCACTCCGGTCTCGGCGACGGCGGCATGCGACAGCAGCGCCGCCTCGACTTCCGGCCCGGCAATGTTGTAGCCGGAGGAGACGATCATGTCGTCATTGCGGGCCTGGTACCAGAAATACCCGTCATCATCGATCAGATAGGAATCGCCCGTCACGTTCCAGCCGCCGATGACGTATTGCGCCTGGCGCGGATCGTCGAGATAGCGGCAACCCGTGGGGCCGCGCACGGCGAGCCTGCCGACCGTGCCCGGCGGGAGGTCCTCACCATCCGGCCCGATCACCTTCGCCTCATAGCCCGGAACCGGCTTGCCGGTGGCGCCGGGGCGGATTTCGTCTTCGCGGGCGGCGATGAAGATATGCAGCATTTCGGTGGCGCCGATCCCGTCCATCAGGCTGAGGCCGGTCGCCGCCTTCCAGGCCTCGAAAGTCGCCTTGGGCAGGGGCTCGCCGGCGGAGACGCATTTGCGCAGGCTGGACAGATCATGCTCCGCGCGTTTGTCGAGCATGGCGCGATAGGCGGTGGGCGCCGTGAAGCAGACGCTGGCGCGGTATTTCTCGACGGCCGGCGCCAGTTCGTTCGGCCCGGCTTTCTCCAGAAGTACCGCCGAGGCGCCGATATGCAGCGGGAACAGCACGATCCCGCCCAGCCCGAAGGTGAAGGCGAGCGGCGGCGAGCCGATGAAGCGATCCTCCGGCGTGGCGCACAATACGTTGCGGGCATAAGCGTCGCAGATGGCGAGCATGTCGCGGTGGAAATGCATCGTGCCCTTGGGCACGCCCGTCGTGCCCGAGGTAAAGGCGATCAGGCAGACATCGTCGGCTGCCGTATCGCAGGCTTCGAATTCCGGGCTCTCCCCCGCCATCATCGCTTCGAGCCCGTCATCGCCTCCCCCGCCCCAATAGACGCAATGGCGCAGATGCGCGGCATCAGTGCCGGCCTTGTCCATCTCCTCGCGCAGCGTCACATCGCACAGGGCGATGGCGATGCGCGCCTTTTCCAGCGGATAGGCGATCTCGCGCGCCCGCAGCATCGGCATCGTCGCCACCACGATCCCCCCGGCCTTGATCACCGCGAAATAGGCCGCGACCATCATGGCATTGTTGGCCGAGCGCAACAGCACCCGCTCGCCGGGCACGAGACCGAGCCGGTTCACCAGCACGTTGGCGATGCGATTCACCCGCTCATGCAGATCGCCATAGCGCCATTGCTCCCGGGGCGTGATCAGGCAGGGTCTGTCCCCGCGCCCGTCGCGGATATGGGCGTCGAGGAAAGCATCGATGCAGTTGAGCCGCTCGGGATAATCGAGCTCGGGCCGGGTGAAGAGGAATTCCGGCCACTGGTCGCGCGGCGGCAGGTGGTCTCGCGCAAAACCGTCACGATGCGCAGAATGGGTCATGGCGCGATCTCCTGATGATTTGCGTTTGTGTGGAGGTGAAATGAAGGGCTCGCCCTGGCCTCCCTCCCCAGCGGGGAGGGAATGAGGGTGGGGAGAAGCGTCGATGCGGATGATCGACGTTGAAGATTGCACAGCCGGGCTCACCCCACCCTTGGTCCCTCCCCTGAGGGGAGGGCGATCGCGCGAATCACCCATCATCCACCCCCCGAAACTTTCAGCGTCTCGCGGGCGATGACGAGTTTCTGGACTTCGCTGGCGCCTTCATAAATCCGCAGCGCGCGCACCTCGCGATACAATTCCTCGACCTTGACCCCGCTGGTGACGCCGAGACCGCCGAAAATCTGGACGGCCTTGTCTATTACCTGCTGCGCTGATTCGGTGGCATGAAGCTTGGCCATGGAGGCCTCGCGGGTGACGCGCGGCGCGCCCTGGTCCTTGGTCCAGGCGGCGCGATAGATAAGCAGCGCGGATGCATCGATATCGAGCGCCATTTCGGCGAGTGCGGCCTGGGTCAGCGGCAGATCGCTCATCGGCGCACCGAAGAGCTCGCGCCCGGTGGCACGCCCGAGCGCCTCGTCAAGGGCGCGTCGCGCCATGCCCAGCGCAGCGGCACCGACGGTGGCGCGGAACACGTCAAGCGTTCCCATCGCCACCTTGAACCCCGCGCCTGCATCGCCGATGCGTTGCGTCGCCGGCACGCGACAACCATCGAAACGGATCCGCGCCAGCGGGTGCGGGGCGATTACGTCGATCCGCTCGGCGATTTCGAGCCCGGGCGTATCGGAATCGACGATGAAAGCCGAGATACCCTTCGCGCCGGGCGCCTCGCCGGTGCGGGCGAAGACGACGTAGTGATCGGCGATGCCGCCATTCGAGATCCAGGTCTTCTCGCCGTCGATGACATAGTGATCATTGCCATCGACACGGGCGGTGGTGCTCATCGCAGCCACATCCGAGCCGGCTTGCGCCTCAGAGAGCGCAAAAGCGGCGATGCGCTTACCGGCGGCGACCGGGGGCAGATATCGCGCCTTCTGCTCAGGCGTGCCGAACAGGCTGATCGGCCCGGTCCCGAGCCCCTGCATGGCAAAGGCGAAATCGGCAAGCCCCGCATGATAAGCCAGCCGCTCGCGGGCGAGACACAGGCTGCGCACGTCGAAACCCTGATCGGCTGGCGGTGCGGCGATATCAAGAAATCCCGCTTCACCGAGCGCCGCGACGAGGCGCCGGCAGGATCCATCGATATCATCGTGATCGACGAGCCCGGCCACATTGGCCTGCGCCCAGGTATCGATGCGATCGAGCATTACGGCATGGCGCGGCTCGAAAAACGGCCAGGTGATGAAGCTGCGATCAGACATGGGCGCTTTCCCTGGCGTCCTCCCTCCCCTCAGGGGAGGGAACGAGGGTGGGGTGATTTCGCGCGAAAGCGCGAAAGGGCGTCGTCATCGAATGCAGCGATTCCCCATACGGGCGAATCGCCGTGACCCCCCCCCTGCCCCTCCCCTTAGGGGAGGGAGGCGCGGGCGAGTGCTGCATGGAGGGCGAACCCATCTCAATCCCCCTCGAAATGCGGCTGGCGTTTCTCGGCGAAGGCCTCGAAGGCGCGGCGGAAATCGTTGGTGGTCATGCACAGGGCCTGGGCGACGGCCTCGGCCTCGATCGCCTCCTCGACCGACATGGCCCATTCCATGGCGAGCATGCGCTTGGTCATGGTGTTCGCGTAATTCGGCCCGGCGACGATCTCGGCGGCGAGATCGCCGGCTTCCTTCATCAGCGCGTCGCCGGCGACGATGCGCGAGAAGAAGCCCCAGGAGACGCCCTCCTCTGCGCGCATGAATCGACCCGTATAGAGCAGCTCGCTGGCGCGTCCCTGGCCGATGATGCGGGGCAGGATGGCGCAGGCGCCCATGTCGCAGCCGGCCAGCCCGACCTTGTTGAAGAGAAACGCGACCTTGGCCTTCTCGCCGGCCAGCCGGATATCGCTCGCCATGGCCATGATCGCCCCCGCCCCGGCGCAGACGCCGTCCACGGCGGCGATGATCGGCTGGGGCGCGGCACGCATCGCCTTGACCAGTTCACCGGTCATGCGGGTAAAGGCGGTGAGGTCGCGTGTGTTCATCCGAGTGAGCGGGCCGATGATCTCGAACACGTCGCCGCCGGAGGAAAAATTGCCGCCCGCGCCGGTGAGGATCACTGCACCGATCGAATCGTCGTGGCCGAGCGCGTGGAAGAAATCGGTCAGCTCGCGATAGCTGTCGAAGGTGAGCGGATTCTTCTTGTCGGGCCGGTCGAGGGTCACGGTGGCGACACCGGCCTCGACGGAGAGGCGGAAATGTTTTGGCTTGTAGCCCGCGACCGGCAGGGTGACGGGGTTGGCGTAGCGGGTCATGGATTCTCCTCCCGGTCGTTTGCATCCGCCGGCGCGGCGACGGCGCGGCGGGTCGAGGCCTTGGCCTTGCCGAGCAACGCCATCAATCCGTCGATCTCGCCCGGAGCGAGATCACCGAAGAAATCGGCGATCCAGGCCTCGTGCTCGACCGCCATGGCGCGAAAAGCGCGCCGCCCCTGCGGCGTCAGTGCCACCAGATGCGAGCGCCGGTCATGCGCAGCCTTGCGGCGGCTGAGATGCCCCGATTCGACGAGACGTTCGACGAGGCCCGTGACGTTGCCGTTGGAAACCATCATCCGCTGCGACAGTTCCGACAGGGTAAGCCCGTCCGGCGTACGGTCGAGCTGGGCCATCAGGTCGAAACGTGGCAGCGTCACGTCGAAACGTTCGCGCAGACGCCGGCGGATCTCGCCCTCGATCATGGTCGAGCAGGTGAGCAGCCGCAGCCACAGGCGCAGCTCGGCGGCATGCTCCGCCGGAGCGGCTGCGGCGCCGGTCTCGTAATCGAGCACCGGCGGCTCGTCCTCGGCTGCGAGGCTGCGGCTCATCGCAATGCTCCCCTCATCATACTTCTCCCCCCGCGATCGCGATCGCCTGCCCCGTCACCGCGCCCGCCGCATCGCCCGCGAGCCAGAGCGCGGCATCGGCGACCTCGCGCGGATCGACGAGGCGACCCTGCGGATTGTGCTTGGCGAATTCGGCGAGCGCTTCCTCGCGTGAGCGCCCGGTCTTGGCGACCACCGCGTCGAGACTGGTAGCGACCATGTCGGTATCGGTGAAGCCGGGGCAGAGCGCATTGACGGTGACGCCCTTGCGGGCGGTCTCCAGCGCAAGCGCACGCACCAGTCCGAGCGCTGCATGCTTGGCGGCGCAATAGGCGCTCACATAGGCATAGCCCTTGAGCGCGGCGGTCGAGGCGACGACGATGATCCGCCCGAAGCCGCGCTCCGTCATTCCCGGCAGGACCGGGTGGATGGCATTGACCACGCCGATCAGATTCACCTCGGTCATGGCGCGAAACCGATCGGCGTCGCTGCGCGCAAACGGCGCCGTCGCGGCGGCACCCGCATTGGCGATCAGGCAATCGATGGCGCCGCCGGCCTCACTGGCCGCAGCGATCTCATCCGCCATGGCCTGCGCGTCGGTGACGTCGGCGCTTACCGCGAAATCCGCCACGCGGGCGGCGAGCGCCTCGTCGAGCGCGGCGCGGTCACGGCCGAGAATGCTGACGCGCATTCCCCGCTCGCGGAATGCGCCGGCGATGGCGCGCCCGATCCCGCGCGCACCGCCGGTCACCAGCACATGACGCTTGACGGCTCTCCCGGCTGCCGCATCGGCCTGCATCGCGATCCCCTCATTTGCGCGAAACCGGAAAACCCTCTTGCAGGATTTCGTCGGTTTGTTTTAAGCTTCAAATATTCAGGTTGCGAGGGGAGCCGTCAAGCCGCGTCGGAAGTCTTCATCGAAGTGCGATGCCGGATCAGCGAAAAAGATCAAGAGAGTGCCGCCCATCCGGAGCCCGCGCCAAGCGGGCCGAGAGAGTAAAAGCCGCGAGAGACGGCGGGCAAACGGCACTTCATCCCGGCAAAAATGCGCCACAGGGCTTTTCCGACGCGGCCTCAGCGGTCAAACTGAGGGGAACGGGGCGCAACGACGCCACCGGCATAAATGGGAGATCGGGAGAATGAAAACCATCAAAGTGCTCGCCGGCGCGACGCTCGCGCTCGGCATGGCGGCAGGAGCCGCCAAGGCCGATGAAGTGCGCATCGGGCTGATGTACACGCTGTCGGGGCCGCCTGCGGCCCTCGGCGAACAGGCCCGCGACGGCTTTCAGCTCGCAGTGGAAAAGCTGGGCGGCCAGCTCGGCGGGCTCGATGCCAACATCTTCGTCGTCGACGACGAATTGCAGCCCGATACCGCGGTCACCCGCGCACGCGGCCTCATCGAGCGCGACGACGTGCATTTCGTGGTGGGGCCAATCTTCTCGAACGTGGCGCAGGCGATCCAGCGCCCGATCGTCGAGGCCGACCGGATCCTGATCAGCTCGAATGCCGGTCCCTCGGACCTGGCGGGCGAGCAGTGTCATCCGAATTATTTCAACACCTCCTACCAGAACGACCAGGTGCACGAGGTCATGGGGGAGGTCGCCGAACAGCGTGGCTATTCCCGCGTCTTCCTGCTCACGCCCAACTACCAAGCGGGCCGTGACGCCATGTCGGGCTTCAAGCGGCACTTCACCGGCGAGATCGTCGACGAGGTCTATGTGCCGCTCGGACAGCTCGATTTCCAGGGCGAGCTCGCGCGCATCTCCGCGATGCAGCCCGATGCGGTGTTCACCTTCATGCCCGGCGGCATGGGCATCAATCTGGTGCGGCAATATTCGCAGGCCGGCCTGACCGACCGGGTGCCCTTCCTCTCCGCCTTCACCGTGGACGAGACCAACCTGCCCGCACAGCAGGCCGATGCGCTCGGCATGTATTCCGGCACCACCTGGACACCGGATATGGACACGCCCGGCAATGCAGAATTCGTGGCGGCCTATGAAGAGAAATATGGCCACGTCCCGGCGATGTACGCCATGCAGGCCTATGACACCGCGATGCTGCTCGATGCGGCGATCTCCTCGCTCGACGGCGATCTCTCCGACCTCGAAGCCGTCCGCGAAGCGCTGCGCAATGCCGAATTCCAGTCGCTTCGCGGCGAATTCAGCTTCAATACCAACCAGCACCCGATCCAGAACTTCGTTCTGGCACAGGTGGCCCAGCGCGAAGACGGCCTGTTCCAGACGGAATATGTCGAGACCATCTTCGAGAATTACGGCGACGTCTACGCCGAGCTCTGCTCCATGGAGTGAGCACGAACAGGCGACGGCTTGTGCCTGCGGGCAGAGCCGTCGCCGGCCTCGAGGGGGTGAATGCGACGCCACGTGGTGCGCCGCACCAGCCCCGCTCTCCCCCGAAAGCGTGACGGGCCGCCCCCATGTACACGACGCTGATCGCCGTGCAGACCCTGAACGGCTTGCAACTCGGCATCATCCTCTTTCTGATCGCAGCCGGGCTGACGCTTGTCTTCGGCGTGATGGATTTCATCAATCTCGCCCATGGCGTCCAGTATATGGTCGGCGCCTATTTCGCCTTCACCTTCACGGCGCTGACGGGCTCCTTCACGCTCGGGCTGCTGCTTGCCTTGCCGGCTGCGCTGCTCGTCGGCCTGATCCTCGAAGTGCTGATCTTCCGACACCTCTATGACCGCGACCACCTCGAACAGGTACTCGCCACCTTCGGCATCATTCTCTTCCTGAACCAGGGTGTGAAGGTGGTATGGGGTGCGAGCCCGCTCTACGTGCCGGTGCCGGAGCTGCTGCAGGGATCGATCCAGATCTTCGAGGGCTTCTTCTATCCGATCTACCGCCTCGCCATCATCGGCGCCGGTCTCGGCGTCGCGGCCCTGCTCTATTTCCTCGTCAGCCATACCCGCGCCGGCATGCTGGTGCGCGCCGGTGCGACCAATGCGCGGATGGTCTCGGCGCTCGGTATCGATATCCGGCGCCTGTTCATGGTGGTGTTCGGCTTCGGCGCGATGCTCGCGGGCTTTGCCGGGGCGATGGTAGCCCCCATCCTTTCGGTGGAGCCGGGCATGGGCGACAATCTCCTGATCCTCGCCTTCGTGGTGATCGTGATCGGGGGGATCGGCTCGATCCGCGGGGCATTCATCGCCGCGCTGCTGATCGGGCTCGTCGACACGCTCGGGCGCGGTTTCGCATCGGATATCCTGCGCCTCGTGATGGATCCCAGCGCCGCCAGCCAGACCGGGCGGGCAATCGCGCCGATGCTGACCTATATCCTGATGGCGCTGGTCCTGATCTTCCGCCCCTCGGGGCTGTTCCCGGTCAAGCGGTGAGGCGCATCATGCAACAAACCGCTCCCGGAAAGGCCGCCGCAAGCGAGGCCGATGCCCCGAAACCCGGCACGGCGCTGGCCGCGACACGCATCCGCGTGGCGCATGTCGCGATCCCGTTCCTGCTGTTCACGCTGTTTGCCATCCTGCCCGCCTTCGCCCAATTCGGCGCGGAGGGCTATATCCTCTCGCTGGTGATGCGGGTGATGATCTTCGCCATCGCCGCGATGTCGCTCGACCTGATCCTCGGCTACGGGGCCATGGTCTCCTTCGGCCATGCCGCCTTCATCGGGATCGGCGCCTATGGCGCGGGCATCCTGATGCGCCATACGGTGGACGACTTTTTCCTCCAGCTCGGCGCGGCGCTCGGTGCCTCGGCCCTGTTCGCGCTGGCGACGGGGGCGCTGTCGCTGCGCACCAAGGGCGTGTATTTCATCATGATCACGCTGGCCTTCGGGCAGATGGCGTTCTTTTTCTTCGTCTCGCTGGCAGCTTATGGCGGCGATGACGGGATGACGCTGCGCACCCGCCCGCTGATCTTCGGGCAGGACTGGCTCGCCCATCGGCATTTCCTCTATTATCTGATCTTCGCCTGCATGCTCGGCGTCTATCTTCTCCTGCGCGCCATCGTCGGCTCGCGTTTCGGTCGCGTGCTGCGCGGCGCGAAGGAGAACCCGGTGCGCATGCAGGCGATCGGCTTCAGCCCCTATCGCTTCCAGCTCGCCGCCTATGTCATCGCCGGCACGATCTGCGGGCTCGCGGGCTTCCTCCTGGCGCACCAGACCGAATTCATCGCGCCCGCCTTCATGACCTGGCAGCGCTCGGGCGAGTTGATCGTGATGGTGGTGCTCGGCGGGATGGGCACCCTGCACGGCGCCATTATCGGCGCCGCCGCCTTCCTCATCCTGGAAGAGCTGCTTTCGCGCATCACCCAGGACTGGAAGCTGATCTTCGGCCCCTTCCTCGTCCTCGTCGCCCTGTTCGCGCGCGGCGGGATCATGGGATATCTGCGCAAACGGGGGCTGAAATGAGCCCGGTCCTGCAATTGCGCAACCTGCGCAAGGCTTATGGTGCGCTGAAGGTCACCGACGACGTCTCCCTCGACGTCACGCGCGGCGAGTTGCATGCCATTATCGGTCCCAACGGCGCCGGCAAGACCACGCTGATCCACCAGATCAGCGGGATTGCATCGTCGGATGGCGGCCAGATCTTCTTCGAGGGCGCGGATGTCACTAGCGAGAAGATGCACCAGCTCGTTGCGCGCGGGCTGGCGCGGTCCTTCCAGATTACCTCGATCCTGCCCGGCTTCACCGCCCTCGAGAATGTCGCGATGGCGGTGCAGGCGCGTGAAGGCACGAGCTTTCGCTTCTTCGGTGACCCCGCCCGGGAAGAGGTACTGACCGCGCCCGCCATGGAGGCCCTGCGCATCGTCAATCTGGAGGCGCGCGCGGATATCCCTTCCGGCGAACTCTCGCATGGCGAGAAGCGTCAGCTCGAACTCGCCATCGCGCTCGCCACGCAGCCCAAGATGCTGCTCCTCGACGAGCCGCTCGCGGGGACCGGACGCGAGGAATCGGAACGCGTCGTCGCCACGCTGAAGAGCCTGAAAGGGCACTACACCATTCTCCTGATCGAGCACGACATGGAAGCCGTGTTCCAGCTCGCAGACCGCGTGAGCGTGCTGGTCTATGGCCGCATCATCGCATCGGGCCCGCCGGACGAGGTGCGCGCCGATCCGGAAGTGCGCAAGGCCTATCTCGGGGAGGAGGCGTGATGCGCGAGGTCTCTCCGATGCTCGAAGTATCCGGCCTGCAGGCCTCCTACGGCCCCGCGCAGGTGCTCTTCGATATCAGCTTCTCCATCGGCGCGGGCGAGGTCGTCACCCTGCTCGGGCGCAACGGCATGGGCAAGACCACGACGGTCAACACCATTCTGGGCATGGTGCGCCCGCAGGGTGGTACGATCAGCTTCGAGGGCAAGCCGATCCACGGTCTGCCCTCCTACAAGGTGGCACAATGCGGAATCGGCCTTGTGCCCGAGGGCCGCCAGATCTTTCCCACGCTCTCGGTGGAGGAAAACCTCGTCGCCACCGCAGCCACGCGCTTCGGATCGCCACGCTGGACGCTGACGGAGGTCTATGACCTGTTTCCGCGCCTCGCCGAGCGCCGGCGCAATCTCGGCTCGCAGCTCTCGGGGGGCGAGCAGCAGATGCTCGCCATCGGGCGGGCGCTGATGACCAATCCCAAGCTCCTCGTCCTCGACGAGGCGACCGAGGGGCTCGCGCCACTGATCCGCACGGAGATCTGGGAGGTGCTGACGAAGCTCAAGGCCGAGCATCAGGCGATCCTCGTGATCGACAAGAACGTGGATGCCCTCGTGAAATTCGCCGATCGGCATGTCGTCGTCGAGAAGGGACGCATCGCCTGGACCGGGAGCAGTGCCGAGCTCGCCGCCGATGAAAGCGTCAAGGATCGTTTCCTGCACGTTTGATCAGGGCGCGGCATGCATTGCAACTGCAGCCGAGCAATGAAAAACCCCCGCCTCATGCGAAGCGGGGGCTTGTTTCTAGCCGTATCGGCTGAAGCACCTCAGCGCGGATAGCACAGGCCGTCGGTGGCGAGGTAATATCTGTCCGGGCAGCCGTCATTGGTCGGCGTCGTCGCCGCACCGACCACGGCGCCACTGGCCGCACCGATCGCGCCACCAATCAAGGCACCACGACCGCCACCTGCAGCAGCACCAATCGCCGCACCGCCGGCACCACCGATCAGGGCACCACCTGCCGCACGTTCACCGGGGGTCTGACAGGCCGCGACAGAAAGCGCGAGGCCGACAGCCGCTGCTAAAGCAAAGATTTTTTTCATGACTCCATCCCTGACCGTTCGAGAGTTCACAGCCTCCTCTGGCTGCGATATTTGTAACGCGAGTTAGCACAGGATGAAACCCGGTAGAGTCAGTTAAGTTCCCGCGCACACTCCACTTATCGAGCCTGCCATGCAAAGCGGGTCAATGGAAGCCTTGATTCGCGAAACACCGGCATGGCCGTACGCGCAATTTCCCGAAAAACACCCGTTTTCGCTTGACGCGGCCTGCCGCCCTCCCCCACATCCGCAATCGGTCAGCCGGCCGGGCGGCCGCTCCCGTTCGCGGGGGAGGAAAGTCCGGGCTCCATGGAAAGACGGTGCCGGATAACGTCCGGCGGGGGCGACCCCAGGGAAAGTGCCACAGAAAGCAAACCGCCATTGCATGCGATGGCAAGGGTGAAAGGGTGCGGTAAGAGCGCACCGCGGACGCGGTAACGCGGACGGCAGGGCAAACCCCACCGGGAGCAAAACCGAATAGGGACGACAAGCGGCGCGCCCCGGCGCGTCGCGGAGCGCTTTCCGGCTCGTCGTCCGGGTTGGTTGCAAGAGGCGATCGGCGACGATCGTCCCAGATGAATGGCCGCCACGTTCGCGGACCTACGGGTCTGCGGGCCATACAGAACCCGGCTTACAGGCCGGCTGACCGCTCTACCCGACCGGACGGGGATACCCCTTAGAGGAAGTTCACCAGCGACAGGCGCGAGAGCAGCGAGGTCGTCTGGTAGCTCGCCTGCAGACGCGTCTGCAGGGTGAGGAGCTTGGCCACGACATCCTCGGTCTTCGTATCCTCGATCTCGCCGAGCTCATTTTTCAGCATGACCTGCGTCGCCTTGTGGCGCTCACCCGTATCCGACATGGTCTTGGCGGCGACCCCGAGCTCCATGCCGATCTGGGCGATGCTCTGCTCGCCGCCCTGCGGCGTGAGATTGTCGCGCACGCGGCTCATCATGGATTCGAGCCGCTGCGTGCTCCCGTCACTGAAATCCGTCGCCGAGAGCGCTGCGAGTTGCGAGAGCAGTTTCCGGAAGCCGTCCTCGTTGGCCTGCGCACCGATCCCGACCGTCTGGGTTTCGTCGATGCGCAGCGTGGCCGT
>JAFIEI010000034.1 GCA_020832565.1 Salinarimonas sp. | reverse complement strand
GGCGCAATCTCAGCTCAATCCCAATGCCGCCCGCAATTCCGGAATACGGCCACGGGCGACGGGGACACGGTCGAGGGAGGGGCTGCCGTCGAGGAGGCAGAAGCCGTTATCCTTGCGGCGCTGGAAGCCGGCGACGCGGGCTACATTGACCAGATACGAGCGGTGGACCCGCAGGAATTGCCCGGGCAGGCGCTTTTCGGCTTCCGATATCGACCAGGGGCAGAAGACCCGTCCGCTGGCGATATAGACGATCGAATAATGCCCCTCCGCGCGCAGGGCGAAGATCTCGTTCGACGGCACGAAATAGGTCGAGCCGTCCTTCTCATAGGGTACGCGCACCGGCGGCGCCGTTTCGGCTGCGGAAGCCGGCGCCGGCGAGGCGCTTCGCGGCTTTTCGACCCGCGGCGGCTCCTGGGCCGGCATCATGGGTTCCTGCGGCGAGGCCTGCGCTTCGTCGCGCGCCTCGCGAAGGGAGGCCGCCGGGGTGGCGGCAGAGACCGGCCCGGCCGTTCCGGGAGCCGCCTCGGCGGGGGAATCGAGCAGGCTCGCGGCGGTCAGCAGAAAGGCGCCGGAGATCACGAAACCGGAAAAGAGCACGATCAGCGCGATCTGCGCATTGGCCAGGGCGGGGGCATCGAAGGCGGTGCGGCTGACCTCGACGAATTCCGTCCAGTTCATCGCCGAGAAATGCACCACCACGACGCTCGCGCCGAAGACCAGCGTCGCCAGAAGGGTGTTGCGCCGGGTGCGCCGGCCATAGGCGATGCCGATCGCGGCAGCCCCCATTCCCGCCGCAAGCAGCCCGACCACGACGAACCCGATGGGCGCATAGATCGGCTCGCAGCCCTCGATGGCGTTGAGGCCGACATAATGCATGATCACGATACCGGTCCCGAGAATCGCCCCGGCGAGCCCCATTCTCGGGCGCGTGCGCGGTCCGTAATGCATCAGCAGCAGCGCGATTCCCGCCAGAAGGATGGCGATCAGCGCGGAAGCCGTGGTCGGCAGGATGTCGTAATAGACCGGCACCGGAAAGCGCATCGCCAGCATGGCGACGAAATGCATCGACCAGATACCCCCGCCCAGCGCGATCGCCGCCATCACGATCCGCGCCTGGCGCTGGCCGGCGCGCAGGCGCGACAGGCCCTGCGTCAGCGTCAGCCCGGTAAAGGCCGCCATCATCGAGACGGCGATCGAAGCGAGCACCAGCCAGGGATCGTAGGTATAGAGGATCATCACGCGTCAGCGCCCTGTCCGAAACGCTCCGGGAAACGGCATCGCCGAACCCCGCCTCCTTAGTTCCGCTTGTTGCTTGATCTGCCTGTCGGCCCTTGCGGAACATCGTGGCTGCTCGATCGGAACGCGTCGGCAGCAGGGAAAGTTACCGGGGCGGCTCGAAAGCTGTCAATGCCGGGCGCCGAGAATCGCGCGCTGCGGTTGTGCATCGCAGCATCGGTGAATGCCCAAACGGACAAGCGTGATCGCTACCCCTTCAAACGCCGGGCATGGCGTGGAACAATCGGATTTCGTCCTTGCGGTCAGGTCATCCGGAGCACACTCATGTCCCTTGCAAATCACACCATCGCCTGCTTCGGCCTCGGCTCCATGGGTTACGGCATGGCCGCCACGCTGATCCGCGCGGGCGCCACGGTCTACGGTTTCGACGTGGCGCCCGGCCCGGTCGAACGGCTCGTCGCCGAGGGCGGCCGGCAGGCCGGCATCGCGGAGGCGGGTGCGCGCGCCGATGCGGCCGTGATCGTGGTGCTCAACGCCGCGCAGCTCGAAGCCGTGCTTTTTGGCGAGGACGGCATTGCCGCACATCTGCGCCCCGGCGCCGTGGTCATCGCCTGCCCGACCATCGCTCCGGACCAGGCCCGCAGCTTCGCCGCACGCTGTGCCGAACGCGGCCTGCATTATCTCGATGCGCCGATCTCCGGCGGCGCGGCCAAGGCGGCACGCGGCGCCCTCTCGGTGATGGCCGCAGGCAGCCCGGAGGCCTTTTCGGCTGCGCGACCCGTTCTCGACGCGGTGGCGGAAACCGTGTTCGAGCTCGGCCCGGAGCCAGGCGCGGGATCGGCGATGAAGGCGATCAACCAGATGCTCGCCGGCGTGCATATCGCGGCCATGGCGGAGGCCGTCACTTTCGGCATGACGCAGGGGATCTCCCCGCAGAAGACGCTCGAAGTCATCCCGCAATGCGCGGGCACGTCGTGGATGTTCGAAAACCGCGGGCCCCATATCGTGGCCGGCGACTACACTCCCCATTCCGCCGTGGATATCTGGCCCAAGGATCTCGGCATCGTGCTCGAGATCGCGCGCGGCGCGAAGTTTTCCGCACCGCTGACCGCAGCCGCCCTCCAGCAATTCCTAGCCGCATCCGGCTCCGGACTGGGGCGCGAGGACGATGCTGCGGTGGCCAAGGTCTATGCCCGCAATGCGGGGCTCACCCTGCCGGGCGAGGAGTGAGGACGGAAGGCTTTATCGCCCCGTCGTGCAGGGCAATACATGATTGCTGTCGGCGCAGGATATTTTCAGAAGATGGCTTTGTACAATTCGACAAAAGTTCCACTGATAAAAAAAGAAAACTTGGCCATAAAAATTTTCGGAACGGAGTGATCCGGCAGTTGTTATGACCTCCGAATGCAGATCGACACGCGTCGATTTGAAAAAGATCGCATCAGGAGGTGCACGATGAAACATTTTATTGCTACGTCTGCTATCGCTCTATTGATCAGTTCTCCGGCTCTCGCACAAAGCGCTGGTAATGATCAGGCAATGACCGATGAAACGACGACCATGGCCACGTTTATCGACGCGGCGCATGAAAGCGATATCCTCGCAAGCGAGATCATGGGGGCGTCGGTCTTCGCCTATGATAACGGCGCCATGCAGGAGACTGCGGCGGATACGTCGACCGACATGCGCGCCCTGCGCATGATTGAAGCCGACGAGCGCAACAACCTCGAAGAAATCGGCAGCATCGCGGATGTCCTGGTCGACCAGGACGGCACGATCCGCGGCGTCATCGTCGGTGTCGGCGGCTTCCTCGGCATCGGCGAGCGCGAAGTGGCACTCGGCCTCGGCCAGCTCACCTTCGCCCGCGACGCGGACGATCCGGACAACCTGCTGATCCTGGCCCAGGTCGATGCCCAGATGCTCGAAGAGGCACCTGAATTCGACCGCCAGGCCTTCCAGCAGCGCGCCGGCATGACGGATGAGCAGGAAACCGCTCCCACGGGCCTCGCCGAGCGCGATCCGCCCGAGCAGGAGGTGGCTGAAGAGGACATGGACCGCGAGGAAACCATGGCCGAGACCCGCCCGGCTCAGGATGCGGGCGATCAGCAATGGCGCCAGGGGCGTGAACCGTTCACGGCACCGGAATTCGAGCGTGAGGGTTATGCCCGCGCCGAAGCCGACAGCTTCTCGGTCGACACGCTGCTCGGTGCCAATGTCTACGACGTCAATGACGACAACGTCGGCAGCGTCGATGACATCATGGTCAATGGCGACGGCGAAATGCAGTATGTCGTCATGGATATCGGCGGCTTCCTCGGGATCGGCGCGCATACCGTGGCGCTCGGCCTCGACGAAGTGACCATCCTGCATGATGGTGAAGACAGCCTGCGTCTCTATGTCGATGTCGACGAAGACACGCTGCGCAACATGCCCGAATACCAGGGCTGATCGATTCCCGATCGATATGATGACCGCCGTCCCGCGAGGGGCGGCGGTTTTCGCTTTGGCGCGCATCAATTGCGAAATCTCAAGGCGCTGCGCCCGACTGTGGCAGAGAATGGCCAGCAACAGAAAAGGATATTGCCACGATGCTCAAGGATTTGATGGTCCATCTCGATGCGAGTGACGACGATGCGCATCGCCTCGGCCTCGCGGAGGCACTCGCCGATCGCTACAAGGCGCATATCGGCGGCCTGTTCGTGAACGCCTATCCGGGTTTCGCCGTCTCGGCGGATGCCGCCGGCACCGGCGCGATCGCCATGGCCGAACTGGTGGAGCGTGCCATCGCCGAGGGCGACCGCACCGAGCAGGTGATCCGCAAGAAGCTCGGCGCCCTGCGCGCGCCCAATGATCTGCAGCGCATCGACGCCGTCGACGACCAGGCCGGCATCCAGGCCGCACGCGCTGCGCGCCACACCGATCTCTTCATCGGCCTGCGCCCCAAGGGGGATACCCCGCGCTGGACGGGACTGATCGAGGCGGTGCTGTTCGGCAGCGGTCGGAGCGTGCTGCTGGCTGCGCCGGAGCGTGATCCGGGAGCGATCAAGACCGTGGTGGTCGGCTGGAACGGCAGCCGCGAGGCCGCGCGCGCAGTGGCCGAGGCGATGCCCTTCCTCGAAAAGGCATCGAAGGTGGTCGTCGTTACCGCCGAGAAGAACCCGACCGAGGACAAGCTCGATACCCGCATCGCGCGCCATCTCGATCGCCATGGCGTCAAGGTCACCCTGAACGAGCTGCGGACCGGCGATCCGGGCGAGGCCCTGCTCGCGGAAGCCAAGAGCAGCGATGCCGATCTGATCGTGGCCGGCGGCTACGGCCATTCGCGCTTTCGCGAATGGATGCTCGGCGGCGTCACCCGCACGCTGCTGGAGCATGCACGGACCCCGCTGCTGCTCGCGCATTGAACCTTTCGCGCGCATCGGCGGGTCATCAGCGGGGGATTGACGCGCCCGTCCGCGCCCGCCAACAGTAGGCCCGCGCATCCGCAGGCACGCTAGCTGTCGGGCGGGGCGCGAGAGCGCGGGGCGAGACGACGCCGGTCATGACTGCCTTCATCGTTGCCAACCTGGCGCCGATCATGTTCGGATCGCTGATCGCGATCATGATCCTGGGCTATCCGATCGCCTTTTCCCTCGCCGCGCTCGGGCTGGCCTATGCCATGCTCGGGATCTGGCTCGGGCTGTTCACGCCGGGCTTCATGCAGGCGCTGCCGGAGCGGCTGTTCTCGGTTCTCGCCAACGAGACGCTTCTCGCCATCCCCTTCTTCGCCTTCATGGGGCTGGTGCTGGAGCGCTCGCGCATGGCGGAGGATCTGCTCGATACGATGGGGCAGCTCTTCGGCGCCCTGCGCGGCGGGCTCGCCTATGCGGTGATCGTCGTCGGCGCAATCCTCGCCGCCGCCACCGGGGTGATCGCCGCCGCCGTGATCGCCATGGGGCTGATCTCGCTGCCGATCATGCTGCGCTACCGCTACGATCCCCGCCTCGCCACCGGCGTGATCGCGGCGTCGGGAACGCTGGCGCAGATCATGCCGCCATCGCTGGTGCTGATCGTGCTCGCCGACCAGCTGCAGCGCTCCGTCGGCGACATGTATGCCGGGGCGCTTTTGCCGGCACTGGCGCTGGCCGGGCTCTACGCCGTCTACGTCGCCCTGATCAGCTTCATCCGCCCGCAGATGGCGCCGGCGCTGCCGCCCGAGGCACGTTCCGGCGAGACCGGAATGATCTCGCTGATCGTGACGCTCGCCATCGCCATGGCGGCGGCCCTGATCGCGACATGGGCGCTCGCACCGCATGTGGCGCGCGCGCCGCTCGTCTATGGCGGGGCGATCGGCGCGCTCACGGCGCTCGCGATCGCGCTTGCAAGCCGCCGGCTGATCCCCGGCCTGATCGCGCCGCTGGCCGAGCGCGTGGTGCTCGCACTGGTGCCGCCGCTGGCGCTGATCCTGCTCGTTCTGGGGGCGATCTTCGTCGGCATCGCCACGCCCACCGAAGGCGGGGCGCTCGGGGCGCTGGGCGCGCTCATCCTCGCCTTTACCCGCCGCCGGCTCGATCTCACGCTCCTGCGCGGGGCCTGCGAGGGCACGCTGCAGCTATGCTCCTTCGTGATCTTCATCCTGATCGGCGCGCGCGTCTTCGCGCTCACTTTCTATGGCGTCGACGGTCATATCTGGGTGAAGGACTGGCTTCTGGCCCTGCCCGGCGGCGAGACGGGATTCCTCGTATTCGTCGGGCTTCTGGTCTTCGCGCTGGGCTTTTTTCTCGATTTCTTCGAGATCGTCTTCATCCTGGTGCCGCTTCTGATCGTGCCGGCCGAGGCTCTGGGCATCGATCTGATCTTCTTCGGCGTGCTGCTTGCACTCGCCTTCCAGACCTCGTTCCTGACACCGCCCTTTGGCTTCGCCTTGTTTTATCTGCGCTCCGTGGTGCCCGCGACGGATGGACCCGATCCGCAGACGGGGGAGTGGCGGCGCGGGGTGGATACGCTCGCGATCTATCGCGGCGCCTTCCCCTTCGTCCTGATCCAGCTCGCCATGATCGCCATCGTGCTGGCCTTTCCGCAGATGGTGACCCATTACCAGCGCACGGGACCGGGCATCACGGCAGGCGAAGTCGAGCGTCGCCTCGACGATCTGCGCCTGCCCGGACTGGAGGATGAAAACGGCTTCGGCCTCACGCCGCCCGGGTTTGATGTGCCGGGAATACGGCGGGATTAAACGCAATCCGCCCCGCCCTGGAGCAGGGCGGGGCGGGGTGGGTTATGGCTGGACAGGGTTGCCATACTGGTCGTGGATGTCGAGCGTATAGCCTTGAAGCAGCTTGTCCTCCCCCATGTTGTGTTCGAGGGCTTCGGGCGAAGCGCGTCCCGTCGGCGAATCCCGCTCGATATCGAGGATACCGATCTGCACGCCGAGACCGTGCAGCGTCCAGGTCTCCGCCGGGTTGTTCGGATTGGGGAAGGAGATCGTTACATCCGCGAGATACTGTCGGATCATCGCGACAGCTGCTTCCGCAGATTCGCGCGGTCCGATCGCCTCCCATTCGTCGCCGCCATATTTCCGGAAGGTGATGTCGGGATAGGCTGCGGCCGCAGCCTGGATGGCAGCATTAAGGTGGCCGATTGCCGCATCGCCCACATCCCAGCTAAGCTGGTTGTTCAGCACCGACAATTTGGACATGTCGCCCTGGACATGGACATAGCCTTCCGGCACACGCCCATCGGCATCACGCGGCGCTTGGATCTCGCCGCTCACGACGCCGGTTGCCTGCATCGTATCCTTATCCAGCGCTTGCAAGGCGAGTTGTGCCTGCTGGTACGGATTCATATCCGCAATTTGATCCCGAAGATCGCTGAAACCGTCGCGCAAGACCTGATTCTGCGCGTGACGGTAGCCCGTAGTCGGAACCTCGGCGAAGCCCTCCAGTAGTCGCACATCGCGATGAATGTTCCGGTCATACGTCTGGAAGAGTTCGTTCTCCCGAGCTCCACGTGCCGGGTACAGCCCCTGCTCCACACGTTCGGCCTTGACCGCGTCGATCTCTCGCCGACCCAGGGCGAACTGCGCCTCGAGCCCTTCGGTGCTCGTATCCCCGATCGGCCCGGTATCGAACCAGGCAATACCCGGGCGGAAAACCTTACCGCCTTCAGCGAGGTCAGCGGTTCCGATTGCCAGATCGCGGAAGACTTCATCAAGGCGCGCAAGCGTGTCTTCAACGCCACCCGGTGGCAATACGATCACAGCGGTCGCCCCATTGGGGTGAAGCACCTCGCCGCCCGCTTCGGTCACGACGCGGGCGATCTCGGCCATGCCGGCTGCAATCAGATCATCGCCATGCTTGTGGCTCAGCAATTCGTTCACGGATTTGCCGCCGCCGAATTCCGCCACGATTAGGTGGTGCCCCTCCTTCGCGACGAGGGGTAGCGCATTGGCGTTCTTGAGCCCGGAAACGGGATTGACGAAATTCTCCGAGACAATGAAGCGGGCGAGGTCTTCTTCGCTTTCGAGCAGCCCCGGCAGAAGCGCATCCGCTATGCGCTGGAACGCGGGCGATGGGTCCGACGTGTAGCCCCTGATCGCTTCCTGCGGATTTTGCAGGAGCGCCAGGACATCCGGATCGATCCGCTGCGAGATCTCCGAGAGATCCATCTCGTTGAAGATCCGCGCCGCCTCTGTCGAGAAATTCTCCTGTGTCAGGGCACTGCCCTGCCCGCTGCCCGCCTGGCCGACGCCTTGTTGCAGGACCTCACCATATCGATCGAACAGGCGTTCGAGGAGTGCGAGGGCCACATTCTCCCGTCCGTCGGCCCTGAGCCGCTCGACCTCCTCGGAAACCGTTTCGGCAAGCTCGCCGATCTGTCCTGCATCATTCAACCGGCCACCGAGCGCCGTGCCGAGCCCTCCGCCGGCAATGGCCTCCTGGAGTTGCCGGAGGATATCGCGCGCCTCCTGATCCGCCCGGCCATTTTCGAGGATCTGCCGCCGTGCTGCCTCCATTTCGGCGATTTCGTTGCCGAGTCCGTCGATATCCTCCTGGCGTTCAGCCCTTTCCTGCCGCAACTGCTCGCGCGCTGCGTTGAGCTTATCGACCTGCGCCTGGGCCTCAGGCGACATCTCCGTGCCTGCCGGGGGACGGTCGAGTGATTGCGGCCATTCCGGCAGACCGCTCTCGCTGCCGCCGACCGGCATGCCCCCGGCGCTGTTGGGGTCGAAATCCGGCCCTTCTCCGCTCGGCCTCCCTGTATGATCCGGATTGGTCGGCGATGATCCCCCGGGTGTCGCCGTTGATGGATATTCCATATCCTGCCGCTGCTGCGGCGGAGGTGTCGTCACACCCGGCACTGTCGCACGCCGCTGCGGCTCGGCTTCGATATCCTCGCGCCGGCCTTCCTGCGGACCGGCGCGCACTCGGCCCGCATCATCGACTGTAGCCGTAGATGCCCCCGTCGCGATCGAACCATCTCGACCCAAGATACCGATCAGATCCGGAAACTGTTCATCTGTATTGCGGATGGCATAAATACCCATACGGCCATCAGGCAGTTCGCTCATCGTAATCGCACTGTTGATGTCCAGCCCCTGCGCCTCAAGCTCACGAATGGTATCGAGCAGGTCCTGCGCATCAGCCGTCGGGGTGGAGAGCAACATGCCGACGAGGCGTGCCCCGACATTCAGCGCGTGGCCAGTGAGCCAGCCGATACCCTGAGCCGCAGCCGAGAAAAGCTGCCAGATCCCTCCGGCCAGATCGCCGAGAGGAAGCTCGCCCGCAGCCTGCGCCAGAACCGGCGAGCCGCCGGCACGGTCCGGTGATAAGCCCTTGTCAAGATTGAAGGTTTCGCGCTCGAGAACCGAGCTATTTTGCTGAAGAGACGAGGAAAACGGACCGATACTCACCATGATTGAAACTCCAAAAAACATTCAGACCCAAGGGCACGCTATGGCCATGCGCAACAATGCGTTAACCATATTAATATAAATTTATTATATCAAGCATGATTTTTTATCATATTTTTTTTCTAAAATATCTATTTTTTATATAATTCGATCGATCGCCTTATCCAGCCCGCTTTGACTCCGCCCCGGGCGCTGGCTATTGAAATTCCATGCAGGAATCGTCCGCCCCGATCCGTTTCAGTGAGATCGGCGAGAGGCTCAGGGCCTTTCGCATGGGGCGGGGGCTTGCGCCGGAGGATCTTGCGGGGCGGCTCGGAATCTCCCGCGCGGCACTCTACCGGGCCGAAAAGGGGCAAATTCCAAAAATTGAGACGCTGACCAGAATCTCCGATGTGCTCGGCGTCTCCCTGCCCACCCTTCTGGGCGTCGGGATCGAATATGTCGATACCGCCATCGCCTTCTTCGAGCGCATGCGTCAGCTGGAGGAGATGAGCCACCAGATCGTCGGCCTGTTCGGCCCGATCTCCTATCTGCTCACCTCGGATACTTACGACGCTACCCTGCGGGAGGTGCTGATCGAGGGCATCACCGAGACCGGAGCGGGGCGCGCGCAGGCGCTGCAATCGGTGGAGACGCTGATGGCCGTGCTCGCGGCGCGCAAGGCCGCCTATCGGCAAAAGCGTCCGCTGATCGCAAGCCTCGTCTCCTCCGCCGATATCGAGCGCTTCCTGCTGCACGGCCTCGTCGGGCGTCACGACCTCCTGCCCGAGACGATTGCGCGCCGCCGCCGCGAGGCGCGCGCCGAAACGCTTGCCATCCGCGATCTTCTGCGCGATCCGCCGATCGGCGTACAGGTGGGAATCGTGCGTGAAACCATCCCGGCAACGAGTTTCCAGATCTTTCGCCAGCCTGATCGCGCGGTTCTGGCAATCAGCCCATTCCGTCTGGGCGAACAGCCCAATGTGCGCGTCGGCGCGGCATTGATCACCTCCGCCCCCGAGGCGCTGGAGCTGCATGAATCCATCGCGCAACAGCTTTGGCAGCGCGCCTTTCGCGGCTCCGAGGGTGCCGATTACCTCGACGACCTGATCCGCCGCTACGGCATGGCCGCGTCCTGACCTGCCCAATCTTGTGGCAGCGACTGCCTGCTCCATGGTCTCAAAAATGAGATCATTGCTTGACATGATCCGGCTCGCGCGGCTTCATGGCGCAACGTAAGCAACAAGCATGCGAGGGGATCACACCATGAAGACGCTTTCAAAAACCGCCGTCAGTGCACTTGCGCTGACCATGACGCTCGGCTTCGTCGGCGGCGCGGCGAGCCAGGAATTCTCGGCCCGGATCGGCCATCTGGAACGCGCCGAGCAGGCCCGCCACCAGGGCCTCGAAATGGTCGCCGAGATCGTGCGCGAGCGCACCGACGGCAATGTCGTGTTCGAACTGTTTCCCGCCGGCCAGCTCGGCCAGGCGCGCGAGATGAACGAGGGCGTCCAGCTCGGCGTGATCGAGGGCACCGTCTCACCGGCGGCCTTCCTGTCGGGCTTCAACCCGGCCGTCTCGATCCTAGATGTGCCCTTCATCTATCCCGCCGATCGCGAAGCCGCGAACGAACTGCGCACCGGCGCCTTCGGTCAGGCGGTGCTCGACAGCTTCGACGAGATCGGCGTCAACGCCATCGCTATCTGGCCGAACGGGCGCAAGAGCTTCACCTCCAACAAGCCGCTCGATTCCGTTGAAGATTTCGTCGGCCAGCATTTCCGCGTGATGGATTCACGCGTGCTGATCTCGCAATTCGAGGCGGTCGGCGCCTCCGCCATCGCCCTGCCCTTCGGCGAACTCTACACAGCGCTGCAGACCGGCGTCGTCGATGGTCAGGAAAACGCACTCGATACGATTTCCTCGATGCGCTACGACGAGGTCCAGACCAATCTTCTGGTCTCCGAGCACGGCGCCAACGAAGACATCGTGATGTTCAACCCGGACTGGTGGAACTCCCTTCCGGCAGAGTATCAGACCATCATCGTCGAAGCCTTCGACGAGGTGCGCCCGCAGGTCGAGGAGATCAAGGAAGCCTCGCAGGCCGCTTCGCGCGAGCGCCTCGAGGAAGCCGGCATGAACATCCGCGACATCACCGATGAAGAGCGCGACATGCTGCGCGAGATGATGTACCCGCAGGCCCGCGACACCTATGTCGCGGAAACCGGCGCCGTGGCGAATGCCATCGTCGAGGTTTACGAAGCCGAATACGCGCGCATCGTCGAGTAATCGCCTGATCCGGCCCGGACGGCGCCCCGCGCGGGAGTCTTCCGGGCCGTTTTCTTTCCGGCTGAGGAGGGTGATGTGTCGGTTGCGCTGAAGGCATTGGAAAAGCTCGAGTTTTTCCTCATAGCCACATTGATGCTCTGCATGGTGGCGCTTTACGCGACGGGCATCGCCGTGCGCGAACTCGCCCCCGCCTGGTCGCGCAATGTCGCCTTCGTCGACGAGGCGACGCGCTATCTCATGGTCTGGATGGTGTTCCTCGCGCTCGGCCTCGCGCTGGCACGCGGGCGCCATATCGCCATGAGCGTGTTCCGTGACAGGCTCGGGGAAAAGCTCGCCTTCTACCTGCGCAAGCTGATCGACCTCGTCGGTCTCGGCTTCTGCCTCTACATCGCCTGGATCGGCCTCGACATCGCCCAGCGCGTCGCCGGCACCGGCCAGCGCAGCCCGACACTCGGCATCTCCGCCGGCATCCTCTATGCCAGCTTGCCAGCCGGCTTCGCGCTGCTCGCCCTGCGCTACGGGTTGAGCCTGTTCGGGCTGATCGATCGCTGGAACGCGCGTGACGAAGACGCGGCCACGGCGGAGGGTCACTGAGATGGGTGTCGTCATCATCTCCGTCTTCGCGCTGGTGCTGCTCTTTCTCGGTTTCGAGATGCTGCTGGTGCTCGGCCTGCCCGGCCTCCTGATCAAGGAGACCTATTTCGCTCGGCTGCCGGATATCGCCATCGGCCAGCGCATTCTGGGCGGGGTGAACCATTCCACCCTGCTCGCCATTCCCTTCTTTCTCTTCGCCGCCGAGATCATGGCGCGCGGCCATATCGCGCGCCATCTCACCACGATGGTGAAGAGCTTTCTCGGCCATCGCCCCGGCGGGATGGGCTATTCCACCATCGCGGGCTCCGCCGCTTTCGGCTCGGTCTCGGGCTCGGCGCCTGCTACCGTCGCGGCGATGGGGCGGATCATGTATCCGGAGCTGCGCAAGGCGGGCTATGGCGACAAGATCTCGCTCGGGCTGATCGTCTCATCTGCCGAATCGGCGCTTTTGATCCCGCCCTCAATCACGCTGATCATCTATGGCTGGCTCACCGGCACCTCGATCACCGGTCTGTTCGCCGGCGGGCTGGTGATCGGGATATTCCTTTCGCTGGCCTTCGCCGCCTATGTCATGGTCGAGGGCAAGCTCTCGGGGCGCACCGGCAGCACGCCGATGCCCTGGGCGGACCGCATGCGCGCCGTGAGGGCCGCACTCTGGGCGCTCGGCCTGCCGGTAATCATTCTGGGCGGCATCTATTCGGGCACCTTCACGCCGACGGAAGCGGCGGCGGTGAGCGTGATCTACGCCATCCTCGTCGAGTGTTTCGTCTATCGCGAGATGCGCCTGCGCGATGTCTATACCATCGCCGGCCAGGCGGCGATCACCACCTCGGTGATCTTCGTGCTCCTCGCCATGGGCAGTCTCGTCTCCTATTTCATCACGCTGGCGCAGGTGCCGGGGCTGGTGATCTCCTTCATGCAGACCATCGAGGCGAACTGGATCGTCTTCCTGATCGTGGTCAATGTGGTCTTCCTGATCGCGGGCATGTTCATCGATCCCAATTCCGCGCTGCTGGTGCTCGTCCCGGCCTTCTATCCGGTGGCTTTGGCCTTCGGAATCGACCCGGTGCATTTCGGGCTGATCGTCTGCCTGAACATCTGTATCGGCATGATCACGCCGCCCTTCGGGCTCGACATCTTCGTCGCGTCATCGACCCTGAACAAACCGGTCTCCGCCGTGATCGCAGGGGTGTGGCCTTTCGTCGGGATCAATATCGCCACGCTGATCGTGGTCACCTATGTGCCCGATCTCTCGACCTTCCTGCCGCGCCTGCTGCTCGGATAAGGATCGCCATCATGCAAACCGTGCACGCCGTGCCGCCACAGCCGGACTCCCTCCCCGTTCTGGAAGAAAGGGCGGAAATCCTGCGCCACGAGGCGGTGAACGGGGAGTATCGCCTGATGCAGGTCGCAGCGCCCGCGCAGGCAAAGCTTGCCCGTGCGGGCCAGTTCTTCCACCTGCTCTGCCCGCAGGATGATGCCCTCAAGCCGTTCTTTCGCCGCCCGATGAGCATCTATGCGATCGACGCCGAGGGCGGGCGGATCTCCTTTCTCTATAAAGTCACCGGCACAGGCACGAAGGCGCTGGCGAAGCTTGCCATCGGTGAGCGGCTCGACATGCTCGGCCCGCTCGGCATCGGCTTCTCGCTGCCACGGGGAAAAGCGCCGATCGTGATTCTGGCGCGCGGCGTGGGGCTCGCCACCCTCGCCCCGCTGGTCGGCCTCGCCCAAAGCGAAGGCCATGCCGTGACCGCGATTCTGAGCGCGCGCAGCCCTGATCTGCTGATGTCGGTGGAAGAAACCCGCGCGGCCGGCGCCGATGCCATCACCGTGACGGATGCGCAGGGCAATTCCGATACCGGCCATGTCGCGTCCCTGCTCGACGATCTGCATCAGCAGGGGCGGATGGGCGCGCTCTATGCCTGCGGCTCTAACCGCCTGCTCAAGCTCGCCCAGGAACATGCCACGCGGCACGGATTGTTCGGCGAAGTCGCCATGGAGCAGCAAATGGCCTGCGGGCTCGGCATGTGTTTTTGCTGCGTGCGCGCCTTTCGCGAGGGGGATGCGACCGTGCATCGGAGGGTCTGCTGCGAGGGCCCGGTCTTTCCGCTGGAGGAGGCTCTGGGATGGTAGATCTCTCCGTTGATATCGGCGCGCTGCGCCTCGCCAACCCGGTCATGCCGGCTTCCGGCACCTTCGCCCATGAGCTGGCACAGGTCTTCGACGTCGATCGCCTCGGTGCGCTCGTGATTAAGACCGTGACCGCCGACAAGCGCATCGGCAATCCGACGCCGCGCGTGGCGGAGGTGGCCGGCGGCATGCTCAATTCCATCGGTATTCCCTGCAAGGGACCGCAGCATTTCCTCGACGAAACCGTGCCGCTCTATCGCGCCTTCAAGGCGCCGCTCGTTGCCTCGATCTCGGCCAATACGCCCGACGAATTCGCGCGGCTTTGCGAGATGGTCAGCGTGCCCGGCGTGACGGCGATCGAGGTCAATATCTCCTGCCCCAATATCGAGGATGACGGGCGCGCCTTCGCCATGCGCCCGGAGCCGACGCTGGCGGTGATGCGCAAGCTGCGCGCAGCCAGCGACCTGCCGCTCTGGGCCAAGCTCACCCCCAATGCCGGCGAGATCCAGGAAGTGGCGCAAGCTGCCGAGCAAGGCGGCGCGGATGCGCTCGTCGTGGCCAATACGATTCTGGCCATGAGCATCGACATCACCACCCGCAAACCCTCCCTCGGCAAGGTGATGGGCGGGCTCTCGGGCCCGGCGGTGAAGCCGATCATCCTGCGCATGGCCTATCAATGCGCCCGCTCCGTGGCGATTCCCGTGATCGGCTGCGGGGGGATCATGAATGCCGAGGACGCGATCGAATACATGCTCGCGGGCTGCAGCGCCGTGCAGGTCGGCACAGCCACCTTCATCCACCCCTCTGCCATGCTCAGCGTCATCGACGGAATCGAGGCCTGGTGCGCGCAGAACGGCGTGGCGCGGGTGCGCGACATCATCGGCGATCTCGCGCAAGCCGGCGATGAGGGCGCGCGCAACTGGGGCGCGGATATGAGCGCGGAGAAGCCGAAATCCGGCAAACCCGGAGAGATGAACTGGGAGGGCGTGGCATGAGCCGGGCCATGTCCGATATCGGGGCGGCCACGACCGCGCCCGACAGCGATTTCATCGGCGGCGAGGGCCGCGCGCTGGCCGAGGCGATCTTCACCCGCGCCCGCGAGCTCTCGCCTGATGCCGAGGGCGTCAGCCGCCCGGCTTATTCGCCGGTGGAAAGCATCGTGCTCGATTATCTCGACGAGGTGGCCCGCGCCCAGGGGCTCGTCACCTGGCGCGATTCCGGGGCCAATCTGATCATGGCGCGCAAGGGCGATGATGAGCGCAATGCGCGTTGCGGACTGATCGGCTCGCATGTGGATTCGGTGCCCCAGGGCGGCAATTACGACGGCCTCGCCGGTGTCGTCACCGCCATGCTGGCGCTGATCGCCATGGATCGAGAGGGGGCCGAAACCGCGTTTCCCGTGCGCGTGATCGCCCTGCGCGGCGAGGAGAGCGCCTGTTTCGGCCTGCCCTATATGGGCTCGAAGGCCTTGTTCGGCCTGCTCGACGAGAAAGCCCTCGCCGCGCGCGACCAGCGCGACGGGCGTATCCTGCGCGATGCGATGGCTGCCTGCGGCGTCGATATGGAGCGCGTCGCCGCCGGCGAGCCGCTGATCGACGCGGATCAGCTCGCTTTCTTTCTGGAATTGCATATCGAACAGGGCCCGCTCCTGATCGACCGCAACTGGCCGATTGCGGCGGTGACGGGGATCCGCGGCAATATCCGCCACCGCAAGGTCCGCTGTATCGGCGAAGCCGGCCATTCCGGCGCGGTGCCGCGCTACCTGCGCAAGGATGCGGTGGTCGCCACTGCCGATCTCCTGATGCGCCTCGACGAGCACTGGCAGACCATCCAGCTGCATGGCGGCGATCTCGTCATGACCACGGGCGTTCTGCATACCAACGCCGCCAATGACGGCATGACCCGCATCCCGGCCGAGACGGTTTTCAGCTTCGAAGCGCGCAGCCAGCAGGCGACGACCCTGCGCGCGATCGAGGCTTTGGTGCATTCCGAATGCGAGATCGTCGCCCGCGAACGCGGCGTGCGCTTCGATTTCGACGAGCCGATCCATACCCGCGAAGCCTTCCTCGACAAGGATATCCTCGCGGCCCTCCTGGCCGCCTGCGAGGCGCAGGAACTGCCGGCGGAGACGGTGCCGAGCGGCGCCGGCCACGACGCCGCCGTATTTTCGCAGGCGGGCGTACCCTCGGGCATGCTCTTCGTGCGCAACCAGAACGGCTCGCACAACCCGCACGAGGCGATGGAGATCGACGACATGCTCTGCGGCGCCCGCGTGTTCAAACGCGCGGCGGAGGCGCTGGCGCGCGGATAGGCGGCGGATGCTGCCCGCGCGGCCGGCACGTCACCCCTCCCCGCCCTCGTCGCTGCGACGCCCTCCGGCAGCGGGCGGGGTCGCGTGGCGCAGGCTGATGCCGCGTTTGACGATGGTGTCGCCGAAGCGCTCGCGCAGGGTTGCGATGGCGGTCTCGCGGCTTTTCTCGCGCACCACGTCGCTGTCGGCGAGATCGCCCTGGTCGGCCAGGGCACCATCGACAAGGTCGGCTGCGCCGATGCCGATCAGCCGGAAGGCGGTGCCGTCGCATTCCGCCACCAGAAGCCGGCGAGCCGCGGCATAGAGCCGCGTGGCGAGCTGGGTGGGTGCGAGGCCGGAGACGGTGCGGGTGCGGTTGCGGAAGTCGCGGGTCTTGAGCTTGAGCACCACGGTCCGTCCGGCAATGCCGCCGGCGCGCAGGCGGCGCGCGACCTTCTCGGCGAGCTCCCACAGGATCGGCTCCAGCACTTCGAGCGCGGCGATGTCGGTGTCGAAGGTGGTTTCGTTCGAGACGCTCTTGGCGGCGCGTTCCGGCTCGACCCGGCGCGAATCCTCGCCGCGCGCGAGCTTTGCCAGCCGCTGCGCGTCATTGCCGGCGATGCGCATCAGATCGGGCAGGCTGCGCCCGGCAATATCGCCGATGCGGCGAATACCGGCGCGGGCGAGGCGTTCCTGCGCGACCCTGCCGACGCCCGGCAGGATGCCGACGGGCTGGCCCGCGAGATAAACCTGCGCTTCCGCGCGCCCGATGATGGAGAAGCCGCGCGGCTTGTCGCGATCGGAGGCGATCTTGGCCAGGAAATTGTTGTAGGACAGCCCGACCGAGACGCTGATGCCGACCTCTTCCTCGACCTGCCGCGCGAAACGCGCCAGCGTCAGCGCCGGCGAAGCGCCGTGCAGGCGCTCGGTGCCGCCAAGATCGAGAAAAGCCTCGTCGATGGAAAGCGGCTCGACCAGCGGCGTCAACGCCCGCATCATCTCGCGCACCTGCCGTCCCACCTGGGCATAGAGCGCCATGCGCGGGCGGATCACCACGGCATCCGGGCAGGCCTCGAGTGCCTTGAACATCGGCATGGCCGAGCGCACACCGTGGATGCGCGCGACGTAGCAGGCCGTCGACACCACCCCGCGCCGACCACCGCCGATGATCACGGGCCTGTCGGCGAGCGCCGGGTTCTCGCGTTTCTCAACCGCCGCGAAGAAGGCGTCGCAATCGATATGGGCGATGGCGAGGCTGTCGCGCTCGGGATGAATGAGCGAACGCGGCGAGCCGCAAGCGGTGCAGCGCGGACGTGCACCAGCGGGAACGGGACCGCAGTTCAGGCAGTCCCGGCAGAGAAATCCACGATCCGGCGCGGCATTCGCCATCACAAACCCCGTTCCCGTCGCGCCCGCGCCGTCTTGCGCATCATTCGAGCGGTGGCGGAGCGAGCCGCGCATGTGCCGCGACGATGGCCTGTGGATCCATCTCCAGCTCGCCGGCGATGGCGATGAGCAAGGGCTCGTAGCCTACCACATGGTCGAGCACGGCCTCGAAGAATTGCGACGAGGTACTCGCCGTTCTGATGGAATCCGGCCTCAATCCCGTGAGATCAAAGAAGCGCCCGAGGCGTTCCTCGTCTGCGACGATGCGGCCGAAGACGGCGATGGCGGTGTCCTGTGCCTGGTCCGGTGACGGCAATTTCATGAGAATCCCGATTCGGTTTGCCATTCGTTCACGGGTACCGATTTACTATGGTTCTTGGAACGGGAGAATGCCGGTGATCGGGCTTAGCGGGGGCCTGCCGGCGGAAACGGGGATCGACCCATGCAGAAGACGGTGCTCATCGTCGAGGATAACGAGCTCAACATGAAGCTCTTCAACGATCTGCTCGAGGCCCATGGCTACGCCACGCTCAAGACCGCGAGCGGAATCGAGGCGATGGAACTCGCTCGCAAGCATCGGCCCGATCTGATCCTGATGGATATCCAGCTCCCGGAGGTTTCGGGCCTCGAAGTGACCAAGTGGCTTAAGGAGGACGAGGAGCTGAAGGGGATTCCCGTCGTCGCCGTGACCGCCTTTGCCATGAAGGGCGACGAGGAGCGCATCCGCGAGGGCGGCTGCGAGGCCTATCTCTCCAAGCCGATCTCCGTGGCGAAGTTCATCGAAACAGTCCGCACCTATGCGGATGCGGGCTGAAAGGACAGGATATGACCGCCAGAGTTCTCGTCGTCGATGACCTCTTTCCCAACGTCAAGCTGCTCGAAGCCAAGCTGACGGCGGAGTATTTCGACGTGGTCACGGCCATGAACGGCCCGGACGCGATCACCATCTGCGAGCAGGGCCTGTGCGACATCGTCCTGCTCGACGTGATGATGCCCGGCATGGACGGTTTCGAGGTGTGCCGGCGGCTGAAGAACGCACCGCAGACGGCGCATCTGCCGGTCGTGATGGTCACCGCGCTCGATCAGCCGAGCGACCGGCTCAAGGGCCTCGATGCCGGCGCCGACGACTTCCTCACCAAACCCGTCGACGATACCGCCCTGCTCGCACGGGTGCGCAGCCTCGTGCGGCTGAAGGCGGTGACCGACGAGTTGCGCACGCGCGCCCTCGCTTCGCGCGAATACGGGCTGATCGGGGATCCGCTCGTTCTCGCCACCGCCGAGAACGGCCTCGACGGCAGCATTCTCCTGATCGACGACCGCGCCTCCTCCTATGAGCGGCTCGCGGGATCGCTCTCGCAATACCACAAGGTGACCGTCGAGACCGACGCGGCCCAGGCGCTCGCGCGCGCCGCGGAGGAGGATTTCGACGTCGCCATCGTCAGCCTCGACCTCGTGGATGCAGACGGCTTGCGCGTCGGCTCGCAACTGCGATCCCTGGAGCGCACCCGCAACATCGCCGTTCTGATGCTCGCCGAGGCGGATGACCGCAAGCGCATCCTGCGCGGGCTGGAAATCGGCATGAACGACTTCCTCACCCGGCCCGTCGACCGCAACGAGTTGCTGGCGCGCGTGCGCAGCCAGACACGACGCAAGCGCTTTTCCGACAAGCTGCGCGAAGCGGTGCAGGAATCGATGGAGATGGCGGTTACCGACGCCCTGACCGGGCTGCACAATCGACGCTATCTCGATACGCAATTCGCAGCGCTCTTCGACGAATCCCTGCGGCGCGGCAAGCATCTGTCCGTGCTCGTGATGGATATCGACAAGTTCAAGCCGATCAACGACACCTTCGGCCATGATGCCGGCGACGAGGTCTTGCGCGAATTCGCCAAGCGCGTGCGGTCCCAGACGCGCGGCATCGATATCGTCGCGCGTTTCGGCGGTGAGGAAGTGGTCGTGCTCGTCCCCGATACGGGTCTCGACATCGCCCGGGTCGTGGCGGAACGGATTCGCGCGCATGTGGAGGGCGAGAGCTTCTCCGTCCACAACGAGACCCGGCGCATCCCGGTCACCGTGTCGATCGGCGTCGCGTCGCGCCAGTCGGGCGACGCCACCCCGCAGGACATGCTCAAGCGCGCCGATCTCGCGCTCTATCGCGCCAAGAACCAGGGCCGCAATCAGGTTGTCGCCGACGCGGCCTGAATTTTGTGCAATTTAAACGTGTATAAAAACTCCCCGTCAAACATTTCTGCGCTATTCTGACGCACCGGCGATTCGCCGGATCCGCTTCGCCGGCTTCTGCCGCGAACCGTCACGCCTTTGTGAATGAGGTTTTCCATGACGAAAAAGACGATCGCAGCAAGCGTGCTGCTGATCGGATTGGCACCGGCCGCAGGCCATGCCGAGACCGACCAATCTGCGCCGAATGCCATCGATTATGCCATGTATTTCAATGCAGATGTGCGTGACGCGCCCAATTGCGCCATGAGCGTCGTCAATGGTGCCGTCATCATCGACCCGGCGATCCGCAATCCCGCCATGACCTGCCCGGACATGTTCTCCTGGAAGCTCTTCACCGAAGTGGTCTCACAGGAATTCTGGAAGAACTGGGCCGCCGATGAGCAGACCTGGCCCAGCCAGCCTTATGCCAAGTGCTCGCCGAGCAATGATACGAAGCCCTGCTGCGACCCGACATCCCACGACAATCCCGGCTACGACCACGCCGAGAATCCGGCCATCCACTGCCCCTACTTCCCCGGTGATCATCGCGCTGCCGGCACGACCCCGCCGCTCCCGGTTGCGCAGCCGCTGTCGAAGGCCCATTCGACCCATTTCGACGGCAATCTGCGCCCGGTCACGCCGCAGGATATCAATGCCATCGATCCGGGGCGCATCATCCGCCAGTCGATGGCGGAATTCGTCTTCCGCAACAAGCCGATGTTCGACTACATCTTCGAGAACGATCTCTACAATGCCGACGGGCTCGCGAAGGTCTTCGCCGAGAATGCGAAGGTGATGAGCAGCAATGCGCCGTTCCACAGCGCCAATGCCGGCGGAGCCAGTGCCCGGATCGATTTCCCGGTCGATGCGGTGATGATCAAGAGCAACTGGATCAGCCGGGCGCGCGCCGAGGAGATCGGAATCAAGAACAATCCCGACAATCCCTTCATCACCATGGAGGTGAAATCCGCGGTTACCGACAACAACGCCCAGATATTCGAACCCGGCGAGCACTGGCTGCTATCCTTCCACGTTTCGTCGAAGGACATCCCCAACTGGGTCTGGCTGACTTTCGAGCATGTCGATAATTTCGGGCGCTGCGATTATACCGGCTGCAACGATTCCTACGGCTTTGCCTCCCCCGATACGGTGCAGGAAGGGGCTGCCGACAATTTCACCCGCCCGCATGTCATGAGCGATGACCTGCCGATCGCCTCGCCGATCTTCGATCCGGGCCTGCTCTATGCATCCGGGCCGATCCGACCGGGCCTCGAAGGCGTGCTCGACGGGCTCGATATCGGCACGAGCGAGGCCGTCGATCCCGCCATGCCGTCGGCGGCCGACGCTGCCTGGCGCAGCTACCGCCTGAAGGGCAGCCAGGTCGATTTCGTGCAATCGACGGGGCACCGCATCCTGCTGGGCAACTCGGTCACGGAAGGCGGCTTCATGATGTCGTCTTCCTGCATGACCTGCCATGCCCGCGCCCATGTCGGCGCGGACGGCAAGCCGAGCGTGCTGGGCGTGTTCGAGAACACGGTCGACTCGATCGGCTATGGGGAGAGCTCGAACGGCATTCCGAACCCGGCCTGGTTCATCTCCAGCCAGCAGCCGCCGGCGCTGCAGGCGCTGCAGACCGACTTCGTCTGGGGCTTCTTCTTCGCCAACGACGTGGTGAAGGCTGACGATTGAGCGTGGTCTGCGCGGCGACGGCTGATCGCCCGCATGCGAAAATTTCGCTCCCGCAAGCCGCGCGGGGGCTAGCCATCAACGCTGCGAGCGCGTATAAGCCGCCTCGAAATCTGATCGATCAGGGCGCTGCCCCCGCGGCGCCCCGATTGTTTTTGACATGTGTGCGTTTGACATTGTGTGCGAATGCGGGCCCGCCTTCAGGGTTCGACGATGCCACAGGGCAAGCAGCCACGAAAAAATGCGCGAACGTTTGCCGTCAAGCGGCGTGCGCGCCCTGTGACCGGAGAAGTGAAATGGCTGTTCCGAAGAGAAAAACCACGCCGTCCAAGCGCGGCATGCGCCGTGCCGCCGATGCCTTGAAGAAGCCGTCCTATGTCGAAGACAAGGATTCCGGCGAGCTGCGCCGCCCGCACCATATCGACCTGAAGACCGGCATGTATCGCGGCCGCCAGGTTCTGACGGTGAAGGCCGACGACTGAGATCGTCGGGCCATACACGGTCCGGTTTAACGGTATTGCCGATAACGCCCTGCCGGCCACTGGCCGGCGGGGCTTTTCGCGCGAATCCGCGCAGACCTGCATTGAATTTCGCCACAAAGATGAGCATTCTGATGATGACGGAGGCGATTCCCGCCGCCGCTGACGAGGAAAGGGTATGGCGCTGACTGCAGTGTCCGATCACGAAGCCCAGGCTTCCATCGCCGCAACGGGTTCCGGAGCGCCGGCTCCCAACCTGGACGGCCTGCTCCCACTGGTCCGTTCCGGTCTCGAGGATATGAAGGCCGAGGATCTCGTCGAGATCGATCTCGCCGGCAAGACTTCGATCGCCGATGCCATGATCGTCGCCACGGGCCGCTCCGACAGGCATGTCGGGGCAATCGCCGACCGGATCATCAAGGATCTCAAGGATAACGGCTACGGCACCGCCCGCGTCGAGGGCCTGCCGACCTGCGACTGGGTCCTGATCGATACCGGCGACATCATCGTCCATGTCTTCCGGCCCGAAGTCCGCAGCTTCTACAATCTCGAGAAGATGTGGGGCGAGACACGGCCCGCCGAAGCCAACGGCGGCTGACAGCCGGCAAGCACGCCGCCAACCGGTGTCAGGGGGAACGGGTGAAGCTGACGCTACTCGCCATCGGGCGCCTGAAGGCGGGGCCCGAGCGCGATCTGGTCGCGCGCTACAGCGCCCGCATCACCGCGAGCGCCCGTACGCTGGGCCTGCAGGGGCCCGACATGATCGAGATCAGCGAATCGCGCGCGCGGCGCGAGGGCGACCGGCGCAACGAGGAAGCGCTCGCCATCCGCAGCCACCTCACCCGCGACAAGGGCGGCGGCGCGGCAGGTGGCGCCGGGGGCAGCAAGCGGCTGGTTCTCTTCGACGAACGCGGAAAATCCGTTTCGAGCATCGCTTTCGCCGACTATCTGGCCCGCTGGCGCGATGACGGGGTGCAAGGCGCGGCTTTCGTGATCGGGGGCCCGGACGGGCTGGATCCGGCGCTCGCGCAGGACGCTGACTTGACCTTGTCCTTCGGACGCCTGACTCTCCCCCACCAATTGGTACGGGTGCTCGTGACGGAGCAGATTTACCGAGCGTTAACCATCATCGGCGGACATCCTTATCATCGCGTCGGTCACGGCGATTGACCGCCGGCTACCGGCGCGGCTGGAGGCAGGACATGTTCTTGCGGGAAACGCGTTTGCAGGGAATGCGCCGGAATGCGCCCGGCACCCCGGTATCGGCCCGGCAACGGGCGACCGGGGGACATGCGCATATCGGAGCGCGACTGATTCGCGGCATGCTGATCGCGACCCTCATGGCCCCCCTGCTGATCGCGTTCCTGCTTTTCACCGCCCCCTCCCCCGGCACGAATGGAAGCGCCTTCGCCCGGGAAGCCGATGCGAACGACGCCGCACCGGACGTGCTCGACGAAGCAGCGCGGGATCTGCGCGCCCGCGAGCTCGAAGATGTTCGCCGGGAGCTCGAGCGCGCGGCGCAGGCCGAGCAGGAGCTGGCAGAGGAAATCGCGACCCTCCAGGATGACCGTGCCGCGCTGGCCGAAGCGCTGGTCGAGGCGACGACTCGCATCCGCGACAACGAAGAGCGCTCCGAGGATCTCACCGGGCGCCTCGAATCACTGATCGCCTCCGAAGCCGCGATCCGCCGCTCGCTGGAAGCGCGGCGGGGTGTGATCATGGAGGTGCTGGCTGCCCTGCAACGCATGGGGCGCCGCCCGCCACCCGCGGTGCTCGTGCGTCCGGAAGACATCCTGTCGGCGGTGCGTACCTCCATGCTGCTCGGCGCCGTCGTGCCGGAATTGCGGGCGGAGACGCAGGCGCTCGCCGCCGACCTGCAGGAACTCGTCGATCTGCGGCGGATGATCGCGGAAGACCGCGAGGCGCTCGCCGTGGAACTGGCACAGCTCGATCGCGAGCGCCGGCGCCTCTCGGGGTTGATCGAGGCGCGCCAGGAGCGTCTGCGCGCGGCCCGTGATGATTTCGTCGCGGAAAGCGCGCGCGCCGAGGACCTGGCCGCCCGGGCGGGAACTCTCGAAGAATTGATCGCCGGGATGGAGGAACAGATTGCCGCATCCCGCGCCGCAGCCGAGGCGGCACGCGCGGCGGATGCGGAGCTGCGTGCACAGACACAGGCGCGATTCGCCGAGGCTGCCGGGCTCGATCCGACCCGCCTCGCCCCGCAAATCCCTTTCACGGAAGCACGCGGGCGCCTGCCGCTTCCGGTTTCCGGAACGTTGCTGCGGCGTTTCGACGAACCCGACGATATCGGCGGGCGGATGCAGGGCGTCGTTATTTCGACACGCTCTGGTGAAATCGTCACGGCACCGGCGGATGGCTGGATCGCTTTCGCGGGAGCCTATCGTTCCTTCGAGCGACTCTTGATCATCAATACCGGCGATGACTACTATGTGATGATGTCAGGCATGGAGAACATCACCGTCGATGCCGGCCAGTTCGTCATAGCCGGAGAACCGGTGGCCATGATGGGGGCGCGGCCTTCGGTATCCCCGGCCATGGGACTCGTCGACGCGGAGGGTCCGGTGCTCTATGTTGAATTCCGCAAGGATGGCGGGTCGATCGACCCATCGCCCTGGTGGCAGGAGACGATTCAGGAATCGCGTCACGTTACGCCAAGCGAAAAGGTTCGCGGATAATGCGCAAGCTCCCCCTCTTGATGATCGGCGCGCTGGTCGGCGCCAGCATGGCGACGCTGGTGTCGCAGACCCACGTCCTCACCTCGACCACGGCAGTGGCGGCCTCGGCCGAGACCTATCGGCAACTGAGCCTGTTCGGCGACGTGTTCGAGCGGGTGCGGGCGGATTATGTGGAGCAGCCGGAAGAGGCCGAGCTGATCGAGGCCGCCATCAACGGCATGCTCACCTCGCTCGACCCGCATTCCAGCTACATGGATCCCCAATCCTTCCGGGACATGCAGGTGCAGACGCGCGGCGAATTCGGCGGGCTCGGCATCGAGGTCACAATGGAGGACGGCCTCGTCAAGGTCGTCACCCCGATCGACGATACCCCGGCCTTCGATGCCGGCGTGATGGCAAACGACCTGATCACCCATATCGACGGCGAGCAGGTCCAGGGCATGACGCTGAGCCAGGCGGTCGAGATGATGCGCGGCCCGGTCGATTCGGAAGTCACCCTGCGCATCCGGCGCGGCTCTTCCACGGATCCGATCGAAGTCACCATCACCCGCGACATCATCCGCGTGCGCCCGGTGCGGGCCCGCGTCGAGGATGATATCGGCTATCTGCGCGTCACCGCCTTCAACGAGCAGACCTACAACAATCTGCGCAGCGCCATCCAGGACATGAAGGACGAGATCGGCGAGGACAAGCTGAAGGGCTTCGTCATCGACATGCGCAACAATCCGGGCGGGCTGCTCGACCAGGCGATCATGATCTCCGACGCCTTCCTCGATCGCGGCGAGATCGTCTCGACCCGCGGGCGGGATCCGGAGGAGACGCAGCGCTTCTCGGCCAAGTCCGGCGATCTGACCGACGGTCTCCCGATCGCGGTGCTGATCAATGGCGGCTCCGCCTCGGCTTCCGAGATCGTCGCGGGTGCCCTGCAGGATCACGAGCGTGCGACGGTGATCGGCTCGCGCTCCTTCGGCAAGGGCTCGGTGCAGACCATCATCCCGCTGGGCGGCAACGGGGCGCTGCGCCTGACGACGGCGAAGTACTACACCCCCTCGGGCCGCTCCATCCAGGCGCGCGGCATCGATCCGGATATCGTGGTGCTCCAGGACATCCCGGAAGAACTGCGCGGGCGCGACGAGACGCAGGGCGAAGCCGGCCTGCGCGGGCATCTCAGCGGCGACGACGAGGAAGCCGGCGGCTCCTCGGCCTATGTGCCGACGGATCCCGAGGAGGACAAGCAGCTCCTCGCGGCGCTCGCCTTCCTGCGTGGCCAGCAGATCGACGCCTTCCTCGGCAACGATTCGGAGAGCGAGACCTCCCCGAACTGAGCCCGCCGACATGCGACGGATCGCGCCCGCCATTCCCTCCCGAATGGCGGGCGCTTTCATATGGGCCCGCAACATGGCGTTCAACGCCGGGCTCTGCTAGATCATTGCCGGGTTCGCCCACCGATCCCGTGGCGGCATCATCCATCGAGAGACACCGGCATGCTTCCAGACATCCGCGATTATCAGGGCCTGTATGCGCGCTTCTCCTGGGCGATACCGGAGCGCTACAATATCGGCGTCGATGTCTGCGACCGCTGGGCGCTGATCGATGCGCGCCGGCCCGCCGTGATCGAGATCATGCCCGAGGGCGAGACGCAGGTGCTCGATTACGGTGATCTTCGCGATGCCTCCAACCGCCTCGCCAATGCGCTGCATGCGCGCGGCATTCGCCCCGGCGACCGTGTCGCGGTTCTGTTGCCGCAAGGGCGGGCGGTGCCGATCGCGCATGTCGCGATCTACAAGCTCGGCGCCATCGCCCTGCCCCTGGCCGATGTGTTCGGCATCGATGCCCTGCGCTACCGGCTCGGCGATTCCGGCGCGCGCGCCCTGATCACCCATGCCGGCGGGATCGCCAAACTCGATGATGCCGAGGATGATTTCGAGCATCCGGAGGTGATTCTGAGCATCGACGGCCCAGATGCCGGCGCGGAGGGATTCTACGAAGCCTGCGCGGCGCAGAGCGCGGATTTCACGCCGCACGACACCCTCGCCGACGATCCGGCGCTGATGATCTACACCTCCGGCACGACCGGCAATCCGAAAGGCGCGCTGCATGCGCACAGGGTGCTGCTCGGGCATCTGCCGGGCGTCTCCATGCCCCACGAATTCCTGCCGCAGCCGGGTGATCGTTTCTGGACGCCGGCGGATTGGGCCTGGGCCGGGGGCCTGCTCAACGTGCTGCTGCCGGGCCTGCATTTCGGGGTTCCCGTCATCGCCCGGCGTTTTACCAAGTTCGACCCGGAAGCCGCCTTTCGGCTGATGGCGGATCAGGGCGTGCGCAACGCCTTCGTGCCGCCCACGGCCCTGCGCCTGCTGCGCAGCGTCGCCAACCCGCGCGGGCGCTTCGACCTCGCCCTGCGCACGCTGGCTTCCGGGGGAGAGGCGCTCGGCGCCGAGACCTTTGCCTGGGGGCGCGAGACGCTCGGGCTTGCGATCAACGAGTTCTACGGCCAGACCGAGTGCAACCTCGTCGTTTCCTCCTGCGCCGCGATCGGCGTGAGCAAGCCCGGCATGATCGGCCGCCCGGTCCCCGGTCACCGCGTCGCGGTGATCGACGATGACGGGCGGGTCTGCGCACCCGACGAGCCCGGCCAGATCGCCATAGCCCGCCCCGACCCGGTGATGTTCCTCTCCTACTGGAACCGCCCGGAAGCCACGCAGGCGAAGTTCATCGGCGACTGGATGACCACGGGTGACCAGGGCGTGGTCGATGCAGACGGCTATATCCGCTTCGTGGGGCGCGACGACGACGTCATCACCTCCTCGGGCTACCGGATCGGACCGACCGAGATCGAGGATTGCCTGTTGCGCCACCCCGCGGTCTCCCTCGCCGCCGTGGTGGGCAAGCCGGATCCCGTGCGCACCGAGATCGTCAAGGCATTCATCGTTGCGCGCGAGGGCGTGGAGCCCGATCCGGAACTCGCCGACGATATCCGCGACTTCGTGCGTAACCGGCTTTCGGCGCATGAATATCCGCGCGAGATCGCCTTTCGCGAATCACTGCCGCTGACCACCACCGGCAAGGTGATCCGCCGCATCCTGCGCGATGAAGCATGAGCGGGGGGAGCGGATGAGCGAGGTCTTCTTCTACCATCTCCAGCGCCAGCCGCTGGAGCGCGTCCTGCCCACGCTCCTCGAGAAAGCACGCCAACGTGGCTGGCGGGCAGCAATTCAGGTCACCAGCGAGGAGCGCGCCGCAGCCCTCGACGATCATCTGTGGAGCTATGACGAGCAGAGCTTTCTTGCGCATGGCCGCGCCGATGAGGCGGATGCGCATGAGCACCCGATCGTGATCGCGCTGGATTTCACCAATCCCAATGATTCCGCAATCCGCTTTCTCGTCGACGGCGCCGCCCTGCCGCCGGATGCCGCGCGCTACGAGCGCCTGATGGTGATCTTCGACGGGCATGACGACGACCAGCTCGCCCATGCGCGCAGCCAGTGGAAGGAGGTCAAGGCCGCCGGCCATGAAGCGACCTACTGGCAGCAGGATGAGAATGGGCGGTGGGGACGCAAGTCATGATTGATTTACAAATTTTTTATAATGCAAAGATTGTATTTATGTGACAGTATTCGCCCTGTCGAAGCAAGGGGCAAAGAATGACGAAGACGGTTACTGTGGTCCTCAATCAACATTCAGACGAGCGCGTGATCCAAGAGCTCGCTTCATGCCTGCGAGCGAATGATGAAGCTGCAAAACAGTTACGTGATTTTGCGGACAGCCTTGAAAATGATCAATGGGCGGGCGGCATCAAGTGGCAGCCAAAGGCTGGGCAGATTCTGATTTGTAATTTCGGCTTGGGGTTTCAACGACCGGAAATGATAAAGATCCGCCCTGTCATTGTTATTTCCCCAAAGGTGAGTCCTTGGACCAAGTTATGCATTGTCTTGCCGATCAGCAGCCATGCGCCGGAGCCGGTTCTGCCACATCACTTTCGCCTGCCTGACGGGCTGGTCCCCAACGAGAAATATAAAGAAGCCTGGATCAAGGGCGACAATGTGATGACTGTCGGGGCGCACCGTCTGGATCGGATCAAGGCGGGCTTTCGGAAGTATGTTGCGCCCGAGGCCCCACCGGATGTGCTGAAGGAAGCGCGGCGATGCGTTCTGCATTCCGCAGGCATGAACTCATTGACAACACATTGGTAGTGGCGTAAACATGAAGAGTTACCGCTTCGGCGGATTGGAAGACCACCTCGGTGGCAGGTCATTGCGAGGGCGATAACAAGTCTGCAATGGCCTTAAGGTTCAAACCCCGCTTCGGCGGGGTTTTTTCGTTTCGTGCACTGAACCGAAGACCCCATCAGCCCTCATTGAAGAACGCATGCACCGCCCGCGCGGTGGCCGCATTGACGCCGGGTGTTCTTGCGAGATCGTCGAGGCTGGCGCGGCGGATGGCCTTGACGGTGCCGAAATGGTGCAGGAGCGCGCGCTTGCGGGCCGGGCCGATGCCGGGGATCTCGTCGAGCGGGTTCTTCGTCAGCTCGCGTTTGCGTTTGGCCCGATGGGTGCCGATGGCGAAGCGATGCGCCTCGTCGCGCAGGCGCTGGATGAAATACAGCGCCGGATCGCGCGGCGGCAGGCGAAACGGCGCCTTGCCTTCCACGTGGAAGAGCTCGCGCCCCGCCTCGCGGTCGGCGCCCTTGGCGACACCGATCACCGGGATATCCGTCACCCCGAGTTCGCGCATGATGGCGCGCACGCCCGAGACCTGGCCCGCCCCGCCATCGATCAGCACCAGATCGGGCCAGGCGGGGAATTCATCGGCTGAATCATCGGCGAAGGCCGGATCATCCGGCGGGCGATCCTGCCCGGTATCGCCTTTCCCCTCCCCCTTGTTGCGCGGCTGCTCCTTCACCAGCCGCGCGAAGCGCCGGCGCAGCATCTCGCGCATCATGGCGAAATCGTCGCCGGCGGTGACCTTCTCGACCGGCATGTTGAAGGTGCGATAATGTGTCTTCATGAAGCCGCCGGCCCCGGCCACGATCATCGCACCCACGGCATTGGCGCCCTGGATATGCGAATTGTCGTAGACCTCGATCCGGCGCGGGCTCGCCGCGAGGCCGAGCGCATCGGCGGTGAGGTCGAGCAGGCGCTGCTGCGAGGCGGTCTCGGCGAGGCGCCGGCCGATCGCTTCCTTCGCGTTGCGCTCGGCATTCTCCACGATCTGGCGCCGCTCGCCGCGCTTTGGCGTCACCACCTCCACCTTGTGGCCGGCGCGCACCGCGAGCGCGGCTGCGACCACCTCGCGCTCGGGGCAATCATGCGAGAGCAGGATCTGTTTGGGCGGCGGCTTGTCGGAATAGAATTGCACGAGGAAGGAGGTCAGCACCTCCTCGGCGCTCATCGACTTGTCGGCCTTGGGGAAATAGGCGCGGTTGCCCCAGTTCTGCCAGTTGCGGAAGAAGAACACCTCGACGCAGAACTGCCCGCCCTCCTCGGCGATGGCGACGACATCGGCCTCCTCCACGCTCTGGGTGTTCACGCCCTGGCTCGACTGGATCGCCGAGAGCGCGGCCAGACGGTCGCGGTAGCGCGCGGCACGCTCGAATTCGAGCGCGTCGGAAGCCTCCTGCATATCGGCGGACAGGCGCTCCTTCACCCGTGAGCTCTTGCCCGAGAGGAAATCGACCGCCTCGCGGGTGAGCGCGGCATAATCCTCGCGCGCGATCTCGCCGGTACAGGGCCCGGCGCAGCGCTTGATCTGGTAGAGCAGGCAGGGCCGCGAGCGGTTGTCGAAATAGGAATCGGAGCAGGTGCGCAGAAGAAAGGCGCGCTGCAGGGCGGTCATGGTGCGATTCACCGCCCAGACGCTGGCAAACGGGCCGAAATAGCGGCCCTTGCGATTGCGCGCGCCGCGATGCTTGGTGAGCTGCGCCCCGCGCTCATCCTCGGTGACGAGGATATAGGGCAGCGATTTGTCGTCACGCAGGAGCACATTGTAGCGCGGGCGCAATTGCTTGATCAGATTCGCCTCGAGCAGCAGCGCCTCGGATTCGGTACCCGTGGTCACGAATTCCATCTGCGCCGTCTCGGTGATCATCCGGATGATGCGGTTGGAATGGCCCTGGCCGCGCGCATAGGAGCCGACGCGGTTCTTCAGGCTCTTCGCCTTGCCGACATAGAGCACCTCGCCGGCCGTATCGATCATGCGATAGACGCCCGGCGCATTGGGCAGCGTTTCCCAGAAGCGGCGAATCACCTCCATGCCGGTATCGGCACCAAAGCTCTCCGCAAGCACCGAATCGCCATGCGCGCGCGATTCGACCGCCGGATCGGGAGGGGCGTTTTCAGGGGATCGGCTCATGCGACAGATGTAGGCGATGCGCCCGCGCGGGGGAAGATGTTCCGTTGCGGGACGGCTTTGCCCGAATCCTGATTGAGGCCGTTCCGGCGCGAGAGCGCCACACCGGCCTCGCCATCGCCGAAACCTGTGCGCGAATGAGACAATGTTGTTCGTGATTAATAATTGATAAATATTTTATAAAAATAAGTATTCCACAATGATTGTGTCGTGATATTTTTATACATCTTGTCCGGGAACGATTCTATTATTATCAGATTTAAATATTCGCTGGGCTGGACCACAGGTTTATGGACGGAGGTGGGCATGTGGATCATTGATCTCTGGCGCTGGCGCATATCGCGACGCCGCGTGGCGGCCGAAGCACGCCGCTTGCTCGACGAACACGGTGTACGCGCCTTCTTTCGCGCCCATGAGGATGCCTGGAGGGCCCAGGGCGAGGACCGCAACCGCGAGGCGCGGTTCCACCGGGCCGTGTGCTATGCCATTTCCAGGCATCTTCAGAGGCGCGCCGTGCTCGAGGCCGTGTTCGCGCCATACGGTCGGCAACAGGGCACCAGGCATGCAGCCGATGCCGAAGCGATGCAGGTGGTGCATGCCCAGCTCCTGCGTGATTTCGCCTGAGCCGACAGGCGCCGTTTCGCGCAGACGATGTTGGGAGGGGCAATGGTTGCCTCGGCAGGGCGCCAAGGCTTACCAAGGACGAAAGCGGTCGGCTCCGCCGGAAGCCGCATGTATATGTGACTGAGGATCAGATCATGCTCGATGCCAATGCAAAGGGTGTCTACGTCATCGCACCGACACCCTTCCATGATGATGGCCGCGTCGACGACGCCTCCATCGACCGAATGACGGATTTCTTCCTCGAAGCGGGATGCACCGGTATCACTGCGCTCGGAATGATGGGCGAAGCCCCCAAGCTCGACGGCGAAGAGGCCCGCGCCATCGCCTCGCGCATCATCAAGCGCGCAGGAAACACGCCGGTGGTGATAGGCGTCTCCGCGCCCGGCTTCGCCGCCATGCGCACACTTTCACGCTCCGTCATGGATGCGGGGGCCGCCGGCGTGATGATCGCGCCGCCCTCGTCGCTGAAGACCGACGACCAGATCGTCAATTACTATGCCCAGGCGATCGAGGCGATCGGCACGGACATCCCCTTCGTCATCCAGGATTTCCCCCTCGCCATCGGCGTGGTGATGACGCCCGGCGTGATCCGGCGGATCGTGCAGGACAACCCTTCCGCCGTGATGCTCAAGCACGAGGACTGGCCGGGGCTCGAGAAGATCTCGACGCTGCGCGGTTTTGAGAATGACGGCTCCATGCGCCATATCTCGATCCTGTGCGGCAATGGCGGGCTGTTCCTCGATTTCGAATGCGAGCGCGGCGCCGACGGTGCCATGACCGGCTACGCTTTCCCCGACATGCTGGTCGATGTCGTCAGGCTTTCGCAGGAAGGCAAGCGCGACGAGGCGCATGACCTGTTCGATGCGCATCTGCCGATGATCCGCTACGAGCAGCAGCAGGGCGTCGGTCTCGCCGTGCGCAAATATGTGCTGCAGCGGCGCGGCATCATTGCCTCGCAGGCCCAGCGCAAGCCGGGCGGCGCAATCTCGGCCAAGGCGCGTGCGGAGGTGGATTACCTGCTCGCGCGGCTGGCAAAGCATGATCCGCGTGCCGGCAAGCTGGTGGGCTGAACCTCGCAGCCTCGACCCATCGCGCCGGCGGGCCGGGCCCGCCGGCAAAGACGGCGCTTATTGGGAGAGCATGATCTCCGAAGACGGCCCCACCCCGTCGGGGACGGGCACGTCGGTCGCGGCGTAATCGGTGTTGAGCACCAGCCGCGACCGGTTGGCGATCTCGATTTCACGGGCGACGACCACCGTATAGGCGGAATCGCCGGCAACGGGCTGATCCGCATCGACCAACAGCTTCGATTTCGGCAGGTAGATCGTACCGAGCAGCCTGCGTGCGTTGTTGGAGCTTATCCGGAACGTGGCGGGATCACCGGATGCGGTTTCGATGAAGAGGATTCCCGCCAGATTGCCCTCCCGCCTGGCAGAAAACGAAACGGACGATTCCGGAGCGAAATAGGCACCGGCGCCATTGACGAAGACGAACGTGACATTCTCGGCGGTTATCCGGGCGCCACTGACGACGTTCAGCCCTCCTCCACCGATGACGTATGTCCCCGGATTGAACGTGATTGTCGCCGAGCTGGTAATCGTGATGCCGCCGCAGTACTTGCCTTCAAAAAGTGTTGTATTGCCACTGACCATCATCGGCTCGGAATTGCTGCTGCAGGAGGATCGGGATGATATCGCACTGTCACGATGACTCAGCGGGTTCCCGATACGCGGGCAGCCCGTGACCGGCCCGGGCGTGGCCGAACCGCCATTGTAGGCAATGCCTCCATGCACGCAGATCAGGCTCGCCTGCATGTTGACCGACCCCTCCAGGTTCAGTGCCTGTGATGATCCTGAATTGACGTAAATGCCGCACTCCTCGGCATCGAGCCTGGCATAGTCGAACAGGGCCATTGCGTGCGAGGTATGCGTATCGGTGCTGATCATGCAGATCGGCTCGCGCCCGGCGAGGAGCGCCGTCGCCCGCACTTCGACGCTGGACAATCCCGTATTGAACAGGCGCGAGAAGATCGGACTCACCGTACTTGCCACAGCGATCGTAACCGAATCGCGCTCCTGCGAGATTTCGGCGGTAATTTCCGGATTCTCGACGAAGCTCGTGCCGCCATCGATCACCGCCTGTGCATAGAGGCGAGCAGCTTCCTGTAAGACTTCGGGGGCAGCAGCGCCGATCCGCAATTCCCGGGCACTGACGATCGCCGCACCGTCGGCGATCTTCTGCAGTTCGGTGCGTGCCGAATGCCAGGTGCTGACATCGACGGCGAGTGCGATGCAGCCCAGGAGCGGAATCAGCGCCAGCGAAAACAGCATGGCCATGCCACCACGGGTATCCGTTGCGACACGTCGCAGGAGGGGACCGTGCGTATCGCGGTCGCCGCGCCGTAACACATGACCGATCTTGCCCGCCTGAGTCATCTTCACCTCTCGCCTCATGATCGCCCGCCATTTGCAAGAAACCGAAACGAACGCATCGGATCGCGCGGCGCGTTGGCATGTTCGCCCTGGCGCTGAACGCCCTGCCTGAGCTGCGCGCGCATCGCTGCCACGGGATCGCCGGCCACGGGGCCGCCGCAAGACCGCTCGGTATCGACAGGGCCGCCGTGCAAGAGCGGAGCCGCCTCCTTCTCCGACTGCCCCCACGGGTCCGCCGCCTCTTGCCCGCATGATTCGGATGAGATATCAGCCACGACTTCCGGTGCGGCCTCCCGGGCGCTAGCCGTGACGAGATCGGCGTAACACCCCAGGATCGCACCGGCCTCCGGGTCGAGATTGCTCTGCGCGATGATCGCAGCGATGCGATCGGGGGATTGCGCCAGCAATACCTGGAGACAAAGAGCCGGATCCGGGTCCTGCAGCGCAGCGTCTGGTTCGCCTGGTTCCATGTCGCGGCGTGCCGCGGCGAGTGCCGCCTCGTTGTCGCGGCTGTTGCGCAGGACATAGCGCAACTGATAACCGAGCATGCGCCAGTTCACCGGCTTCGTCGCGAACGACGTCGCCCCGACCTCGTATGCGCGATCGATCGCGAACATGTCCTCACGCCCCGTCAATACGACGACCGGGAGCCGTGCAAAGCGCATATCTTCGCGGATCGCAGCACACAGGCCGAAACCCGTCATTCGCGGCATTTCGAGATCGCTGAGCACGAGATCGAAATGCGGATCGCCATCGAGAACTTCCCAGGCTTCCTGGCCATCCTGCGCCGTCACGACTTCCCCGCCCGGATGCGAGAGCTGAGCCGTCGCCATCTCGCGCATGATCGGATCATCATCGACGGCGAGTATGCGGACGGGCTCCTCGAAGACGTAGATAAAGCCCTGTTCGGATCGTCCTAGCAGCATTGAATGAATCCCTTCGACACCGCTATTTACAACTTTAAATATGACTATGAACTTAAATGCATCGGTTAATTCCTTGCTTACGGAAATCTCTGATAGTGCACATTCACGAACACACGGAATTCGGCGTGCACAAGAACCAATCCATCAACTTCAAGCTGGGGCGCCTGGTGCTCGTGGCTGTCGGCATAGCCCTGATCTGCGGGACAGCCATCAGCCTGTGGCGCGAGGTGGAGCGCTACGGTCAGCAGAAGCACGAACAGCTCGACACCACCGCCTATGTCTTTGCGGCCGCCGCATCGGACGCGGTCGAAGCAGGCGATCGCAGTCAGATCCTCTCAGTGATCCGGGCCATCAGCCAGGTTCCCCAAATGAATTATGCCGCCGTACACGATTCCGAGGGGCGCATACTGGCGGAGCTCGGCTCGGCGATTCTGCTCAACGACGCCCGCGACGTCGTGATCCGACCCGGTGAACGGGTGAGCGCGACAAGGCTGATACGCAGCCGCAGCGTCCGCACCACGGTACCCGTCGAGAATGGCGGGGCCGAGGTCGGCAGCCTGACGCTGATCAGCGACACCAGCGATCTCGCCGCGCGCATTACCGACGTGCTGCTGGTCGCGATCGTCGCGGCTGCGCTGGCGGCAGCGGTCGGTCTGGCGATCTCGATCAAGATGCAGCGCCACATCACCCGCCCCCTCCTGAGCCTGTCGCGCACCATGGCCGGCATCCGGCTCAGCCATGATTACGAGGCCTATGTCGCCGCCGAGACCGACGATGAAATCGGCAACCTCGCCAAGAGCTTCAACACCATGATCGGCGAGATCCGCAAGCGCGACACCCGGCTGGCGCGTCAGCGCGACCAGCTCGAACAGGATGTCGCGGCACGCACGCGGGAATTCCTGGCGGCCAAGGAGGTGGCCGAGGAAGCAAGCCGGGCAAAATCCGACTTCCTCGCGACCATGAGCCACGAAATCCGCACACCGATGAACGGCATGCTGGTCATGGCGGAACTCCTCGCCAAATCCGACCTTCCCGATCGCCAGCGACGCCAGGCCGAGGTGATCAGCCGTTCGGGCCAGTCGCTCCTCGCCATCATCAACGACATCCTCGACTTCGCCAAGGTCGAAGCCGGCAAGCTCGAGCTCGAGCGGGTGCCGATCGACCTGCACGAGATCGCCGACACGGTCACCGCCCTGTTTGGCGCCCGCGCCCGGGAAAACGGCATCGATCTCGCCGCCGTGATCGCCCCCGACACACCGCGCTACGTGATCGGCGACCCTACGCGCGTGACACAGATCATCTCGAATCTCACCAGCAATGCGCTCAAATTCACGGAGAAGGGTCATGTCCTCATCCGTATCGCCTGCGCCGATGCCATGCGTTCGCGCCTGCGGATTGCGATCGAGGATAGCGGGATCGGTATCTCGCAGGACAAACTCGCCACGATCTTCTCAGCCTTCTCGCAAGCCGATCAGAGCACGACCCGCCGCTATGGCGGGACCGGCCTCGGGCTCACCATCTGCAAGCGCTTGGTCGAGTCCATGGACGGAGGAATCGGTGCGACGAGCGAGGTCGGCAAGGGCTCGGCCTTCAACTTCACCATCCCCCTGCAGATCCCGGTCGGCGCAGCCTATCGGCCGGGCCCTCCCCCACAGCTGCATCGGCTTCCGCTCATTCTGGGATCAACCGGGGCGGGCACCCGTCAGGCGCTCTCGGCGCTCGCGACGCGGTCGGGCTTCGCGCTGGTTGAGACGCCCGAAGATCGCGGCTACGGCAGGAGTTCCATCCCGGGATTCTGGCTGATCGAGGCCGAGCGTCTCGTGGCGCGCGGTGCCCGCCCGAAGGGCGCGAAAGCGGTCATCGCCCTTGCTGCGATCGGCGCCGAAAGCGGCGAAACCGCACTGGGCCGCGACCTCGCCGATGCCGTGATGCGCCTGCCCGTGAGCATCAACGAAGCAACGACCCTGCTCGAGCGCCTTTGGCGGGGCGAGCCCCTGGTTTCGAACGTGCCGACGGCCGCCGCAAACGGGGCCGACATGCCGCAATTCGACAATGCGCGCGTGCTCGTCGCCGATGACAGCCCGGTCAATCGCGAAGTAGCCATGGCCGCGCTGGCGCGATTCGGGATCGTTCCGGAGCTCGTCAATGACGGCCTGCAGGCCCTGCGGCAAACGCATGTGACCGATTACGACCTGATCCTGATGGATGTCTCCATGCCCGAAATGGACGGTTACGAGGCCACGCGCCGCATCCGCCAGGACGAACAGCGCAAGGGGCTTCCCCCCAAGCGCGTCGTGGCGCTCACCGCGCATGTCGTGGGAGCCGATGCGCTCGGCTGGCAGGATGCCGGCATGGACGGGGTGCTGCACAAGCCCTTCACCATCGCCCAACTCGGCGAAACCCTCACCCGCCATCTCGGGAAAAGTGTGGACGCAGACGCCCCTGTGAACGAGGCGGGGCCGGCATCCGCGCAAGCGATCGTGCAAGAGAACGCGCTGGCCGGGCCCGATGCGCAAGATATGCCCGCTGCGCCGATCGAAGCACCATCCGCCAGGCACGCGATACCGGTTGGCTCCTTCGTCACGGTCGAAGCGGACCCGGCGCGGAATTCGCGGTCGCCGGTCGAAGCGCTCACTTGCGGGGAAGAACTCATATGCGGGACGCATCACGCGGCGTCTCCGCAGGACGACACGCCACAACCGGCGCAGGCGCCTGAAGAAGAGGCGTCCGAAGAGGACGCTCCGTTGCTCGACGAGGAACTGGTCATGCAGTTGCAGCAGATGGCGCAAAGCGGCGGGCCGGCCTTCCTGCAGCGTGTCCTCGGCCTCTATTTCGAGCACGCCCCGCAGGCGCTGGATCAACTGCGCGACGCCGCCGGGCGCTCCGACCCCGCCGAGGCGGCGCGTGCCGCCCATGCACTCAAATCGATGAGTGCGAATATCGGCGCGCTGCCCCTGGTGGAGCGACTGGGCACTATCGAGACGCAGGCCGCGCGGCAGAATTCCTGCCCGTCCATGGATGAGCTCGATGCCACCGCGCAGCTGCTGGATCGCGTCTTCGAAGGTCTGCGAGCCCGCTTCGCCGAAGCCCTCGACGAAGGCGTTCCCGCCGATCAGGCAGGCGCTTCAGGCGACAGGAAGACCGCCTGAGCCGCGTTTCCGGTTACCAGCGCCGGCGCGAACGGCGCCAGTCGCGATCGGGCCCGTAGCGCTCGGGATCATACCAGCGCGGCGGATGGCGGGGCTCGTCCCGGTCGCTGTCGCGACGCGGCAGCAGAGCCCCGAGGACGAGGCCGGCAGCGAGCCCCAGCGCGCCGACGGCGAGCGGGTGCCTGCGGGCGAAATCCCGGCTCTGGTGGTAGCCGCGACGGCCGGCATCGACGGCTTCCTCGTAATGCTCATGCGCCCAGTCGCGGGCATCCTCGTAATGCTCGCGGGCCCATTCGCCGGCATCGTCCAGGCCGTGCTCAGCCCGCTCGCGCAGATCGTCATAGGTGTCGGAGGCGCTGTCGCGCAGGTCCTCGTAGGTTTCCGTGGCGCTCTCGCGCAGTTCGCGGAAGGCTTCCTCGGCGCGCCGGCGGGCGGCCTCGACGGCCTCGCGGGTGGCCTCGTCGGCGTGTTCGGCATAGGCGCCGATTTGCGCCCGCAGGGATTCGAGTTCTTCCTCGACCTCACGGCGCGCCTCGCGGCGTGCCCGCGCGGCGGCCTTCGATGCCGCTGCCCGCGCCCCACGCGCCGTCTCGCGGATCCGCGCCGACGGGTTGGCCGAGTAGGTTCCGGCCGGGTTGGGGATCCCGTCCCTGCCGGCTGCGTCGTTATCCTTGTTCTGGCCCATACCGATACTCCATCAGCTGCGTGGTTGCGGCGGCACATCGGGTTCGACGGCATCGCGCGGCGGCGCATCATGTTTCTCAACATCTGCGGGCTGCGGATGCGGCGCCTTCGTCGCATGTGATCCGGGGGAGAACGCGCCGGCGCGCGAAGAGTTCGATGCCGGTTCGTCATCATATCCGCGCCCACTCCTCGACCGCCCGATCAGCCAGCCGATTCCTGCCATCACGGCGAGCACCGGCACCGGATTGTCGCGCAACACGCCCATTGCCCTGTCGACCACATCGCCGTGGCGGGTGCGCCGCAGCGAGGCGAGCGCGTCGTCGACCATGCCGGAAGCCGAGAGCTTGTGCTCGATGCGCTGGAGCGTCTTTTCCAGGCGTGCGCGCGAGCGGGCGACATCCGCCTCGATCTCCTCGATGCGGCGGCTCATTTGCGCTTCCTCCCGGAGAAGATATCCCCGTCGCGCGACATGTTTTCGCGCGTGCGTCTGGGCTCGAGCGTCGTCAGCGAGAGGCGGTTGCGGGCGATCAGGGCGAAGATCACCATGAGCACGAGCGTCACCCCGGCCACGATCAGCGCGGCGAGCGCCGAGGAGCCCACCAGCACCGCGATCCATTCGACGAGGGCGGCGGTCAGAAGCACGATGGTGGCGACGCCGAAGATCGCAGCGATCATCAGCATCACGATCCCGGCGATCAGGCGGCGGATGTTCTCCGCAAGCTCGGCGCGAAACAGCGCGAATTCCTTGCTCGCGAGCTCGGTGGCCTCGCGCAGGGCGTCGGCGATGAGCTGGTAGAGCGCGCGCGGCCCGCGATCATCGCCGCCGGGGCCAGGCCCTTGCGGGCCGGCGCCACCGCGATCGCCACCACCGCGACCACCGTCGCGCCCGTCATCCCCGCGCCGATCATGCTCATTCATCATACGCACTCCACTGGTCGCCACGGGGTTTATCGTCGCCACGGGGTTTGTCATGGCCACGCGGTCTCTCATCGCCACCCGGCCGGAAAGGTGCCCGGTCATGCGAAGGCTCACGGCGCGAACGCGTCAGCCAGCGCGCGAGGATGAAACCGGCCACCCCCGCCGCCGCCGCGACGAGCACCGGACGCTCGCGCGCGAAATTCTCCGCCGCGCCATAGATGTCGCGAAAACTGCGGGTGCGGATATCATCGGCCAGGTTCTCCAGCCCGAGCGCCGCCGCATCGACGAAATCGCGAATATGCGGCCTGTCGTCGAAAGCATGCCCGGAATCGCGCAGGGACCGCGCAACATCCTCCACGGACCGCGCCGCATCCCCCTTGCGCCGATGCGCATAATCCGCTGCATGCCCCCGCGCGGCCTTCAGGAATTCCCGACCCCGCCCATAGAGCAGATCATCAATGAAGGCCGCAATCTCGTCATCCACAGGCGAGCGCCGCCGCTCGCGGTCGCGATCACGCGTGCCATCCCCCCGTTCATCCTCTTCCCGATCACCCAAACCCATCACCCTCCCCCAAACGCAACACGGCTTTTATGAGCTAACCGCAGCTGTGGTGCGGGGGTCAACATTTGTGGAGGGGGATGGGTTCCGGGGGG
>JAFIEI010000095.1 GCA_020832565.1 Salinarimonas sp. | reverse complement strand
GATCCGGCCGTGACGACCATCACGTCGTCTTCATGACTTCCGTCGATTCGAGGCGTGGATCGCGTGCCGGCCAGCGCCCGGCCTCGACCTGTGCGATGAAATCGGCGACGAAACGGTTGAAGCGGTCGGGCTCTTCGAGATTGATGGTATGACCGGTCCTGGGCAGGACGAGGAGACCGGCTGCCGGGAGTATGCGCTTGAGATAGAGCGCGGGCTGGAGGCAGTGCTCGTCCTCGTCGCCGCTCACGATGAGCGTGGGAGCGGGCATCGCGCGCAGGCGGTCTTCGAGATCATAGAGCGAGGGGCGGCGCATCTGCACCCCGCGCATGGTCCGGGCCGAGCCTGCTGCGGAATGCTCGCCAAGCATGCGGATGAATTCCGCATGGCCGCGCGGGTCCTTGAGCAGGAAGGGAATCCGTGCGGGGGCAAGGGCGAATATCTTGGCGAATTCCTCCGTGCCCAGCTTCTCGAACTGGTCTGCTGCTTCCCCCGAGCTCTTGCGGAATGTGTCCTGCTGGTCCTTTTCCGCCCCGTATCCGGCGCCGGCAACGACCAGCGAACGGGCCCGCTGCGGAAAGGTCAGGCCGAAATGCAGCGTGGCGAAACCGCCCATCGAGAGGCCGACCACATGCGCGGCATCCACGCCGCAATGATCCATCACGCAGGCAATATCCCGCACCGCCCGCTCCTGGCTGTAGGCTTGCGGGTCATCGGGAACGTCAGAAGGCGGATATCCGCGCGCGGCGAAGGCAATGCAGCGGTGACGGCGGGAGAAATGGCGCAGCTGCGGCTCCCAGCTGCGATGATCACCGCCGAATTCGTGCACGAAAACGATCGGGCTTCCCTCGCCGACCTCCTCGACATGGAGACGGATGCCGTCATCAGTGGTGGCGAAATTCATACTCGACCCCAATTCTTGCTCGACGCCCGTATCGTGACCCTGTCCGGCAGACGTCACCGCCGCAAAACCTGCGTGCGCACGACGGCGCTATTGCATGATGCTATCCGCGACGATGCCACCCGCCCATGCGCGAATCGACAAAGCCCGGAACGCAGCTGCCAGAGAGGTCCTGCCTGCATGGAATGCTCGGGGCGCCGAATCGTGTGATTCAGAAGCGCGGTCGCAAATTGCGCTGAGGATTGGCCGATCCCTCAGAAAAAGCCGATAATCGCGATGCCTAAAGGAGGCGAAGCGGCTGAGGATCGCGCCGCCCAAAATCACCAATCCGATCCGGCTCCATAGGGAATTCGAATCCGGCAAAAACTCACAAGCAGACCGGATGGCAGGATATTTTTGCAAAGTAATCACTCGAAAATATTCGGCAGGGGCAGATCATGTCGGCAAAATGGCAGGTTCAGATCAATCCCGACAGCTGGTGACCTGCCCCGGGCTTAGCGTTTTGGGGCTTCAGGAACGCCAAAACCCCGCCTCTGGGTGAGACGGGGTTCAAACTGTCGGTGGTTGCGGGGGCATGCAACCAGCTTTATTTGCTTCATTGCGTATTTGCGCTGAATATCGATCTAAACGCCAGCTAAAATCTGACAAACCCATCATCTGAGATTCTACTTTTACTATGGAAAAGGGGTCGATCTGAACTCCAACCTTCAGCCGAAGGCCCTCAGCTTTCGGCAGTGACCCCACGCGGGTCGCAAGGCTCCGGCAAAAACTTATCGGTAACTGCAAGCCTCGCCGGATGGTTACCGCGGACCTCCACAAGCTCCTGGGACATTATTGTCAGCTATTTTACGTTAATTATTGACTTTGTCAGACTAATATGCGAGAAATGTAGACACAGGAGGCTCCCATGACCGATGGACCGTTCCGGAATCTGAAGCTGGGAAGCGGCTGGAAGCGGCCTGCTGGCAACTGATGGCCTTGTTCGGAACCTCGCGACCAAAGAAAACTGCGCCGCGGTGCAAGACTTGGAAGCCTACACGCAACAACCGCAGCTGGACTTCGACCCGCGCGCAAAGATCGAAGAAACCTTCGATCCACACGAAAAGACCCCTTCCTCGACACGTTGGAGAAGGAGTTGCTGTATCGGATCGCCGACGGCGCTCGTCCCGCAGAGGCCCTCGACCGCGCGCTTGACGCTGCTGTCAAAGAAGAAGTCGGCGAAGCACGCAACCGCTTCGAAGAAGAATGCATCCGGCTCCGCGATACCGGCGAAATGAGCCGCGAGGCTTGCCAGCGTGCGATCGGCAAAACGAACGACGCCTTTGACTCTGTCAACAGTCGGGACGTGTGTGCGGCCATTCGATAGGGTGACAAGAACGCCTTCAAGGCTGCGACTGCAAAAAGAGAAGGTCTAGATGAAGGACCCGGTTTGTGAAGATCGAACGACCAGAAGTACGTCCCTATGGCTTAACCGTGCACGTCGTCGAACAGGGCCGAAAGGTCAATCGGCATGGGCAAAAGCACTGCCATACCGCCGAGATCGGCAAAGACATCGTCTTTGAGGCCGATGCGCTGGACACCTACAACTACGAGGACTGGAAGCCGATCCACCACGATCTGCTCGTGGTGAGTGCTGCGGTCGAGTACGCGGACCGCCGGTGCGGACGCCGCATCGGCAAGTGGTCGCGAAACCTGCGCATAACCGTTCCGGTATCGGAGCTTGAGACTTGGCGCCGAAAGGACGTAGCGGACCGGCTCCACGGCGCCTTGCGCCACCTGACCGGGGACGCCTGGGAGATTTCCTTCGTAAAGTGGGAGGGCGCGACCATTGTCGGCGCGCGCCAGGGCTCGCTTGGCTTCGGAACCGATCGGCAGTTCATCATCGCCTACTCGGACGGGCTGGATTCACGCTGCGTGGCGAAGCTGTGCGGGGGCATAGCGGCGGCGGTATGCGTGCGGGTGACGAAGAACAAGCACGCCCTCAAGAAGGGCGATGAGCCTTTCGATCAGATACCGTTCAAGGTTCATGTGCCGTCGTCGCGCGAAAGCAGCGTCCGTTCTCGGGGCTTCAAGTTCGCGGCGATCACGGCCATCGCCGCGCACCTGACGGGGCTGGAGCGGATCGTCGTTCCTGAAAGCGGCCAAGGCGCGCTCGGACCGGTGCTTCTGCCGCTGCACAACGTCTATGCGGATTACCGCAATCACCCGACGTACTTCCGGAAGATGGAGCGGTTCATCAAGGCGGTACTGGGGCACGCCGTTCGTTACGAACAGCCGCGTCTCTGGGCGACGAAGGGCGAGACGGTCGAAGCGTACCGCCGGTCGACAAACGAGCCGGTCGACGAGTTGTTCGAGACGCGGTCGTGCTGGCAACAGCGATGGAACGCAAAGACTGGGGGGCGGCTTCGCCAGTGCGGATTGTGCGCCGCCTGCCTGCTCCGTCGCATGAGCATGCATGCGGCGGGCATCACAGAGCCTGCGGATACCTATGTTATCGCCGACATCACCGTTCCCGAGTTTTCGATGGCGCTCCCGAAAGGGAAGGTGCACCTGAGCGGCACGATGGTCGAGTACGGCAGCGTCGGCGCGCGGCATCTGCAACAGCTCGCGGACATGGCAGCGCTGCCCGATGAGCGTCTGAGACGCCATGCCTTCGAGATCGCCCAGGCCACGGGCGAGCCGGAGGCGCAAACACTGGGAAGGTTGAGGACCATGCTGGTGGCTCACTCGAAGGAATGGCGCGCCTTCATGGCCGCCCAAGGAGAACAAAGCTTCCTGAGAAGCTGGACGGAGGGAGGACGCAATGGCCGATCTGAATGAACTGAGCGCTCAAGAAATCGGTCGCCGCCTCCGATTGGCTCGCGAGAACGCCGATATCCGACAGGATGAGGCCGCACACGTCATCGGCATGTCGCGGCCGACGCTGGTCTCTATCGAGAAGGGCACGCGCCGCGTCCGCATTCAAGAGCTTCAGGCCCTAGCGCGATACTACGGGGTCTCGGTGAATGCGATCTTGCGGCGCGAGGCCGTGCATACGGACCTGATCCCCCGCTTCCGCAAACTACGGGAGACCGAGGACGATCACACGCTCGAAGCCATTCAGTTGCTGAATGACCTCGTCAAAGCCGAGGTAGAGCTGGAGAACGTGCTCGGCGTCGAGCGCCGCCGTCACTATCCCCCTGAGCGCGGCATCAATGAGGGGGATGTTCTGGAGCTTGCGGAGAAACATGCACAGGACCTGCGCGACTGGCTGGGGCTGGGCTCCGGTCCAATCGCGGACATTTTCTCGCTCATCGAGCTCGATCTGGGGATACGCCTCTATCAGCGGCGGCTTTCGTCCAAGTCCAGGGTTGCGGGCCTTTTCACCTATGACGATGCCGTCGGGGCCTGCATTCTGCTGAATGCCAATCACCCGCTGGAGCGGCGTATTCAGTCTGCGGCCCATGAGGTGGGCCACTTCTACGGCACGCGCCGTGTGCCGGAAGTGCTCGAAGACAACGAGCAATTCCTGTCACGGGACGAGCGGTATGCGAACGCCTTCGGCCGCGCGTTCCTGACGCCGAGGAAGAGCTTCGAGGAGAGCTTCCGGCAGCTGACCGCCGGGGCGGACAAATTGACCAGGCGCCATGTGATCCTGCTGGCGCACCAGCACAATCTGTCTCGCGAGGCAGCTGTCCGGCGGCTGGAAGAACTGGACCTCGTCAGGAAGGGCACTTGGGATTGGTTCAAGCGGAACGGCGGCATCAAGGACGAACAGGCGCGCGAGGTGCTCGGGACGGCCGCGATGCGGCCTGACCCGGCGAAGGACGATGCCAACCGACCGGTATCGCACCGCTTGAGCCTAATGGCGCATGCCGCGTGGAACCGTGGCCTGATGTCGGAAGGCCAACTGGCGGAGCTTTTGAAACTGCGCCGTGTGGAGGTGCGCGGGCTTATCGACCAAATCGAGCTTGAGGAAAGCGTGACGGATGACCTTCTCAAGCTCCCTGGCTGATGAATCAAGGCCGCTGGTCTTCGACACGAGCGTCCTGATCAACCTCCACGCCTGCGCCTTCGGCGAGCGGATACTGATGGCAGCTCCCAACGCCATCGTGGTCCCTGAGGTGGTCGCGGACGAACTCGACACCGAAACGGGCAGGAGGAACGGTGACCACGGGTTCCTGCACGGTCTCGTGGCCCAGGGGAAGATCAGCATCGTCGCCATGACGGACGACGAGTACGAGCTTTTCGCCGCCCTCACCTCGGGCACGCCATCCCTCGACGACGGCGAAGCCGCCACGATTGCCGTCGCCGCCCGACGAGACTTCCGTGCGGTCATCGACGAGAGAAAGGGTCGTGCCCAAGCTGTCACCCGCATGGGCGGCGACGAGCCGGGCTGGACCCTCGACCTGCTTCAACATCCGGCGGCGCGGCGCAGCCTTGGCGACGCTGACCTGGCCGAGGCCATCTACCTCGCCCTCCGTGAAGGCCGGATGCGCATCCCGCAAGAGCACGGCGACACCCTTGTCACCCTGATCGGCATAGAGCGCGCGCTCGGTTGCTCCTGCCTGCCGAACTACAAGGGTTTGTTGAAGAGGAAAAGCTGCTACTAAGAATAACTTGTCTAAGTCGCTAGACGGGCGGGGTCGGCACAAGCTGGCCAGAGAGGTTCGGCGCGCAGCGCGAAGAACGAAATCAACGTCAGTCGGCCCGCAGGGCCGTCCTTAGCCGCCGCACAGGGTAGCGTCAGCGCGGGTCCCGGTGCGGCGGCTTCGGGGGCGTTGCGGGGGACTGCCCCCACTCGAAGGGGTGACGGAAAACGCCGCAGGCGGTTGCAGCCAGGGGAAGCCTTTCCCCTAATCATCCCCCAATAGTAGAACGCACGGGTCGCCATCCGGGGTCAAAATGGTCGTGTACCGCTTCCCTCGCGTCACGCTGACACGAAGGTTCTGACGTGCCTGATCGTCGATATTCTCCCATGAATTATATCTTACGATACGATCGGCATTGAACGGCGGCTGACCCTTTCGTTTGATCGGCCAGCCCTCGAAAATGATGACTTCATCGAACTGTTTACCCTTGGCCTTGTGCATATTCATCACCACGACACCGGTCTCAGGCTTGGCGTTGGTGGAAAAATGCTCCTGGACAAACGCCTGCCGAATGAGGTGGACCCCATTCGTCGGACAGGTTTGCGGCCTGGATAAGCTGGTATCGT
>JAFIEI010000005.1 GCA_020832565.1 Salinarimonas sp. | reverse complement strand
GATCCGCGCGGGGGCTTCGTCGACAGCTACCAGCAGCGCAACGCCCTCGTCGTCGGCTTCGTCATGGCCTTCGCCGTCATTCCCAACATCTACACGCTGGCGGAAGACGCGCTCAATGCGGTGCCGGGTCACCTGCGTGCCGGCTCGCTCGCGACCGGGGCGACGCCATGGCAGACGGCGATGTGGGTGGTGCTTCCCACCGCCGCATCTGGAGTGTTCTCGGCGGTGATGATGGGGATGGGCCGGGCCGTGGGCGAGACCATGATCGTCGTCATGGCCGCAGGCAACACGCCGATCATGGAATGGAACATCTTCTCGGGCCTGCGCACGCTCTCGGCCAACATCGCCATCGAGCTTCCGGAGGCGGTTCGCGACGGGACCAACTACCGGATCCTGTTCCTCGCCGCCCTGACACTGTTCGTCATGACCTTCGTCATCAACACCATCGCCGAACTGATCCGCCAGCGCTTCCGCAAGCGCGCGTTCCAGCTCTGATCTGCAAGAAGGCACGAGACCATGGACGAAAACGCCAACCTGTCCCAGGCCGAACGCGCTCTAGAGCGGCAACGCGAAGTCCCCGCTTCGGGCGGTGCCGGAGCAGCCGGTGTCTCCGCGCGCGAGACCCCGCCCAAGACCGGGCGGCGGGTGCGCACCTATACCGCCGATATCTCGGCCGTCGGCGAACCGGCCCTGTGGGCCTTTGGCGGTGCGCTGGCACTCGGCATCATCCTGATCGCCGGCTTCCTCGCCATGATCGCGTGGAACGGCTTCACCACCTTCTGGCCCAAGCCCATCGCCCAGGTGGAGCTGCGCGACGGCACCACCATCGCCGGCGAACCGACCCGTGGCGGCACCTATCGTCCCGGCGAAAGCGTACTCGCCCAGCTCAACGACCAGCAGCGTGCCGAGATCGAAGCGGAACTCGGTTTTGCCGAGCGCACGCTCTACAAGACCGCGAATTTCGATATCTACGGCGATGACTTCCGCTGGGTGTCGGATTTCGAGGTGGCCGAGATCACCTACCCCGCCGACATGCATCTGTTCCAGCGCCAGCAATGGGGCGATTTCGTCGGGCGCGTCGCGGGCCTGGTGATTGCGGGCGAGGAAGTACCCTTCGATTACGACCTGATGCAGCGCGAACAGAGCGAGGCGCGGCGTCGCTTCAACGAGATCCGCAACATCGAACGCAACGAGATCGGCGCGCTCAACCACTATATCGAGCGCGAGCGTCTCAACATCCGCAGGGCCGAGTTGCGCCACGGCGCCGAATCGGAACGCGGTGCGGAGCTGATCGCCCAGTCCCGCGAGCGGATCGCAGAATACCAGGCGCAGTTCGCCGACCTGCAGGCGCGGGTGAACGAAATCCGCGCCAATGACCGCAATTACCGCGTCACCCTCGAAGAGGTGAACGGCGAGACCAGGGAAACCGAGCTCAGCCAGATCGTCCGCTTCTATCCCGCCAACGATCTCACGACGCTGGACAAGACCGGCATCTATTTCTCGCGCTGGTGGGAATTCGTCTCGACGGAGCCGCGCGAGGCCAATACCCAGGGCGGCGTGCTGCCGGCGATCTTCGGCACCGTGGCGATGACGCTGCTGATGGTGATCTTCGTCGCACCCTTCGGCGTCATCACCGCCCTGTATCTGCGCGAATATGCCAAGCAGGGGCGCATCACCTCGATCGTGCGCATCTCGGTGAACAATCTCGCCGGCGTCCCCTCGATCGTCTATGGCGTGTTCGGCCTCGGCTTCTTTGCCTATGCCATGGGCGGGACGATCGACCAGCTGTTCTATCCGGAGGCCCTGCCCAATCCGACCTTCGGCAAGGGCGGCATCCTCTGGGCCTCGCTGACGCTCGCGCTGCTCACCGTGCCCGTCGTCATCGTCGCATCAGAAGAAGCGCTCGCCGCGGTGCCGCGTTCGATGCGCGAGGGCTCGCTCGCCTGCGGCGCGTCGAAATGGCAGACGATCCGTTATGTCGTCCTGCCCAAGGCCATGCCGGGCATCATGACGGGGATGATCCTCGCAATGGCGCGCGGGGCCGGCGAGGTGGCGCCGCTGATGCTCGTCGGCGTGGTCAAGCTCGCCCCTGCCCTGCCGATCGACGGCTTCTACCCCTTCATCCATCTGGATCGCAGCTTCATGCATCTGGGCTTCCACATCTTCGATGTGGGCTTCCAGTCGCGCAATTCGGAAGCCGGCAAGCCGATGGTCTTCGTCACCACGCTGCTGCTGCTCGCACTGATCGTGACGATGAACGCCACGGCGATTACGGTGCGCAATCGTCTGAAGCGCAAATATGCCGGCTCGCAGTTCTGAGAACGAGGTCTATCATGTCAGTCGCCACCGCCGACCCCAACACCCGGACGTTCGACCCGACCGTCTACCACGTCAAGAAGAGCGCTGAGGGCGTCGCCCTCGACATCAAGGACTTCAATCTCTGGTACGGCCATGCCCAGGCGCTGCATGGCATCAACATGGAGATCCAGAAGGGTGAGGTCACCGCGCTGATCGGCCCGTCGGGCTGCGGCAAGTCCACGCTGCTGCGCTGCCTCAACCGCATGAACGACCTGATCGACGAATTGAGCATCGACGGCTCGATCATGGTCGACGATTTCGACATCTACGGCCCTGGCGTCGATGTCATCGCCCTGCGCAAGCGCATGGGTATGGTTTTCCAGAAGCCCAACCCCTTCGCCATGTCGATCTACGACAATGTGGTCTACCCGCTGCGTGTGGACGGCATCACCAGGAAATCGATCCTCGACGAGACCTGCGAGCGGGCCCTGCGCTCCGCCGCCCTGTGGGACGAGGTCAAGGATCGCCTGAAGGAGAGCGCGCTGGGCATGTCCGGCGGCCAGCAGCAGCGCCTGTGCATCGCGCGCGGCATCGCCTCCGATCCGGAAGTGCTCCTGATGGACGAGCCCTGCTCGGCCCTCGACCCGATCGCGACCGCAAAGATCGAGGATCTGATCGCCGATCTGAAGGGCCACTACACCATCGTCATCGTGACCCACAACATGCAGCAGGCGGCGCGCGTCTCCGACAATACCGGCTTCATGTATCTCGGGCGGCTGATCGAGTACGGCCATACCGATACAATCTTCACCAATCCCAAGAAGAAGCAGACGCTGGATTACGTCACCGGCCGCTTCGGCTGAGTGTCTCGCGCGATTTCAGGAGGGCCAGGACATGGTCGAACATACCGTTGCCTCTTTCGACGAAGAATTGCAGGGCCTGCGTTCCGCCATCATGGAAATGGGCGGCATCGCGGAGAAGATGCTGCTCGATGCCACCACTGCGCTGGTGCGCCGCGACGTCGCCCAGGCCCAGGCGGTCGTCGCCATGGATGACCGGCTCGACGATCTGCAGCGCAAGATCGAGGAGCGCGCCATCCTGACCATCGCCAAGCGCCAGCCCATGGCGATCGATCTGCGCGAAGTCATCTCCGCGATCCGCATCGCCAGCGACATCGAGCGCATCGGCGACATGGCCAAGAATATCGGCAAGCGCACGCTGGCCGTCTCCGGCCAGTTCGAGCCGCAGAAGGTGGTGCTCGGCGTCAACCGCATGAGCGACCTCGTCCAGTCGCAGCTCAAGGACGTGCTCGACGCCTATACCCAGGGCAACCTGGAGGCCGCGCTAGACGTCTGGGAGCGCGACGAGGCGACCGATGCGCTCTACACCTCGCTCTTCCGCGAGCTGCTGACCTACATGATGGAGGATCCGCGCAATATCTCGTTCTGCACGCATCTTCTCTTCTGCGCCAAGAATGTCGAGCGCATCGGCGACCATACGACCAATATCGCGGAGACCGTGCATTATCTGGTCAAGGGCGAGCCGCTCACCGCCGAGCGTCCGAAGAAGGATCGCACCTCGTTCGAGCATGTCGAGCATACGGGCAAATAGGCCCGGCCCCAGCCCCCTGCCCCCGCCCCGCTTATGGCAACCGGCGGCGCCCGATTGTGCTGCATCATGAGGCGATGAGATATGCCGACCAAGGTTCTGGTAGTCGAGGACGAAGAAGCGCTGACACTGCTCCTGCGCTACAATCTCGAAGCGGAGGGTTACGAGGTCGATTGCGTCATGCGCGGCGATGATGCGGAGGTCCGGCTCAAGGAGCAGGTGCCAGATATCGCCGTCGTCGACTGGATGCTGCCCGGTATTTCCGGCATCGAGCTCTGCCGGCGAATCCGGGCCCGCGACGAGACGCGCCGCCTGCCGGTGATCATGCTCACCGCGCGCGGCGAAGAGGGTGACCGCGTGCGCGGTCTCGCCACCGGCGCCGACGACTACATCGTCAAGCCGTTCTCGGTGCCGGAATTCATCGCCCGGGTGAAGGCGCTCCTGCGCCGCACCGATCCCAATCTCCTGTCTGACAAGCTGATAGCCGGCGATATCGAGCTCGACCGCGAAAGCCGCCGCGTGCGCCGCAACGGCATCGAGCTGCATCTCGGCCCGACCGAGTTTCGCCTGCTTGAATTCCTGATGCGCACCCCGGGCCGCGTCTTCAGCCGCGAGCAACTGCTCGACAACGTCTGGGGACGCGACGTCTATATCGACGAGCGCACTGTCGACGTCCATGTCGGGCGCCTGCGCAAGGCCATCAAGGCCCAATCCGGCTCCGACCCGATCCGCACCGTACGCGGCGCGGGCTATGCGTTCGAGGGGTGAGACAACCACTCGGGATGAGTGGTGCGCGCATTCATAAATTTTATGATTGTGATATACGTTAATATATTGCATTATCCCTGCAATGCAATTTCAAGGTTGCGCATTCCGGCGTTTCAGCAAAGCTGACCCGACTTTGACTTGCCACGCCACCCGCGCGCGCAACCTTGCGCCGGCTTCCCGAAACGCCGCGCACCGCGAACGATCAAGCGAGGGGGTAGAATGAAGAAGCTTGCATGCATCCTGACGGGCACGGCGTGCCTCGCCGCAATGTCATTGGCCAGCCAGGCTCGGGCCGACGAAAGCTGTAATATCGGTGCGCATTCTGTCGAATCGTTTTCGCAGGAATACTTCGTCAATCCTCAAGCACGTCATGTGACGCCGTTGCTCGCGATCGAGGACATGCTCGAGAATGGTTGCAGCGATGAGAATGAATTCGCGCGCGTTATCGAAATCTACTCGGACGACCGTGTCGCCGACATTTATCAACGTAGCGACCCGAATGCCTGGAGGGTCGACCGGACCTGGATGCATATCGGCATGGAAATGCTGATGCTTGGGCACGAGGCGCCGTTACGCAATTTTCTCGAAACGGCCAGGGCCGATGCGGAATCGGGCGATCCCGGCGCGATGGCCGCCTTTGCCTATCTCGCACGGCACCAGACTGATCACTGGGACTGGACTAATCAGTTCCGGGCCTACGAGCGGGATTTTCCACTGGCTATCGCACATTTGGGTCTCGAGGAGTGGGGCGAGCGCGATACGCATCCGATACGCAGCATCGCGCCACGTCTGCGCAACGAGGGCGACGCGTTTGTCGAACGCGCCTCCGAGGCAGGCTTCGGACCCGCGCACAGCATGTATCTCGCGAGCCAGCAGCCGGCGGGCTTCACACCCTGTCGGGCGACGACCAGCCTCGGCGGCTCCGGGCTCTTCGGCATGGTTGACGATCCCGATGCCGACGATACCCCGACCAACCGGTTCATCGAGGCCTTCGTCGACCTGCCCGATCGCGAACAGGTCGCGCGTGACCTGATGGATTGGTCGCGTGATGTCATCAAAGCGAGCATCGACCGTGGGCAGCCGTACCTGCTGACGCCCGACATCGAGGCCGCAGCCAATCTCGCCCAGGCTTATGCAGGCATCAGATCCAATTGCGCCTTATCCATCGAACGCAGCGCGCTCGATTTCGGGATAGAAGACCGCGATGAGGCAGCAATCGGCTTGAACTATGCCATCGTTGCGCCGGGGGCGCTATTCCAATGGGGCCTTGCCCTCGTCTATGCGTCTTTCGTCGATCAATTCTACGACAGCCCCGACCGTCACTACGCCGCAGCACGTTTTCTGCAGGCAGGCGGCTATATCGAGACCCTCGAGCACCATAATGAGAGCGTTGACGCATTCGTCGAGGATCTGTCACGCGAGACCGTGAGGGAGGCGCAGCGCATCATGGCGGAATACGGCTATTACACCTCGACGATCGACGGGATTCCCGGCCCTAACTTCCGCAATGGCCTCATGCAATGGACCAGTTACTGCCGCACCGATTTCGGTCAGACCCCGGACAAGTGCATTCGGACTGGGCCGTATTTGCTCGATCACGACTGGGCCCGCCCGTTTCTCGGAGAGGTGGCGCAATTGCGCTGATCCGCCGGCAATGGGTTCAGCGCCCCGCCGCCTCCAGCCGCCGCTCCGCGAAGCGCATCGCGACGTGATGCGGTGAGACCTGCTCGGCCTCGGCTTCCGCAAGGATCGCGGCGATGTTCGCGTCGAGCTGGCTCATCCGGGCCGTGACCCAATCGGGATCGTCCACGCCGGCGATCTCCCGTGAAACACTGATGATGCCGCCTGCATTGATGGCGAAATCGGGAACGTAGAGGATGCCGCGCGCATGCAGCCGATCGGCATCGGCGACCTCCTCGAGCTGGTTGTTGGCTGCGCCCGCCACGACCGCGACCCGCAATCCGGGAATACTGCGTGCATTGAGCACGGCACCAAGCGCGCAGGGCGCAAACACATCGGCTTCGACGGTGAGCACGTCTTCGGGTGCGCAGGGCGTCGCATCGAACTCGGAAACGGCCCGGCGCATGCGCCCCGCATCGATGTCGGAGACGATCAGCTTCGCGCCGGCTTCATGGAGATGCGTGCAGAGATACCATCCGACATGACCCAGCCCCTGGACCGCAATGCGCAAGCCTGCGAGATCCTCGCGCCCGAAGCGCAGCGCGACGGCCCGGCGCAGCCCGTCGAAGATTCCCTTCGCCGTCACGGGAGACGGGTCGCCACTCGCATGCGCACCGCGCGCCAGGCCTGCCACATGCGCGGTGGTCTCGCGTACGGCTTCCATATCGGAGACATCGACGCCGACATCCTCCGCCGTGGTGTAGTGACCGCCCAGCCGATCGACGGCGCGACCGAAGGCGCGCATCAGGTCGGGCGTCTTGATCACCTTGGGATCTCCGATGATCACGGATTTGCCGCCGCCGAGATCGAGGCCGGCCACTGCATTCTTGTAGGTCATGCCGCGCGACAGCCGCAGCACGTCCGCGAGGGCTTCGTCTTCGCTATCGTAGTTCCAGAACCGGCAGCCGCCGGCGGCGGGGCCGAGGCGGGTGTCATGTACGGCGATGATGGCCCGCAGGCCGGTCTGCGCATCAAAGGCAAAGTTGACGGTTTCGTGCGCCTCGAAGTGCGGATTGTCGAAGATACGCATGTCTGGCCCCTCCCGACGGCCGTTGTTCAAGTCGGCACTGATGCAAATCATGCAATCCAAAATTTAACAAATGACCAGTGGCCGAAATCTTTGGTATCGATTTTGCATCGCATCACGTGCTTGCACTGCCGGTGTCGTTCGTTTAAACGAACGATTTGACGCTGCGGAGTACGTTCAACCATGCCTGTCGACAGCCCTTTCGATAATGAACGCACCGGCAATCTTGGCGGTTCCCGTTCTGCTGCCACCCTGCATCCGGAGACGCTTGCGGTCCATTCTGGTGGAATGCGGACACAGTTCGGCGAAACCAGCGAGGCGCTGTTTCTGACGCAGGGCTTCGTCTATCCGGACATGGAGAGCGCCGAGCGGCGCTTCGCCGGTGAGGATCCCGACGGCTTCATCTATTCACGCTTTTCCAATCCGACCGTGGCGATGTTCGAGCAGCGCATGGCGACGCTCGATGGCGCGGAAGCGGCGCGCGCGACGGGAACGGGAATGGCGGCGGTCGCAGCCGCGCTGCTGGGTTATCTGAAGGCGGGTGATCACGTCATCACCTCGCGCGTGCTGTTCGGCTCCTGCGCGGTGATCCTGGGCGAGATCCTGCCGAAATTCGGTGTCGAATCGACCTTCATCGACGGCACGCGTCCGGAGAACTGGCGCGCGGCCCTGCGCCCCAATACCCGTGCATTCTTCATCGAAACGCCCGCCAACCCGACCACCGAGCTGATCGACATCGCCGCCGCCGCCGAGATCGCCCATGAGGCCGGCGCGATCCTGATCGTCGACAATGCCCTCGGCACACCGCTGATCCAGAACCCGTTGCAGCACGGGGCGGACGTGGTCACCTATTCCGCGACCAAGCATATCGACGGCCAGGGCCGATGTCTGGGCGGGCTGGTTCTCGCATCGGAAGAATTCATCGAGACGCATCTGAAGAACTATCTGCGCCATACCGGCCCGGCGCTCTCCCCCTTCAATGCATGGGTCCTGCTCAAAGGTCTGGAGACGCTGCCCCTGCGGATCGAGAAGCAGGCCCGCAATGCCCGCGCCCTTGCAGAGGCGCTGCGTGCACAGCCGGGCGTGACGCAGGTGCTCTATCCGGGCCTGCCGGACAACCCGCAGGCCGAGATCTTCAAGAAGCAGATGAAGAGCGGCGGCAGCGTGCTGGCCATCGAGCTCGAAGGCGGCAAGGAAGCGGCCTTTCGCTTCGGCAAGGCGCTCAAGCTCGTCAAGATTTCCAATAATTTCGGCGACGCCAAGAGCCTCGTCACCCATCCCGCCACGACGACGCATCAGCGCTTCACGCTGGAAGAGCGCGAGGCGATCGGCATCACCGAGGGCATGTTGCGCCTCTCCGCCGGCCTCGAGCATGAGGACGACCTCGTCGCCGATGTCGTCAACGCAGTGAAGGCGGCGCTCTGACGAACGCCGCCCGGGATTTCACACCGTCGCGCGTAAGCGCGCAAAGCCCGCATCGAGATCGGCCTTGAGATCATCGAGATCCTCCAGGCCGATATGGAAGCGCAGGCAGGGACCGGCAGGCGCGAATTCCGTCACGGTACGGTAGGACGCGCAGTTGAACGGGGTCACGAGGCTCTCGAAGCCACCCCAGGAAAAGCCCATTCCGAACAGCTTCAACCCGTCGAGCATGGCGGCGACCGCCTGTTTCGAGGCTGGCTTCAATTCAATCGAAAACAGGCCCGACGCGCCCTTGAAATCGCGCTTCCAGATGGCGTGCCCCGGGTCGCTCTCGAGCGCGGGATGCATGACGCGCGCGACTTCCGGGCGCGCTTCCAGCCAGCGCGCCATATCCAGCGCCTGCTTTTCATGCTCGCGCAGGCGCAGCTTCATGGTGCGTATGCCGCGCAGGCACAGGAAGACATCCTCCGGGCCGGGGCATGAGGAATACAGCTCGTAGGTCCGGCGTAGCTGCTTCCAGCAGCGCTCATTGGCCGAGACCATCCCCATCAGCAGGTCGGAGCCGCCCGAGAGATATTTCGTACCCGCCTCGACGGCGAGATCGACGCCCATTTCGTGCGGCGGAAAGAACAGTGGCGTGGCCCAGGTATTGTCCATGACGACGACCGCACCGCGCGCATGAGCCGCCTCGGCGATGGCAGGGATATCCTGCATCTCCATGGTCTGCGAGCCGGGCGCCTCGGTCCAGACGACGCTGGTATTGTCGCGGATCAGATCGGCGATGCCGCCACCGATCAGCGGGTCGTAATAGGTCGTCTCGATGCCGAAACGCGTCAGATGCTCCGCGCAGAATTCGCGGGTGGGGCGATAGACGGAATCGGTGACGAGCACATGATCGCCGGCCTTGACCACCGACATCATGGCGAGCGCGATGGCGCTGAGCCCCGAAGGTGCGAGCGCGGAGCCGGCAGCGCCGGAAATTTCCGTCCAGGCCTTTTCCAGCGCCTCGGTCGTCGGTGTACCCTTTGTGGCATAGGTATAGCGGCTGTCCTTGCTGACGAGGGCATCGTAGCTCGGATAGAGCACGGTCGAGCCGCGATAAATCGGCGTGTTGACGAAACCGAACTGCTCGGACGGGTCGCGCCCCGCATGCACCAATCGCGTCTGCTCGCCCCAGCGCGCATCCTCGCCCTTGTGACCCATCGTCGAACTCCCTCTCCGCTTGCAGATCCTGTTGTGCGCCGAGATGACACGGTTTTTCAGGGCTTTACAATCGCCCACATCCGCGATCACCCGGATTTTGGCATTGACGCACGGAAGCGCGTTTGTCATTCACGGAGAGTTCGATATCGGCAGGCCGATCTGTTCGCGGGTGCGCATCACCGATAGCGCGTGCTGCGATCACAGCCCATGGCGCAATGGCTTGGGCGCTTTCCGATCATGATGTTCAGGTGGCAGAGTGGCAATGGAGACAGGATTTCTGCGGCGCGCGTGTTTCGGACTAACGCTGGCTCTGTCATCGGCACTGGTGGCTCTGCCCGAATCCGTCCACGCCGGCACCGGCACGACATTGGAGCAAGTGCGCGAGCGCGGACACCTCAATTGCGGTGTCAATCCCGGTCTGCCCGGCTTTTCCGAGCAGGGTGACGACGATCGCTGGCACGGCTTCGACATCGCCTATTGCCGCGCCATCGCGGCCGCGATCTTTGACGATCCGGATGCGGTCAGCTTCGTTCCCCTCGATGCGCGGGAACGTTTCGATGTGCTCATCTCCGGCGAGGTCGACGTCCTCCTGCGCAATTCAACCGCCACCATGCAACGCGATGCCGGGCTGCCGATCGACTTTCCCGCGATCAACTATTTCGACGGCCAGGGCTTCCTCGTGCGCAAGCAGCTCGGCGTCTCCTCCGCGCGCGAACTCAACGGCGCCACCGTCTGCGTCGAGGAAGGCACCACCACCAAGCTCAATCTCGACGACTACTTCCGCGCCCAGGGAATCCGCTACGAGCCGGTCGTGTTCGGCTCGGCGCTCGAAACCGTCGACGCCTATCTGAACGGGCGCTGCGACGCCTACACGACCGACGCTTCCGGCCTGTATGCCCATCGCCTCCGGGCAGACAATCCCGACGAGCACGTGGTGCTGCCGGAAGTGATCTCCAAGGAGCCGCTCGGCGCGGCGGTGCGTGACGACGATCCGCAATGGGCGGATATCGTGCGCTGGGTGCATTTCGCGATGCTCAATGCCGAGGAGCACGGCGTCACCTCGGCGAATGTCCGCGAACGCGCCGCGAATGATCCCATTCCCGCCATCCGCAGGCTTCTGGGCGTAGAGGGTGAATTCGGCGCCCTGCTCGGCCTCGAGGATGACTGGGCCTTGCAGGTCATCGCGCATGTGGGCAATTACGGCGAGGTCTTCTCCCGCAATATCGGCGACGCCTCGCCGCTCAACATACAGCGCGGCCTCAACGCCCTGTGGATGCGCGGCGGCCTGCATTACGGCCATCCGATTCGCTGAGCCGGTCCCTGGCGGCGCGCCCCGTTCGATCACCCTGCCCTGTTGTGCGGCAGGTTGCGCAACGAGGCGGCGCGCAAGGGACAAAGCTTGGGCTTCCCCTGCGCGTTCCGCCGTCATATCCTCCATTGCGAAGCGCTGCGGGCGCGCCCTTGTGGTCGCGAAAAAGGACAGCGCCAGCCGGAGTGGGAATGATGGCGGATTCGAATGCTGCACGGGCGAGCGAGAGCGCGGCCTCCGAGGGGGAAGTCGCGGTCGAAATGAAGGGCGTGAACAAGTGGTTCGGGGATTTTCAGGTCCTCAAGGACATCAACCTGAAGGTCATGAAGGGTGATCGCATCGTCGTCTGCGGCCCCTCAGGCTCCGGTAAATCCACCCTGATCCGCTGCATCAACCGCCTCGAGGAGCATCAGAAGGGCTCGATCGTCGTCGATGGCGTGGAACTCACCAACGACGTCAAGAAGATCGACGAAGTGCGGCGCGAAGTCGGCATGGTGTTCCAGCACTTCAACCTGTTCCCGCATCTCACCATCCTCGAGAATTGCACCCTCTCGCCGATGTGGGTGAAGAAGGTGCCCAAGGCCGAGGCGGAAGAGATCGCCATGCATTTCCTCGGCAAAGTGAAGATCCCGGAGCAAGCCCACAAATACCCCGCACAGCTCTCGGGCGGTCAGCAGCAGCGCGTGGCGATCGCCCGTTCGCTGTGCATGCGCCCGCGCCTGATGCTGTTCGACGAGCCGACCTCCGCGCTCGATCCGGAAATGGTGAAGGAAGTGCTCGACACCATGGTCCAGCTCGCCGAAGAGGGCATGACCATGCTGTGCGTCACGCATGAGATGGGCTTCGCGCGACAGGTTGCCGACAAGGTGATCTTCATGGATTACGGCGAAATCGTCGAGGAGAACCCGCCTTCGGTGTTCTTCTCGAACCCGCGCCACGAGCGCACGAAGCTGTTCCTGAAGCAGATCATCACCTGACGGAAAAGCTGCTCGCGAAGGTGTGAAAATAGCGCACGCACACCCTTGCATTTTTCCTCCGCGTATCGGATATGGAGGGCGCGCGAGCGGGCAGCGACCCGCTCCGCGAAGAGGCCTCGTGGCGGAGTGGTTACGCAGAGGACTGCAAATCCTTGCACCCCGGTTCGATTCCGGGCGAGGCCTCCAAATCTTCCCTTTTTGCAAGATGCCTGCGCATCGTCGCGCCGCCTCACGCGTCCGGGCATTCGCCTGCATCCGCCGCGCAGCAATTTCGTCGCCATAAGCGAAACCTGACGATTCCGGTGCCTTACAGGTGCTGTATCAGCGGTGCGGTATAGCCGGGACGCTCGATCGGGACACCCATCTTGCGGGCCGCGCCGGGCTCGCATTTGCCCGCGATCGAGGCCGTCTCTCCAAGCGCCATATAATCAGAGAACCCGCGCACAAAAGCGTCAATCGCGTCGCTTTCGTCTTCGGCTACGGCTACATAGAGGCTGGGCCGCACCTTTTCACCCGGCTCTGATGTCAGGATGAGATAGCAGTTTGCCATGGCAAATCACCCCTCTTTGTCTTAGGAAAATTATACTCACCCAATCTCGCTTCAAGCAATCAAAGTATATACCAGATGCCACTCAAGCAAAAGCATATGAATACAGATGTCCCATGCGGACTTAATTTACTTCGGATTGCAAGACCATGATCTTCATCCGGAAATAGCAGGTTTTCCCCCACGCTGCGCCGTCACCGCCCACGCATGAAATCCATCACATCCGCCGCGTTCCGATCCGGCGGGAAGATGGGGTAGAATACCTTCTGGATCCGATCATCACGCAGGATCAGCGTCAACCGCTTGATCAGGACCATGCCCTCCACGCGCAGGGTGGGCAATGAAAGCGCTTCGGTCAGTGTCAGCTCCGCATCGGAGAGCAGCGCAAACGGCAGATGCAGGCGCGCCGCCGCCTCCTGCTGATAGGGTGTCGTCTGTGTCGATATCCCGTAGAGCGCGCTGACGCCGCAATCGGTGAGGTCACGCGAAAGATCGCGGAAAGCGCAGGATTGCGGGGTGCAGCCGCGCGCGCCGGGGATCTGGTCCCACCCGTCCGGCAGCGCCACGTCCGGGCGCCCCGTCATCGGATAGAAGAAGAGTACGCTCCAGCCGCGCAGGCCCCCGAGCGCGACATCCGCGCCATCCGTCGCCGAAAGCGTGACATCGGGCATCCGCGCCCCGGTCAGATGCGCCGCCGCGCCGTCATCCTCGGGCGCGGGGATGGCGGACCAGTCGACGGTTTGGAGATTCGATTGATTCATGGGGCTGCTCCAAATAAGACCGCGCGTAACATTCTGATCGAACAAAAGCTTATTGCGCAATTGTACGCGCCCAGAACCCCTGCTTGCGGCCATGCTCGCGCTTCAGGCGGGCCAGATAGGCCTGATGGCTCTCGAGCCCTTCGAAATCGGTGATCTGTTCGGCCAGCTCGGCGCAGGTCGCCAGATGGCGGGCCGCGTGGCGGTAGCGCGTCGCGCGCGCCCGCATCAGCGTGAAATCGATCATCGCGCGCAAGGCAATGGTCGCCGCGAGGGGATGACGCTCGGCCAGAGCTTCCGCCGCCGGGGTCAGGGTATCGTAGCGATCACCGTCGATCGCCTCGCGGCGCGCGAGGATCAGCGCCGCTGCGCGATCGAGGGCCGGCCATTCGAGCAGGAAGCGCAGCGCGCTGAAGACGTCGCGATGGGTGGCGGCGAAGGCGATTGCGCGCTCTTCGGCTTCGATATCATCGAAATCGGGCAGCTTCTTCAGATATGCGCGCAGGAACGCCACCGAAAGCTCGGCCTCGAAAAAACGCCAGCGTAGCGCCTGCGCCTCGTCATGGCGACCGAGCGCGTCGAGCACCGCAAGGCGCGTGTGCTTCCACGCCTCGGGAGCGGCGCGATCATCGTCGATCTGCGTGTCCTCGATTGAGGCGAGCGCGTCGTGCGGGCGATCTGCTTCCAGCAGGCGCGATGCGATCATGGTCGCGACATGCGGGCCGGCGCGTTCCTTCGCGTTCTACTGCGCGATGAAGGCATCGACGTCGCCGCGCGCATCCGCGATGTCCCGCAGCGCCCGGCGCGCAATCTCGTCACGCCCGGCGTGTTCCCGGGTCGCGCCGCGCTGAGGCTCTTCACCAGCGAATTCCTCGACACGCCGCGCGAGCCGGGCGAGCCCGTCATCGCCGAGGACCGGTGCCAGAATTGCGATCAGCCCGTCATACTGGCCGAACGCGTTATCCTGCAACGCCCCGAAAACGCTGTCTGCGAGAGCTTGCGGATCCACCTCGGTCTTCATCGCGATATCGCCCAGATCGCGCAATGCGGCATGGAATACCGCGATGACGGTTCCGCCGCTGTCGTCGCAGCGCTCAAAAACGGGCGCGGCGATGGCGAGAAAGCGCCATGACAGTTCGAGCGCCTGATCGGTATCGGATGGCGCGATCTGATCGATAATCGCGCGACGCTGCGTCTCCAGATCCTCGACGAGCTTCTTGCGCCTGCGCCAGGTGATGCGCGCCCTGCCCCCGGCTATGCTGGTGAGGCGTTTGGCGACTTCGCGCGAGACGTCCTCGGAGCCCTGCGCCTCCGCAAGAGCGAGGCGCAGCCGGGCCTTGGCCGCCGTATTGCCCTTGCTGGTCTCGATCAGCAAGGCCGCGAGACGCTCCGCGCCGAGCGCTGCCAGGTTCTTCACATTAAGGGTGGTGCTGGATGCCATCACATTGCCCGTTCCGACCAACAGTTATACGCAGCCCGTCGATTCGAAAACACCCTCAACACTGGCATCGCTGGCCGCGATCCCGTAAACCCTCGGCAAGGAGAAGGCGGCGGCGATGGAGTGGAGCGACGAGGCTATCGTGCTGGGGGTGCGCCGGCATGGCGAGACGGGGGTGCTCCTCGAATTGCTGACCCGCGACCATGGCCGGCATTTCGGCTTCCTGCCCGGCGGGCGCTCGCGCAAGACCATGCCGCTGATCCAGCCGGGCAACAGCCTCGTGGTGACCTGGCGCGCGCGGCTCGACCAGCATCTGGGCACGCTCTCGGTGGAGGCGACCCGCCTGCGCTCGCCCGGCTTCATCAACGCCCCGCATGCGCTCTATGGCTTTGCCGCGCTGGCCGCCTCCCTGCGCTTCCTGCCCGAGCGCGACCCCCATCCCGCGCTTTATGACGCCGTGATCCATCTCTGCGAGGCGCTGCCGGATGCCGAGAGCGTGGGGCCGCTCTTCGTCGAATTCGAGCTGCGGCTTCTGGCCGAGCTCGGCTTCGGCCTCGACCTCGACAGCTGCGCCGCCACGGGCAGCCGCGAGGGGCTCGTCTACGTCTCGCCGCGCACCGGGCGGGCGGTGAGTGCACAGGCGGGAGCGCCATATCGTGAAAAACTCTTAACGCTGCCCGGATTTCTTGTGTATGACGGGCTCGCGAACCGCGTTGCGCCGCAGGCGCTGGCTGAAGCCTTCGCGCTGACGGGCTACTTTCTCTGGCGCTGGATCTACGAGCCGCATGACCGGGAGCCGCCGCCCGAGCGTGCGCGTTTCGTCGCAAGCATAACCCGCGAGGACGATCCCGCCTGAGGGATTGCGAACGGAGAGATCGATGGGCAAGCCCGTGAACCCGCCATCCGACGGCGAAATCGAGAGCGTCGCGCTCAAGAGCGCGCTCGAGGAGCGCTATCTGGCCTATGCGCTCTCGACGATCATGCACCGCGCGCTCCCTGATGCCCGCGACGGGCTCAAGCCCGTGCACCGGCGCATTCTCTACGGGATGCAGCTGCTGCGGCTCGCGCCCAATTCCGCCTTCAAGAAATCCGCCAAGGTCGTCGGCGATGTGATGGGTTCCTTCCATCCCCATGGCGACCAGGCGATCTACGACGCGCTGGTGCGTCTGGCGCAGGATTTCGCCTCGCGTTACCCGCTCGTGGACGGACAGGGCAATTTCGGCAATATCGACGGCGACGGCGCCGCCGCCTACCGCTATACGGAGGCACGGCTGACGGCGGTGGCGGGGCTGCTGCTGGAGGGGATCGACGAGGATGCGGTCGATTTTCGCGCCAATTACGACGGCTCGACCGATGAGCCTTCCGTGCTGCCGGCGGCCTTCCCCAACCTGCTCGCCAATGGCTCGCAGGGCATCGCGGTGGGCATGGCCACCTCGATCCCGCCGCATAATGCGGGCGAATTATGCGATGCCGCGCTCTATCTGATCGAGCATCCCGACACCTCCTCCGACCAGCTCCTGACCTTCGTGCCCGGCCCCGATTTCCCCACAGGCGGGATCATCGTCGAGCGCCCGGAAATGATCGCCGAGGCCTATCGCACCGGGCGCGGCGGTTTTCGCGTGCGCGCGCGCTGGGAGAAGGAGGATGGCGGGCGTGGTACCTGGGCGGTGGTCATCACCGAAATCCCCTACGGCATCCAGAAGGCGCGGCTGATCGAGAAGATCGCCGAGCTCATGCAGGAGCGGAAATTGCCGCTTGTCGGCGATATCCGCGATGAATCGGCGGAGGATGTGCGCGTCGTCATCGAACCGCGGGCGCGCAATGTCGATCCCGTGCTGATGATGGAATCGCTGTTCAAGCTTTCCGATCTCGAATCGCGCGTGCCGCTCAACATGAACGTGCTGATGGGCGGCACGGTACCGCGCGTGATCAGCCTCGCCGAGGCCCTGCGCGCCTGGCTCGACCATCGCCGCGAGGTGCTGATCCGCCGCTCGCGTCATCGTCTGGGCAAGATCGAGCACCGGCTCGAGATCCTGGGCGGGCTCCTGATCATCTATCTCGATCTCGACCGGGTGATCCACATCATCCGCGAGGAGGACGAGCCCAAGCAGGAGTTGATGCGCGTCTTTGAACTCACCGAGCTGCAAGCCAACGCCATCCTCGACACCCGTCTGCGCTCCCTGCGCAAGCTCGAGGAAATGGAGCTCAAGCGCGAATTCGACGAGCTGACGGAAGAGAAGAAGCAGACCGAGGCGCTGCTCGAATCCGAGAAGAAACAGTGGAAGGTCGTCGCGCATCAGATCCGCGAGGTGCGCAAGGCCTTCGGGGCCGAGACCAAGTTGGGCAAGCGCCGCACCACATTCGCCGAGGCCCCCGACACCTCCGATATCGATTTCGCGCAGGCCATGGTCGAGCGCGAGCCGATCACGGTGATCGTCTCGCAGAAGGGCTGGATCCGCGCGCTCAAGGGTCATCAGAACGATCTGGGCAATCTGCAGTTCAAGGGCGACGACGCGCTCGCCTTCGGCTTCCACGCCCAGACCACCTCGAAGATCCTCGCTCTCGCCTCGAACGGGCGCGTCTTCACGATCGAAGCCGCCAAGCTGCCCGGCGGGCGCGGCTTCGGCGATCCGATACGGCTGATGGTCGATCTCGACGAGGATGCGGAGATCGTCACCGCCTTCGTGCACGAACCGGGGGCGAAGGTCCTGCTCATCGCCTCGGATGGGCGCGGTTTCGTGGCGCCGACCGACCAACTCGTGGCCAATACCCGCAAGGGCAAGCAGGCACTCAACGTCGACGGCAAGACGAAAGCCGTGATCTGCGCGCCCGTGACCGGCGACCATATCGCCATCGTCGGCGAGAACCGCAAGCTCCTCGCCTTCCCGCTTGATCAGGTTCCGGAAATGACCCGCGGCAAGGGCGTGCGCCTGCAACGCTACAAGGATGGCGGCGTCTCGGATGCCAAAGTCTTTGCGCTCGCGGACGGGCTTACCTGGCTGGACACGTCGGGACGCACCTGGACGGTTTCGCAGGAGGACCTCGCCGGCGGCTGGCTCGGCAACCGTGCGGAGGCCGGGCGCCTGCCGCCCAAGGGATTCCCCAAGACCAACCGCTTTTCCTGAACCCCGGAGCACCTTTCGGGGTTCAGGGACCGGACGCATCGCACTGCGTCCGGACGCCTGCCATGCGAGACCGAGCGATGCGCGTCAACGACTTCGATTTCGAACTGCCCGAGGACCGGATCGCCCTGCGCCCGGTTGAGCCGCGTGACGCGGCGCGCATGCTGCTCGTGCGCCCGGACGAGACCCCGGAGATCGGCGACGCGCATGTGCGCGATCTGCCCGACCTGCTCGCGCCCGGCGACGTGCTCGTGCTCAACGACACCCGCGTCATCCCGGCCCGCCTCTACGCAAGACGCGTGCGCGGCGAGATCGTGGCCGGCGTCGAGATCATGCTGCACAAGCGCGAGGGCGCCGCGCGCTGGCGCGCTTTCGCCCGCCCGGCCAAGAAGCTCCAGCACGGCGATCGCCTCGTCTTCGGTGCGGATGGTGCCGGCCCGGTCTGCGAAGCCGGGCGGCTCGAAGCGTCGATCGTGGAGAAGGCGGATGGCGGCGATGTCGTGATCGATTTCGATCTCGCCGGCCCTGCCCTCGATGAAGCCATCGCGATCCTCGGTGAGCTGCCGCTACCGCCCTATATCGCCGGCAAGCGCGCAGCTGACGCGCGCGACCGGGCAGATTACCAGACGATCTATGCCCGCGAGGAAGGCGCTGTCGCCGCGCCCACGGCGGGCCTGCATTTCACCGATGATCTGTTCGCGCGGCTCGATGCGCGCGGGATCACCCGACATTTCGTGACGCTGCATGTGGGCGCGGGCACCTTCCTGCCGGTGAAGGTGGAGGATACCCGCGATCACCGCATGCATGCGGAAACCGGCTTCGTCTCGCAGGAGACCGCCGATGCGCTGAACGCGGCGCGGGCGGCGGGCGGGCGCATCGTCGCGGTGGGCACCACGTCGCTGCGCCTGCTGGAGAGCGCGACCGGGGTCGACGGGACGATCAAACCGTTTGCCGGCGACACCGATATCTTCATCACGCCGGGCTACCGCTTTCGCGCCGTGGACGTGTTGATGACCAATTTCCACCTTCCCAAATCGACCCTGATGATGCTCGTATCCGCCTTCGCGGGAACGGCGACCATGCGCCGGGCCTATCGCCATGCGGTCGAAACGGGTTATCGCTTTTACAGTTTCGGCGATTCGAGCCTGCTGTTTCGCGACGCCGCCGGACAGGACGACATGAAGGACGACGTTCATGGCTGATGAATTCATGTTCACGCTGACGGGCACGGACGGCGCGGCGCGCACCGGCGAGATCCGCATGCCGCGCGGCGTCATCCGCACCCCCGCCTTCATGCCGGTGGGTACGGCCGGCACCGTCAAGGCGATGTATCCCGATCAGGTGAAGGTGCTGGGCGCCGATGTCGTGCTCGGCAACACCTATCACCTGATGCTGCGCCCCGGCGCCGAGCGCGTCGCGCGGCTCGGCGGGCTGCATGCCTTCATGAACTGGCCCTACCCCATCCTCACCGATTCCGGCGGCTTCCAGGTGATGTCGCTCGCGGGCCTGCGCAAGATCGAGGAGAGCGGCGTCACCTTCCAGTCGCATATCGACGGCTCGCGGCACGTTCTCACGCCCGAGCGCTCGATCGAGATCCAGGGGCTGCTCGGCTCCGATATCCAGATACAGCTCGATGAATGCGTCAAGCTCCCCGCCTCCGAGGAGGTGATCGCGAAAGCCATGCATCTGTCGCTGCGCTGGGCGGAGCGCTGCAAGGTCGCCTTCGGCGAGCAGCCCGACAAGGCGATGTTCGGCATCGTTCAGGGCGGTGACGTGCCGCATCTGCGGGTGGAGAGCGCCCGAGAACTCGTCGGGCTGGATCTGAAGGGCTATGCCATCGGCGGGCTGGCCGTGGGCGAGCCGCAGCATGTCATGCTGTCGATGATCGAGACGGTGGAGCCCAACCTGCCGCGCGAGAAGCCGCGCTACCTGATGGGTGTCGGCACGCCCGACGACATCGTCGAAGCCGTGCGGCGCGGGGTCGACATGTTCGACTGCGTCATGCCCACCCGTGCCGGCCGCCACGGCATGGCCTATACCCGCGCCGGCCGGCTTAATCTCAAGAATGCCCGCTACGCCGAAGACCTCACTCCCCTCGACCCTGCCTCCACCTGCCCCGCATCAAACGGCTATTCCCGCGCCTATCTCCACCACCTCGTGCGCGCCAACGAAATCCTCGCCATGATGCTCCTCACCTGGAACAACCTCGCCTACTATCAGGACCTCATGGCCGGCCTGCGCAAGGCCATCCGCGAGGAGCGACTGGAGGATTTCATCGCGCAGACGAAAGAGGGCTGGGAGAAGGGCGAGCGGGAGCGCAAGGCGGGGTGATTTTTCGGGGGAGATCATTGGGTATTGAAACAGTGCGGCCCGACCGTGTCTCAGCCTGACCGGTCTCCCGCCGCGATGACAGAAGCGGGGGAACGTTCATGCCCCCCTGATCGCCTCACCCCTCCCGCTCATAGGACACGTCGACGCTCTGGCTGATGGGATTGGCCGGCTTGCCGGTCTCCATGAAAGGCGTATCGCCGGCATCGCGGCCGGCGGCGATGATCACCAGGCCGGAAGCCGTGCTCATGCCGGTCGGATCGACGAGATGCCATGCATCGTCGAGCCAGACTTCGGCCAGGGCGTGGAAATCCGGCGGGGTGACATCGGGGCCGTATCCGGAAATGTAGCGCGCCGGGATGTTTGCGGCCCGCGCCAGGCTGCACATCACATGCGCGTAGTCCCGACACACGCCCGCGCGCGAAACGAGTGTGTCTATCGCCGTCGTCGTGGCGTTGGAACTGCCGGGAACGTAGCTCAGCGATGCCGCGATCCACTCCGCCATCGCCGCAATCTTCGCGCCGCCTGCAAGCTGGCCGAATTGCTTCTCAACGAAGGTGGCGAGCAGATCCGACGGGCAGAATCGCGAGGGGCGCAGGAATGTGAAGACGTCGGGGGGGAGTTGGTGGACCGGCGCTGCGGCGCGGTTTTGCAGCGCCACATCAGGTCGGGTCACATCGACCCGGGCACGATAGCGCAGCTTCATCTGCTCGCCTTCGATGAAAGCCCAGACGCGCTCGCCGACCCCGCCCTCGCCGTCAATCCGGCACAGGGTAGCGTCGTCGACATCCAGCACGCTCTCATGCACTGACTGCCCACCGGTATGTGCGGCGGCAATCGCGAGCAGGGCCGCGTCATCCTGCTCCAGGGCATATTCCATCGACACGTCGATATTCACTCTCATGCACGAACACCTGATAATCGCTGGAGCGGGTTTATGGCAGCTTGGCGGTATCGCTGATCCGCCCGGGACAACGCCGGAAGCCCGCAATTGTTGCCCCTATCAGCGCGGCACCTGCCTACCGGCCTCGGAACGACGAAGCCGCCATGCGCAGCCTATTGCAAAACCGGCATGGATGACAGCCGCAGGCGACAGTGGCCGACTTGGCCGGCCGACTTGGCCGGCCGAATGCGGCCTCCGAACGGCATTCGCGCGCACGCGAAGCGGCTTCCGGAAGGCACGGAACAAAGGGATGAGATGGCAGAAGTAAATAAATTTTTATTTTCTTGCCGCGTTGCAGCAAAAACGTATTCCTACGAGCATAGATACTTTTAGAATACTGTTGACTATTTCTTTTTCCGGCATACTCTCATCTCTACCGCGCATTGCGAAAGCGGCGTCGCGTCAACAAAAGTAATCCGCCGGAACATCTCCTGCGGAAACAGGGAGGAAATGCTATGTCTTCCAAAATCGTGAACTGGCCGCTCGGTGCGGTCATGGCATCGGTCCTGTCGGTCGGCCTTCCGGCTGCAGCATTCGCGAGCGAACATACACCGAACCTGAGCTATGAAACCGTCCTGTCGGGATTATCCGACCCCTGGGATATGGCCTTCATGCCCGACGGCACCATGTTCTTCACCCAGAAATGCGACGGGCTCTCGGTGCTGCTGCCCGACGGCGAGGTCAACAATCTCCTCGGAATGACCGGTTCCGACGGTTATGCCTCGACGGCGGACGATCTGTTCTGCGAGGGACAGGCCGGGATGATGGGCGTCGCTCTCGATCCCGAATTCGACGACAACCGCTTCCTCTACGTCTACTCGACCTCCAGCATGGCCGCCCCGGGCACCAACCGCCTGATGCGGTTCACCGTGAGCGATGACCTGACCGCCGTTTCGGATCGCACCGATCTGATCGAGGATGTTCCCTACAAGCCCGAAGCCAGCGACCAGCCCTTCGGCGGTCCCGGCGCCCATAATGGCGGGCGTGTGCGCTTCGGTCCCGACGGCTATCTCTATCTGACCACCGGCGACATCCACGGTGCGGAAGTCCCCCAGAGCCCGACGCTGCTCGGCGGCAAGGTCATCCGGATCGATCGTGACGGCAACGCTGCGGAAGGCAACAATGCGCCGGAAGGCTTCGACCCGCGCATCTACACCTACGGACACCGCAACGTGCAGGGCATCGCCTTCCACCCGGAAACCGGTCAGCCGATCACCGCGGAGCACGGCCCCTGGCATTCCGACGAGATCACGGCGCTCGTTCCCGGCGGCAATGGCGGCTGGGATCCGCGTCCCAACATGGCCGGGCGCGGCGATTGCCCGGACGGCTATTGCGGCTACGAGCCCGTCCAGATGGAAGCGATGGATCCGGCGGAGCGCGCAGAATACATGCCGATGACCGATTTCGAGACCTATCCGGACGCCATGCCGCCGGCCTGGGACAATAACGGTCTCTCGCAGGGCATGTCGTCGGCGGCCTTCCTGACGGGCGATCAGTGGGGTGCCTGGAACGGCCGTATGGTCGTCGGCCTGATGGGGATCGGCTTCGGCGGTACCCCGGTCGGCCAGCGCATCGACATCATCGACATGGCCGAGGATGGCCTGTCGGTGCATGACGTCACCGAAATGCCCCTGCCGATGGGCTCGGGGCGTTTCCGCTCGCTGGTCCAGGGCCCCGACGGCAACCTCTATGCCGCCATCGATGAAGGCGACATCTATCGCATCATCCCGGAGTGATCCCTCGGGTGATCAACTGGCAGCCGCATCGCCTCCCGGCACGCGGCTGCCACTGCCGACGGGCACGACCGGCGCTGCATGAGGGCCGGTCGTCGCGTCATGCCGACAAGACTGAGACGACCTGTGTCGTCAGGTAATGCGCCACGGTCGAAGCAAGTGTCACCAGGAGAAAACAAGAATGAACAGGGCTATGGGTTTCGTTGCGGGGGTCGCGCTGATGCTCGGTGCATCGAACGTGCAGGCGGCCGACATCTCTGCCGGCGAAGCGATGTATGCGCAGGCCTGCGCGCAGTGCCACGGCCGGACCGGGCGCGGCATGGCGAGCTTTCCCTCCGTTTCCGGCCAGGATGCCGAATATATCGAAGCGCGCCTGATCCAGTACCGCGAAGGCGAGCAGGTCGGCCCGAACTCGGCCCTGATGATCCCCGTCGCGGCGGACCTGTCCGACGAGAACATTACAGATCTCTCGGCCTTTATCGCGAAGACATTCCAGTAGGTCACGCGACCCGGATCACGCCGAACGGATAATGCACCGCAAGAATCGAAAGGCCCGCCTGAACCGGCGGGCCTTTTGCATATGTCGAAGCTCGTCCGGTGATCGGGCTCAGTGCTTGATGAACAGCCGCTGGACGATCCGGCCGATCGGACCCGTCAGTTTCAGCGGGGCATCCGTGACGGCGAAGCAGAAGCAATCCTCGCCCGGATCGGCGATGGGACGGTGGTCCACATCGGCATCGGCAATGGCGATGTCGCCGCGCCCGTAATGGCCGTTGAGATCGCTGAAGGCGCCCTTGAGCACGAGCGTGTATTCCGAGCCCTCATGGGTATGGAACGGCATCTTGCGACCGCCCTTGATCCAGTAGAGCACCGCCTCGCCTTCCTCGTTATCCTCGATGCGGTATTCCTTCACACCCGGCAGAAGCGTACGCCACGGAACTTCCTTGAGGGACTGGCCGAGATAGCGCGCGAGCGGGTGGGGCATGTCGCCGGAAACCATCCGCTCGACGGCGCGCGGTCGCGCAAGCGTCTCTCCTGCCCCATCCTCGGCGAAAATCGCGGCAAGCCGCGCATCGCGGTCGCCGATATCGACCGGCTCTTCCTCCAGAATTGCCGACGCCACCACGCCCTCGAGCGCGCTGACGAAGCGCTGACTTTCCGGACGAAGCTCCAGGTGGCTGGCGACAAGCACATGCAACGGCGCACTCAAGGCTCCGCGTGCGTAATGCGCCAGCAGCGTATCCAAAGGCTTCTCGTCGTGATGCATTGTCTCGCGTGTCGTCACATTTCTCACCAGGCGCGGCCACCCGCGCGTGTTGTGGTTTCTCATGATCGCTTTACGCGCGAACGCATCGATCGGATCAAGCTAGACTGATGATCTGATAGCGAAAAACGATTAATTTTTGAAGATGAATCTTCACCGCAGCGCAGGGGCGGATACCCGGACGGCCTGTACATCGGCACACCTTGTGCGCCATCGGCACCGTGATAGTCTCCCGCCAAATCATTGCCAATGGAGAAATAAGCGTGACCGAACCGCTCTATCGCGACGCCTACCGCACCGAATGCAGCGCAAGCGTGACCGCCGTGCACGAACGCGGCTACATTCTCGACGCCACGATCTTCTACCCGCAAGGCGGCGGTCAGCCCGGCGACCGGGGCACGCTCGTTTCCGAAGGTGGACGCGAAATCCCAATCGAAACAACGGTCTACGCGGAGGACCGCACACAGATCGTGCATGTTCCCGCGCCGGATGCTCCCACCCTCGCCCAGGGCGACAAGGTGACCTGCAAGCTCGATTGGGAGATCCGCCTGCCGCGTATGCGAATTCATTCGGCGCTGCATCTGCTCAGCGTCGTTTTGCCTTACCCGGTAACCGGTGGCGCCATAGGCGACGGCGAGGGCCGGCTCGATTTCGACATCGAGGATAGCGGCCTCGACAAGGACGAGATCACCACGAAACTGAACGAACTGGTCGCGCGCGATGCGCCGATCACCGAATCATGGATCACCGATGCGGAGCTCGACGCCAATCCCGATCTCGTCAAGACGATGTCGGTGAAACCGCCGCGCGGCGCGGGGCGTATCCGCATGGTCGAGATCGCAGGCATCGACTACCAGCCCTGCGGCGGCACCCATGTGAAGAGCACGGCGGAGATCGGCGCCGTCCAGGTCACGCAGATCCAGAAGAAGGGCAAGCAGAACCGGCGGGTGCGCATCGCACTCGCCTGAAGCCGCCCCGACAGAACAATGGGAGAAGCCATATGAGCGCCATCGAAACCCGCGATGCGGGTATCGCACCCTTCGTCAGCGCCGACTGGCTGAAGGAGAATCTCGACGCGCCGGACCTCGTCGTGGTCGACGGCTCGTATTATCTGGCCGCGATGAACCGGGACGCAGAAGCCGAATTCCTCGCCGGCCATATTCCCGGCGCGGTGCGTTTCGACATCGATTCGATCAAGGATCTCGCCAATCCCCTGCCGCACATGATCCCCGGCGAAGAGGATTTCGCGTCGGCCGTCGGCGCCAAGGGGATCGGCGATGACAGCCGGATCGTCGTCTATGACGGCGCCGGCCTGTTCTCGGCACCGCGCGTATGGTGGATGTTCACGATCTTCGGTGCCCGCAATGTCTCCATCCTGGAGGGCGGGTTCCCGGCCTGGCGCGCCGCCGGCGGATCGATCGAGGAGGGTCCCGCGCGAGCGCGCGCCCGCCGCAGCTTCACCGCCCGGCTCGACCGTGGTGCCGTTGCGGATCTGCCGCGCATCGAGGCCGCGCTCGCCGATCCGACGATCCAGGTGGTGGATGCCCGCTCCGCCGCGCGCTTTCGCGGCGAAGCCCCCGAGCCGCGCGCCGGCCTGCCATCCGGACACATGCCCGGCAGTGTGAACCTGCCGCATACGGAGGTCGTCGAGGATGGTCGCCTGAAGGATCCCGACAGCATTCGCGATGCGCTCGCGCGCCACGGCATCGATCCCACGCAGCCCGTGATCACCTCCTGCGGATCAGGCGTGTCAGCCGCGATCCTCTCGCTCGCCTTCATACGGATCGGCCACCCGCCGCAGGCCCTGTTCGACGGTTCGTGGACCGAATGGGCATCGCGCCAGAATGCGCCGATCGGCACGGGCGATCCCTCCACGCGCTGACGTTAGCGGCGCGCGGCGACACCCGACCGCCGCGCGTCAGCCATTGCCGAGGAGATCCCCCGTATCGCAGAAGGCGACGCCCTTCTCGCGCATCACCTGCATGGTCTTCTCCCGCGATCCGTCGATATCGATGGCCCGGCAAGCGTCGGTAACGACGATGGAATCGAACCCCGCTTCGACCGCGTCGCAGGCTGTCCAGAACACACAGAAGTCGAGGGCGAGGCCGGCTGAGAAGAGGCGCGTGATGCCCCGCTCGCGCAGATACCCGGCAAGCCCGGTCATGGTCTCGCGATCGGCTTCGCGGAAGGCGGAATAGCTGTCGATGGCGCGGTTATAGCCCTTGCGTATGACGAGCTCTGCGCAATCGGCCTCGAGGTTGCGCGCGATCTCGGCGCCGCGCGTGCCCTGGACGCAGTGATCCGGCCACAGGATCTGCGGGCCATAGGGCATTTCGATCTGCTCGAACGGGTACTTGCCCTCATGGCTCGACGCGAAGGAGGAATGGCCCGGCGGATGCCAGTCCTGCGTCAGCAGGACATGCGCGCCGGCGCGCTGGAAGCGTTTCACGAGCGCATTGATCGGCGCGATCACGCCGTCCCCGTCGGGTACGGCAAGCGCGCCGCCGGGCAGGAAATCGTATTGCAGATCGGTCACGAGAAAAGCGTCACCCGGCCGCAGAGCAAGATCCGTCATCGGCAGTATCCAATCCTGTGATCCCTTTGCGGCAGGATGGCACGAAGCCCTTGCCCGCGAAAGGGCATCACAGCAGTGCCAGGCTGAACCACGGAACCAGCGCCAGCACGATCAGCGCAAGGCAGGCGACGACGAAGAAGGGCAGCGCCATGCGAAACACGCGGAACGGACTGACATTCGTCACGCTCGCCGCGACATAAAGCCCGATCCCGACCGGTGGCGTCAAAAGGCCGAGGATGAGATTGATCGAGACGACCACGCCGAAATGCAGCGGGTGAATGCCGTAGACCTCCGTCGCGATCGGCAACAGGATCGGCACCACCATGATCAGGCCGGGAATGCCGTCGATCACGGTACCGACGATCAGCAGCATCACCAGCACCAACAGCATGAAGGCAACCGGTGTCGTCGCGACTTCCTGGATCCAGATCGCCGCCGTCTGCGGCACCTGCCCGAAGATCAGGACCCAGGAGAAGACGCCCGCGGCAGCGACGAGGAAGAGCACGAGTGCGGTATTCAGGCCCGTGCGCAAGAGGATCGCGGGAAAGTCGGAGAGCTTCAGTGAGCGGGTGTAGAACAGCCCGATCAGCGTCGCGACGAGCGCCCCGACCGCCGCGCTCTCCGTCGGCGAGGCGATGCCCGCGAGGATGGTCCCGACGATGACGGCGGGGATCGCGAGCATCGGCAATGCGCGCAAGAGCGCCCTGCCCCGCTCACCCCAGTTCAACGCCTCGCCGCGCGGATAATTGTAGCGCAGGCCCATGAGCGCGACGGTGCCGAGAAACAGCCCCGTCATCAGAAGGCCGGGAAGGATCCCTGCAATCAGCATGTCGCGCACCGCCACCTGTGCAAGCACCGCATAGACCACGAAGACGATCGAGGGTGGGATGATCGGACCGAGCAGGCCACCGAAGGCCGTGACGCCGACGGCGAAGGCGCGGTCATAGCCCGCGCGCTGCATTTCCGGCGCCATGACCTGGCTCATCATCGCGATCTGCGCCGTCGCCGAGCCCAGGATCGAGGCGACGAACATATTCGCGAGCAGGTTGACATAGGCGAGCCCCCCGCGCACCGCCCCGATGAAGGCGGAGGCCAGCCGCACGAGCCGCGTGGTGATGCCGGCGCCGTTCATGATCTCCCCGATCAGGATGAAGAGCGGGATCGCCAGCAGACCGAAATTATCGAGGCTGGAGAACAGCTTGAGCGGATAGGATTCCAGCAGCACGACATTGCCGCTGGCCACGATATAGGCGAAAGCGGCAAGGCAGAGGACGAGCCCGATCGGCACACCGATCACGAGCAGGGCGATGAAGACGAGCGGGGTGATCCCGGTCATACGGCCCCCTCCCCGTTGACGTCGGCGACGGGCGGTTCAGGCGGCGGCGCGATCATGCCGGCATCCTCGGCGAGATTCGTCATGGCATGGACCAGCACCGTGAGTGCGAACCAGGGCATCACGGCGAAGAACCAGGCCGCCGGCAGGCCCATCACCGGCGTGGTCTCGGTATAGATAAAGTTGAAGGTCGCGCCCTCGAACCGGCGGATATCGAAGCCCGCCGCCGCGAGGCCGGCGGGATCGAACCAGAGCCAGCACATCCAAAGAAGCAGGCCGGCGAAGACGATGGCGACGAGCGCGATCAGCACCCGCAGAATCCGCACGGCGCGCTCGGGCAGGACTTCGTGCAACAGCGTCACGCTCGGCGCGGTGCGCAGGCGCAGCATCAGCGAGGCCCCCACGAAACCGGCCATGATCATGCCGTAGACGGCGAGCTCATCCGCCCAGGCGATGGTGAAGCCCATGCTGCGGGCACCGACATTGGCCAGCACCAGCAGCGTGATCGCGGCGATCAGCGCCATCAAGAGAAGCCGGTCGATCGCCGCAAATATCCGCGAGAGGCCACGGATCGCCTCGAACATGGCCACGCTCCGCACGCTATCGCTCACGGCGCCGCATCAAGCGGATTGCCGCATACCATCAGAAATCCGCCACGAGTTCGCGCAGGCGCGCGACATAGGGCGTGCGCTCGGCCCATTCGGCATCCCAGCGCTCGACGATATCGCCGAAGAATTCCGGACCGACATTTTCGGTGATGGTCAGGCCTTCCGCATCGCGCAGGCGCGCGAGCTTGTCGTCTTCCTCGTCGACGAAACGATCGATGGTGCGATCGCAATGCATTTGCACCGCCTCGCGCAGGATCTCCTGATCCTCCGGCGACAGGCGCGCCCAGACGCGGCCGGAAACCAGCGCGACCATGCCGAACATGTGGTGGTTGGTCACCATCATGTTGGGGGCGTGCTCATAGTAACGGAAATTGATGATCGATTCGAAATCCATGTCGATCGCATCGATCTGCGCGTTGGCAAGCGCATCATAGACCTGCGTCAGCGGCATCGGGGCCGGCGCTGCATCGAGCATTTCGAAGAAGCCGCGAATCGGCGGTGCGGGGGTGATGCGAAAGCGCATGCCGGCGAGATCGGAGGCGTCGTCGATCGGATTGCGGGTCATCAGCTGGCGCATGCCCGTCATGGCGTAACAGACACCCACCGTGCCGGTAGCCGACGGCAGCGTCTCGAGCATCTCGCGGCCGACATCGCTGCGCAGGACCTTTGCCGCATCGGCGATATTGTCCACGAGGAAGGGCGCATGCAGGGCCGAGATATCGGGCGCACGCGTCGTGACTTCCGCCGTCGTCAGCCAGGCCATGTCGAGCGCGCCGGTCTGCAATTGCTGGAGCATGGTGCTCTCATTGCCGAGCTGGCCCGACGGGTAGATCGACAGGCTGAAACGCCCGTCCGACATTTCCGCGAGCGTTTCGCCGAGCGCAGCCGCTTCCTGATTCCAGACATGTGCAGGCGGCGTGATCAGGCCGATGCGGAATTCCTGCTCCTGGGCGGCAGCAGGGGCAAGCGCCAGCGGTGCGGCGACGATCAGGCCGAAGGCGGCGGCGACTGAGAAGGCTTTTGTCTTCTGGATCACGATATCAGGGCTCCTGTTGCGGCCGGTGAGCACGACCGATCAGCCGAGGTGGTGCGCAAGCATCGCACCCACAAGATATTTGCGAAGCAAGGGATTACATGACCACCGGCAATGACGCCATCCCCTAATGCCCTTCCGGGAGCGGGACAAGACAAAAATCACATCCTGAATTGCATTATTCAGCAATGCGCAACACGATACGCCACCGCTCGGCCCGTGCATCGTCCGCCTTTCAATTCCCCGGTATTGCCCCGATCAGCAATACCGCTATACCTCGCGCGCATGGGAGATTGGCGCCGGTGACGGTTTACGCTCGTGTCAGGGGTGCTAAGTAGAGCCTGCAACGAGGCAGAGGAGCAAGCGTGATGGACCAGGCGGTACCGGCGAGCGCCAATACGGAATTCCCGATCCCGGCCAATACCCATGCCGAGACGGTGACCCTGGTCGAGCACTACACCGACCAGCTGTTTCGATTTCGCATCACGCGCCCGGCCAGCCTGCGCTTTCGCTCCGGCGAGTTCGTCATGATCGGCCTGCCCAATGCCGAACGCCCGGTATTCCGCGCCTATTCCATCGCCAGCCCCTCCTGGGACGACGAGCTCGAATTCTTCTCGATCAAGGTGCCCGACGGCCCGCTCACCGAGCATCTGCAGAAGATCAAGGTCGGCGATACCATCCTGATGAAGAAGAAGCCGACGGGGACGCTGGTGCTCGACGCGCTGCTGCCCGGCAAGCGCGTCTACATGCTCTCCACCGGAACCGGCATTGCCCCCTTCGCCAGCCTGATCCGCGATCCCGAGACCTACGAGAAATTCGAGGAGGTCATCCTCACCCATACCTGCCGCGAGGTGGCGGAGCTGCGCTATGGCGAGGATCTCGTCGCAGCCATCGCCGATGATCCGCTGGTCTCGGAATTCGCCACCGGGCGCCTGCGTCACTGGACCAGCGTCACCCGCGAGGCCTATCCGCGCACGCAGCGCATCACCACCGCGATCGAAAGCGGCTCCTTCTTCGAGGAACTCGGCCTGAAGCCCTTCGATCCTGCCGAGGACCGCGTCATGATCTGCGGTTCGATGCAGATGATCGCCGATTGCAAGGCGTTGTGCGAGAAGGCCGGGCTGACCGAGGGCTCGAATGCACGCCCGGGCGAGTTCGTGGTCGAGCGCGCCTTCGTCGGCTGAGCCTGATCAGTAGACCAGCTCGTCATCCGCATTGTTCTTCGAGATCATGATCTCGCCGGCATCGGCGAGTTCCTTGGCCTTGTTGACCATGGTGAGCTGCGCCTCGTCGACTTCCTTGAGGCGAATCGGCCCGAGCCCGTCCATCTCGTCCTGCAGGTTCTTCGAAGCGCGCTGCGACATATTCGAGAAGAAGAAGGCGCGCACCGGTTCCGGCGCACCCTTGAGGGCGCGCGAGAGCACATCGCGCTCCACCGAGCGGATCAGCGTCTGCATGCCACCGGCGTCGAGCTTGGTGAGATCCTCGAAGGTGAACATCAGCTCGCGGATGCGCTTGGCTGCCTCGCGGTTGACGTCGTCGAGAGCCGAGAGGAAGCGCGTTTCCGTCTGGCGGTCGAAAGCGTTGAACACCTCTGCCATGATCTCGTGTGCATCGCGCCGTGAGGTCTGGGCGACGGCGCCGACGAATTCGAGCCGGAGTGTCTCCTCGATATGGTGCAGCGCCTCCTTCTGCACGACCTCCAGCTTCAGCATGCGGTTGACGACATCCATGGCAAAGTCGTCGGGCAGCATGGTCAGCACCCGCGCCGCGTGATCGGGGCGCACGCGCGAGAGCACCACGGCGACGGTCTGGGGGTACTCGTTGCGCAGGTAATTGGCCAGGATCTCTGCATCGATCTGCGACAGGCGCGTCCAGATCCGCTTGCCGGAGGTGTTGTAGATCTCGGCCATGATGGTGGCGACCTGATCGGGCGGGAACACCTTCATCAGGAGCTGCTCGGTACGCTCGACCGAACCCGAGACGCTGGAATTCGAAACCCGGTGTATGAAATCGACGATCAGGCGATCGACAGTCTTGGCATCGACGGTGCCGAGCTGGACCATGGCATGCGAGACCGTGCGCACTTCCTCCTCGTCGAGCATGGCCCAGATGGTACGCCCGTGCTCCTCGCCGAGCATGAGCAGGAACAGGGCAGCGCGCTGCGGACCCGTCAGCGAGTCGAACTCGGCGCTGTCGTCAATCGCGTCCGACGGCTTTTCAGTTTCGGTCAGAGCAGTTGCAGCCATGGCCTTGCGGGGTTCCAACGGGGTTCCGATTCGATGTGGTTAATCAAAGCGCAAGCTGCGTTAACGAAGCCTTAAGATCGGCCCGGCGGGCAGGAATGGCCCGGCAGAATCTGCCGCATGCCCGGCAGAAAGCGCGCGCATGGGGCCGAGAACTTTGTCCGACGTTGCGGGCAACCGGATCGGGGTACCGGCATAACTCTTTGTGATCGCTACACGTTTCGGTTTCGCCCGGATGCAGCTCTGCGCTGGCACGGCGGTTGCTGATCAACGACCGAGATCGCTGTGCGTCAGGAGTGTGTTATGGGTATTTTCGGGGCTCTTCAAACTGCCGTTGCCGGGTTGCGTTCGCAGTCCTACGCCATGGAGAATATTTCCGGGAACGTCGCCAATTCCCAGACTGTCGGCTACAAGCGCATGGATACCAGCTTCGTCGATCTCGTGATCGACCGCCCGCGCGAGCAGGCCATCGCGGGTTCGGTGCGGGCGCAGTCCAATCAGGCAATCAGCCTGCAGGGCGACATCCTGCCCACCGGCAAGAACACCAACATCGCGATCAACGGATCGGGCTTCATTTCAGTGAGCCAGATCTCCGGCTTCCGCGACGGCCAGCCGGTCTTCAGCGAGAACAACCTGTTCACCCGCCGCGGCGACTTCCAGCTCGACAAGGACGGTTATCTCGTCAACGGCGCGGGCATGTATCTGCGCGGCGATTCGATCAATCTCGACGGCCTGATCACCAGCACCAACGGCATCCTGCGTATCACCGACACGACGGTGCCGGCCAGTGCCACGGAAGCGGTCGACTACAAGGCCGTCCTGCCCTCCACGGCGGGCACGAACTTCTACAACGCCAATAACGTGGATACCGTTATCGACGATCCCACCGACCCTGCCGACAACTATGCGGACTGGCCGCAGATCCGCGCCAACGAGTCATCGGCTTTCCTTTCGCGCACGATCAGCGGCGGCTCGGTGGTCGTCTATAATTCGGCCGGTGCGCCGATCGATCTTCAGCTGCGCTGGGGCAAGCTCGAGAACGATCAGTGGGGACTGTTCTATCAGAACAATTCGAGCGCCAGTGGCACGGAGCCGATGTGGACCCGCCTCGGCACTGATCCGATCGGGTTCAACGCGGACGGCACCATGACGGGCGGCTCGCCCTCGTCGTACCAGATCGACGAGAATACAGTCATCAACGGCCAGGCGCTTTCCGAAGACCTCGCCATCAATTTCGGCTCCGAGGGCCTGCGCCAGTTCGCCGTTCCCAACAACCTGATCCAGGGCCTCGAATTGAGCCAGGACGGTTATCCGGCAGGTGTGCTCCAGGATACCTCGATCTCGAGCGACGGTCGGATCTCCGGCATCTATTCCAACGGCCAGTCCTTTGCCATTGCCCGCGTCGCCATCGCGCAATTCGCCGCGCCGAACATGCTCAAGCCACGCGACGGCGGAACCTTCGAGCAGACCATCGAATCCGGTCAGCCGACCTTCTCTCCGGAAGGCGCGCGGATCATCGGCGGTGCGGTGGAGCAGTCCAACGCGGATATCGCCGAGGAATTCACCAAGATGATCATCACGCAGCAGGCCTATACGGCCAATACCCGCGTGGTGACGACCTCGCAGCAGATGATGGAAGCCACCATCAACATGGTGCGCTGATCCCCTTCCCGGAGCCCGGCTGACGTTTCGCTCAGGCGGGCTCGACGGGAAAGCGCCGTGACGGGGCGACGAACTCGTCCTGCGCGGCAACCGTCAGAATCTCGCGCGAACCGGCTTCCTCGGTGCGATGCAGGAGCCCGTAGATCGATGCTGCGGCCTCGGCCAGCGCTTGATCGGCACGCCGCGTGCGCAGGTAATGCACGAAGAACAGAGCGGATATGGCATCGCCGGCTCCGTTCACCGAGACCGAGAGCTTCGGCGTGCGCACCCGCCAGAACACACCGCCCTCACCTGCCAGCATGTCGATCGCGTCAGCGGGCGTATCATCCGTATGCAGCGACGTGATCAGCACCACGCGCGGCCCGAGCGCCTGCACCTTCTCGACCGCTTGCTTTGCCGCAGCGAGGCTGCGCGTCTCCATGCCGGAGAGATAGTCCAGCTCGAACTGGTTCGGCGTGATCAGATCGGCAGCCGGCACCGCCTGATCGCGCATGAATTCGGGGATACCCGGCCGCACGAAGACGCCGCGTCCCACATCACCGATCACCGGATCGCACGCATAGATCACATCCGAATTCGCCTCGCGCACCCGCGCCACCGTGGAGAGTATCGCGTTGCCGATATCGGCCGAGCCCATATAGCCCGACAGCACGCCGTCGCAGCGCCCGAGCACACCGCGCGCCGCAATCCCGTCAACCAGTTCCTCGATCGCCGGCCCGTCGAAGACGCGCCCCGTCCAGTCGCCGTAGCCTGTATGGTTGGAGAACTGCACCGTGTGGATCGGCCAGACTTCGCATCCCAGACGCTGCATGGGGAACACCGCAGAGGCGTTCCCGACATGCCCGTAGGCCACATGCGACTGGATCGACAAGATGTTCATGGCGCCACTCCGTTATTGCCGGGCTTCGGTAAGGGCGTAGCGGTGTGCCCGCACAATGACAAGCAGCGCATGCGCAAAGACCGTGACCGCACCGGGCGGTCCATGCGAATAGACGTGCAACGCCTTGAACCAGCGGGAGCAACGGGTTAACGCTTTGACACACATATCCCTGCACGGGCCGGATCGATGAGCCGGGGCATCCGCGAATTCACATCCTCTGTCTATACGATCCTTCTCGTCGCCTATGCGGTGGCGGGCGGTGCGGCGCTCGGGCTCTACAGCGCCTATCGCGTCGTCGACAGCGAATTCGCCTTCGGCGTCCAGCAGGCCGGACCCTGGCAGGTGCATCCGCAGATCGGTACCCGCGAGATCGACCCTTATGCACGCGCCATCCTCGCGCGAACCGCGGACATCCCTCTCGCTGCCGGTGAGGGCCTGACCTTCCGGGCCTCGACGGATTCATTGGCGCGCCCGCTGCGCAGCGAATGCATCTATACCATTTCCGGCACGACGCCTTCGGCCCGCTTCTGGACCCTGACCCTGCATGACGGGGACGGTCGCCTGCCCGATGGCTGGCAGGTACAACGCCTGGCAACCACTTCGGCGCGGATTACCCGCCCGGAGGATGGCGCGATGCGGGTGACGATCAGCCGAGAGCCGCAGCCGGGCAACTGGCTGCGCGTGCCGGATACGGAAGGCTTCACCATCGCCCTGCGCCTCTATGATACCCCCGCCGGCGGCACGCTGACGCGGTTCACGGCAGACATGCTGCCGGATATCCGACGGATGGGTTGTCCGGCATGAGCGTTATCGGTCGCTTTGCCTTCGCAACGCTGTGTGGGTTGGTGCTCGCGGCAATCGCCCATGTCGGGGTAATTCTGCTTCTGCCCTTCCTGTCGGAACGGGCGGCGTTCACCCGGCTCCAGCCGACTCACGAAACCGGGGAACCGATCCTCGTTGCCGGTCCGCAGACGCGTGGTTGGCTATCTCAGCACGATCCGTCGACGGCGCTCACCGCCTGCGCCTATGACCTGAGCGAAGCGCCGCTACGGGTGACCTTTACAACCGGTTCGCATTTCCAGTCTGCGGCGTTTCATGGCCGTGGCGCGGGAGCATTCTTCGCAATAACGGATCGTGCCATTGATGCTTCCGTCATCGACGTGTTGCTGATGACGCCCGAGCAACGCTTTGAAGAAGAGGCGCTCAGCACCGCGATCACCGAGGTCGACGATACCGGAGAAATCCCGATTGATCCGCTCGAAGGCGTCTTGCGGGTCACGGCGCCCGAGGCCCAGGGCTTCGTCGCATTCCGCGTCCTCGCGCCCCTGACCGGATTGGCGCAGGCGGCGAGCGAACGCGCCCTCTCGGCGCGCTGCACGCCATTCCCGCTCGACGCGATCGCGGACTGACGATCAGATACAGCGCCCGCCATCCACCTCGAGCACCGCACCGGTCACCATGTCGGCTTCGTCGGAACACAGGAACAGTGCCGCATTGGCGATATCGCGCGGCGTGGAGAGGCGCCCCAGCGGAACGGTCGCGGTGAAGGCCGCGCGCTTCTCCGGCGTATCCTCTCCCATGAAGGTCGCCAGAAGCGGCGTCTCGCCCGCAACCGGCGCCAGCGCATTCACGCGGATGCGATCAGGTGCGAGTTCGACCGCCATCGATTTCGACAGCAGGTTCACCGCGCCCTTCGACGCGTTGTACCAGGTCAGACCGGGGCGCGGCCGGATGCCGGCGGTGGAGCCGATATTGAGGATATTGCCACCACCTTCCGCACGCATCAGGGGCACGGTCGCCTGCGTCATGTTGTAGATCGATTTGACATTGACGGCGAAGACCCGGTCGAACTCCTCCTCGGTCACGTCCAGCATCGGCTTGTTGCGGTGGCTGACACCGGCATTGTTGACCACGATATCGATCCGGCCGAAGCTCTCCATGACCGCGTCCACGGCGCGCTTGACATCTGCCAGTTCGGCGACGTCGCAACGCAGGGCCACGGCGTTGCCCCCGATCTGGCCGGCGGCGGCAATCGCCGATTCCTCGTTGATATCGAGCAGCGCGACCCGCGCACCCTCGCGCGCAAACAGCTCCGCGATCCCGAATCCGAAACCACTCCCGGCCCCGGTAACGATGGCAGTCTTGTCGATGAGTCGCATGAAGCTTTCCTCCCACTCCGATTTTGCCCACTGTGCGACCAGACGCCACCGGCGTCCACGGGCAGGTGAACAACCTCGCGTGTGGGAGATTGAGCACGAAGGGCCGATGGCGGGTTGAGACTTTTGAATGCAACTTAAAATCGGAAATTTTCTCGTCACGATCCTGCCACACCCGTTGAAGAACCGCCTCCCTGCGACACATCCGACGCCACATTGTTGACAAAGATCAAGGCGGGCTCAGCCCATCCCTGCTGAAACTGCCGCGGTCGTCCGAATCTCTTCGGGCGGAGCCATTACGGGCAAACAGTTCAGGGGATTGAAGATGGCCTCAATCGGCGCGTCACCGGTCGGATCCGGCAAGCGCATGACCATCGGTGAGGGGGGTACCGCGGTCGCTTTGGCGGCCTTGGCGCTGTTTTCCATCATCGTGGCAGCGAACGCCTGGGAAGCCGAATATGCTTTCCACGCCTATCTTTTCGCAGCGGCGAGCATCGCTTCCGTCTTCGCGATCATCAATCGCTATTACGATCGACCGGCGGAGCTTCCAGCGGAGGAGATCGACGGCAAGCCCAATTACAATATGGGCCCGGTGAAATTCGCCGTGGTCGCGGCGATGTTCTGGGGCATTGCGGGCTTCCTCGTCGGCGTGATCATCGCCTTCCAGCTCGCCTATCCGGCCCTGAACTTCGATCTGCCCTGGACGAATTTCGGGCGCATGCGCCCGCTGCACACCTCGGCGGTGATCTTCGCCTTCGGCGGCAACGTGCTGATCGCGACGGCCTTCTACGTGGTGCAGCGCACCTCGCGCGCCCGCATGGCCGGCGATATCGCCCCCTGGTTCGTGGTGCTGGGCTACAACTTCTTCATCCTGATCGCCGGCACGGGCTACCTTCTGGGGATCACCCAGTCGAAGGAATATGCCGAGCCGGAATGGTATGCGGACCTGTTCCTGACCGTCGTCTGGGTCACCTTCCTGATGGTCTTCATGGCCACGCTGTGGAAGCGCAAGGAGCCGCATATCTACGTGGCGAACTGGTTCTTCCTCGCCTTCATCATAACGATCGCGGTTTTGCATCTGGGCAACAACGCCGCCATCCCGCTCTCGATCTTCTCCTACAAGTCCTACATCGTCTGGTCGGGCGTGCAGGATGCGATGGTGCAGTGGTGGTACGGCCATAACGCGGTCGGCTTCTTCCTCACCGCCGGCTTCCTCGCCATCATGTACTATTTCGTGCCCAAGCGGGCCGAGCGCCCGGTCTATTCCTACCGGCTCTCGATCATCCACTTCTGGGCGCTGATCTTCCTCTATATCTGGGCGGGCCCGCACCACCTCCACTACACCGCCCTGCCCGACTGGGCGCAGACTTTGGGCATGGTCTTCTCGATCATGCTGTGGATGCCCTCATGGGGCGGCATGATCAACGGCCTGATGACGCTCTCGGGCGCCTGGGACAAGCTGCGCACCGATCCGGTCCTGCGCATGATGGTCGTCTCCATCGCCTTCTACGGCATGTCGACCTTCGAGGGCCCGATGATGTCGATCAAGGTCGTCAACTCGCTCTCGCACTACACCGACTGGACCGTCGGCCACGTGCATTCCGGCGCGCTGGGCTGGGTCGCCTATATCTCCTTCGGTGCGATCTACTGCCTGGTTCCGTGGCTGTGGAAGCGCGAGGGGCTGTATTCGCTGCGGCTCGTCAACTGGCACTTCTGGATCTCGACGCTGGGCATCGTCCTCTACATCACCTCGATGTGGGTGGCGGGGATCATGCAGGGCCTGATGTGGCGCGCCTATACGAGCCTCGGATTCCTGGAATATTCCTTCATCGAGACCTCCGACGCGATGCATCCCTACTACGTGATCCGCGCGATCGGCGGCGTGCTCTTCCTCGTGGGCGCCCTGATCATGGTCTACAACCTCATCATGACCGTCCGGACCGTGCGGCCCGTGGAGGCGACCCAGTCGCGTCCCGCGCTTGCGGCGGCAGAATAAGGGGGCGGAGATATGTCACTCTGGAACAAGCACGCAATATTCGAAAAGAACTCCGGCGTCCTGGTGGCGGGCATCGTGGTCGCCATCTCCATCGGGGGCATCGTCGAGATCGTGCCGCTCTTCTATCTGAAGAACACGATCGAGAAGGTGGAGGGCATGCGGCCCTACTCGCCGCTGGAACTGGCCGGGCGCGACATCTATGTCCGTGAGGGCTGCTACAACTGCCACAGCCAGATGGTGCGCCCCCTGCGCGACGAGGTGGAGCGCTACGGGCATTACTCGCTCGCAGCCGAGTCGATGTATGACCGGCCCTTCCAGTGGGGCTCGAAGCGCACCGGGCCGGACCTCGCCCGCGTGGGCGGAAAATACTCCGACGAATGGCATGTGCGCCATCTGGTCGATCCGCGCTCGGTGGTGCCGGAATCGATCATGCCGGGCTACCCGTTCCTGTTCGACACGCCGCTCGATTATTCCAATATCGAGCGCAATCTCCGGGTCCAGGCTGCGCTCGGCGTGCCCTATGACGACGAGATGATCGCGAATGCCCGCATCGATGTCGAAATCCAGATGGACGAGAACGATGCCGACGTCTTCGACTTCCTCGAACGTTACCCGAAGGCACAGGTGCGCAACTTCTCGGGGCGCACCGACGGCGTGATCACCGAAGGTGACGCGCTCGTCGCCTATCTGCAGATGCTGGGGACGCTGGTCGATTTCGACCAGTACGACAACCAGGCGAACATCCGCTGAGAAAGGAGCATCATCATGGAAACCTACGCCTTTCTCGCCAACATCGCGCAGACCTGGGGATTTGCAGCCTTCTTCATCGGCTTCGCCCTGGCCATTTTCTACGCGCTGATGCCCTCGAACAAGGACAAGTTCGACAAGGCGTCGCGCATTCCGCTGGATGAGGATTGATCCCATGGCCTCGCAAGATCACAAGAAAGATGTCGACAAGGTCACGGGCGTCTCGACCACCGGACATGAATGGGACGGCATCAAGGAATTGAACAATCCTCTGCCGCGGTGGTGGCTCTGGGTGTTCTACGTCACCATTATCTTCTCCGTCGGCTACATGATCGCCTATCCTGCGATCCCGCTGGTGAATTCCGCGACGACCGGCCTGCTCGGCTGGCATTCGCGCTCGGCGGTGGTCGAGGATCTGGAGCGGCTCAACGAGACGCGCGGCGCGAATTTCGCCGCGATCCGCGAGGCGGAGCTCGAGGAGATCGTCGCGGATTCCGATATGGCGAGCTTCGCGCAGGCTTTCGGGCGCGCGGCATTCGGCGATAATTGTGCCGGCTGCCACGGGGCCGGCGCGGGCGGCGGGCCGGGTTATCCGAACCTGCTGAACGACGACTGGCTGTGGGGCGGCACGCTGGAGGACATCCACCAGACCATCGCCTTCGGCATCCGCTCGACCCATGACGAAACCCGCTTCGGCGACATGCCGGCCTTCGTGCGTGACGGTATCCTCAACCGGTCGGAAGCCTGGGCAGCGGCGGATTACACCCGCCAGCTGGCCGGCCTGCCGGTGGCCGAGGGCGCCAATCTGGAGCTCGGCGAAGAGGTCTACACCGCCAATTGCGCAGCATGCCATGGCGACGGTGGTGAGGGCCTGCGTGCGCTCGGCGCCCCCAACCTCGTCAACGGGATCTGGCTCTACGGCTCGGATCGCGAAACCATCTTCGAGGGGATCGCCAATGGCCGCGGAGCAATCATGCCGCATTTCGCCGACCGCCTCGACGACGTGACCATCAAGTCGCTCACGGTCTATGTGCACGCGCTGGGCGGCGGCGAGTAGCCGCGCCCTGGCTTCGTTGGGGAACGCGCTCGGGAGTCTCTTTCGGGCGCGTTTTCATGCATCCCCCGCGAACGGGGCAGCAATGATTGTGGCGCAACGCTTTAGAGGTTGCCCTCGCAGGGTTTGCGCCGTATAAGCCCCACGCGCTCGTCGACACCCTTGGAGGCGTGAGCGCGAAAGGCTCGGGGCCGCAATGCGGCCCTTTCGTCTTTCATGACATCAAATTCGAAGGACCACGACCATGAGTGATATGAAGAAGCTCTCGGCTGTGGCGCGCGATCGGGTCGGCAAGGGGGCCGCCCGAGCCATTCGCCGCCAGGGCATGATTCCCGCCGTCGTCTACGGCACCGGCCAGCCCCCCAAGGCCATTGCCATCCAGTTCAAGGAAGCCCAGAAGCTCATCTATGATGGCGGCTTCATGACGACGATGTTCGAGATCGACATCCAGGGTGACAAGGAGCGCGTGATTCCGCGCGACTACCAGCTAGAGCCCGTCAAGGATATGCCGATCCACATCGACTTCTTCCGCGTCGCCAAGGGCCAGATGGTCACCGTCGATGTTCCCGTGCACTTCCTCAATCAGGAAACCTGTGTGGGCATCAAGCGCGGCGGCACGCTCAACGTCGTGCGTCATACGGTCGAACTCCTCGTTCCCGCCGACTCGATCCCCGATGCGATCGAGATCGATATCCAGAACCTGGAGATGGGCGATTCGCTTCACATCTCAGCAGTGACGCTGCCGAAGGGCTGCACGCCGACGATCGATGATCGTGATTTCACCATCGCGACGATCGCCACGCCGGCCGGCTTCAAGGAAGACGACGAGGATGCCGAGGCCGAGACCGAGGCAACCGAGGGCGGCGAAGAAGAGGACAAGGAATAATCCTTGCGCTTTTGAAAAAACTGTTCGGCTGGGGCGCTCCGGTTTCGCAACCGGAGCGCTTCGCTGTCGACGAGGGAGCGGGACCGATGCGTCTCCTGGTCGGCCTCGGCAATCCCGGGGCGCGCTATGCGGATAACCGGCACAATATCGGCTTCATGGTGATCGACGAGATCGCCCGGGTCGCGGGTGCCGCTCCGTGGCGGCGCAAGTTCCAGGGCGAGGTCACCGAGGCCACGCTCGACGGCGAACGGGTCCTGCTGCTCAAGCCGCAGACCTACATGAACGAATCCGGCCGTGCCGTCTCCGAGGCGCAGCGCTTCTTCAAGATCGCACTCGAGGATATCGTCGTCTTCCACGACGAGCTCGACCTCGCGCCGGCCAAGCTGCGCATCAAGAAGGGCGGCGGCAATGCCGGCCATAACGGGCTGCGCTCGATCACCGCGCAATGCGGCAACGATTACCGCCGCGTCCGGCTGGGCATCGGCCATCCCGGCGACAAGAAAGCCGTGCATGCCTATGTGCTGAGCGATTTCGCCAAGGCGGAAGAGCCGTGGGTCGAGGATCTCGCGCGTGCCTGCGCCGATCATGCCGGGCTCTTGGCGCGCGGCGATGATGCGGCCTTCCAGAACAAGATACATCTCGCCATGGCCGATCGCGGCTGGGGCGGCAAGGATAGTGGCAAGGATAGTGGCAAGAGCAGTGCCACGGACAAGGGCGGAGCCGGCAGCTGACGGCGGTCGCAACGCACCAGACAGGATAGACGGCCATGGGCTTTCGGATGGGTATTGTCGGGCTGCCGAATGTCGGCAAATCGACACTCTTCAACGCATTGACGCAGACGGCAGCCGCGCAGGCAGCCAATTATCCCTTCTGCACGATCGAGCCGAATGTCGGCGACGTGGCCGTGCCGGATGAGCGGCTGGACAAGCTGGCCGTGATCGGCAAATCGGCGCAGGTGCTCCCCACCCGTCTGACCTTCGTCGACATTGCCGGACTGGTGCGCGGCGCCTCACGCGGGGAAGGTCTGGGCAACCAGTTTCTCGCCAATATCCGCGAGGTCGATGCCATCGCCCATGTGGTGCGCTGCTTCGAGGATGGCGACGTCACCCATGTCGACGGCAAGATCGACCCGATCGCCGATATCGAGACCATCGAGACCGAGCTGATGCTCGCTGATCTCGACAGCCTCGAGAAGCGCGCCACGGCGCTGGAGAAAAAGGTCAAGGGCGGCGACAAGGAAGGCAAGCTCAGCCTCGACCTGATGAACCGCGCGCTGGTGCTGCTGCGCGACGGCAAGCCCGCCCGGCTGGTCGAGGTTGCCGACGACGAGGAGAAGGCCTTCCGCATGCTCGGCCTGCTCAGCGCCAAGCCGGTTCTCTACGTGTGCAATGTCGAGGAAGAATCCGCCGATCAGGGCAATGCCTTCTCGCAGAAGGTGATGGCTTATGCCGAGGCCGAGGGCGCGCGCGCCGTCGTCGTCTCCGCCAAGATCGAGAGTGAGATCGCGGTGATGCCCGCCGAGGAACAACGCGACTATCTCGAAGCCGTCGGCCTTTCCGAGCCCGGCCTCAACCGCGTGATCCGCGCCGGTTACGCGCTGCTCGGCCTCGTCACCTATTTCACCGTCGGCCCCAAGGAAGCGCGCGCCTGGACGATCACGACCGGGACCCGCGCACCGCAGGCCGCAGGCGTGATCCATACCGATTTCGAGAAGGGCTTCATCCGCGCCGAGACCATCGCCTACGACGATTACATCGCGCTCGATGGCGAGAGCGGCGCGCGCGAAGCCGGGAAGCTGCGGCTGGAAGGCAAGGACTATGTCGTCAAGGATGGGGACGTGCTGCATTTCCGCTTCAATCTCTGAGGGGCGTGCGAATCGCGCACCTTGGTTGCGGCAATGCGGCATAAGGAATTGCCGCCCGCCCCTTGCGTCGGAGGATGCAAGGGCCTAACTCTCGATCAACAGAATTAATCTCCATGGGGTGCCCCGTCCGGGGGCTGAGAGGCGCTAGCGTCAACCCATCGAACCTGATCCGGGTCATGCCGGCGGAGGGATGCGAGATGGCCGATACGACCTTCTCACCGATTTCGAATACGCCCTGCGGCGTCGATCCGCAGCCGGACCTTGCGGCACGCTGCGCCGGGCTGCTTAAGCAGATCGCAGCGCACCCTACCCGTGTGCATGCCATTACCAATGCCGCAGCCCAGGTCTTCACCGCCAATCTGCTGCTGGCCGCCGGCGCCATCCCCTCGCTCACGCATGCGCGCGACGAGGCTGCGGCCTTTGCCGCGCGCGCCGATGCGCTGGTGATCAATCTCGGCACGCTCGATGAAGAGCGCCGGCACGCGATCCCCCTCGCCATGGCGGCGGCGCGCGACGCCGGCCACCGGATCGTGCTCGATCCCGTCTTCGTCGACCGCTCCCCGCCCCGCCTCGCCTATGCACGCGAATTGCTGGAGCGGCGCCCGGCGATCCTGCGCTGCAATGCCGCCGAGTTCGAGGCATTGACGGGCGCGCCCGCTGATCCCGATACGTTGCGCGCCGAGGCGCGCCGGCTCGCCTGCGTCATCGCACTGACCGGGGCCGTCGATCTCATCACCGATGGCGAACGCCTGATCGAAATCCATAACGGCCATCCGCTGATGGCCCGCGTCACGGCCATGGGCTGCGCCGGCACCGCCCTGATCGCCGCCTTTGCCAGCCGCGAGGACGATGCGCTGATCGCCGCCGCATCCGGCCTGCTCGCACTCGGCATTGCCGGCGAGATCGCGGGCAGCCGCTCTGCGGGCCCCGGCAGCTTCCAGCCCGCATTCCTCGATGCACTCTACGGCCTCGACGGCGAGACCATCGCGACGAAAGCAAGGACATCATGAACCCGGTCGATATCAGGCTCTACGGCATCCTCGGCCCGCAGGACACGCACGGGCGCGACCTCGCCGCCTGCGCGCGGGCTGCCGCCGATGGCGGGACGACGATCATCCAGCTGCGCGACAAGCATTCCGATGCCCGCATTCTCGTCGAGGAAGCGCGGGCGCTGAAGGCGGCGCTGGCCGGAACCGGCGTCACGCTCGTCGTGAACGATCGCGTCGATATCGCCCTCGCCGCCGATCTCGACGGCGTGCATCTCGGCCAGAGCGACATGGACCCGGTCGACGCCCGCCGGCTGCTCGGCCCGGACAAGATCATCGGCATCACCCTCAAGACCGAATCCGATGCCCGCGCGCTCGCCGATCAGCCCGTCGATTACGGCTGTATCGGCGGCGTCTTCGCGACGACGAGCAAGGACAATCCCGCGCCGCCGATCGGCCTCGCCGGGCTGGCGCAGGTGGCGGCAATCGCGCGCGAGACGCGCCCCGGCATGCCCGTCGGCGCGATTGCCGGGATCAACCTCGCCAATCTGCGCTCGACCATCGGGGCCGGCGCCGACGGCGTCGCGGTGATTTCGGCGCTGTTTGCGCATGACGATATCGCCGGCGCGGCACATGGCCTGCGCCAGGCCATCGATGCGGCGCTCGCCGGGCGCGGGGCCTGACGGGACGGCCCGAGTGGGCGATTCAAGGATGAGGAGACGACGAGCATGACCGCCATCGCAGTGACCATCGCAGGCTCCGATTCGGGTGGCGGCGCCGGCATTCAGGCCGATCTGAAGACATTCTCGGCGCTGCGGGTCTACGGCGCCAGCGTGATCACGGCGCTCACGGCGCAGAATACGCAGGGCGTCCAGGCCATCCACGACTTGCCGGCGGAGTTCATCGCCGCGCAGATGGACAGCGTATTCTCCGATCTGAAGGTTGATGCGGTGAAGATCGGCATGCTCTCGAAGCCCGACGTGATCGAGACCGTGGCTGCAGGTATCGAGCGCCACAATATCTCCCGCGTCGTGCTCGACCCCGTGATGGTGGCCGCCTCCGGCGACAGGCTGGTCAGCGAGGACGCGATCGACGCTCTGCGCAACGTGCTCCTCCCCCATGCCGCCATCGTCACCCCCAATCTCCCGGAAGCCGCCGCGCTTCTGGGTGAGGATGTCGCACAGGACGAGGAGGCCATGCGCGACCAGGGCAAGCGTATCCTGGCCATGGGCCCCTCCGCCGTCCTCATCAAGGGCGGTCACGGTTCGGGCATCGAGAGCACCGATCTGCTGATCGAATCGACCAATGTGCATCGCCTCCCCGCGCCGCGTATCGATACCAGGAACACCCACGGCACCGGCTGCACCCTGTCCTCGGCCATCGCCGCATATCTCGCGCAAGGCCATACGCTGCACCCCGCCGTCGAGGCCGCCAAGGCCTATATCAGCGCCGCCATCGCGGCGGGCCGTGATCTCGACATCGGACAGGGCCACGGCCCCGTCCATCATTTCCACAGCCTTTGGTGACATCATGATCAACCGCCGCAACGCCCTCGGACTGACCGTCGGCGGCCTCGCCGCGAGCGCCGTCGCTGCTCCCGCCATCGCCCGCGAGAACGCCCTGCGCCTGCGCATGGTGACCTCCTGGCCGCGCGGGCGTGCCGGCCCCGGCATCTCGGCCCAGCGCGTCGCCGAGCGGATCAACCGGATGGCGCAGGGCCGGCTGCATGTCGAACTCTTCGCTGCCGGGGAAATCGTCTCGGCTTTCGGCGTGCTTGATGCCGTCTCCGACGGCACCGTCGAGATGGGTCACTCAGCCGCGATCTACTGGCAGGGCAAGATGCCAGCAGCGAGCTTCTTCACCACTGTCCCCTTCGGTCTCGGCCCGGTGGAGCATCAGGCCTGGATCGCCCTGCGCGGCGGCCAGGAGCTCTGGGACGAACTCTACCGGCCCTTCGGTGTGCGCGCCTTCATGGCGGGCAATCCCGGACCGAATATGGGGGGCTTCTTCCGCGAGCGCGTCACCAGCCTCGATGACCTGCGCGGACGGCGCATCCGCATCGTCGGACTCGGCGCACAGATCTTCGAGGCGCTCGGCGCCACTGCCGTGAACCTGCCGGCCGGCGAGATGGTCACCGCGCTCGATCGTGGGACGATCGATGCGGTCGAATTCCTCGCCCCCGCCAGCGACTACGATACCGGCCTGCATCAGCACGCGCCCTATTACTACGCGCCCGGTTTCAACAAGCCGAACGGGCCGAGCGAGCTGTTGATCTCGGATGCGGTCTGGGAGGATTTGCCCGACGACCTGCGGGCAATCGTCGCGGAATCGGCCCGCGCCGAGCACGCGCTGGCGCTGGCCGATGCGCATCAAGACAATGCCCGCGCGCTCGATGCCATGCTCGCCACCGGCAATGTCTCGATCGAGGGGTTTCCGGGCGATCTCGTCAGTGCGGCGCGCGAAGCGGCACGCGATATCATCGACGATATCGCGGCTTCATCGGATCTCGCCGGGCGCATCGTCTCATCCTATCGCGAGGCGCAAGCCGAGTTGCGGAACTGGTCGGCGCTGTCATCGGATATGGCGCGATCGCTCGTGAGATCGTAGAATAGCGGTATGGCACGTTCACATTCCTCCCTCGGCTTCATGGGCATGTTCGGGCGCTCGCACGACCTGAAGCAGCTCGACGCCGCCCTGCGCGCCGTCGATCTGCACCCGAACATGGTCCCGGAAGCGATCAAGCTCACAATCGTCAACCTGCTCAAGGATCACGCCATCGGCAAGGAGCCGGCACCCCAGGCCTATGCGCCGGCGGCGGAGATCGTGGCCTATTGCATGCTCGGCCCCGCCGCGCTCGCCGCGACCAACGCTCCCGACCTGATCGACCGGACCGAGGCGCGCATGGAGCGCGCTCTCGACGACGGCGACAGCCTCGATGCGCAGCTCGTATTGCTGACCCTGCATGCCAAGGTCTGCCAGCCCGAGGTGATCGCGCGCTACGGGCTCGAGAGCGATGACGCTTGAAGCGCCCGCGCTGACGGGCTAAGCGTTGCGCCATGACGCAGCAAACAAGCCAGCAGCCGCGCCCGCGCACCGCGCTCTATACCGGCTCCTTCGACCCGGTGACCAATGGTCACCTCGATGTCATTGCGCAGGGCGCGCGGCTTTGCGACCGGATCGTGCTGGCCATCGGCGTGCATCCGGGCAAGACGCCGCTCTTCTCTCCGGACGAGAAGGAGGCGATGCTGCGTGACTCCTGCGCCGGTATCGCCCGGGCCGAGAACATCGCCATCGACGTGATGACCTTCGACGATCTCGCCGTCGATGCCGCCCGCCGGGCCGGCGCCGGCCTGATCCTGCGGGGTCTGCGCGACGGTTCCGATCTCGACTATGAAATGCAGATGGCCGGAATGAACGCGACCATGGCGCCGCAGGTGCAGACGGTGTTCCTGCCCGCCTCCCCCTCCGTGCGCCACATCACCGCCACGCTCGTGCGCCAGATCGCGAAGATGGGCGGCGACGTGTCGCCCTTCGCGCCGGCCGTCGTGGTCGAACGCCTTGCCGAGAAGCTCGGAAACGGCGCAGCCTGAGCCCGCGCCGATCACCTTCAACCATTGGAGCTTGCCCGCGATGAAATCTCTCGCCCTCGCCGCCGCCCTGTTCGCCGCAGCCCTGCTGCCCGCACAGGCCCAGACAGCCGACGATCCGGCCAACACGCTGGTCATGGAGACCCCGCATGGGGAGGTCGTGATCGCCCTGCGTCCCGATCTCGCCCCGCAACATGCCGAGCGCCTCGTCACCCTTACGCGCGAGGGCTTCTATGACGGCGTGCCGTTCCACCGGGTGATCCCCGGCTTCATGGCCCAGACCGGCGATCCCACCGGGACCGGCATGGGCGGCTCCGAGCTGCCGGATCTGCAGGCGGAGTTCTCCGGCGAGCCCTTCACGCGCGGGACGGTCGGCATGGCGCGCGCGCAGAATCCCAATTCCGCCAACAGCCAGTTCTTCATCGTTTATGACCGCGCCCAGTGGCTCGACGGTGAGTACACGCTGATCGGCGAAGTCGTCAGCGGCATGGAGGCCATCGACTCGATCCAGCAGGGCGAAGGCCAGGGCGGCATGGTGCAAAACCCCGATACGATCGAGCGCATGCGCGTGCTCGCCGACGTGCAGTAAGAATAGCAACGAACACGACAAAGGAAGACATTATGGCCGATGCCGAGAACACCATCATCATGGAAACCACCAAGGGCCGCGTGGTCATCACCCTGCGCCCGGACCTGGCCCCCGGCCATGTCGAGCGCATCAAGACGCTGACCCGCCAGGGCTTCTATGACGGCGTGCCTTTCCACCGCGTGATCGACGGCTTCATGGCCCAGACCGGCGATCCCACCGGCACCGGCATGGGCGGCTCGGATCTGCCGGATCTGCAGGCGGAATTCTCCGCCGAGCCGCATGTGCGTGGCATCTGCTCGATGGCGCGCACCCAGGCGCCGCATTCGGCCAACAGCCAGTTCTTCATCTGCTTCGGCGATACCCGCTTCCTCGACAAGCAATACACCGTCTGGGGCCAGGTCACCGAGGGCATGGAGAATGTCGACCAGATCAAGCGCGGCGAGCCGGTACAGGATCCCGACAAGATCGTCTCCATGAAGGTCGCTGCCGACGCGGCCTGATGATCAGCCTTTAGGGCGGCGCGTCTGCGGGCGCGCCGCTCCGCCCTACCCCTAACCGCCGCGTGTCAATTGCCAGGGCGGCACGGGCTGGAAACGCGCCACCAGAAAATCGATGAAGACCCGCGCCGCCGGGATCGTGATTCCCCCGCCGGGGCGCACCGCGTAGATCGCGCTCTCCGCCGGCGGACGATACTCTTCGAGAATCGGTTTCAGCCGCCCGGCCTCGACATCGTCCCCGATCAGGAATGCCGGCAGCCGCGCGATCCCCGCGCCGGCGAGCGCCGCCGCATGCAGTGATTCGACCGTATTGCAGGCAAATGCCCCCTGCAGCTTGAGGCGCCGCCCGCCGGACGATCGATATCCCCAATCATTGAAACGCGTCTCGTGGTTGAGCAGCAGGCAATCGCGGGCTTCCAGATCGCCCGGATCGCGCGGCGCGCCATGCGCCTCGAGATAGGCGGGGCTTGCGACGACGACACGCTCGTTCAATGCCAGTTTGCGCGCCACCAGCGACGAATCGGTAAGCGCGGCGCTGCGGATGGCGACATGCGTGCCACTGGCCACGAGATCGATCATCTGGTCGGTCAGCGTCAGATCGACCTGAACCTCCTCATAGACCCGCATGAAATCGATCGCGGCCGGAACGATATGCCGCTGCCCGAACGCGTTCGAGGCGCTGATGCGCAGCACCCCGCGCGGCTCCTGGGCGCCGTCACCGAGCCCCTGTTCGAGGGCCGTGATCGCATCGAGAATGCGCCGCGCCTCACCGATATAGGCCTGCCCGGCCTCGGTCAGCCGCATCGAGCGCGTCGTGCGGACCAGTAATTGTGCTCCCAGGCGTTGCTCGAGCTGGCTGACCCGCTTCGAGACGGCGGAATGCGTCATGCCGAGAGCCCGCGCTGCCGGCGAAAATCCTCCGTTTTCAATAACGGCCACGAAGACGGCCATGTCGCTGGAGCGATCCATTTGTTCCTGCAATCGACAGATGCTGGTCGGAATGAACGAATTCTAACGAGGCGGGAATTAGGCGACCTTCCAATCAAGATTGCAACCCCAAGCATTCGAACACCTGTCACGAAATCGCAAGCATTGAGGATGTCGCCATGAATACCCGCACCAAAGCCGATCGCGCTACAACCACAACAGCCCCGGCGTCTTCGCGCAGCCGCTGCAACGGCGCCTGCAATGGCAAGTGCCGTTGCCCGAAGCCGGATCTCACCCGTCCGGACATGGCCGATCTCAGCCGTTATCCGCTGGTCAGCACCATCCGTGCCGTCAGCTTCGACGCGGATGTGGTCACCATCGCCTGGTCGGATGACGGCATCAGCCGGTTTCATCACGGCTGGCTGCGCGAGAACAGCCCCGACCCGGCCTCCCGCCATCCCCATTCCCGTGAGCGCCTGGTCTCGCCGCTCGATATCCCGGCGGATCTGCGGCCGGAAAGCGTTACGCTCGAATCCCCGGTCGCCCTCGCCGTTACCTGGGACATGGCGGGTCAGCCGGTCAGCCGCTTCGATGCGGGATGGCTGCGGGCGCATTGCTACACGCGGGGCGACTTCATCGCCAATCCGCCCCGGCATCTGGCGAGCCTGACACCGCAACCCGCCTATTGGAACGCAGTGATGTATTCCGATGCCATGCTGCGGGTCTGGCTGCGCGACTATCTCGAAACCGGCTGGTCGGTGATCTCCGGCGTGCCCGACGAGCACGACCTTTCGACCGTCCTCGGCGCAAGGATCGGCGTCGTGCGCTCCAGCAATTTCGGTTTTCAGTTCGACGTGATGTCAAAGGCGGCGCCGATCTCGAATGCCTATACGGCCTCGGATCTGCCGCTGCATACCGACATGCCGCATTACGAGCTGCCCCCCGGCACGCAAATCCTGCACTGCCTGCGTAATGACGCCGATGGCGGCGAGAGCCTGCTCTCGGACGGGGTCGCGGTGGCGAACCTCCTTCGCAACGAGCACCCGGAGGCGTTCCGGCTCCTCAGCCAGATCTCGGTTCCCTTCCGCTTTCAGGATGTGGACGGCGACTACAACAGCCGCCACCGCATCATCGAATGCGACGCGGCGCAGAACCCGATCTTCGTCAACTGGTCGAATTCGACAATCGCCCCGCTCGATGCCGACCCGGAGATCATGCCGAATCTGCGCGCCGCGATCCGGTTGTTCCTGACCTACCTCCAGGATCCGCGCTTCCTGATCACGCTGAAGCTCGAAGCCGGCCAGATGCTCGTCTTCGACAATCGCCGGATGCTGCATGGCCGCAAGGCCTTCGATCCCCAGACCGGCGGGCGCCACCTGCAGGGCTGCTATCTCGACACCTCGGAGGTGCTCAGCCGCCTGCGGATGCTCGAACGCGATAGCGGCGAGAGCGAAGAACCCGTCGAGGCCGTCGCCGTCGCCTGAGTTGATTTCCCGGCGCCCCGCTGCCGCGGGGTGCCTGCCGCCTCATTCATCGAACTCTTCACGAAAGTTGCTGCCATGTCCGCCCTCGACACCACCTCCCCGACCGCCCATCGCGGTATCATCATGCCCGCCCATGCGACCTTTCCCCAGATCGTGCGCCATTTCAGCTATATCCTCGGCGGCGTTCTCGCCTTCGGGCTCGCCACCGGCGGACTTTTCCCGCTGATCGGCATCCGGCTCTATGAGAACGGCGCGAGCGATCTCGTCATCGGCCTGATCACCTCGGTCTTCTTCGCAGGCACCTTCGCCGGCGCCATCCTGACCGAGAAGCTCATCCGCCGGATGCGGCACGTGCGCACCTTCGCGTTGCTCGCCGCGACGGCCGGCGTGAGCACCATCGGCCTCGCCATGACCGAGATGATCTCGGTCTGGGTGGCCTTGCGCTTCATCACCGGCTTCTGCCTCGGGGGCTACTATGTCGTGGTGGAGAGCTGGATCAACTACTCCTCCAGCAATGGCGCCCGGGCGCGCGGCCTGTCGCTCTATGAAGCCGTGCGCATGCTCGGCATCGCCGCAAGTCCCTTCATCCTGGGCTTCGGCCTCGGCGCGCAACCCTATGTGCTTGCCGGTGTCTTCTTCATCATCGCGATCATCCCGCTGGTGCTCTGCCCGCTGGAGGAGCCGCACCAGAACCCGTCCGGTTCGATGCCGTTCCTCAGCCTGATCACCAGCGCGCCGCTGGGTGTCCTCGCCTGCTTCGTCTCGGGTACCGTCAACGCAGCCTTCTACGGGATGTCGGGTGTCTATGGTGAACGCGCCGGCCTGTCGCAGACCGAGATCGCCTTCTTCATCGCGGCGATGCTGATCGGCCCGACCATCGCCCACCCTGTCATCGGCGCGCTGGCCGATCGCATGGGACGGCTCTCCATGCTGCTGCTGACCGCGATCGGATCGGCACTGGCCTGCCTCGCCATCGCCGTCTTCGCGCCGGGCTTCTGGGGGCTGGCCATGCTCAGCCTGATCGTCGGTGGCCTGAGCCATCCGGTCTATGCGCTGGGTCTGGCTTATGTGAACGACCAGCTTGATCCAGGTGATTTCGTCCGCGCCGGCGGCGCACTCCTGATCGCCTTCTGCCTCGGTACCACTGTCGGCCCGACCGCGGCGGCCCTGGTGATGGGCGTGATCGGCGATGCCGGCCTCTACGTCTTCCTCTCCTTCATCCTCGGCGTGACCGGCATCGGCGCGATCATGGCGATGCAGGGGCGCGGCAGGGCCGAGCGCGCGGCGGTTCCCGCTGTGTGAGATCGCCACCGACAAAGAAAAAGCCCGGCGGGAGATCGCCGGGCTTTTTCGATTGGCTGCGAAAGGCCGCAGCAGGCGTCAGGCGATCACCTGCTTCTGCATGGTAACGAGCTCCTCGACGCCCCCGCGCGCGAGGCGCAGCAGCGAGACGAATTCCTCCTCCGAGAACGGCTTTCCTTCCGCCGTGCCCTGGATCTCGACGATGCCGCCCTTGCCGGTTATGACGAAATTCGCATCCGTCTCGGCGGTGGAATCCTCGGCATAATCGAGATCGAGAACCGGCGTGTCGCGGTAGATCCCGCAGGAAATCGCCGCGACATGGTCTTTCAGCGGATTGATCGAGATGATCGAGCGGCTCATCATCCAGGCGAAGCAATCGTTGAGCGCAACCCAGGCGCCCGTGATCGCCGCCGTTCGGGTGCCGCCATCGGCCTGGATCACGTCGCAATCGACGACGATCTGGCGCTCCCCGAACGCGTGCAGATCGACCACTGCGCGCAGCGAACGCCCGATCAGGCGCTGGATCTCCTGAGTACGCCCGGAGGGCTTGCCGGAATTCACCTCGCGGCGGGTGCGTTCGTGCGTGGCGCGCGGCAGCATCGCATATTCCGCCGTCACCCAGCCCTTGCCGGTGCCGCGCAGCCAGGGCGGGCCGCGTTCTTCGAGGGATGCGGCGCACAGGACCTTGGTCTCACCGAAGGAGACGAGGCACGACCCTTCCGCGTAACGCGCCACCCCGCGTTCGAGGGTCACGGGGCGCAATTGATCGGATTGGCGTTTGGATGGGCGCATTCTGGTCTCCTGTTGAGGCCGTGGTGATAGACCGGGCCCAGGCCCCCCGCAAGGGTGCGGCGCATATCGGGCCCGCAATGTGTGGATCGCGTCTCTCTTATTGCCCGCGTTGGCCGCGACTGGCGAAGCGTACCGCGTCCTCGGCGGCCCGAAACAGCGCCTTGGACTTGTTGACGCATTCGATCCGCTCGGAAACCGGGTCGCTGTCATAGACGATCCCGGCGCCTGCCTGCACATACATCCTGCCGTCCTTGACCACCGCCGTACGCAGCACGATGCAGGTATCCATCTGCCCGTCGGCACCGAAATAGCCGATGCAGCCGGCATAGGGCCCGCGCTTGTCCTTTTCGAGTTCGTCGATGATCTCCATCGCCCGCACCTTCGGCGCGCCGGACACCGTCCCGGCGGGAAAGCCCGCGACGAGCGCTTCGAGCGCATCGTGGCGCGCGGAGAGCCGGCCGGTGACGTTGGAGACGATGTGCATGACCTGGCTGTAATATTCCAGGAAGAAGCTGTCGGTGACCTGCACGGTGCCGTATTCCGCAACGCGCCCGACATCGTTGCGTCCGAGATCGAGCAGCATCAGATGCTCAGCGCGCTCCTTCGGATCGGCGAGCAGCTCTTCGGCATAGCGGCGATCCTCCTCCGGCGTGGCGCCACGCGGACGGGTCCCGGCGATTGGGCGCACGGTCACCTCGCCGTCGCGGACGCGCACCAGAATCTCCGGTGAGGAGCAGACGATCTGGAAATCCTCGAAATCGAGATAGCAGAGAAACGGCGCCGGGTTTATCCGGCGCAGGGAGCGGTAGAGCGCAAAGGCGGGAAGCGGGAAATCCGCCTCGTAGCGCTGCGAGAGCACGATCTGGAAGGCGTCACCCGCGCGGATATATTCCTTGGCGCGCGCCACCATGCCCTCATATTCCGCATCCCCCGTATTGGAGCGCGCGGCGACGGCAGGGAGGGCTGACGGATCGGCGGCCACGGGGGCGATCACGGGCTGTTCGAGCGCGTCGATCACCGCTTCGAGGCGGGCGATGCCGCTCTCATGCGCGCTCTTCGCGCTCACGCCCTCGGCGGGGCGGATCGGGGTGACGAGCGTGATCTCGTCGCGCACGGCGTCGAAGACGACCATCACGGTCGGGCGGATCATGGTCGCATCGGGCACACCCAGCACATCCGGATTGGGCGGGCCGAGCCGCTCCATGGCGCGCACCATGTCGTAGCCGAGATAGCCGAAAAGCCCCGCAGCCATCGGCGGCAGATCCGCTTCTTCCGGGATCGCGCTTTCGGCAATCAGCGCGCGCAGGCTCTCCAGCGGCGGGCGGGGATCGGGGGTGAAGGCCTTTTCGCCCGAAAGTGCCGCGCGGTCGATGGCGCAGGCGCCGTCCTGGCAGCGCCAGATCAGATCCGGCGCCAGCCCGATCATGGAATAGCGCCCGCGCACTGCGCCGCCTTCGACCGATTCCAGCAGGAAGGCCGGCCCGGCATGGGCTGCGCGAAGCTTCAGATACGCCGCCACCGGCGTTTCGAGATCGGCAATCAGCCGGGTGCGCAGAAGCGTGGCCTTCCCCGCATCATAGAGCTGCGCGAAATCGGGAAAGGCGGGAGTCACCTCCATCACGGAATCCTCGCAATACGCGGCCTTTGCCGAGACGTCCTCAGAAATCCAGGCCGATCGCTTCGCGATAAGCCTCCTGATTGATGCTCACGCCGATATCGTCCTGCAGCTGGGCGATGAACTGCGTCAGCATGTCTTCGGCGATATCGCCCTGCAGACGCTCGCCGATCGTATCCGCCGCAGGCGTCGTCGTCAGGAACGGCGTGGCGCGGGCGCTCTCGACACTGAACACGACACGCCGCGTCTCACCCAGCGGCGCCGTGCCCGGCTCACCGACGCGGGTCGCGAAGATTGCATTCACGGCGGCATCGTCGAGCGGCTCGGAGGATTGGCCACGCGCGAGATCGCCGATCTCGCCGACCACGCCGCTTGTGCCCTCGGCGAGCGCGTCCAGCGTGTCGCCGCTGCTCAACCGGTCCACCATGTCGGACGCCATCTCGCGCAGCCGCTCGGCGATCTGATCATTGCGCCAGTCGGCGATCACCTGCTCGCGAACCTCGTCGAGATCGCGATTGCGGGCGGGCTCGACGCCGGTGACGTCGAACCAGATATAGCCGCCATCATCGGTGCGCAGGGCGGCATTGTCGATGCCGATATCGGAATCGAAGATCTCGCTGACGAGCGTATCGGCACGCGGCACGTCGACCCTGTTGCCGGCCTGGTCCCGCCCCTGCGCATCGACGGCATCGACGAGGCGCGGCTCGAAGCCGCGTTCGCGGGCGATATCGGCCAGCGGCCGGCCCGTGGCGCGCTGATCCTCGATCTCGTTATAAACGTCGCGCATGCGATCACGCGCCTGATCGACGGCGAGCTCGCGGCGGATTTCGTCCTCGACTTCGGAGAACGGACGCAGCTGCCCCTCCTCCACGCTCACGACACGCACGAGCGAATGGCCGAAGCGCCCCGATACGGGTTCCGAAATGTCCCCGGCATCGAGAGCGAAGGCGGCATCCCGGATCGCGGGATCGAGGAAAGCGTCGCGCGTCATCATTCCCATATTGAAAACGTCGTCCGCAACGCCGCGTTCGCTGGCGAGCCCCTCGAAATCGACATCACCGATCGCGAGCCGCGACGCGGCATCGGCGGCATCCTGCTCGGCGGTGAAGGGTATGCGCTGCACCTCGCGGCGCTCGGGAGCGCCGAACCGGGCTTCGCCCTGCTGCTCATAGACGCTGCGAGCCTGCGTTTCACTCACGAGAGAGGGATCTGCCAGATCGGCGGGATCGATGGCGAGTACCGTCGCCGCGCGGAATTCCGGCGCGCGGTAGCGGCCGATATTCTCCTGATGGAAGGCGGCGAGTTCATCCTCGGTCGGCGCCGGAATCGTACCGGCATCGGCATCCTCGAGAATCAGGAAACGCGCTTCGCGTCGCTCCGCGCCATAACGATGCACTGCCTCCATCGCGGCGATCGGTGCGCTGATATCGGCGGCAAGCGCCGCGATGATCTGCTGGCGCGCGATCGCATCGCGCTGCTGGGCGACGTAGCCCTGCTCAGAGAGATTGTTGGAAAATAGAAGTTGCTGGAATCGGCCCTGGTCGAAATTGCCCGACGCATCCTGGAAGCTCGGATCATCCATGATCGACCGCGCCACGAGCTGGTCCGATACAGAAATACCCAACTGGCGGGCGCGCTCGTCGAGGGTCGCTTCCGTGACCAGATTCGACAGGATCTGCCGGTCGAGCCCGAAGGCGCGTGCTTCGACGGGCGTGATCGGCTGGCCGAGCTGCACGCTGAGCCGACGAACCTGGTTCTGGTAGCTCTCGCGCGCCATCTCGGCGGTGATCTCCGTGTCACCGACACGCGCGATCGTCCTGCTCGTACCGTCGCGGAAGATGTCGCCGATCCCCCAGACAGCGAAGCTGAGGATGAGCAGCGTGAACAGCGCGCCGGCGACGACCTTGCCGACCCAGGTGCGACCGACATTGCGCATATTGCGAAGCATGGGCGTTCCGTCTTCTTTGTTGCGTATTGGTGGGTGTGACCCCCAAGTGCCCGCGATACCGCAGTTTCTCCTGCGGGGAAAGGGCACAGCTGCAATCGACTGCAGAAATATGGCGCGGTGCGGGCGGATTGCCGCGCATTCACGGAACTGCTATCTCGGCTTCGCGTTTCCCGCTGGAGGAGTTGTCACGATGGCGTTACCGGAAAACCGCAAGCTCGTTGCCGGCAATTGGAAGATGAACGGCACGCTCGCCTTCCTCGATACGGTCGCCGAAATGAGGGTGGGTGCGGCCGGCGGCCTGGCGGAGGCCGACCTTCTCGTCTGCCCTCCTGCGACCCTTGTCTCCGCTGTCGCAACAGCGCTCGACGGCTCCGCCATCGCCGTCGGCGGGCAGGACTGCCATGCCGAGACGAGCGGCGCGTTTACCGGCGACATTGCCGCCGAAATGCTCGCCGATTGCGGCGCGACCCATGTCATCGTCGGCCATTCCGAGCGACGCCAGTATCACGCCGAGGATGACGCCACCGTCGCAGCGAAACTGCGCGCGGCGCATCGCGCCGGGCTGGTCGCCATTGCCTGCGTCGGCGAGACGAAGGACGAGCGTGAAGCGGGCAATGCCCTCGCGGTGGTTCGCGCCCAGGTGGAAGCCCTCCTCGACGACACCATCACCGGCGCAAATACCTGCATTGCCTACGAGCCCGTCTGGGCCATCGGCACCGGCCTCACCCCGACGGTCGACGATGTCGCGCAGATGCATACATCGATCCGCGAGACGATCGCAGCCAGGATCGGCACTGACGAAGCTGCGCGCCTGCGGCTTCTCTATGGCGGCTCGGTCAAGCCGTCGAATGCACGCGAATTGATGGCGGCAGCGGATGTCGACGGGGCACTCGTCGGCGGTGCCAGCCTCAATGCCGCGGACTTCCTCGCCATCGCCCGTGCCTGCTGAGGCAATCGGCGCGTTAAGGTAAATTTCGAGTTACTGCGTGCTATATACATTTATTCATTGAAGCCGATCGGAAGTTGCCACAACCTTCAGACGCACAGGATATCTGGAGGTCATTCCATGTCGGTATTGATGACGATGTCGATACAGCCGCGCAGCGATACCGCGACGCAGCCAACGGCGGCAGAGCGGGCCTCGAACGGCAATCGGAATGTGGAGGGCGAGGCCGACGCGCAGAGCGGTGGTGCATCGAATGTCTGGCGCGATCCGGAATTTGCGCAGGCCATACGCGCCTCCGGGTCTCAGCCGAACACCGGCTCTGCCGCAACGGCGACATCCGGCCCGCTCGTCGGCACCAGCGGCGCCAATCCGGATGCCCTGATCGGTACGCTGGCGAACGATCTCGCGCGCACCTTCGCCGAAGCGCCCGCTCCCGACAACCCGACACAATTGGCAATGCTGCATTCGCTCAGCCGGCATATCGCCGAACAAGAAGCAGGCGCCTTCATGCCTGCGCCGGCTCGGTCCGACTACGTTACCGATGAGGAATATGCGCAAACTACCGGCGGGCCCGCGCCCGTACAATCCGATGCAGGGACATCGGCCGCACGCCCGCAAGGCGATGTCGTGACCGGTAACGCACGCCCGGCGACACGGCAGCCTACGCAAGAGACGATCCCGAATCTGCCTCCCGGCCAGCGCGCGATCTTTGCAGCAGACGGGCACCTGACCCCGCATGCCAATCCGGATCTGATCGACGTGTTCAAGCACGCGGTCGAGCGCAACAACGACTGGAGTCGCGTCAGAATGTCAGCGCCACCGGACAGGGCGGCCTTTCGCAGCTTCGGCGAACCGGGCGCCAATGATCGCGGGCCGGTGACGCCCGAGACCGAGCGCGTCGTGCGCGACCACCTCCAGCAGGAGCACGATATCGACCTGCAGGCGCTTCCGGTACGGCAGATGATGATCGACGACCTGTTCGATACGAACGAACAACTCGTCCTGATGAACGACATTCTGGAAAAGATCGTCGACGAGGTCGCCGCGAAGAGCCCGCTGCCGCCCTCCGATGTCGACCGGCTTCGTTTCGTCAAGGAATCCGAAGTGCTGGCACGCGGCTTCATGAACGACATCATCGAGCACTTCATGAACCGCCCGCGCGAAGACTGAACGAAAAGCGACGTGGCGCGCATGCCTGCGGCTTCCCGGTCGCAGGCATGCGCTTTTTTCGGGATTGATGCTGGACAGACGGGCTTTGCGATTGCATATGAGGGCCATCGCGGTCACGGCCCTGCCGTGGAATCGCCGTGTTCCTGTGTCTCACGTCGGCGCGTATTCCAATACGCTGTCCTGACAGGACGCTGAAGGGTAGAGCATGCAAACCGTCGTCATCATCATCCACCTGCTTATCGTGTTGTCGCTCGTCGGCACCGTCCTGTTGCAACGTTCCGAGGGCGGCATCGGCATGGGCGCCGGCGGTGGTGGCGGTGGCGGAGGCCCCGGGGGCTTCATGACGGGGCGCGGCCAGGCCAGCGCGCTGACGCGGGCGACGGCGATCCTCGCGGCGGCTTTTTTCGCGACCAGCCTCACCCTTGCTATTCTCGCCGGTTACGACCGCCAGCCGACTTCGGTCTTCGACGTGCCCGGCGGCGTGACGGCACCGCCCGTCCAGCCGGGCGAAGAAGCGCCGGGCGGCGGCGCCGGCCCGGGCATTCTGGAGCAGCTCCAGCAGCAGCAGGGCGATGAGCCCGCATCGCCGCAGGTTCCGCAATCGCGTTGATCGCGGTCGAGCGGATGGCAAGGCCTTCACGGGGCCGGGTGACCGGCCCCTTCGTTTTGTGTGGATGACGCCCGTATGACAGATTCGCAGCTTGCGAATCGCCGGGGCTCGACTATGGATACCAGTCCATGACGCGGTACGTTTTCATCACCGGCGGCGTGGTTTCATCGCTCGGCAAGGGGCTCGCTTCGGCGGCTCTCGGGGCGCTGCTCCAGGCGCGCGGCTACAAGGTTCGCTTGCGCAAGCTCGACCCTTATCTCAACGTCGACCCTGGCACGATGAGCCCCTATCAGCACGGCGAGGTCTTCGTCACCGATGACGGCGCCGAGACCGATCTGGATCTGGGGCATTACGAGCGCTTCACTGGCGTGCCTGCCTCCAAGCAGGATAACATCACCACCGGGCGGATCTATCTCGACATCATCACCAAGGAACGGCGCGGCGACTATCTCGGCGCGACGATCCAGGTGATCCCGCATGTCACCAATGCCATCAAGGAATTCGTCGTCTCCGGCAACGAGGATTACGATTTCGTCCTCGTCGAAATCGGCGGCACGGTCGGCGATATCGAGGGCCTGCCCTTCTTCGAGGCGATCCGCCAGCTGTCGAACGATCTCGAGCGCGGCCAGTCGATCTTCGTCCACCTGACGCTCCTGCCCTTCATCCCGTCTGCCGGCGAGCTCAAGACGAAGCCGACGCAGCATTCCGTGGCCGAGCTGCGCTCGATCGGCATCCAGCCCGATATCCTGCTTTGCCGCTGTGACCGCCCCATCCCGCAGGATGAGCGCCGCAAGCTCGCTCTGTTTTGCAATGTGCGCGAGACGGCGGTGATCGAGGCGCAGGATTCGCCCTCCATTTACGACGTGCCGCTCTCCTATCATGCCGAAGGGCTCGACGACGAAGTCCTCGCCGCCTTCGGCATCAAGGAGGAGCCGGAGCCCGATCTCACACGCTGGACCACGATTTCCGAACGCATCGCCAATCCTGAAGGCGAGGTCACGATCGGCATTGTCGGCAAATATACCGGTCTCAAGGACGCCTACAAATCGCTGATCGAGGCGCTGATGCATGGCGGCATCGCCAACCGCGTCAAGGTCAATCTCGAATGGATCGAGAGCGAGGTCTTCGAGCACGAGGACCCGGCCCCCTTCCTCGAAGGGCTCAACGGCATCCTCGTCCCCGGCGGCTTCGGCCATCGCGGCTCGGAGGGCAAGATTCGCGCGGCGCGCTTCGCCCGCGAGCGGCAGACGCCCTATTTCGGAATCTGCTTCGGCATGCAGATGGCCGTGATCGAGGCCGTGCGCTCGCTGTCGGGCATCGCGCAGGCCGGTTCGAGCGAGTTCGGCCCGACCGACGAGCCCGTCGTCGGCCTGATGACGGAATGGCTGCGCGGCAACGAGCTCGAAAAGCGCGCGGCGCAGGGCGATCTCGGCGGCACGATGCGGCTCGGCGCCTATGACGCCACGCTCGCGCCCGGTTCCAAAGCCGCGCAGATCTACGGCGCGACGCATATCTCCGAGCGCCACCGCCACCGCTACGAGGTCAATCTCGCCTATCGCGAGGATCTCGAGAAGAAGGGCATGCTCTTCTCCGGCCTCTCCCCGGACGGCCTCCTGCCCGAGATCGTCGAGCTCGCCGACCACCCCTGGTTCATCGGCGTCCAGTTCCACCCGGAACTGAAATCCCGCCCCTTCGAACCCCACCCGCTCTTTGCCAGCTTCATTGAGGCGGCATTGGTGCAAAGCCGGCTGGTGTGACGGATCACCCGCCCGGCGCGCTCACGCGGCGCAGGGTGAGGTTGATGCGGCCGCCATTGGGGAGCAGCGTCGAGGAGCCGCGCTGCAGGCGGTCGATGCCGTGGAAGATCAGCCGCGCCTCGCCGCCGAAGACGATCGCATCGCCGGAGGCAAGTTTCACCGATTTGGTCGGATCGCCGCGCTTCGTCCCGCCATAGCGGAACACGGCGGTATCGCCGAGTGAGAGCGAGACGACGGGCGCATCGAAATCCTGCTCATCGCGATCCTGATGCAGGCCCATCTTTGCCGCTTCGGCGTAATAATTGACGAGACACGCTTCCGGCGGATGCGGGTAGCCCGCGAGATCATCCCAGGCGCGCAGCATCCGCGCCGGCATCGGCGGCCATGACTCCTGCGTTTCGGGATGATGCGGCTGGTAGCGGTAGCCGGCCTGATCGGCGACCCAGCCGAGGGAGCCGCAATTCGTCATGCGCACCGAAAACGGCTTGCCCGTGCGCGGCATGCGCGGGGTGAAGAGCGGCGCCGCGTAGAGGATCTGCCGAAGCGCGTCGAGCAGCTTCTCCTGCTCCGCACGGGTGAGATAGCCGGGATGGTAGACCAAACCCGGCGCCAGAGTGATCGCGGTCGTTGCATCAGGCATAATGGCCGATCGTAATATCTGACTTTGCGCAAGCAAGCTGGGCCTTGGAAAAATCGACCTCCGCCGCCAAAAAGAAGCCCGCCATTGCGGCGGGCCCCCTCATTGATATCGCGATCCGCGAAACCGGATAGCTGCGTGATCAGATCGCCTCCAATCAGATCGCCTCGTTGTAGAGCTTCTCGACATATTCCCAATTGACCAGATTCTCGATGAAGGCCTTGAGATAGTCGGGACGGCGGTTGCGATAATCGATGTAGTAGGAGTGCTCCCACACATCGACGCCGAGGATCGGCTTAGCGCCATGGACGAGCGGGCTTTCGCCATTCGCGGTCTTCATGATTTCGAGCTTGCCGTTCTTCACCGCGATCCAGGCCCAGCCGGAGCCAAACTGGGTGACGCCGGCCTGGATGAAATCTTCCTTCATCTTGTCGACGCCGCCGAGATCCTCGGCGATTTTCTTCTCGAGCGCACCGGGAATGGCGCCGCCGCCATTGGGCTTCATCCAGTTCCAGAAATGCAGGTGGTTGAAGTGCTGGCCGGCATTGTTGAACAGGGCCTGGTTGACACCGAAGGCACCCTTCACGATCTCTTCGAGGCTCTTGCCTTCGAATTCGGAGCCTTCCAGCAGCTTGTTGCCGGTCGTGACATAGGTCTGGTGGTGCTTGTCGTGGTGATATTCGAGCGTCTCGGCCGACATATACGGCTGAAGCGCGTCATAGGCATAAGGCAGATCGGGAAGGCTGAAGGACATGGCGAATTCCTCTCCTGATTCGAATTCCGTTTCGCCGCGCATCATGCGGGCGCACTGCGAAGCTTAGGTAAGCCCCATAACACGCCACGGCAACGGTTACCCCCTGCATTCCGTTGCATCCGGACCCGATTTTTCGCATACGCGCACAGAAGAACCCCCTTGAGGGAATCTGCGCCGTTGGCAAGCAGGCTTACGGGCTTTAACGTTTGGGCAAGTATGTTTTTCGCGTGACGAGGGTTCGCATGATCATCGCGTTGTACTGCGTCGCCGCCGCGATGATCCTCGGCGGCGTCTACTCGGCCATCACCGGCTGGGAAATCGTCATTCTCGAACGCGGCTGGACGCAGGTCCTCTCGGGCGTCATCGTCGCAACCGGCGGCGTGATGCTGGCCGGCATCGCCTTCCTCGCCGCGCATCTGCGCCAGCTCAACGAAACCCTGCGCTCGGGCGGCGCTCAGGGCGCGGCGACGCGTTCCGTAGCGCCAGATGGAATCGCTTCGCCCAACCTCGACACGGATTCCGCATCCAAGGCGGCCGCCCCGGCTTCAGGCGCGCTCGCGGGAGCGGCTGCAGTCGCGCTATCGGGGCTGGACAAGACCAGAAATGCTTTCGGCGCAAAATCTGCGCCCGACATTTCCACCCCACCGGCCGAGCCGGAGGCAACCGCGACACCGGACCCCGCCCCGCGCCTGTCGGACGAGTTTCTCGCGCGCGCGACGCAGCTCGAGGATCGCGAATCGCGCGAAGGCGAGGTGGAGGGCGAGGGCAAGGGCAAGCGCGAGGTGAAGCCGGATCATGCAGCCGGGCTCGATCCGGTCGTACCAGCGGAAGCGCCTGCCGCGCCGCCTCCCCTGCCCGACCAGGATCCGGCGCCGGGCCCCGATGACGCGATGCCTGCGGGAGATGATGCCCGCATCGAAGACGAATCGCGCAACATGTTCGCCGATGCGCTGTTTGCCGATGATGTCGCTTCGCGCATCTCTGCCGATGAGCCGCGCACGGAAGAGCCAGGATCGCGCAAGCCGTCATTGCTAGATTCGATTGCGCAAGAGCTGGAATCAGATGGGGCTTCTGTCGATGAAACCGTGCCTGACGAACGGCCTGCGCCGGTGGATATCGATGAACGCGGCCCGGATATCAAGCAGGAATCCGCCGGCCCCGATGGCGTCCCTGCAGAGGAACCGGCTTTGACGCCAACCTCCGATTCCACCTCTGCGGTGACCTCGGAGCAGGAACGCTTTGCCGCGCTGCTTGCGGATCAGACCCGCGTCGACGAGGAGCAGCACGAAGCGCCTCAGGACGCGGAATCCGATACCGTTGCGCAGGAGGATGAGGCGCTACGTGACGAGCCGGCGCAGTCATCCGAGCCCCTCCCCGCTTTCCTTCCCGAGCCGGAAGAGGCGACTGAACCGGAGCTCGATATCGCACCGGAAATCGCCCCCGCGCCCGAACAGGATCCGATAGCGGAGCATCCACCGGTGCAGGAAACCGCTCCGGAGCCTTTGCAGCCCGAACCAGTTTCGGAGCCGGAGCCGGGCGAGGAGCCGGCCCGGGAGGCAGTCGAGGAGCCGGTCGAAGAGCGCAGCATCATCGGCACATACGAATCCGGCGGCAACACCTACACCATGTATGCCGACGGCTCGATCGATGCCCGCACGCCCGAGGGCGATTATCACTTCGCCTCCCTCGACGAGTTGAAGACCTTCATCGCCGAGGGTGGTGAGAACCAGGGCAGCTGACGGGCAGCCCCGGCCCGCCTCAGCTGAGAAATTTAGCGAAAGGCCTGCGCAAACTGCGTCAGCGTCGGCTCGTCGGTATAATCGAGCTTGAGCGGCGTGATCGAGATGCGCTTGTTGGCGATGGCCCACAGATCAGTGCCGTGGCCGGGAGTGAAATCGGCCTTGGCGAAGGCGATCCAGTAATACGGGTTTCCGCGCCCGTCCTGACGCTCGTCGATCTTCAGGAACGCCTGATCGCGCAGACCCTGGTTGGTCGCGACGGTGGCGGCCACCTCATCGGGCTCGCAATCGGGAAAATTCACGTTGACCAGCGAATGGCGCGGCCATTCCATCTCAAGCAGCTTGCGCACGATGCCGGGCCCGTAATGCTCGGCAGTGTGGAACTTGACCTTGTTGCGCCCGCCCGGCCCATAGGCCTGCGACAGGGCGATGGAGCGCACGCCCAGCATTGTGCCCTCGATCGCCGCCGCGATGGTGCCGGAATAGCTCACATCCTCGGCCACGTTCTGACCGCGATTGACGCCGGAGAGGATCAAATCGGGCTTCTTGTCGGTCAGAATCGAGCGCATCGCCATGATGACGCAATCCGTCGGCGTGCCCTTCACGGCGAAATGACGCTCGGAGATTTCACGCAGGCGCAGCGGGTCGTTGAGCGAGAGCGAATGCGAGACGCCGCTTTGATCCGTCTCGGGCGCGACGACGATGACGTCGTCCGACAATTGCCGCGCGATCGCCTCCAGCGCCTTCAGGCCGGGAGCGTGGATGCCGTCGTCATTGGTGCAGAGAATGCGCATGGTCTCAGGGCTGCCTTTCTATACGGGTGATCCCGCCCATATAGGGCGCGAGTGCCGACGGGACTGTGACGGAGCCGTCGGCGTTCTGATAATTCTCCATCACCGCGATCAACGCGCGCCCGACGGCGACGCCGGAGCCGTTGAGCGTATGCACGAAGTGCGGCTTGCCGTCGCGGCGGAAGCGCGCGCCCATGCGCCGAGCCTGGAAATCACCGCAGACGGAGCATGAGGAGATCTCGCGATAGGCCTGCTGGCCAGGCAGCCAGGCCTCGATATCGTAGGTCTTCTGCGCGGCAAATCCCATATCGCCGGTGCACAAGGTCATCACGCGATAGGGAATGTCGAGCTTTTGCATCACCGCCTCGGCGCAAGCGAGCATGCGCTCGTGCTCGTCGCGCGAGGTCTCGGGCGTGGTGATCGAGACGAGCTCGCATTTCCAGAACTGGTGCTGGCGCAGCATGCCGCGCGTATCGCGCCCGGCCGATCCGGCTTCCGCCCGGAAGCACGGCGTCAGCGCGGTGAAGCGCAGCGGCAGCTCTTCTTCGGTGAGGATGGATTCGCGCACGAGATTGGTGAGCGGGACTTCGGCTGTGGGGATGAGCCAGCGGTCCTCCTTGGAAGGGGCGGCTTCAAGCACGCGGTCGACGAGGCTCGCCAGATTGATCTCGCCGGCGCGAAACGCGGCGATATCGGCCTCACCGGCATGATGCAGAGCCTCGTGCAGAAGCTCGGCGCGGGTGCCCTCGCTGAAACCCATGAACTGATCATCGCGGAATTTCGGCAATTGCGCCGTGCCGAACATCGCCTCGTCGCGCACGAGCAGCGGCGGGTTGACCTCGGTATAGCCGTGCTCGCCCGTATGCAGGTCGATCATGAACTGGCCGAGCGCGCGCTCGAGCCGCGCGATCTGGCCCTTGGTCACGACGAAGCGCGAGCCGGAGAGCTTGGCGGCGGTTTCGAAATCCATCAGGCCCATGGCCTCGCCGAGCTCGAAATGCTGCGCCGCCTCGCCCTCGCGCGGCGTGCCGTAGCGGCTCTTCTCGACATTATCCGCCTCGTCCGCGCCATCGGGCGTCTCGTCAGCGGGGAGGTTTGGCAGGGCCGCGAGCGCATCGTGGATCTCGCGCTCGACGCGGCGCTGATCGGCCTCGAGCGCGGGGGCACGCTCCTTGAGCGCGGAGACCTCCGCCATCAGTTCCTGCGCACGCGCCTCGTCCTTGGCCGCCTTGGCCTTGCCGATCTCCTTGGAGCGCGTATTGCGCGTCTCCTGCAGGGATTGCAGCTCGGCGATGATGCGCCGGCGCGCGTCATCGAGGGCGACGAGCCCGGCGGCGGTGCCGGCGAAGCTCTTGTCGCGACGCATCAGCGCCTGATCGAATCCATCGGGGTTGTCGCGGATCGCGCGGATATCGTGCATGGCTCATCGACTCGGGGCCGGGACTGACCTCACCGGATCGACGCGCTGCTTGCGTCAGATCTCGGCGTCGCGCGCGGCCTCGGCTTCCGCCCGCTTCTTCTCGACCATCCTGACGGAGAAGATGCTTGCCTCGTAAAGAAGCAATGTCGGCACCGCAAGGGCGAACTGGCTGATCACGTCCGGCGGGGTGAAGAAGGCGGCCACGATGAAGACCAGCACCACCGCATATTTGCGCTTCGCCTTGAGATAATCGGAATCGACCAACCCGGCCCGCGCGAGCAGCGTCAGGATGACGGGGAGCTGGAAAACAATGCCGAAGGCGAAGATCAGCATCATGATCAGCGATAGATATTCCCCCACCTTGGGCAGGAATTCGATCATCGGCTGGCCTTCGGCGGCGAGCTGCTGCATCCCCACCGAGAAATACATCAGGAGCGGCATCGCGACATAATAGACCACCGCCGCGCCCAGCGCGAACAGGAGCGGCGTCGCCACGAGATAGGGGATGAAGGCGTTGCGTTCGTTCTTGTAGAGGCCCGGCGCGATGAACTTGTATATCTGCATCGCGACATAGGGAAAGGCGAGGAAGGCCGCGCCGAAAAAGGCGACCTGGAGCTGCGTGAAGAAATATTCCAGCCCGTGGGTGTAGATCATCCGCGCCTCTTCCGGCGTGGCGAGCGCCTGGACATAGGGCTGGACGAGAATGTTGTAGATGGTGCGCGCGAAGGTGAAGCAGAGCACGAACATCACCACGAAGGCGATCATCGCGCGGATCAGGCGCTGACGCAGCTCGATCAGATGCTCGATGAGGGGAGCGCGGGACGCTTCGATCTCGTCCTCGTCCACATGCGTCGTCACGTCTTGCTCTCTTCCCTGGCGGTCGCTTTCGCGGCGGTCTTGCTGGTTGAGGACTTGCTGGTTGAGGACTTGCTGGTGGCTGGCTTGGACGCGGCTGGCTTGGTCGAGCCGCCGGACTTGGTCGAGCCGCCGGACTTGGCCGAGCCGCCGGACTTGGCCGAGCCGCCTGACTTGGCCGAGCCGCCTGACTTGGCCGCAGTGCCCGACTTGGCCGCCGGAGACTTGGCCGCCGGAGACTTGCCGGCAGACGGTTTCGCCGCAGGCCCCCTGGCAGAAGACGCGCTGGTCGATGCGGCCTTGCCTGCAGCCGCGCCGGCCGAGGCGCCGGAAGCAGCCTGCGTACCGGATGCGGACGTTTCGGCTGCCGCGTCAGCGGCGGTGGCCGCCTCCCGGGCAGAGCCCGCCTTGCTCCCGGTTCCGTCGATCGCCCCCTTGACCTGATCGCGCACACCGGTGACCTCGTCGCGAACGGCCTTGGCGGGGTTCATGGCACGCGTCGCCTGCCGGTTGAGATTGTCGAGATCCTTGCGGACGTGGTCGAGGTCGGCCTCACGCAACGCTTCGTTGAACTGACCCTGAAAATCGGACGCCAGACGCCGCACCTTGCCGATCATGCTGCCGATCGCGCGCAGGGTGCCGGGCAGCTCTTTCGGGCCGATCACGATCAACGCGACCGCCCCGATCAGCAGAATCTCCATCCAGCTGAAATTCAACATGCTCCGCCGCCTCACAGCCTGCACGAGAGTAGGCGCGCACGCAGGGCATGCAGCACCTCACAGCGCTTTCGCGTCACCGCATCGAAAACGACCGGCCTCAGCCCGCCTTCTTCTGCGCGACCTTGCTGTCCTTGGTCTCGGCGGTGGCCGTGTTCTGGTGCTCTATGGCCTTGGGAGGATCCTTCTTCTTCTCCTCCTCGGCCTCGGCGGCGGCGATCTCATCATCGCTCATGCCCTTCTTGAAGGCCTTGATGCCCTTCGCCACGTCGCCCATCATTTCCGAGATCTTGCCGCGCCCGAAGAGCAGCACGAGCAACACGCCGACGATGATGATTTGCCAAATACTCGGGCTCATAACCAACCTCCCAGGGCGCCCTCAGGCGCTAGACAATGCCTTGTTCAGCTCGAACCTATTGACGCGAGACGGCGAAAACAAGGAATTCCTCGCAGATATCCTCATCTGGCCTGACGAAGCGCATTGATCAATGCGCGAGATCAGGCCGCCATACAGCCATTCTAGCCGAGAATCTCGACCGTATGAAACAATTCGGGCGCTGCAGCGGCGACCATCGCCCCTGCCCGCCGCACCGACAACGGGCCGCGTTCAATCGTCGCGATGAACGCGCTCGTTGCGCTCATGCGCCTCTTGCGCTTCCAGCGACAATGTCGCGATCGGACGTGCCTCGAGGCGCTTGAGCGAGATCGGCTCGCCGGTCTCCTCGCAATAGCCGTAGGAGCCGTCGTCGATTCGCGCCAGCGCGGCATCGATCTTCGAGATCAACTTGCGCTGGCGATCCCGGGCACGCAACTCGATCGCTCGATCCGTTTCGGATGAGGCGCGATCGGCAATGTCGGGATGATTCTCGTTTTCGTTCTGCAGCGTGCTCAGCGTTGCCGCCGCTTCACGGATGATGTCCTGTTTCCACTGAATGAGCTTACGGCGAAAATATTCGCGCTGGCGCTCGTTCATGAACGGTTCGTCCTCAGTGGGACGGTATGACGTTTCGATCACCGTGTTCGTCATCGTGACCCTTTATTCGTTCGCCTTCAAAGCGCCTGCGCGCCCTCGGCTGCCCCCTCGGCTTGCGTGCCTTATAGCGAAGCGCCCGACACTGCACAATCAGGAACACGCATGCCCGACATAGATAGAACCATGCGAAGACGAAGGAACCGTGAAAAACCCCTTTCAATCATTTTTTCAACAGCTTGATGCTGGCCGTTCCGGGACCTGTGCGGCTACGGAGGCAGCCGGGGCGGCGCGTCCGGCTCCTTCGCACAGCACATGATTCGCCGCAGAGCGCGGCCACGCAACCGATGCATCGGGCAGGCCTTTCAATGCCGATCACGACAAGCTCCAGAGGCCTGCATCTTCACGGGATATCACATACCGGCTCCAATCGACGGCGGAGACACTCCGCCCAATGCTCACGCGCGCTTTCGAATCCGGTCATGCCTGCGCTTGCCGAATACAGCCCGTGTTCTATGCGTCAGGGCGTGTGCGTCAGGGCGTGACTGCCGCCCGCCTCAAGACAGACCGAGGAACGACAAGACGAAGAGCACGACCACGATGAAGCCGACGATATAAATTATGCTGTGCATCGTAATATTCCTCTTGGTAGAAGCCATTTGAGCCAAAAACGAAATCACTTGAACGAGGGCATCTCGAAGCAAGCGCAGTCGTTGTTTAGCCGATAGGCAACCTTGAAATCCGATTTCGGTTCCGCAAATTTCAAATAAACTCCCGGTAGCCGATCTCGAAATAGGAGTTATTTTTTTCAAAAAACATATATAGCCAAGCTTTACTTTGAGGCAGATCGATCTGGAATAAGGATTTCTCCATAATAATCATTTGCTGACAACCGGTGACCCTTTCGACCCACCGGCGTCACCCCATCTCGGGAATGCACGATCTGGAAATGGCGACCCCGGCTGGATTCGAACCAGCGACCGTCGGATTAGAAGTCCGGTGCTCTATCCTGCTGAGCTACGGGGCCAGGGCGGTGCCGGAGCACTGCCGCGCGCGTCGGGGATCAATGTGTCCAGGCACCGACGCGGTTGAACTTGAAATTGTCGGCATAAGCGAGAACGCGGCGTTTTGCGTTCTTCGGCTGCTCGACGCGGTACGGGATACCGTTTCGCTCGCAATAGGCGATCGCTTCTTCGCTGGTCTCGAAGGAGAGCTTGACCTGCTGCGTCATGTCGGCGGAACTCGTCCAGCCCATCAGCGGCTCGACCGTGCGCGGCGTGGATTGATCAAAGGTGAGAACCCACTTCTTCGTGCGGGCCATACCGGAGGAAGTCGCGCCGCGGGCGGGTTTGAAGATGCGAGCGGTCATGCTTGGCCTCTGATCATTCGAACTTTCCCTTCCCGGTGAACCGGGGATGGCCGGTTGGTCGGGGCGGCAGGATTTGAACCTGCGACCCTCTGCTCCCAAAGCAGATGCGCTACCAGGCTGCGCTACGCCCCGATCATGGCCAACACGTTGTCAACTAGGCGGTTTGCGCCCGGATAGCAAGCATCTTCATCCCCGTTTCCACGAATCCGTATCGCAGCCCGGACACCGCGATGCGCAGCCGTTTTTCTACACGGATACTATTGAGAATTGCTGAACAGCGGATGCTCGACGACATCGCCCGCCGTGATGCCCAGTCGATCGCTGATACCGGCATTGATCTCGAACACGGACAGGACCGGTTCGCCGGAGGAGATCTGGCGCTCCGACAGCGGCTCGGTATTGCGGGCAATCCGCGCGATGCTGCCATCGGCGCGGATGAACAGCATATCGAGCGGGATATAGGTGTTGCGCATCCACATCGAGACCATTTCGACACGACCGAAATCAAACAGCATGCCGTGACCTTCCGGCATCGAGCGCCGATACATCAGCCCGCGTGCCCGGCTCTCGGGCGTATCGGCGAGTTCGACGGAAAAGACATGCCGCTCATCGCCGCTGACGATGGTGAGCGAATCGCTCTCCTCGGCATTGGCCTTATGCGGTAAGGCGACCGGCATCATGACGAAAAGCACGGCGGCGAGCATCGCACTCAGCCATAGCCGAACCCGCGGGCCCGAGGAGACGGTGCCTTCGGCAGGCCCAGAGGAGCGCTCAAAGCGAAACGATGAAACTCGGGCCATCTTCGTAGAACCCGCCATCAATGTGATGAGGGCAACTGCCCCTCCGGCAGCCGCACCTCTGCGGCCATGAGCCCCTTCGGCCCGTCACCATAGCGCACCAGCACGGTTTCGCCCGGTTGCAGCTCGGCAATGCCGTAGCGCCGCAGCGTCTCCATATGGACGAAGATATCCGGGGTTCCCTCCCCGCGCGTAACGAACCCGAAACCGCGCAGGCGGTTGAACCATTTCACCACGGCAGGCTCGAGGCTGCTCGTCGGCTCTACGGTCACATGGGTGCGCGGCATCGGCAGCTCGGAGGGATGCAATGCCGTCGATTCGTCCATCGAGATCAGCCGGAAGGCCTGGAACCCGCGCGAGCGCCGAACGGCCTCGACGACGATACTGGCCCCTTCATGCGCCGTCTGATAGCCGCCTTTCTGAAGGCAGGTAACGTGAAGCAGGACATCCGGCCAGCCGTTATCCGGCACGATGAATCCGAAACCCTTCGATACATCGAACCATTTGATCCGCCCGGAAATCTCGAACAGCTGGAGTTGCGCTTCGGCGGCCTGCGCATCCGATGCCGGGACCTGCCCACCCATAGAACCCGTCGCGGCGTTGTCGCGTGACGGATCCGGGCCTTGTATCGCGGATGCGGTCACATCCGGCTTGTGCGGATCATCGTTCGACATATACTCACCAACCGAATCACGACGACAATATAATCTTAACTATAAGATAACACCGCCGTGTATTTGTGAAAGCCCGAATTAGGCGCAAATCCCGCCTTTGATCGCTGCACTGCGAAATCTGGGGTTGCGGCGCCGAATCTCGCCGATCGGGGCCCGGATCCACACCAGCACACGCCGATCTCCGGAGAGACGCTCTCATGACCATTCCGACGCGTTTGCGCCTCGATGCGCTCGACATCGCCCGTGGCGTCGCGATCCTGGCCATGGTCATCTATCATTTTGCCTGGGATCTGAGCTTCCTGGGGTTCGTTGCCGTCGATGTCGGGCGTGAGCCCGGCTGGGTGACTTTCGCGCGCAGCATCGCGGCCAGTTTTCTCGTCATCGTCGGGATCAGCCTCGTGCTCGCGCAGGATGCCGGCCAGCGCTGGTCGAAATTCATGCTGCGCCTGGGCAAGATTGCGGCAGCGGCAGCCGTGATCACGGTTGCGACCTATCTCGTATTCCCCGATGCCTTCATTTTCTTCGGTATCCTGCATATGATCGCGGCGGGCAGCATCCTCGCCCTGCCCTTTCTGCGCGCGCCGGTCCCGCTGACGCTCGCTGTCGCACTCGTCGTTTTCACTGCGCCGGCATTCATCTCCTCACCCGCCTTCGACAGCCGCTGGCTCGCCTGGATCGGCTTCTTCGAAACGCCACCATTGACCAATGATTTCGAACCGGTCTTTCCGTGGTTCTCGGCCGTGCTCGCCGGTGTCGCGACGGGCCGTATCGCGCTGGATCGGGGCTGGATCGCGCGGCTCTCCACATGGCAGGCACGCGGGCGGGTCGTGCGCTGGCTGGCGATTGCCGGGCGCTGGAGCCTCGTCATCTATCTCGTGCACCAGCCGATCCTGCTCGGTGCGCTCTACCCGCTCGCCATGGTAACCCGGCCGGCTCCCCCCACTTTCGTGCAGGCCTGCACGGCGGAATGCATTGCCGTGGGAAGCGATCCGGACCTATGCGAAACAGCCTGTAATTGCACCTCGGATGCGCTGGTGCGAAACGGTTTCGAGGCTTTGCTCGAAGCGCGACGCGTCGGCCCGCAGGAGCAGGCACTGATCGATGATGTCGCGCGCCAGTGCTTCGCCGCCACGCGGGAGGGCGATCAGGACGGCGCCACACCGCAGATCAACGTTCCCTAGGACGAGGGCACTCTGGAAAGAAGCGGGGCGCGCCCGATCGGACGCGCCCCGCAAATCATTCGCGATGCCGACACTGCCAGTATCAGTTCGGCAGGGTATCCGCGATGCCCTGAACGAAGAAGTCCATGCCCAGGACTTGTGCGTCGGAGAGCACGCCATCACCCTCACACGGCACTTCCGAGCCGTCCTGCGCGATGATCGGGCAGGTGAAGGGGTTGAGCTCGCCCGAACGGATGGCCGCTTCGGTAGCGGCGGCACGCTCGGCGACATCATCGGGCATGTTCGTATAGGGCGCCATGCGGATCATGTCGGCGGACAGGCCACCCCAGGTATCGCTCGGCTCCCAGGTGCCGTCGATCACGGCCTGGATACGATCGATGTAATAATCGGTCCAGTTGTTGACGATCGAGGTTAGCAGCGTGTCCGGTGCAAAGTCGATCATGTCGGAGGCCTGGCCGAAGCCGTAGACCCCGCGATCCGCCGCCGTCTGCATCGCAGCCGGGCTGTCGACGTGCTGGGCGATCACATCAACCCCCTGATCCATCAGCGCGCGGGCGCCATCAGTCTCACGGGCCGGATCGAACCATGCGTTCACGTAGACGACGCGCAGCTCGATATCCGGATTCACCGATTGGGCACCCAAAATATAGGCGTTCATGCCGGCGGTGACTTCCGGGATCGGGAAGGCGCCGATATAGCCGATCACACCGCTCTCCGACATCTCAGCCGCGATCTGGCCGAGAATGTAGCGCCCCTCATGGAAGCGCGCATTGTAGGTGGCGACATTATCCGAACGGCGGAAGCCCGTGGCATGCTCGAACTTCACATCCGGGAAGCGCTCGGCGACGCGGATGGTGGGTTCCATGTAGCCGAAGGAGGTGGTGAAGATCAGATCATGGCCGGTGCGGGCCAGCTGCTCGATCACACGCTCGGCATCGCCGCCGGATACGCTCTCGACATAGGTCGTCTCGACCTGGTCGCCGAAGGTCTCCTCGAGGGCCAGGCGGCCCTGGTTATGCTGATAGGTCCAGCCGAAATCGCCGACCGGCCCGACGAAGACGAACCCGACCCGGACCGGATCATCGGCCTGGGCAGGTACGGCGCCGAATGCCATCATCGCGGCGAGCGCGCCGGCAGCTACTAAATCCCGTCTCTTCATGACGACCCCTCTTCTTAATGGTTCCAACAGATTGGCATGCCCCCGAAACCGGCGCAATGCCACAAAAAACAGCGCCGCCTCAGCCTCTTGCGGCGGCATACACAGCCCGATCTTCGCGCAATACGCCGCTTGATTGCGCATCGCTAACGGTCGGGCACATAAGGCTTGCCGAGCGAACCCGGCGCCCCCACCCCGCTCGACCCGCGCCGCGCAGAGAGGATCACGAGTGCGATGATCGTGGCGAGATACGGCACGGCGGAGAGAAACTGCGAGGGCAGCCCGAATTGTGCCGCCTGGGCGTGCAACTGCAATACGGTGGCCGCGCCGAAGATATAGGCACCGACAAGCGCCCAGCCCGGTCGCCAGGCGGCGAAAACGACGAGCGCCACGGCGATCCAGCCACGCCCTGCGGTCATGTTCGGCGCCCAGAAGCGCGTATAGACGAGCGAGAGATAGGCCCCGGCAAGCCCCGCACAGATGCCGCCGAAGACGACCGCCATGAAGCGCACCTTGAGGACCGGCAGGCCGAGCGAATGCGCCGAGGCGTGGTTCTCGCCGATAGAGCGCAGCCGCAGCCCGGCGCGCGTGCCCATCAGGAACCAGGCCACGCCTGCGACCAGCAGCAGCGACAGATAGACGAAGATGTCCTGCGAGAACACGGCACTGCCCAGGATCGGCAGATCCGAAAGCAGCGGGATCTCGAGACGCGGGGTGGGCGGCAGCCGCTCGCCGACGAAGGGAGCGCCGATTACCCCTGACAGTCCGAGGCCGAGAATGGTCAAGGCAAGCCCGGCGCCGACCTGGTTCGCGGCAAAACCGAGCACGACGATGCCGAACAAGGCCGCCATCAGCCCGCCCGCGAGCATCCCGAAGGCGATGCCGAGCATGGTCGAATTGAACAGATAGGCGGCCACGAAGGCGCTCACCGCCCCCATCGCCATCATGCCCTCCACCCCGAGATTGAGCACCCCCGCGCGCTCGGCCACGAGCTCGCCGATGGCCGCGATCAGGAGCGGCGTCGAGGCCATGACGATGGTGAAGAGTATCGCCTCGAAAGTCGTCATGCGCGCGCCCTCACGATCCGCAGTCGATTGCTCACCAGCGCATCTGCCGAGAGCACGCAGAGAAGCACCAGCCCCTGGAAGGCGAGTGCGAGGTCGAACGGCAGCCGCAGCATGATCTGCGCATTCTCGCCGCCGATCAGGATCAGCGCCATGATAAACCCTGCTACGAGGATTCCGATGGGATTGAGCCGCCCGAGAAAGGCGACGATGATCGCCGTGAAGCCGTAACCGGGCGAGATCGAGGGCTGGAGCTGGCGCAGCACGCCCGACACCTCGATGATGCCGGCAAGGCCTGCGAGCCCGCCGGAAATGCAGAAGACGGTGATGATTGTCCGCGCTTGCGAAAATCCGGCGAAACGCGCTGCGCGGGGCGCATCGCCGCTCACCCGCAACCTGTAGCCGAAGAGCGTGCGCCCGAGCACGATCATCGTCACGACCACGGCGACCAGCGCGATGATCACCCCGATATGTACCCGCCCCATCCCGGCGATCGCGGGCAGCGTGGCGGCGGTGTCGAAAACGACGGATTGCGGGAAATTGAAGCCCATCGGGTCGCGCCAACGCCCGCGCACGAGATAATCGAGCAGCAATTGCGCCACATAGACCAGGAAAAGCGAAGTCAGGATCTCGTTGACACCGAAACGCACCCGCAGGAAGGCCGGGATCGCGCCGTAGAGCGCACCGCCGATCATGGCGAGGATCAGCATGGCCGGCAGCACCCACATCCCGGCATCGGTGCCGTGGGTGGCGAGGGCGAGCCAGGAGCCGAAAATGGCGCCGACGATGAACTGCCCCTCGGCCCCGATATTCCAGAGGTTTGCCCGGAAACAATAGGACAGGCCGATGGCGATGATGATGAGCGGCGTCGCCTTCATGGCGATCTCGCGCAGCGACCACGGATCCATCAGCGGATCGGCGATATAGACCTGGAAGGCGGCGACGGGCGAGCGGCCCATCCCCCAGATCACGAGCCCGGCAATGGCGAAGGAGACGAGCAGCGCCGCGACCGGGGCGAGCGCGCGCGCCCAGGCTTTCGGCTCCGTTCTCGGGACGAGTTCAATGCGCATCGTGCGGCGCGACCCCCATCATTTCGAGACCAACCGCCTCGCGCGTCCACTCACCCGTCGGCCTGATCGGGCTGACATGCCCTTCATGGATGACCGCCATGCGATCGGCAATGGAGAAGAGCTCGTCGAGATCCTGGCTGATCACCAGCACCGCCGCGCCCCCCGCCGCGAGATCGATCAGCGCCTGGCGGATCACCCGGGCCGCGCCGGCATCGACGCCCCAGGTCGGCTGATCGACGACGAGGAGTTTGGGCGCGCGCACGATCTCGCGCCCGACCACGAATTTCTGCAGATTGCCACCGGAGAGCTTGCGTGCCAGCGCATCGGCGCCGGGCGTGCGCACGTCGAAATCACCCACCACCCGCGCTGCGAGCTGCCGGGCCTTGTCGAACGCGATGAAGCCGCTTTGCACCATCCCGCCGATCGCGTGGTGCGACAGCACCGTGTTGTCGCCCAGCCCGTGACCGGGAACGGCGGCATGGCCGAGACGCTCCTCTGGAACGAAAGCCCCGCCGAGCTTGCGTCGGGAATCGATCCCCTTCAGCCCGACCGCGACCCCGTCGATGACCACGGATCCGGGCTCATCCGCCAGACGCTCGCCGGAAATCGCGGCGAAGAGCTCGCTCTGGCCGTTTCCGGCGATCCCGGCAATGCCGACGATCTCGCCCGCGGCGACGCCGATATCGACGTTTTGCAGGGGGCGTTCATGGATCGACCGCGCCGGCATCGACAATCCCTGAACCTGCAGGACCTCGTCACTGCCGCGCGCCTTCGGCTTGCGCGCCACGTCGCCGACTTCCGCCCCGACCATGAGTGCTGCGATCTCGCGTGCGCTGCTCTCGCGCGGATCGAGGGTCGCCACGACCTTGCCGCCGCGCAGGATGGTGGCATCACGGCACAGCCGGCGCACCTCCTCCAGCTTGTGGGAAATGTAGAGGATCGCCCTACCCTCGCCGGCGAGCTGTTCGAGCGTCTTGAACAGCCCTTCCGATTCCTGCGGCGTGAGCACCGAGGTCGGCTCATCGAGGACGATCAGCTTGGGATTCTGCAACAAACAGCGCACGATCTCGATGCGTTGCCGCTCGCCGGCGGACAGCGTCCAGACACGGCGATCCGGGTCGAGCGGCAGCCCGTAGCCCTCGCTCACCTGCTTGAGGCGCTTGCGCACCTCGTTGAAGGAGAGATCTGTCAGCGCGACGGCGACATTCTCCGCCACCGTCATCTCGTCGAACAGCGAGAAATGCTGAAACACCATGCCGATGCCGTGTTTTCTTGCATCGACGGGTGAATTGATCTCGACCCGTTTGCCCTCCCAGAAGATCTCGCCTGCACTCGGCTCGATTACCCCATAGAGGATCTTCACCAGCGTGGATTTGCCCGCCCCGTTCTCCCCCAGCAACGCATGCACCTCACCCGGTGCGATGGCGAAATCGATCGCGTCATTGGCGACGAGATTGCCGTATTGCTTCGTGATCCCTTTCAGGGAGACGAGCTTCTCGCCTTGGGCTGCCGTGTTCTGCGGGGCGGCCTTGGTGTCGGAGGATGGGACGGGCAAATCCGGCTCGCTCTCGGCTCTCAGGGGATCATGATGGTCGCGCCGGTGGTCTCACGACCTTCCAGCGCCTTGTGGACGGCGACGGCATCCGCGAGCTTCGCGCGATGGTTGACGGCGATCTTCACGGCACCGCTTGCGACCACGTCGAACAATTCACCGGCAATCTCCTCGAGATCGGCGCGCTTGGCGATATGCGGGAAGAGCGTCGGACGGGTGGCATAGAGCGAGCCCTTCTGGGCCAGGATGCCGAGATTGAAGGCCTCGACGGCGCCCGAGGCATTGCCGAAGCTCGCAAACATGCCGAAGGGACGCAGGCAATCGAGCGAAGCCGGGAAGGTCGCCTTGCCGACGCCGTCATAGACGACATGGCAGCGCTCTCCATTGGTGATCTCGTCGACGCGCTTGGCGAAATCCTCCTCGCGATAATAGATCACGTGATCGCAGCCGTTCTGCTTGGCAAGCTCGCCCTTCTCGCGCGAGCCGACCGTGCCGATCACCGTCGCGCCGAGATGCTTGGCCCATTGGCAGGCGATCAGCCCGACCCCGCCGGCAGCGGCGTGGAAGAGGATGATATCGCCCTTCTGCACACGGTAGGTCCGGCGCAGAAGATATTGTGCCGTCATGCCTTTGAGCATCATCGCGGCCGCGGTCTCGTCATCGACGCCGTCGGGCGTGGCGACGACCTTGTCCGCCTCGACGAGACGCTCCTCGGCATAGGAGCCGAGCGTCGCGGCATAGGCGACGCGGTCCCCTTCCTTGAATCGGGTAACGCCCTCGCCCACCGCCGTCACGACACCCGCGCCCTCGTTGCCGGGGGTGAAGGGGATGCTGGGGGCCGGGTAGAGGCCGGAGCGGAAATAGGTGTCGATGTAGTTGACGCCGATTGCCGTATGCTTCACCCGGATTTCGCCGGGACCGGGATCGCCGATCGCGACCTCCTCGTAGCGCATTACCTCGGGGCCGCCGTTTTCGTAAATGCGGATCGCCATCGTCATGGGACGTCTCCTTGCGTCTCTGCATCGGATCATAGGATGCGTAAAAGCCCTACCGCAACGCCCATCGCAGCGTCAGAGGCAATTGCTCACAAGCCGATTGCATCGCGCAGCGGTGCGAGCCCCACCGCCGAGACCGAAAGGGCAGCTCCGGCGAGGATCATCACCACGCCGATGAGATTGGGCAGGCGCTGCGAATCGACCATCTTTTCCGCTGCCATGATCACCGCGAAGATCGCCATCCAGAGAATGTTCATGGCGCCGAGCACCACGAGCAGGCCCATCATCGCCCAGCAGCAGCCCACACAGAGCACACCCTGCCGCAGGCCGAGCCTGAACGCGGCCGTGTTGCTCGTCAGCGCCGCTTCGCGCTCTTCGGCGAAAGGATGGCGGATGGTAACGAGGCAGGCGCGCTTGAGCGGCGAGAACTGGTAGAAACCCGCCGCACCGATGATCGCGCCGGCGAGAATCGTCGCGGTCGCGGGCGGCAGCGCAATTCCGGAAAGCGCGGCGGATATGAAGGCCTGCGCCGTCGCCGCGACGATCGCCACGATCACCCAGATCGCGAGATAACCCGCGGCGAGCGCGAGCGGCGACGCGGCGCGGCGGCGATCGGCAACCTCGTTCTCGACGCGGTCGGCAAAGCCGACGATCAGCAGGCTGGCCGTGGGCAGCATCATCGCGACGCTCATGGCGACCCACATGCCGATGGCGATGCCGAGCCGCGAGAGCATTTCCGCCGTCGAACGCGCGCCGAGAATATCGGCGGGTGCGCATAGCGCCTCCAGGAAGGCGGCGGCACCGGAGCCCATGGAGACCGCTTCGGCGAACATCACCCCCCAGCCGAGCGCCGTCAGCAGCACCAGCGCCGTGATCGCCACGGGCATGGGTTGCAGGACGGGCTGCAGAACCGGCTGCAGGATCGGGCCGGGCTTTCGCCTGGACGCCATTGACGCGTCTCCTTCGCGCGCGAGACGGATATCTCGTCGACGCTTCTTAGCCCGGGCATTGAAGCGGCTGCATTGATCGAAAGCAAGCGCGCTGGTGCCTCAGCGCCGCGCGGTGGTTCCGCGCCCTTCGCCGAGCCAGGCCGCGAGCACGGCGCCGAGCAGCAGCAACAGACCCAGCAGCCCCAGCGCCAGCGGCGTCACCGACACGCCGAGCACGACGGCCGAGCCGCTCGGGCGAATACCGATCCAGTCATTGCCGTAGGCGCGGGCATCGCCGCGCACGCTCTGCACGCGCGGCACGGCAATGTCGCCGCCATCACGCGCGAGGCGGCGCACCGAGCCGCCCGTCTCGGAAACGATATCCTGCAATTGCTCGGTGGTGGAGAAGACATCGACGAGCTCGCGCGGATTGGCCGGACCGACGCTGGCGAATGCGACGAGGTCGTCGTTGCGCAGGGTATGCAGCCCCCGCTCCTCGCCGGTGATCTCCGCGCGGAACAGGCCCGGCAGATACGGCTCCAGCGGCACGGTGGACTCGGCGCCCGACGGCGCCGTCACCTGCACCGGAGGTACCTCGTCCTCCATGCTCTGGCGTTCGATGAAGATGCGTTCGCCCTGAGCGGTGGCGCGCAACGCCTCTTCCTCGAGCGCCGGCTCGCGCATCAGCCAATGGGCCGTGCGGCGCAGGAGATCGACATGCGGCCCGCCATCGCGGTAACCGCGCGCCCAGAGCCAGGCGTGATCGGAAAGCAGCAGCGCCACGCGCCCCTCTTCCTGCCGCTCGAGCACCAGAAGCGGGCGATCCTGCGCGCCGGACATCACCGTCTGCCCGCCGGTCACCTGCGTATCGAGAACACGCAGCCATTCACCCCAGGCCGGTGGATCGGATTCAGATCCCGGCAGGCCGCGCGTCACGGGATGGCGCTCTCCGGTATCGGTGAGCAGCGCCTTGAACGGTTCTTCCAGCACGCCGCCGGTCGGTTCGCCGGGAATGATCGGCGACAGCCGGGTGCGCGCCAGCGATCCGCGCCCGGCAAATTCCGGACCCGCCGCGAGCAGCACCGCCCCGCCCTCGCGGACATAGCGCACGATGTTGTCGTAATAGATCGACGGCAGGATGCTCTGATTGGCGTAACGGTCGAAGATGATCAGATCGAACTCGCCGATCTTGTCCTGGAAGAGCTCGCGGGTCGGGAAGGCGATCAGGGACAATTCGTCGATCGGCGTGCCGTCCTGCTTCTCGGGCGGGCGCAGGATGGTGAAATGCACCAGATCGACATTCGCGTCGGAACGCAACAGGTTGCGCCAGGTCCGCTCCCCCGCATGCGGCTCGCCGGAAACGAGCAGGACGCGCAGATTCTCGCGGATCCCCTCGATGGTGACGACGGCGCGGTTGTTGGCCATGGTCAACTCGTCGGGCAGCGGCTCGACCTCGATCTCGACGACATTGGGGCCGGCGCGATCGATCGTGACGGGGATGCGAAACGGCGCTTCCGTCGGCACTTCGCGCCGCGCAAGCTCTTCCCCGTCGCGCCGCACGGTGACCATGGCGGATCCCGTCCCGCCGCGCTCGCCGACCTTGGCTTCTATGAGCTGGGTGCGGCCGACAATGCCGTAGCGTGGCGCGCGGATCAGGTCGATCTGGCGATCGCTCTCGTCCGGGTATCCCGTGATCAAGGCATGCAGGGGTGCCGTGAAACCGAGCTCCTCCGCAGAGCCGGGAATATCGTGCACGACACCATCGGTAATCATCAAAGCCCCGGCTATCCGCTCGGGCGGCACGTCCGCGAGGCCGTTGGCGAGACCGGTGAACAGCTCCGTGCCGGCATCGCCCGCCGCATCACCGATCTCGATGACGCGCAGGTCGATATTGCGCTGCCCTTCGAAACGCCGTTCCAGCTCCTCGCGTGCGGCCTGCGTCACCTCCTCGCGATCGCCGAGCGTCTGCGATGTCGACCGGTCGATCACGAGGGCGACGACATCATCGACCGGCTCGCGCTCTTCCGTGACGAAGGCGGGATTAGCGAGCGCGAGCACCAGCACGGCGAGCGCGGCAGCCCGCAACAGCGCCACCGGCCCGCGCACGACGACTGCCGCAAGCGCAGCCAGCGCCGCCAGGATCGCGGCAACGATCAGGACGGCATCGGGGACCAGCGGTGTGAAGCTCAGACTCGCCAAAACGTCGCTTTCCTCAATTGCCCAGCCGCTCCAGCAGGGCGGGAACGTGAACCTGATCGGCCTTGTAATTGCCCGTCAGCGCATACATCACGATGTTCATGCCGGCACGAAACGCCATCTCGCGCTGGCGCGGATCGCTGCCGCTCACCGGCAGCATCGCCTCGCCGCGCTGGCCGACCGCCCAGGCACCGGCGAGGTCATTGGCGGTGATGATGATCGGCGAGACGGCATCGCCCGCCCGCGCCGGACGCATCCCCTCCTCCGGCGGCGCCGGCGGCAGCTCCTCGACCCAGGTCACACCGGATGCATGGCGCCCGGGGAGCTCGTCGAGGATGAAGAAGGTCTTTGTCAGGACATGGTCGGCCGGCATTGGCTCCAAAGGCGGGACGTCGACATCGGCGAGCAGCCGGCGCAGATAATCCGCCTCCGGCGAGCGGGCTGATCCCGGGCGCCAGTTGGTGGAGGCGTCGCGCGTATCGAGGACCAGCATGCCGCCGTTCTTCATATAGGCATCGATCCGCTGCATCGCCTCGCGGGAGGGCATCGGCGCGTTGGGCACGATCGGCCAGTAGAGAATGGGAAAGAAAGCGAGCTCATCCGTCTCGATATCGACACCCACAGGGGCGCCCGGTTCGAGCGAGGTTCGCGCGGCGAGTGCGCGCGAGAGCCCGTCGAGACCGGCCTGGCTGACCTCGTCGACCCGCGAGTCATGGGTGCGGACATAACCGAGCCGAGTCACCATGGCAGCCTCGATATGCTCGATCGTATCGGCATGGGCGGGGCCGGGCGCGGTTGCGGATGTGGCGATGAAGGCGAGCGCGATCGCGCCGGTCCCGAGGGCGGCGCGGCGGAAGCGGGCGGCAAAGGCCGCAGCATGTCCGGAAAGCAGCATGGCGAGAACCGTATCGATGAGAAGCAGGCCGAAAGCGGCAACGAGGAGCGGCGGACGCAGGTCGACGGTCTCCGCCGGTTCGAGCGGCAGGATGCGCGCATCGAGGATCCCGATATCGACGGGAACGAGGCGATCCTCGGCGCCCAACGCGTTCACCGCGATCGCCGATTCCGTCGGCCCGTAGAAGCCGGGCGGATGATCGAAGCCGGCGCGCGCCTCGAAAGCGCGCGTCAGCGGGCGCGCATGCGCCGGCGGCGTACCGAGATTGCCCGCCCCGTCGAGGGCAAGGCGGGGTGCCACGGGCTGGCGATCCGCTCCGCCCTCCGGGCTCGCACCGGGCGGGGCTGCCGCGAATTGCAGCGTCTTGCGCAGCATGTCGACGAACAATCCCGTCAACGGCAGGTTCGACCAGCTCGCATCAGCCGTCACATGGAAGAGCACCGTCATGCCGTCGCCGCGCCGATCCGCAGTGACGATCGGTGTACCGTCCTCCAGCGACGCCCATGTCCGCTCGGTGAGCGCACCCGAGGGCTCGGCGAGGATCTGCCGGGAGATGCCGAGATCCTCGGGCACGTTGAGGCCGTGGAAAGGGCTCTCCTGCGTGAAATCGGCAAGCGTGCGCGGCGAGTCCCAGGAAAGCGCGCCGCCGAGGCTGCGGCCACCGTCACGCAGCCGAACCGGAAGCAGATCGTCGATATTTCCGGTCATGCGCGGCCCGGCGAAGCGCAGGAGCAGCCCGCCCTCCTCGACGAATTCCGCGATCCGCTCCAGAGTCTCGCCCGGCAGGACCCCGATATCGGCCAGAACGAGGACCGAGACCTGCTCGTCGAGAAGCCCCGCCACCGCATCGGCCGAGCCACCGCGCCCTTCCCGGATTTCGGCATAGGGTTCGAGGGCGCGCTCGAGATAGAAGGTCGGCGCGAGAAGTGGCTGCGCGAGATCGAGTGTGGTGCCCGCGACGATGCCGACCCGGGCGCGCCGGTTGCGCGAATCGAGCAGCGTCGTCGCCGCTGCCGAAGCCTCGTCGATGATGTCGATGCGCGCCACCGCGTTACGCAGTTCGATCGGGATGTCGAAGCGGACCGTGGTCTCGTTTTCGTCGGGCAGGAAAACGAAGGTCTCCTCCGCCAGCGGCAGGCCGCGCAGATCAGCCGCGCGCACCCGCCCCTCGTCGCGCGCATTCGGGCCGCTGCGCAAAATCTCGGCTGAGAGACCCTGCGCCGTATTCTGCGCATTGGTCACGGCGAGGGTCGGCGGCGGCTCCGCTTGCATGACGGTGAGTTGGCGATCCTGCGCCAGTTCCGCCAGCAGCATGGCGAGATCGCCCTCCCCGGCCACGCTGACCCCGCCGCTGATCCAGAGGATCTCGGCATCGGGATGCGCTTCGAGGAAGGCACGCACCGGCGTGCGCCAGCTCTCGGCTTGCGGAAAATGGGGCCGCGATACGATCGCGCGCAGGCGCTCCAGCGCGGTTGCCGGCGCCTTCAGGGCAATCTCCGCCGCCGGCGTTGCCGTCGCGACAATGCCCATTGAGCGACCGTCACGTGCTATCGCCTCGCCCTGCTCCAGCGCGATGGCGGAATGGCGCCGCCAATCGGCCGCAGCGCCGGCGCCGTTATCGACGATCATCAGCACGGGGGTGCGGCGATCACCTTCCAGTGACGGCGCCGGATTGAGGATCGGCCCGGCCACGGCGAGGATCAGGAGCGCCGCGATGACGAGGCGCAGGAGAAGCAGCCACCAGGGCGTGCGCGCCGGCGATTCCCGACGCGGGATCAGATCCGCGACGATCTTCAGCGGCGGAAACGCGATCCGGCGCGGCTGGGGCGGCGTCACCCGCAACAGCAGCCAGATCGCCGGGAGGGCGATCAGCCCGGCGAGCACCAGCGGGGCGGCGAAGGAAAGCGGCAGACCCAGCATGCCTATCGCACCCCCGTGCCGGAACGCGACGCCTGGACGAGAGCCATCAGGCGAAGCGCCGCCTCGCTGGCGGGCCGGTCGGTGCGATGGATGGTCAGCGTCCAGCCCCTGCGCCGCGCCGCCGTTTCCAGCGCATCACGATGCGCGGCGATGCGCGTGCGGTATTGTGCGCCCCAGCTCACCGCATCGCCGACGCGCAGGCGCAAACCCGCCTCGGGGTCTTCCAGCATGGCCTGTCCCGCGAAGGGAAAGCTCTCCTCGACCGGATCGACGATCATCAGGATATGCCCGCGCGCGCCGCGCGCAGCGATCTCCTCGATGCAGGAATCCCATTCCGGGGCCGGGCTGAGGCAGTCACTGACGATCACCGCCTCGTCATAGGGTGCGAGCGGCGTGCGCGGCGGCATGTCCGTATCGCTTTGCCCGCGCGGATCCGCCATGATTTCGGCAAAGCGCTCCGCGATGCGGCGCGCGGCCCGCGGCGGGGCCTGCCCCATCAGACCGACCCGCTCGCCGGCCTCGACGAAGCTCTCGGCGAGCGCGAATCCGAGCACCACGGCCCGGTCGCATTTCGGCGCCATCGCCAGATCTGAGCCGAATCCCATCGAAGCCGAGCGATCGATCCACACATGCACGGAATGCGCTGCCTCCCACTCGCGCTCGCGCACATACAGGCGATCGTCGCGGCCGGAGCGGCGCCAGTCGATCCGTGAAGCAGGCTCGCCGCTGCTGAAGGGCCGGAACTGCCAGAATGTCTCGCCCGGGCCCGCGCGGCGGCGTCCGTGGATCCCGTGGGCGAGGGTCGCGGCGACCCGCCGCGCTTCCAGAACGAGGCGCGGCAGCCGTGCCGCGAGATCCTGCGCCGACAGGGTGACCGCCCGTCCGGGAAGCCGTTGCGCCTCGCTCAGGACCCGCACACGTGCCATGTTCAATATCTCACGCGCCGAGCCGCGCCGTCAGACGCCGCACGAGATCGGAAATGGTCACGCCGTCGGCGCGGGCGGCGAAGGTCAAGGCCATACGGTGTTTCAATACGGGTGGAGCGAGCAGCGCCACGTCGTCGATAGAGGGCGAAACCCGGCCCTGGATCAGCGCATGGGCGCGGGCAGCGAAGATCAGCGCCTGCGAGGCGCGCGGTCCTGGCCCCCAGAGCAGATGCTCCGTTACGGCGGGGTCCCCTTCCCCGGGACGCGCCGCGCGCACGAGATCGAGGATGGCCTCGACGACGCTCTCGCCCACGGGCAGGCGCCGGGCCAGACGCTGTGCGTTCATCAGGGATTCGCCCGTCATGACTGAACCTGGCCGCACCTCGGCATCGCCCGTCGTCTCGAGCAGGATACGCCTTTCGGCATCGCGGTCGGGATAATCGATATCGATCTGCAACAGGAACCGGTCGAGCTGGGCCTCGGGCAGCGGATAGGTGCCCTCCTGCTCGATCGGATTCTGCGTGGCCAGAACGTGGAACGGACGCGGCAGATCGTAGCGCTCGCCGCTCACGGAAACGTGATGCTCCTGCATCGCCTGCAAAAGCGCCGACTGGGTGCGGGGGCTCGCGCGGTTGATCTCGTCGGCCATCAGCAGCTGCGCGAAGATCGGCCCGCGCACGAAACGGAAATGGCGCCGGCGATCGGCATCTTCTTCGAGGATTTCCGAACCGGTAATGTCGGAGGGCATCAGGTCCGGCGTGAACTGAACGCGCCGCGCATCGAGGCCGAGCACCGTACCGAGCGTTTCGACCAGCTTCGTCTTGGCGAGGCCCGGCACACCCACGAGCAACCCGTGCCCCCCGGCCAGAATGGTCGTCAAAGCCAGATCGACGACGTTCTTCTGCCCGAAGATCACCCCTTCGACGGCTTCACGCGCCCTCACCACGGTCTCCAGCGTCGCCTCGGCGGAGCGCAGAACCGATTCGTCCAGGGATTGTGGCGTCGATGATTTTTCTTGCATGCAACAGACCTTCATCGCGATGGCGCATCGGGGACCGGCGCGAGTCGCGCCCGAAGCGAGCAGTTTGGGCCGGATATCCGCAGGCCGCAAGCGGGACCCTGCGCCGCAGCAACCCGGTCGGCACGTCAGCGAAACTGGGCGCTGCTCGCGTCGAAAATATGGCCGCCGCCAATGCCGGCGGCGGCCTCAGCCGATCGCTTCACCGGGAAGGCGTCATGCAACCCCGTGCGCGACGGCGGATTCCCCTGCACACCAGGCCAATATGCGTCGGCTGCGGGAGGCTCCCCGCGCCTCGACGGCCAGCCCGTAGTGATCGGCGAGCCGTGACAGGGCGCGCGCGATCATGATCTTGCCCGAGCGCGCCGGCCAGCCGCGTGCGCGCTCGACTTCGGTGATCCGCGTGAGAAAGCCGCAGACGTCGATGAGCAGGTCGCCGTCCTCGCCGCCGAGATGGCGGACCGCCCGGGCGACGCGCTGGCGCGCGGCGATGCAGGTCTCCGTCGCGTCGAGCTTCCCGGCGCGATAGCCGCCGCCCCCGCCGCCGCTCCCGAGCCTGTCCCAGTCGATGCTCACGCCGGGCATGATCCCGGCCATGGTGAGATCGCGGCGAAAGCGCTCGCCCGCCTGAAACTGCGCCGCATCGATCAACGGCGCGCCATCGGCGCCCTTGCGTGCCGCGAGCCAGGCCAGAGGACTTTCTTCCTGATTGACGCGCACCCGAATTCGCATGTCGCCCTGTGCGGCGCCCGGGGCGGCGTGCATCCGCGAATCCATGGACGGATCGGGCAGGTCGCGCAATGTCGTATCGCGGTGCTGGGACGCGAAGGCTTCGTCGTCCCGCGCCTCACGCCGCGCCTTCAGCCGTGCCAGAAAGGCCTTTCCCGCTTCCGAAATCAGCGCCGGCGCTTCCGTCGTCGCGCGCCCCTCGGCAGACTTGCGCGCCCCGACAGACTTGCGCGCCCCGGCAGACTTGCGCGCCGCGTTCTCGCGCTCGATGAGGTCATGACGCATCAGCAACTCGAACGCTTCCCGCGCAAAGCTTCCGCCCGCGAGGGTCACGGCGACGCCCTCGCGAGGCCGCCCGGGCGCCTTCCTGAGCAGGACCCGATCCGCATCGAAAGGGTCGAACTGTGTTCGTGCTCCCGGCGCCGCCAGCGCCTGAAGCAACCGCAAGGCGTCCCGCGTCAATTGCGGCGCGGCGCCCGCCCCGGGCGAGCGCACACGATTTGCGCCTCGTGAACCACCTCTCGAAACGCTGCCGCGACGCAACTCCTGACTGCTCGTTATCATGCTTCATCCCCTTATCGCACAACCAATGCGCGTAAGGTTGCTGAGCCACCTCAGATTGTCAAGATAATATTCCTATGTCGCAGAGCTTACGACTCGCCGCCGGGCTCGCTATCGGCCCCACCCTTCGGGCCGATCCCCAGCCGCTCCATGACCGCCTCGTGCGAGCTGTAAGGCTCCTGACGCTCGACGCTCCAGTAGACCAGCCTGTCGAGCGGGATCGGATTGCCGGTTACCGCGCAACGCACGAACTTGCCGGGACGCACGACGCGAAAATGCGCGTCGAGATATTCGATCTGGGCTTCCTGGCCGAAATTGTCGGTACGGTCGAGCATGCGCAATCTCCTCGCCAGCCTGAATAGGCAAAGCGGCGGTCCTCTTCAAGCATCAACACGCGTGCCCTGCGCGTTCCTTGATACGCGTGCCCTGCGCGTTCCCGGCCTATCGCGGCGAAGGCGTCTCGGCCACCGGCGTGAGCGGCGCCTTGCCCGTAAACCAGGCGACGAGGTTGTCGACGACGAGCTGCGCCATGGCGTTGCGCGTGTGGACCGAAGCCGAGCCGACATGCGGCAGCAGCACGACATGCTCCATGTCGATCAGCGCCTGCGGCACCTGCGGCTCCTTCTCGAACACGTCGAGGCCCGCGGAGAGAATCGTGCCGCCACGCAGGGCCTCGATCAGCGCCGCCTCGTCGACGACACTGCCACGCGCAACGTTGATCAGGACGCCCTCCGGGCCGAGCGCTTCGAGAATGCGCTTGTCGACGAGCTTCTCCGTACCCTGCCCGCCCGGCGTGATCACCACGAGCGTATCGACGTCGCGCGCCATCGCCTCGAGATCGGCATAATAGCGATGCGGCGAACCCGGCTGCTCGCGGCGACCGTGATACACGACGGTGACGCCGAAAGCGTCGAGGCGCTTTGCGATCGCCTTGCCGATGCGGCCGTAGCCGAGAATGCCGATCGTGCGCTCACGCAGGGTCGGGCTCAGCGGGAACGGCTTCTCGAGCCAGCGCCCTTCGCGCAGGTAGCGATCGGCCTGGGGCAGTTTGCGCAGGGTTGCGAGCAGGAGGCCGAGGGCGAGGTCGGCCACCTCGTCGGTAAGGACATCCGGCGTATTGGTCACGACGATGCCCTTCGAGCCCGCATGCGCCGCATCGACGTGATCGTAGCCGACACCGAAGCTGGAGACGATTTCGAGGCCCGGCAGCGCATCGATCAGCGCCTTGTCGATCCGCCCGCTCGTGCCGCCACCGGTGGCGACGCCGCGAATCCGTGTGCCGTGTTCGGCGACGAAGGCATCGGCGTCATCCGCCTCCCAAAGACGATGCAGGGTGAAGCGGCGGTCGAGCTGCTCGATCACGGTTGCGGCCATCGGGCGCGGCATCAGGATCTCGATCGCATTTCCTGAATTATCGAGAATGGGACCTGCGGATCCGGTCGTCGCGTCTTGCGCCATGGCGTTTCTCCCTGCGTGTCGTTTGGTCGCGCGCCTCGTCTCGTGTATCGGGCGCGGTATCGTGGTGGCCGGCTCGATCCACCCTTTCCGGCTTTTATAGCGCGTTGAGGCGCAACCGAATAAGCTGTTTGCGCGCAAAGGCTGCTGGGGCGTTGTGCAGGGCGCGTCGAAGCTCATCCGGATTTGCCCCGAGGGGTTCGACAGATGCGGGGGCTTGCGCCATTATCGCCACAATGAATCGCTGTTATTTCATGACAGTTGATCCCGCACAGGGCAAAGAAGGGGAACGCATGCTGACCATCGACCGCCGCGCTTTCTTCACTGGCATCGCAGCCGCCGCCGTCGTCACCGGGCTGCCCGGACACGCGCGCGCCGCCACGGATTGGGCGCATGGGATGTCGATCTTCGGCGATCTGAAATACGGGCCGGATTTCACCCATTTCGACTATGCCGATCCGGACGCGCCGAAGGGCGGTTTCTTCGGCACCGACATGTTCGGCACGTTCAACTCCTTCAACCCCTATATCCTGCAAGGCGATCCGGCGACGGGCATGGGGCTGACCTTCGACAGCCTGATGACCCGCGCCGCCGACGAGCCGGATGCGCTCTACGGGCTCGTCGCCCAATCCGTCTCGCGTTCCGAGGACGGCCTCACCTACCGCTTCCGCCTGCGCCCCGAGGCGCGCTTCCATGACGGCAGTCCGATCACGCCCGAGGATGTCGCCTTCTCGATCACGATCCTGAAGGAAGAAGGCCATCCCAGCCTGCGGCAGCAGATGCGCATGGTCGAATCCGCCGAGGCCGAGGGCGACGATGTGGTCGTCGTGCGTTTCGTCGAGGGGCGGTCACGCGATTTGCCGCTGTCGGTGGCGGGTTTGCCGATCTTCTCGGCAGCCTATTGGGAGGGGCGCAATTTCGGCGCCTCGACGACTCAGGCACCGCTCGGCTCCGGCCCCTATCGCGTCGGACGATTCGAGAGCGGGCGCTTCGTCTCCTACGATCGCATCGAGGATTACTGGGGCGCCGATCTGCCGGTCAATCGCGGGCAGAACAATTTCGACCGTGTGCGCTACGACTATTTCCGCGATCGCCAGGTGGCCTTCGAAGCCTTCAAGTCGGGGGCCTTCAACTACCGCGAGGAATTCACCTCGCGCGACTGGGCGACGGGTTATGATTTCCCCGCACGCATCGACGGGCGCGTCCTGCAGGAAGAACTGGACGATGAAACGCCATCCGGGCGGCAGGGCTGGTGGTTCAACACCCGCCGCGACAAATTCGCCGATCCGCGCATCCGCGAGGCGCTCGGCTATCTCTTCGACTTCGAATCCCTGAACCGCGACATCATGTACGATTCCTACATGCGCACGGAATCGTATTTCGAGAACTCGCCCATGCGCGCCGAGGGGCCGATCCCGGACGACGAAGCGGCTTTGCTCGAGCCGTTCCGCGACCGTCTTCCCGAGCGCGTATTCGGTGAAGCGATCTCGCCTCCGGTTTCGGATGGCTCGGGCACCGATCGCGCCAATCTGCGCCGCGCGCAGGAGCTCTTGCAGGAAGCCGGCTGCACCTATTCGGGCCGTAATCTCATGCTGCCGAACGGCCAGCGCTTCTCCATCGAGTTCCTCGATTTTTCGAGCGCACTCGAGCCGCATACGCTGCACTTCATTCGCAATCTGGGACGCATTGGAATCGACGGCAATCTGCGCGTCGTGGATGCCTCGCAATATCAGCGTCGCGTGGACGATTTCGATTTCGACATCATTACACGCCGCTTCGTCGGCTCGCTTACGCCGGGCGGTGAGTTGCGCGTCATTTTTGGTTCGGAGGCCGCCGAGACACCGGGTGCCCCCAACGTCGCCGGCATTGCCGATCCGGCCGTCGACGAACTGATCGAGATGGTGATCGCCGCCGAGACCCGCGAGGAGATGTATGTCGCCGCGCGCGCCCTCGACCGGGTCCTGCGCGCCGGGTACTACTGGGTGCCGATGTGGTTCAAGGGGACGCACTGGCTCGCGTTCTGGGACGAGTTCGGTCGCCCCGAGACCAAACCGCGCTACTCCGTCGGCGCCATATCGACATGGTGGATCGACGAGGAACGCGCAAGCGCGACGAGGCGTGCGTGAGCGGGCTTTACGCTGTATGCGTTGTCTTGCAACCTGAATAACGATTCGCTGCACCCGTGCCGGCGATTCGCCGCGCCGCATCGTCAGAGGTTCCATGCCCGCTTATATCGCGCGACGCCTGCTGCTCATGATCCCGACGATCTTCGGGATCATGCTGATATCATTCGTGATCATACAATTCGCGCCCGGCGGACCGGTCGAGCGCGTGCTGGCGCAGCTCCAGGGCGCTGATGCGGGAGCGACGGCGCGCTTCGGCGGCGCTGGAGGCGATGGCGGCGGCGGAGGCATGGCCGCCCAGATGAACGGCGGTGATCGCGGCGGGGGCGATTCCAGGTATCGCGGCGCGCAGGGGCTCGATCCGGAATTCATCGCCCAGCTCGAAGCGCAGTTCGGCTTCGACCGCCCGGCCCATGAACGCTTTGCGTTGATGGTGTGGAATTTCGCCCGATTCGATTTCGGAGAGAGTTATTTCCGCGACATTTCGGTGATCGATCTGGTCAAGGAGAAGCTGCCCGTCTCGATCAGTCTCGGCCTGTGGATGACGATCCTGTCTTACGCCATCTCGATCCCTCTGGGCGTCAAGAAGGCGGTGCGCGACGGCACCCCATTCGACTGGTGGACATCGGCGGTCGTCATCGTCGGCTACGCGATACCCGGCTTCCTTTTTGCCATCCTGCTGATCGTTCTTTTTGCCGGCGGCTCTTTCTGGCAGATATTCCCGCTACGAGGGCTATGGTCGGAGCAATATGCCGACATGTCCTTCTGGGTCTGGGTGACGACGCCTGCCGCGATCCTCGACTATTTCTGGCATCTCGCACTGCCCATCACCGCCATGGCCATCGGCGCCTTCGCCACGACGACGCTGCTGACCAAGAATTCGTTCCTCGACGAGATCCGCAAGCAATACGTTATGACGGCGCGAATGAAGGGGCTTTCAGAGCGGCAGGTGCTCTACGGGCATGTCTTCCGCAACGCCATGCTTATCGTCGTCGCCGGCTTCCCCGGCGCCTTCATCAGCGCCTTCTTCACCGGCGCATTGTTGATCGAGACGATCTTCTCGCTGGACGGGCTCGGGCTGCTTTCATTCGAATCCATCGTCAACCGCGATTACCCGGTCGTCTTCGCCACCCTCTTCATCTTCTCGCTGCTCGGGCTGGTCGTGAACCTGATCTCCGATCTCACCTATGTCTGGATCGATCCGCGCATCGATTTCGAGACGCGGGAGGTTTGAGATGGTGATCATGCGAAACTGTCGCTCTCGCCACCCTCGTTCCCTCCCCGCCGGGGAGGGAGGCCCCGTCATGAAGGCCGCGACCCGTCTCGCTCCCCTCAAGGGAGGGATCAGGGGTGGGGTGGACCCGCGTGCAAAATCATCGACGAACCCGGCATTCCATGGGGGTCGCTCATGAATGCGCCGGTGACGCAGCCCCTCGCACCGCCACAACCCGATCGGGGGTGGCTCAACCTTTCGCCGATCAACCGGCGACGACTGGATAATTTCAAGGCGAACAAGCGCGGCTACTGGTCCTTCTGGATCTTCATGGTTCTGTTCATCCTCGCCATGTTCGCCGAATTCCTAGCGAATGACCGGCCGATCATGGTGTCGTTCAAGGGAGAGATCCTGTTTCCGATCTTCCAGGATCACCCCGAGGACAAGTTCATCGATGACGGCTTTCTGCCGCTCGCGGACTACCGCGAACCGCTGATCGCCGATGCGATCGACGAGCACGGCTGGGCGCTCTGGCCGCCGATCCGCTTCCACTACACGACGCACAATCTCTCGCTCCCCGTGCCCGCCCCATCCCCGCCGACGTGGATGCTCGACGATTCCCAGTGCGAGAACGTCGCAAGGATCACCGGTGGCAGCACCTGCCGTGATATCGAATGGAACTGGCTCGGCACCGACGATCAGGGGCGCGACGTGATGGCGCGACTGATTTACGGATTTCGCATTTCGGTGCTGTTCGGGTTGATCCTCGCCTCCGTTTCCTCGGTTATCGGCGTCTTCGCCGGCGCGGTCCAGGGCTATTTCGGCGGCTGGACGGATCTGATTTTCCAGCGTTTCATAGAGATCTGGACGGCGATTCCGGCGCTTTATCTGCTGATCATCATCGCCTCGATCATAACGCCGACATTCTGGGTGTTATTGGGGATATTGCTCTTGTTCAGCTGGGTTGCGCTCGTGGGCGTGGTACGCGCCGAATTCCTGCGCGCGCGGAATTTCGAATATGTCCGCGCCGCCCGTGCGCTCGGCCAGTCGGACGGCAAGATCATGGTCAAGCATGTCCTGCCCAATGCCATGGTCGCTACGCTGACCTTCCTGCCCTTCATCCTCAACGGTTCGATCACGACGTTGACTTCGCTCGACTTCCTCGGCTTCGGCCTCCCGCCCGGATCGGCCTCGCTCGGCGAGCTCCTGGCCCAGGGCAAGGCGAACCTGCAGGCGCCCTGGCTCGGCCTGACGGGCTTCTTCGTCATCGCGCTGATGCTGAGCCTCCTGATCTTCATCGGCGAGGCGGTGCGCGACGCCTTCGACCCGCGAAAGACGTTTTCGTGATGGCGGCCATGGTATTCCCCCGCTCTCCCCATTCACGTTCCCTCCCCGCCGGGGAGGGAGGCGCCTTCATGAAGCGCTCGCCGGATCTCCCTCCCCTCAGGAGAGGCATCAAGGGTGGGGTGGACCGCTTGCAAAACAGTCGACGCCGACGCATGTCACAAAACGCTCCTTGCACCCTCAATTCCTCCCCGCTGGGACGGGAAGCCCGATATGCGGTTCATGACGGGCGCGCTTTTGCCGTATCGCCCGAAACCAAGAGAATGGAGCGCGTATGACCTCGCCGATCCTGTCCGTGCGCGATCTGTCCGTCGCCTTCCGCCAGGGCGAGGGCTCGGTGCTGGCGGTCGACCGGGTGTCGTTCGATGTCGCGCCCGGTGAAACCGTCGCGCTGGTGGGCGAATCCGGATCCGGCAAGTCGGTCACGGCGCTTTCCGTGGTCAAGCTCCTGAACTACCCGTCGGCATCGCATCCCACCGGCCAGATCCTGTTCAAGGGCAAGGATCTGCTGCCGGCGAGCGAGCCTGAGATGATGAAGGTGCGCGGTGCCGACATCACCATGGTGTTCCAGGAGCCGATGACATCTCTGAACCCGCTGCACACGATCTCGCGCCAGGTCGCCGAGATCCTGCGGCTTCACCGGCGCCTGAGCGACAAGGAAGCGAAAGCGCGCACGCTCGAACTGCTCGAACTCGTCGGCATCCGCGATGCTGCGCAACGCCTCGATGCCTATCCTCACCAGATGTCGGGCGGCCAGCGCCAGCGCGTGATGATCGCCATGGCGCTCGCCAACGAGCCGGACCTGCTCATCGCCGACGAGCCGACCACGGCGCTCGACGTGACCGTGCAGGCACAGATTCTCGCGCTGCTCGCCGATCTGAAAAAGCGGCTGGGCATGGCGATGCTCTTCATCACCCATGATCTGGGCATCGTGCGCAGCATCGCCGACAAGGTCTGCGTGATGACGAACGGCAAGATCGTGGAAACCGGCCCGGTGGCGCAGGTTTTCGGAAACCCGCAGCACGATTATACGAAGCGCCTGCTCGCTGCCGAGCCGAAGGGCCGCCCGCGCCCGGTGCCCGATGGCGCTCCGATCGTGGTGGAGGCCGGGCCGATCAAGGTGTGGTTCCCGATCAAGAGGGGCTTTTTCGGGCGCACCGTGGATCACGTGAAGGCGGTCGACGAGGTCAGCGTCACGGTGCGCCAGGGCGAGACCGTGGGCGTCGTGGGCGAATCCGGCTCGGGCAAGACGACGCTCGGCCTCGCGATCCTGCGCCTGATCTCCTCGCAGGGCCCCGTCGTCTTCCTCGGCAACCGGATCGACGGGCTGAAATCCAAGCAGATCAGGCCCTTGCGCAAGAATATGCAGGTCGTTTTCCAGGATCCTTACGGCTCGCTTTCACCGCGCATGTCCGTGACGCAGATCGTCGAGGAAGGCCTGCTGGTGCTCAATCGTGGCCTGTCCAGCAATGAGCGCCGCGAGATCGTGGCGCGTGCGCTGATCGATGTCGGGCTCGATCCGTCCGCCATGGACCGCTACCCGCACGAATTCTCAGGCGGCCAGCGCCAACGCATCGCCATCGCGCGCGCCATGGCGCTGGAGCCGCAATTCCTGCTCCTCGACGAACCCACATCGGCGCTCGACATGTCGGTTCAGGCCCAGATCGTCGAGCTCTTGCGCGAATTGCAGGAGAGGCGCAAACTCGCCTACATGTTCATCAGCCATGATCTCAAGGTGGTTCGTGCTCTGGCGAACCATGTCATCGTGATGCAGAATGGTCGCGTCGTCGAGCAGGGTGCGGCGGACCAGGTCTTCGACGCGCCGCAAAGCCCCTATACCCAGGCTCTGTTCTCGGCAGCCTTCGATCTCGAAGCGTCGGGTGCCGGTATCGTTTCCGATTGACCTGATCATGGCGGACACCCCGACACGCGCCCTCCTGATCGTCCTCGACTCGGTGGGGATCGGCGGCGCGCCCGATGCTGCGGCCTATGGCGATGCCGGTGCGGACACGCTCGGCCATATCGCACAGGGCTGCGCCACCGGTGCCGGCGACCGCACCGGTCTGCGCGCTGGCCCGCTGCACCTTCCAAACCTGGCGCGGCTGGGCCTCGGCCTCGCCATGCGCGCCGCGGGCGGAAAAACCTTTCGCGATCTGATGCCGGACGGCGAGCCGGCAGCGCTTTGGGGGCACGCGGTGGAGACGTCGCGGGGCAAGGATTCGCCCTCGGGACATTGGGAGATCGCCGGCTGTCCGGTGGATTTCGACTGGGGCTATTTCCCCGACACGCAGCCGACCTTCCCGCAATGGCTGACCGATGCAATCATCAGCGAGGCTGATCTTCCCGGCATCCTGGGCAACCGACACGCCCCGGGCACGGCCATCGTCGAGGAATGGGGCGCGGAGCATCTGCGCACGGGCAAGCCGATCTGCTACACCTCCGTCGACAGCGTCCTGCAGATTGCCGCCCATGAGGAGCAGTTCGGGCTGGCGCGGCTCTATGAAATCTGCACGCTGACCCGGCGCCTGTGCGACCCGTTGAAGATCGCCCGCGTCATCGCGCGGCCCTTCAAGGGGGATCCGCAGACCGGATTCAGCCGCACCGCCAACCGCAAGGATTTCGCCATGTCCCCGCCGGAGGGCACCCTGTTCGACCGGCTGTACGAGGCCGGGCGCGCTGCGATCAGCGTCGGCAAGGTCGGCGACATCTTCGCCCATCGTCACACGGGCGAGGAGGTCAAGCCGTCCGGCGACGATGCATGCCTCACCGCGGCCATCGAAGCGCTCGACCGTCTTCCCGCAGGCGGGCTGATCTTCGCCAATCTGGTCGATTTCGACTCCGATTACGGCCACCGCCGCGACCTGCCCGGATATGCCGCCGCACTCGAGGCCTTCGACCGGCGCGTGCCGGAGATCGAGGCGGCCCTGCGGCCCGGCGATCTGTGCATCCTCACCGCCGATCACGGCAACGATCCCACCTGGCGCGGCACCGATCACACCCGTGAACAGGTCCCCGTCATCGGCTTCGGCCCCGGAATCGCGGGCGGCACGATCGGGTTGCGGGAAAGCTTTGCGGATATCGGCGCCACGGTGACGCAATGGCTCGGGATCGATCCACCGCGTAGCGGCAGTGCATTCATGGTCAGGACCTGAGACGCAAAACGCCCCGGTCATGCCGGGGCGCGCGCATTGCCGGATGCGTGAGACGCATCAGTCCTTGGCGCGCTCCACGTAGGAGGCATCCTCCGTCATCACCACGATGCGCGTGCCGGTGGCAATATGCGGCGGCACCATGGTGCGCACGCCGTTATTGAGCATGGCCGGCTTGTAGGAGGACGAAGCCGTCTGGCCCTTCACCGTCGGCTCGGTCTCGACGACTTCGAGGGTGACGCGCTGGGGCAGTTCGATCGCGATCGGCAGGCCGTTATGCAGCTTCAGGCTCACGGTCATGCCCTCCTGCAGGAAGGCCGCCTGGTCGCCGATATCCTCGCGGGTCATCGCGACCTGCTCGTAATTGTCCGGGTTCATGAAATGGAACCCTTCGCCGTCATCATAAAGGAAGGTGTGGTTGCGATCCTCGACGACGGCCTTCTCGACCTGCTCGGTGGTGCGGTAGCGTTCCGAGATCTTGGTGCCGTCGGAAATCCGGCGCAGATCGAGCTGGGTCACGGGCGTACCCTTGCCCGGGTGGATGTTTTGCGCCGTGAGGACGACATAGAGCTTGTCGTCGATATCGACGACGTTACCCTTGCGCAGCGCGCTCGCCAAAACCTTTGCCATTTTCGACCCTGTTGCTGATCAACCGCGAGAGCGGTCTTGAACCTTGCATCGCGTGGGCTTAACCCGATAACGCCTTCGGGTCCAGAGCGTGCGCGTGCATTCGCGCATGGAGCGCAGACGAGAGATGGGGTCGATCGGCGATGACGCAATGGTGGCGACCGGAAGTTCATGTGGATCGGCGCCCGGCACTCCTCGCCCGCAACCGTATCCGCAGCGGCCTGCGGGGCTGGTTCGAGGCCGAGGGTTTCGTCGAGGTCGAACCCGCGATCCTGCAGATCTCGCCTGGAAACGAGGCGCATCTGCACGCTTTCGCGACGCAGATGCTCGGCCATGACGGCGTCGCGCAGCCGCTCTATCTGCATACGTCACCCGAATTCGCCTGCAAGAAGCTGCTGGCCGCGGGCGAGAGCGCGCTGTTCGCCTTCGCACCGGTCTTCCGCAACCGCGAACGCGGGCCGCTGCACCATCCGGAATTCGTGATGCTGGAATGGTACCGCGCGAATGCGCCCTATGACGCGATCATCGCCGATTGCGCTGCCCTGATCGCGCGTGCCGCAGAAATTGCGGGGGCAACGCGCTTTCGCCATCGCGGGGTGGAGGCCGATCCCTTCGCGCCCCACGAGCGCGTCCCGGTGGCGCAGGCCTTTGCCGATCACGCCAGGATCGATCTGCTGGCGAGCCTGCGCGATGACGGCGGCACTGATCGGGAGGCGCTTGCCCGGGCGGCGCGCTCGGTCGGGATCCGTGTGGCACAAGACGATAACTGGGCGGATATCTTCAGCCGGATACTCGTCGAGCGGATCGAGCCGCAGCTCGGGCGTGGGCGGCTGACCGTGCTCGACCGCTACCCCGTCGCCGAGGCGGCACTGGCGCGGCCCTGCCCGGACGATCCGCGTCTCGCGGAGCGTTTCGAGATCTATGCCTGCGGCGTCGAGCTCGCGAACGGGTTCGGCGAGTTGACCGATCCGCTTGTCCAGCGTACCCGGTTCGAGGCCGAGATGGACGAGAAACAACGCGTCTATGGCGAGCGTTATCCGATCGACGAGGATTTCCTCGCAGCGCTTGCCCTGATGCCGCCGGCGAGCGGCGTCGCGCTGGGCCTCGATCGCCTGGTCATGCTGGCGACGGGGGCCCAGCGTATCGATCAGGTGATCTGGACGCCCGTGGCCGAATCGAGAGGAGAAAGCTGATGGCGGAGCGCACGTTGCGCAGCCCCGACGCGCTGATCGAAGCCGGCCTCGCCCCCGACGGCGCACGCGCATCGCTCGATGCGGTCGCCGAGCGCTATGCCATCGCGGTCACCCCCGAGATGGCGGAGCAGATCGACGCGGCCGATCCGCATGACCCGATCGCCGCCCAGTTCGTCCCCGATGCGCGCGAGCTTCGAACCCTCCCCGAGGAGCTCACCGATCCGATCGGCGACGAAGCGCACAGCCCCGTTCCCGGCATCGTGCATCGCTATCCCGATCGCGCACTGTTGAAGGTGGTGCAGGTCTGCCCGGTCTATTGCCGCTTCTGCTTTCGCCGCGAGAGTGTCGGCCCCCAGCATGGCGGGGCGCTGCCGCGCGCGGAGCTCGATCAGGCGCTGGCCTATCTGCGCGATCATCCGGAAATCTGGGAGGTGATCCTCACAGGCGGCGATCCGATGATCCTTTCCCCCGCCCGCATGCACTATCTGATGGAAAGGCTCGCGGAGATCGAGCATGTCCGGATCGTGCGTCTGCATACGCGCGTTCCCGTGGTTGCGCCGGCGCATGTCGACGACGCGCTGATCACGGCGCTCAAGCGTGCCGGGAAGACGGTCTATGTGGCCCTGCACGCCAATCATCCGAAGGAATTTACGGAGAATGCCCGCGCCGCGATCACTCGACTCGTCGATGCGGGGATCCCGATGCTCTCGCAGAGCGTGCTTCTGCGCGGCGTCAATGACGACCTCGACACGCTGACGGCGCTGATGCGCGGCTTCGTCGAATTGCGCATCAAGCCCTATCATCTCAATCATGGCGATCTGGCCCCGGGAACCGCCCATTTCCGCACCACGATCGCCGAGGGTCGCGCCCTGGTCGGCGCCCTGCGCGGGCGGCTGTCGGGCCTGTGCCAGTTCTTTTATGTGCTGGATATTCCCGGCGGCGCGGGCAAGGCGGTGCTCAACCCCGATGCGCTGGAGGCGCACGCGCGCGGCGAGATGATTATCCGCGACTGGCAGGGCGGGCGCCACGCCTATCGCGACCACGCCGGCGAAAGCTGAGCCGGCGGAAAGCTGACCGGCGTCAATCGGCCAGCACCATCACCCAGAATATGCCGAAACGGGTGCCCGGCGCCTCTGCCTTGACGAAGCCGATACGCCGCGCCTCCGGCATCAGAAGGTTCTCATCGTGATAGCTGGAAGCCTGCCAGCGCTGCAGCACCCGCTCGGGCGTCTGCGCGCCGGCCTGGAGATTCTCCGCCGCCGCGCCGTTGATCCCGTTGCGGGTCATGCGGCTACCGAAGCGACCGGCAGCGTGATGGTCGAGATCATCCATGGCGGCAACGGCGCGGGCCTGCTCGTCGGCGGCGCGCATCAGGCTGCGATCGACCGTGACCGGACCAAGTCCCTTCTGCGCCCGATATGCCGTGACCGCTTCTGCCATGCTGCGGGCGTGGCTGTGATCGGTGGTGATGCCCGATGTGTCGCGGAACGAGAAAAGCGCACAACCACCGAGAAAGGCGGCCATCACTGCGACCAGAATCAACTGCCTCAATATCCGCTCCCGGGAATCGGCTCGATATGCGTACGAGATTGGCGTAACGCCTCAAGACCGGCAATGAGAGGCAAAATTAAGGCGCGGTCCGTGCATGCGCTGAAACGAAACAACCCCGCAAAAGCGGGGTTGTTCGGAAAATACCTAGGTTGCTCTGAGCTTGTCATCGCTCTGCGAGCAACCTGCCTGGAAGCCAGGTCTTAAAGCCCGATGACCGGGATACCATGGTTGTATATTTCATTATTCCGACTTGAGCAAGTGGCTCATTCCTAGGCCGTGTATCATGCCGTGTTGCACTGCAGTGAGATCCTCAGCGCTCGCCTCGGGCGTTTCCCATTTCCGCCGCCCGATCTTGAACCCGTCCAGTCGATCTCGGGCAATGTTCATGATCATGTCGCATTTCGCCCAGCACGGCAGTTCATCTTTTTCCTGCGGGTGATAGTTTTTCGAAAGCCGGACAACGAAAGGAAGGTCGTGCTCCGGTGCCGTTGTGCTGATCGGAACGACAGTAACAATTTGGCTTCGGTGAGGAAGGCGAGGAGAAACCACGATCACTGGCCGAATTTTATTGATTTCCGGCTTCTTGAAGTCAGAGAAGTTGCAGACCAGGATTTGCCCGGCCCTGGGGAAAAAACTGATTGGCATGCCGGTCAATCAACTCCTGACGGTACCGAGCAAAGCGCCGGGAGCCGGATTTCCAACCCACTGCTCGTATGCAATAACTATCGCGTTTTCCGCCATTCATGGTTCAAGGCGCGTCGGAGCCCAAAAAGCATCTTCTGATTTTATATTTGGTTAAAAACAATCTATAAAGATTCTTTGGTATGGTTTGGGCCCGGAAGCATCGTCGTGGATGGCCACCATCTGTCGTCTGAACAGGTTTTCAGTTTGACGTGGGACCGTTTGACCCTATGCAATTTTTGATGCGGCGCGTTTATGTTTGGATCGCGCTTGACGAATTGATTCGATATTGCCCAAAGCGTACAGACAGAGCCAACCCATGGATGCAACGCATAACGGCCTGAAGATCGGAATCGCGCTGGGCGGCGGGGCGGCGCGGGGCTGGTCACATATCGGCGTGCTGCGGGTTCTGGCGCAGGAGGGGATCGTCCCCGACATGGTGGCGGGAACTTCGATCGGCGCAGTCGTCGGGGGGTGCCATGCTGCAGGCAAGCTCGATGATCTCGAAACTTTCGCCCGGTCGTTGACACGGGCACGCGTCCTCGGCCTGCTCGACTTTTCGTTGAGCGCTTCCGGGTTGATCGCGGGCGAAAAATTGCGCCAGCTCCTGGAGGAGGATCTGGGCGGGATGCGCATCGAAAACCTCCCGATCCGTTTCGGCGCGATCGCCACGGAAATCATGACGGGTCACGAGATCTGGCTTACGCGCGGGCGCCTGCTCCCGGCGGTCCAGGCCTCCTATGCCCTGCCCGGCATCATCGATCCGGTTCGCATCGGCAACCGCCTGCTCGTCGACGGGACGCTGGTCAATCCGGTCCCCGTCACCGCCGCCCGGGCGCTCGGGGCCGACGTGGTGCTCTGCGTCAATCTCAACGGCGACCTGAAACTGCGCGGCACCACCATCCAGTCCATCGAGGACGAATACGAGATCCCGGAGGAAGAAAAGCCGGATTCCGAGGAGGATAACGGGCGCCCCGGGCTTCTCGGCCCCATGCTCGACATGGCCGACAATGTGGCCGAGAGCCTGCGCGGGCGCGATGCGGCACGGCGCTTTGCACCCGGGATGGCCAAGGTGATGCTGGACGCCTTCAACATCACTCAGGACCGGATCTCGCGCGCCCGCCTTGCCGGCGACCCTCCGGATCTGATGATCTCACCCAAGCTCGCAAAAATCGGCCTGTTCGATTTTCACCGCGCGGACGAGATCATCGCGCTCGGCGAAGACGCCACGCGACGCGCCATGCCCGATATCCGCGAGTTGCTCGCCGAGGCCAAAGCCCTCGCGGCAGCCATGCGCTGATCCGGAAACGGCCCGATCAGCCTGCGGCGATGTAATCCTTCAGCGCCTGCTGCTCGGCCTCGATATCGGCCAGGCGCCGGTTGACCACGTCACCGATCGAGATAATACCGGCGAGCACCCCGTCCTCGACGACGGGCACGTGGCGGAACTTGCCGTTGGTCATCAGGCGCATCAGATGGTCGGTATCCGCGCTCATGCTGCAGGTGACGACATCGCGGGTCATGAAGCGCGAGACGGCTGCATCCAGCGCCCCGGCCCCGTCCTGCGCCACGGCGCGGATGATGTCACGCTCCGACAGGATCCCGGCGACAGCGCGCCCGTCTTCGCTGACGACCGTGGCGCCGATGCGCTTCTCCGAGAGCAGTGCCGCCGCCTGAGACAAAGTGGCATCCGGCGAGATGGTGACGACCTGCGCCCCCTTGTTGGAAAGAACCTGGCGTACCGTCATGGCGCCCTCCCTTATCGCGTGCATCGTATCGACGTGAATCATCATGTGCACATGACGGCGAGTGTGCGGGACGACGCGCGCGCTGGCAACTGTAACCCAGCGTCAAGCATGTCAGACGGCGCGTAAGGCGTACGATCGGTACGCAGTGCCGCCCTTGTCCCGCGGGCGGGCTGCTGCTAATTCCGACTGCAGGAAACGCCTTTCGAGACAAAGGCCTGCGAGGCAGATCATGACCCGTCAAAGCGATATCGCTCCCGTCCACGTCATCGGCGGCGGCCTGGCCGGCTCGGAAGCCGCCTGGCAGGTTGCGCAATGCGGCGTGCCGGTGATTCTCCACGAAATGCGCCCGCAGCGCATGACCGATGCCCACAAGACGCAAGGTCTCGCCGAACTCGTCTGCTCGAACTCCTTCCGCTCGGATGACGCGCAGGCCAATGCCGTCGGGCTGCTGCATCAGGAGATGCGCCGGCTCGATTCGCTGATCATGCGCATGGGCGACGCCCATCAGGTTCCCGCCGGCGGCGCGCTGGCGGTGGATCGCGACGGGTTCTCGGATGCCGTGACGGCTGCGCTCGAAGCCCATCCGCTGATCACCATCGATCGCGGCGAGGTGGCCGGCCTGCCGCCGGACGACTGGGACAAGGTGATCATCGCCACCGGCCCCCTCACCTCCCCGGCCCTGGCCGAGGGTATCCGCGCGCTTACCGGCGAAACCGCACTCGCATTCTTCGACGCCATCGCCCCGATCGTGCATCGCGAATCCATCGACATGTCCAAGGCCTGGTTCCAGAGCCGCTACGACAAGGTCGGCCCGGGCGGCACCGGCGCCGATTACATCAACTGCCCCCTCGACCGGGACCAGTACGAGGCCTTCATCGACGCGCTGCTGGCCGGCGACAAGACCGAGTTCAAGGAATGGGAGGCCGACACCCCCTATTTCGACGGCTGCCTGCCCATTGAGGTGATGGCCGAGCGCGGGCGCGAGACCTTGCGCCATGGCCCGATGAAACCCGTCGGCCTGACCAATCCGCACGATCCGGAAGTCAAGTCCTATGCCATCGTCCAGCTGCGCCAAGACAATGCGCTGGGCACGCTCTACAACATGGTGGGCTTCCAGACGAAGCTGAAATACGGCGCCCAGGCCGCGATCCTGCGCATGATTCCGGGCCTCGAGAATGCCGAGTTCGCCCGTCTCGGCGGTATCCACCGCAACACCTATCTCAACTCGCCCCGCCTGCTCGACGAGACGCTGCGGCTCAAGGCCATGCCGCGCCTGCGCTTTGCCGGGCAGATCACCGGCTGCGAGGGCTATGTCGAGAGCGCCGCGATCGGGCTGTTGACGGGGCGCTTCTGCGCCGCGGAACGTCTCGGCCAGCCGCTGCGCCCGATGCCGGCGGAGACGGCGCTCGGCGCGCTCACCAACCACATCACCGGCGGTCATATCGAGAGCATCGACGAGGGGCCGCGCTCCTTCCAGCCGATGAACATCAATTTCGGCCTGTTCCCGCCGCTGGAGAAGGCGCCGGTCGCCGAGAACGGCAAGCGCCTGCGCGGCTCGGCGAAATCCATCGCCCGCAAGCACGCGCTCACCGACCGGGCGCGCGCGGCGCTCGATGCCTGGCTGGCGCAGCCTTCGGATCGCGCTGTCGCCTGACATCCTGGCCGATCACGAGCCGGGTGCGCGGCCCGATCCGCGCGAGCAGGCGCCGTAATTCCGGCAAAGCCAGCGCGACGCAGCCCTCCGTGGGCGCGAAGCCGGGTCTCGCGACATGCATGAAGATCGCGCTGCCGCGCCCGCGCAGGGGATGCGGCAGGCGGTTCCAGGCGATGTCGACGACGCGGTCATAGAGCGCGTCATCGCGCCACATGCGTTCGTGCCGGGCGCTTGCCGGAAGGCGTATCAGGCGATTGTAGCGCGGATCGGCGGGATCGTCGCACCAGCCGTCATGCGGGCGAATGGCCCGCGCCGGCAAGCCGGTCAGAGGACGCGGCGGGTGCCGGTCGGGGCGGAAAAACAGCGCCAGCATGGAGAAATCACCGATCGGCGTGGCACCGTCGCCCTCGCGCTTGCACCGCGTCAAGCCGCCTTTGCCGATGGCACAGGGCAGCATGCGCCCACCGACGACCAGCCAGCCGCGACAGCGATCGCGCGGTGCGGGAAGAACGTGGATTCTTGCCAGGAATCGCCGATTCATGCCATTTCCCTGTGGTTGACGCGGTATGCCCGCAGCGCAGGCCTTGCCCTGACATCGGCCCGGGTTACTCTGCGCATGGGTGAGAATCTGTACCGGCCTGTCAAGAACCGGTTGCGAGCACACCCGCGAAGTCGAGGAAAGTGTCACATGTCGAAAGCCCATCGCATTCTCGTCGTCGATGACGATCAGGACCTGCGCGAGACGCTCGCCGAGCAGCTCGCCCTGCACGAGGAGTTCGACGTCTCCACGGCCGAGAATGCCGGCGGGGCCATGAGCACGGTCCGCGAGACGCGCGTCGATCTCGCCATCATGGATGTCGGCCTGCCCGACATGGATGGCCGCGAGGCGGTCAAGCTCATGCGAAAGCACGGGTTCCGCTCGCCGATCATCATGCTGACCGCGCAGGGCTCCGACTCCGATACCGTGCTCGGCCTCGAAGCGGGCGCCAACGACTACGTCGCCAAACCCTTCAAATTCGCCGTCCTCCTCGCGCGCATCCGCGCCCAGCTGCGCCAATATGCGGCCAGCGAAGATGCCGTCTTCCAGATCGGCCCCTATAGCTTCAAACCCGGCGCGAAACTGCTCGTCACCGAAAGCGGCTCCAAGCTCAAGCTCACGGAAAAGGAAACCGCCATCCTGCGCTTCCTCTACAGGGCGGATCAGCAGGTGGTGGCGCGCGATACGCTGCTGGCCGAGGTCTGGGGCTACAACGCCAACGTCACCACGCATACCCTCGAGACGCATATCTATCGCCTGCGCCAGAAGATCGAGCCGGACCCCTCGGCCGTTTCGCTGCTGGTGACGGAAGGCGGCGGCTACAAGCTCGTGCCCTGACGGGCGGATCGGAAACCCCATGTCGCTCGACGACGACATCGCCATGCTCGCTCAGGCACCGCTTCTGGGGCTGCTCGACCGCGACGGCCTGCGGCTGCTCGCCTTCGCCGCCGACCGGCGCCGCCTGCGTCAAGGGGATGTGCTGTTTCGCAAGGGCGACCGTTCGGATGCCGGCTATGTCGTCACCGAGGGCGAAATCGGGCTCGATACGGGCGGCGGCAAGCCGGTCATCGTGGCGCGGCGGGGTGATCTGATCGGGCAGACGGCCCTGATCGTGCGCGGGCATCGTCCGGCGACGGCCACGGCACGCGCGCCCTCCGTGGTGCTGCGCCTCTCGGTCAGCCTGATCCGGCGCGTTCTGGAAGAGTATCCCGATGTCGCGGTCGCCATGCATGCGGCCATTTCCGAAGAGCTCGACGCGTTCAATCGCGATCTCGCCCGCATCGGCACGCGCTTCGGCTGAGGCGATGGACGCGCGCTTCACAGAGATCCGACCAGCCGGTATCGACGACCTTGCTGCCGTCGCGCAGATCGTATGCGAGGCCTACAGCCCCTATATCGACCGGCTCGGCAAGCCTCCCGGCCCGATGAACGACGATTACGCGGCGCATATTGCAGCCCGGCGCATATATGTTGGAAGCGATGCGCAAGGCGTTGCCGGCTTCGTCGTGCTGCTCGCGGATGATGCGCAATTCCTGCTCGACAACATCGCCGTGGCGGATCGCGCGCGGGGACGGGGGCTCGGGCGCGCGCTGATGGCATTCGCCGAAGATACGGCGCGGCAGGCGGGGCATGGCGCGGTCACGCTCTATACGCACGAACTGATGCACGAGAACCGCGCGCTCTATGCGCGGCTGGGCTATCGCGAGACCGGGCTGGTTCAGGAGAAGGGGTTCACGCGCGTCTATATGGAAAAGCCCGTCTGAGCCGCTCAGCCATTGCGGCGCGCCCGCGAGAGCACCGGCGGGGTGGTGAACATGTCGTCCTGCCCGCTCCCCTCCTCCGCGAATTCGAGATTCTCGATGCGCTGGCCCCTGCGGGTGATCTTCTCCGACGAGATCCGGATCTGCCCGACATCCTCCTGCGCCTGCCGGAAATGCTGGTCGAGCCGCTCGACCCGCTCCCCGAGCCGCGTCACATCCGCGACGAGCCGCCCGACCTCGCGCTGGATCACCTGCGCCTCCTCGCGGATGCGCGCATCGCGAGCGAGCCCCTGCATGACCTGGATGGCGAGGACCAGCAGCGAGGGCGAGACGATCATCACCCGGGCGCGATAGGCGCGTTGCACCAGATCCTCGAAATGCTCCTGCAGATCCGCATGCAGCGATTCGGCGGGCACGAACATCATCGCCACGTCCTGGGTCTCGCCGGCGATCAGGTATTTCTGGGATATGTCCTTGATATGCGTACCGATATCTCCGCGCAGCTTCTGCGCCGCGCGCGCCCGTGCCTCGCTTTCGCGCGCCTCGCGAAAGGCAGAGAAGGCCTCGAGCGGGAATTTCGCGTCGATCACCAGCGGGCGATGGTCACCCGGCAGGCGGATGATGCAGTCGGGCCGGGTGCCGTTGCCGAGCGTCGGCTGGAAGGCATAAGCGTCTGCGGGCAGCGCATCGCGCACGATCGCCTCCATCCGCCCCTGCCCGAAGGCCCCGCGCGCCTGTTTGTTGGAGAGTACGCGCTGCAGCCCCGCCACCTGGTTGGTCAGTTCCGAGAGACTGGCCTGCGCGGCGTCGATCACCGCCAGCCGCTCGTTCAGCCGCCCGAGCGTCTCCGCCTGAACATGCGTGCCGCGATCGATCCGCTCGGCCAGCATACGGGCGAAATCGCCCTGGCGGGCGCCGAACACGTCGGTGAAGCTCTGCACGCGCCCGGCCATCTCGGCCTGAACGCGCGCCATCTCCTCCACCTGCCGCGCCAGATGACGCTCGCGGGCGGGGCGCGCGAGCCAGATCACGAGGATCACCGCCAGGAAGAACCCGGCGATCGCCACCTCGCGCCAGCTCACGGCCATCTCGCCGAATCGGAATGCGATCTCGCTCATTCGCATAGTTTAAGCGAGAAAACCGAACAAACAATGAACAAATTTACCCGTCCCGGCGAAACCGCCTTGCGGCTGACCCATTGCCGCGCTACCACCCGCGCATCCGTCTCGCATCTCTGGGAAAACGCACGCAATGTCCAATCCGGACGAGAAGAAATCCGCCGGCAAAACCAAGGCCGACAAGAAGAAATCCGACAAGCTGAAGGCGCGCCTGCCGCGCGGCCTCATCGATCGCGGCCCGCAGGATCTCGCGGCGGCGAATACGATGCTGGAGAAGATCCGGGAGGTCTACGAGCTCTACGGTTTCGAGGCGGTCGAGACGCCGCTGATCGAATATACCGACGCGCTCGGCAAGTTCCTGCCCGATCAGGACCGCCCGAACGAGGGCGTCTTCTCCTTCCAGGACGATGACGAGCAATGGCTCTCGCTGCGCTATGACCTGACGGCGCCGCTCGCGCGCTATGTGGCGGAGAATTTCGACGCTCTGCCCAAGCCCTACCGCTCCTACCGCTCCGGCTGGGTCTTCCGCAACGAGAAGCCCGGCCCGGGGCGGTTCCGGCAATTCATGCAGTTCGATGCCGATACCGTCGGCGCGGCCTCGGTCGCTGCCGATGCCGAGATCTGCATGATGGCCGCCGACACGATGGAAGCGCTCGGCCTTTCCGGCCAGTACGTCATCAAGGTCAACAACCGCAAGATCCTCGACGGCGTGATGGAAGCAATCGGGCTCGGCGGCGACGACAAGGCCGGCCAGCGGCTCACGGTTTTGCGCGCCATCGACAAGCTCGACAAGATCGGCCCCGACGGCGTGCGCGATCTCCTCGGCGAAGGCCGCATGGATGTCAGCGGGGATTATACCAAGGGCGCGGGGCTGGATGAGGGGCAGGCGGCACGCGTGCTCGCCTTCACCTCTGCTGGCGGCGGCGATGCGCAGGAAACGCTGGCCAATCTCGACGCGGTGATCGCCGGCTCCGAGCGCGGGGCCGAGGGTGTGGCGGAACTGCGCGAGATTGCCGCCTTGATCACGGGCACCGACTATACCGACAAGGTCGTGATCGACCCTGCCGTCGTGCGTGGCCTCGAATATTACACCGGCCCGGTCTTCGAAGCCGAGCTCACGTTCCCGGTGACAAACGAGGACGGCTTGCCGGTGCGCTTCGGCTCGGTCGGCGGCGGCGGACGCTATGACGGGCTCGTCGGACGCTTTCGTTCCGAGCCGGTTCCCGCCACCGGATTCTCGATCGGCGTCTCGCGGCTGCTCGCCGCGCTTCAGCTCGTCGACAGCCCGATTCTCGCGCAGGCGAAACCGCAGGCGCCCGTCGTGGTGATGGTGATGGAGCGCGATCGGCTCGCCGATTACCAGAAATTCGTCGCGGCATTGCGTCGCGCGGGCATTCGCGCCGAACTCTATCTCGGCTCGTCCGGGATGAAGGCGCAGATGAAATATGCCGACCGGCGCGGCGCCCCCTGCGTCATCATCCAGGGATCGGATGAACGTGAGCGCGGGGAAGTGCAGATCAAGGATCTGGTCGAGGGCGCGAAGGCCTCGGCGCAGATCGAGACGAACGAGGAATGGCGCGCGGCGCGCCCGGCGCAGTTCTCCGTTCCGGAGGCCGATATCGTCCAGGCCGTGCGCGACGTGCTCGCCCGCCATACTTGATTTCGCCCAACGAAGCTGCACATTCTGGAATCTGTCTGAACTGTGGCGGGCCGCGCGGCGTTGTCTGCGCGGGCGTCACGGGTCAGGCGAGAAGAAACGCTCGCGCCCCCGGCGAACCATTCGATTCCTGGCGAAAGCCTGAGCTAAAGACAAAGACAATCGGAGCAAACCATGCGCTTTCTGATCGCCGCCGCCGCAATACCAATGATCGCCTTCGCAAGCCCCGCCGCCGCCGGTGACCCGGCTGCAGGCCAGCGCGTCTTCAACCAGTGCCGCGCCTGCCACCAGGTCGGCGAGGATGCCCGCCACACGGTGGGTCCGCAACTGAACGGCATGTTCGGCCGTCAGGCTGGCGAGGTCGAGGGCTACAACTTCTCCGCCGCTTTCGACGACATCGACAAGGTGTGGGACGAGGAGAACTTCGCTGAATACATCCGCAACCCGCGCGAAGTCACCCCCGGCACCCGCATGGTCTTCGCCGGCCTGCGCAATGACCAGCAGATCGCGGATCTGACCGCCTATCTCATGCAGTTCAACGAAGACGGCACCACCGACTGATCCGCGCGTGCATTCGCGCCCACAGCGTAGCTGCCGAATATCAGCCTGCCGTGACGTTGCGGCAGGCTTTTTTCATGGCTAACGTCGACCCTCAGAACAGGCCGGAAGGCCGCAGCAAGGGAGGATAGCGTGGCGCAGGAAGCATCCGGCAAACTGGCCCTCGGCGCAGTCGCCGACGATTATACGGGCGCGACGGATCTCGCCAACTCGCTCGCGCGGCAGGGGCTGAAGACGATCCAGACGATCGGCATTCCCCGCGACGGGCTCCTGCCCGACGATGTCGAGGCCGTGGTCGTCGCCCTAAAGAGCCGCTCGATTCCTGCAGCGGAGGCGGTGGCCAAGTCGCGCAAGGCCTATGACTGGCTCTCCGCCGGCGGCTGCGCGCATGTGCTGTTCAAGATCTGCTCGACCTTCGATTCGACCGATGCGGGCAATATCGGCCCCGTCACCGATGCCCTGCGCGCGGCGACCGGCGCCGACACGCCCATCGTCTGCCCCGCCTTTCCCGGAGCGGCGCGCACGGTTTATCTCGGGCATCTGTTCGTCGGCGATCGCCTGCTCAGCGAGAGCCCGCTGCGCCATCATCCGCTCAACCCGATGCACGATCCCGATCTCGTGCGTGTCCTTGCCCGCCAGAGCGAAGGCGATGTCGGCCTGATTCCCTACACGGTGGTGGAACAGGGCGCCGATGCCGTCGCCGATGCCCGGGCCGTGCTCGCCCACGAAGGCAAGGTCGCGGCCATCGCCGATGCGCTCACCGATCGCCACCTCGAAATCCTCGGCGATGCGGCTGCCCGTACCCCCTTCTCGACGGGCGGCTCGGGCCTCGGCGCGGGCATCGCGGCGGCGATGGTGCGCAAGGGCCGCGCCGGACAGGGCAAATCCGAGGCGCTGCCCGCGATCGGGGGACGCGGGGCGATCCTCTCGGGCAGCTGCTCGGTGGCGACGCTCGAGCAGATCGACCGCGCCGAGGCCGCCGGCATCGCCACATTGCGGCTCGATCCGATGAAGATCGTCGCGGAAACGGATGCGACCTTCGAGACCATCCGCGCCTGGATCGCGCAGCAGCAGGACGAGGCGCCGATCCTGATCGCGGCGAGCGCACCCCCGGATGTCGTTGCGCAGGTCCAGGAGCGGTTCGGGCGCGATGCGGCAGGCCATGCGATCGAGGGGCTGTTGGCGCGCTGCGCGGCGCATCTGGTGGAAAGCGGCGTGCGCCGGCTTGTCGTCGCCGGCGGCGAGACCTCCGGCGCCGTCACCGATGCGCTGGGGATCGAGGCGCTGCTGATCGGCCCTGAGATCGCTCCGGGCGTGCCCGCCACCCATGCGCTCGGCGGCACGAAAACGCCGCTCGGCCTCGTCCTGAAATCCGGCAATTTCGGCGGCCCGGATTTCTTCGCCAAAGCGCTTTCGGTTCTGGAGTGATCCCGATGCACGAGCTGCCAGCACCGCGCTTGCTGATCGCCGGCCAATGGGTCGAGGCCGCCGGTCGCGAGACGATCCCGGTGATGGACCCGAGCCATGGCGAGGCGTTCGGCGCAATCGCGCGCGGCGGGTCGGCGGATATCGATGCCGCCGTGCGCGCCGCGCAACAGGCCCTCGACGGCCCCTGGGGGCGCATGACGGCAACCGAGCGCGGGCGTATCCTGCATCGCCTCTCGACCCTGATCGAGCGCGAGGCGGAGCGGCTGGCGCATCTCGAAGCCCGCGATGTCGGCAAGCCGCTGGCCCAGGCGCGCGCCGATGCTGCCGCCTGCGCGCGCTATTTCGAATTCTACGGCGGTGCCGCCGACAAGGTGCATGGCGACACCATCCCCTACCAGGACGGTTTCGCGGTGATGACCTGGTACGAGCCGCATGGCGTGACCGGGCATATCGTGCCGTGGAACTATCCGATGCAGATCATCGGGCGCAGCGTCGGCGCGGCGCTCGCCATGGGCAACGCCTGCGTGGTGAAACCCGGCGAGGATGCCTCCCTGACGGCACTGATACTCGGCGAACTCGCCACTGAAGCCGGCCTTCCGGAAGGCGCGCTCAACATCGTCACCGGATATGGCGAGGAAGCGGGGGCGGCGCTGGCGGCGCATCCGGGCGTGGCGCATATCTCCTTCACCGGCAGCGTCGAGGTGGGCGCGCTGGTGCAGCAGGCCGCCGGGCGCAATGTCGTTCCGGTGACGCTGGAACTCGGCGGAAAATCGCCGCAGCTCGTCTTCGCTGACGCCGATCTCGAGGCCGCCCTGCCCTTCCTCGTGCGTGCGGCCATCCAGAATGCCGGCCAGACCTGTTCGGCGGGATCGCGTGTGCTGATCGAGCGCCCGATCTTCGATCGCGTCGCCGCCCTGATCGCCGAGCGCTTCAGGGCACTGCGTGTCGGCGAGGCGCTGTCGGACCCGGATATCGGCCCGATCATCAATCACAAGCAGCGCGAGCGTATCCGCGCCATGGTCGAGGCCGCACAGGCCGCCGGGGCACCGCTTATGGCGGAAGGCGAGATCGAACCCACCTCCCCCGGCGGCGGTTTTTATGTGCGACCCGCCGTGTTCGGCCCGGTCGATCCCGATTCCGATCTCGCCCGGCGGGAAGTGTTCGGCCCGGTTCTGGCGCTGATCCCGTTCGAGGATGAAGCGGATGCGATCCGCATCGCCAACGGCACGGATTACGGCCTCGTCGCCGGCGTGTGGACGCGCGATGGCGGGCGGCAGATGCGGCTTGCGCGCAAGCTGAAGGCGGGGCAAGTCTTCGTGAACAATTACGGCGCCGGCGGCGGTGTCGAGCTCCCCTTCGGCGGTGTCGGCAAATCGGGCCATGGCCGCGAGAAGGGTTTCGAGGCGCTCTACGGCTTTGCGCATCTCAAGACCGTCGCCGTCAAATACGAGTAGGGACAAGCTCATGAGTGATATGCGCGAGGCGATCGTCGCGGCAGCCAGGCGGATGGATGCGGCGGGGTTTGCGCCCAACAAATCCGGAAATGTCTCCGCCCGCACCGAGACGGGTATGCTGATCACGCCGTCCGGCCTGCCCTATGCGCGGATGACGCCGGGTGATCTCGTCTCCATGAGTCTCGACGGGACGGTGACGAGTGCCGGCAAGCCCTCCTCGGAATGGCCCTTCCATGCAGCCATCTACGAGGCGCGACCGGATGCGCAGGCGATCGTGCACACCCACAGCCCAAAGGCGACGGCGCTGGCCTGCGCGCGCAAGCCCATCCCCGCCTTCCACTACATGATCGCCTATTGCGGCGGCGCGGATGTGCGCTGCGCCGATTATGCCACCTTCGGCACGCCGGAACTCGCGCAATCGGTGGTGCGCGGGCTGGAGGGCCGCAAGGCGGTTCTGCTGGCCAATCACGGCGTCGTGGCGCTCGGCGCGACCATCGAGGGCGCGTACAATATCGCGGCGGAGGTGGAAAATCTCGCCGGCGAATACCTCACCATCCTCGCAGCCGGGCTCGACCCGGTGATCCTCGACGAGGCCGAGATGGAGCGCGTCGCGGCGCGGTTTTCCGGCTATGGCAAGGTGGGGTGAGGCGGATCACGTTTGCAGACGCCCGACCAGGGTTCGCAGCAGTTCGTGATAGGTCTCCTTCTTCATCAGAACGGAATTGCTGCCATTCGTGAGAAGATTGTTGGTCTGCCACGGACCGTTGGGATCGCCCGTGCCGGCGAATTGGCCGATCGTACAATCGAGGATATAGACGCCCTGGTTGGTCTGAATCTCCAGCACATAATGCGCCCCGTTCGCAACCGCCTCCTGCGTGATCCGCTTGATTCCCATCTGGCGAAGCTGGCCATAGGCATCGGCGGTGCATTCACCGCACATGCCGATCAGATCCTCCGGACGTCGCGGCTGGCACTGGTTCACAACCGGAAGGCTATGCACTGCATCGATGACGTCATTGAGATCCGGGACGCGGGCATTCAACTGCAGGGCGTCCATCACCGCGCGCCGCAGCGCAGATCCGACCTCCCCCGGCAGCTGGGTCAGGTTTCTGATGGTGTCGCCGAGATGGCGCATACCGATGACGCCACGCTGCACCATATCCGTGAGCACGTTCCATACCGTATCGCGCACGATGCGCCGCTCGTCAGCCGAGAGCGAGTTCCAGCTGACTCCGATGGAAGCCACGACGGCCATCGCCACCGCCGTGACCGTCCCCGCGCCGATGGCCGGCGCGGCGAGCGGGAAAGCGGCGATCTGATTCCTCTGATTGTCGGCCGCGCCGGTCAGGGCTTTCGACGCGTTGTCGAAAGTTGCGGCGAACATGGCGTCCTGACCGGGGTTCTGTGGTGTGGGTATGGCTTTTGAAGCCAGCGCGCTCGGCGAAAGGATCTGGTTCATGGCTGCAATCTCAAAAATCAAATCAAGCTATGCATAATTCTGAGCACAGCTTCCAATTTTATGCAACATATTCTAATTGAAAATAATTCAAAATTATAAGAAAATCCATATCTATCCGGATCTGATAATGCTCTCGATCTGCCGCTTCATGTCCTCCTTGCAGGCATCGCCGGCAGCCAGGGCCTCCTTGCCGCTGAGAAACTCCAGAACGAAGAACTCCGCGACATCCGGCTTGATCACCGCCTCGGGGCGCCGGCTGGCGAGTTTTGCGCACACGATCGCCTCCTGCATGATCTGGATCGTGCCGATGCCGAGCTCGAACCCGCCCGGCATGCGCTCCACATCCTCCGTCGGCCCGCCCGCGACATCGATGGCGATGACGTGGTCGGCCTTGTCGAAGAGGAGATCGAAGGGCAAGGGATTGACGATGCCGCCATCGATCAGCGTGCGCCCCTCGTGCTGAACGGGCTTGACGACGCCCGGTATCGCCAGCGATGCGGCGACGGCGGGGCGCAGCGAGCCCGCCTCGAAGGTCACCCCCTCGCGACGGAAAAAGTCGGTCGCGGCGACGAGGAGCGGTATTTCGAGTTCCTCGAAAGTCTCGGGGATATCCTCGGGCCAATAGATGTCGAGTAGCTTCTCGCCATCGAGGGTGAACAGGTTTCCCTCCCCCTTGAATACATCGAAGATACTCGCCGCCCGCGCATCGACGAGCTTGGCCATCGCCCGGGCGCGGTCCTTGATTTCGCCGAGAAGGTGGGCGCGCAGATCCTTTGCCGGGATCCCGGCGCAATAGGGCGCGCCGATGATCGCACCGATGGACGCGCCCGCGACGATGCTCGGGCGGATACCCATCTCGTCGAAGACTTCGAGCAAAGGAATATGTGCAAGCCCCCGTGCGCCGCCGGAGCCGAGAGCCAGACCGATCCTGGGTGTGGACATGAGCGCGCCCTCCCCCGGCGGATCACTCGGCTGGTTTCGCCAGGAAGGGCTGGAGGATCGCCAGCATATCCCGCGGATTCTCTTCCGCGAGAAAATGCCCCGAACGGATGCCCCCGCCCTCGGCACGCGGCGCGAAACTCTTCTGCCAGACGTCGAGGGCGGTATCGGCGCCGGGCTCGTCGCTGCCCGAGAGGTAGAACTCGCCCCAAATCACGCAGGTCCTGGCCAGAATCGTCTTGCCGGCGGCGAGATCCGCCTCGTCCTGCGCACGATCGGTCGTCGCGCCGGCGCGATAATCCTCGCAGAAGGCGTGGATGCGTGCGGGATCGTTGGAGGCCTGCCGATAGGCTTTGAGAGCGCGTCGGTCGAACGCGTCGAGCGTGCCGTCCTGCGTCCAGCCACTCATCAGCTTCTCGAAGAAGGCGGTGGCATCCTTGCCGATCGCCTCTTCCGGTTCGGGCTCGGGGCGGGAAAGGAATTCCCAATGCGCGCCGGGAATCGCGCCGGATTCGATGCGCTCCCAGACCCGGATCGTCGGCAGGATGTCGATGAGCCCGAGATGCGTCAGCCGCCCCGGATGATCGAGCGCCAGCCGGTAGCCGACCCGCGCGCCGCGGTCATGGCCGACCAGCGCGAAGCGGGTATAGCCGAGATCCGACATCACCTTCACCGCGTCACGGCCCATGGCGCGCTTGGAATAGGCCTCGCGCCCGCCATCGCCGCGCGGTGCGCTCGACCAGCCGTAGCCGCGCAGATCCATCAGGACGACATGGTGATTCTCGGCGAGCTTCGACGCAACCCGGTGCCAACAGATATGCGTCTGCGGGAAACCATGCAGCAGCAGCAGCGGAGGCCCGTCCCCGCCATGGCGCACGAAGACCTGCCCCTGCTCGGTGCTGAAATAGCCGGATTTGAAACCGGGGAAGAAGTCGTGATTATCACTCATCGCCGGTTTGCCTCCGTCACCATCAATCGCTGCTACACGCGACGCATCACGCGGCCACCCGCATGGAATTGCGGGCATAGCCACCATACAGGTCGAGCATGCGCTCGCGCCAGCCGTGAATCGGGTCATCAGGCTCCAGCAGTTCGAAGTGACTGATGGAGCGCGCCCACATGAAGCCGCCGAAGGCCGCGTAATCGGCATAGGCGGGCGAAGCGCCGGCGAGATACTGATAATCGTTCAGCACCATCCGCATCGGACGCAGCGCCTTGCGGAAACCGTCGACGCGCTCTTCACGCCCGGCGGCGATCTCCTCGAGCGGGCGTCCGAAGCGCTTCTCGCGGCTCTCACGGAAGTAGCCCTGCGAAGCGGGATCGAGGCAGCGCCAGATATCGTGCACGAGAAGCGTAATCATACCGGGCAGCATCACCCCGTCGCACCAATGCGAAATGAACCGTGCCATCGCCTCGCCCTGCGGACCACCGAAGAGCGAAGGCGCCTGCGGGTAGGTCCGCTCCAGATAGCGCGCGATCTCCCACGAATCCGAGACGACCGCGTCCCCGTCGACGAGAACGGGCACCTTGTCCTGCCCCGAAAAGGCCAGCGCCTCCTTTTCGATGAAGCGCCAGGGCCGGCTTTCGGCATCGATGCCCTTGTGCAGGAGCGCCATGCGCGCGCGCCAGCTATAGGGGCTGAAGCGAATTTCGGGATCGGCGCCCACGAGTTCGTAGAGCTGTCGCGTCATGGCTCAACCCTTTATCACGGCGGCAGTCTGGCCGAACATGATCTTCTTGGCCTCTTCCGTCATCGTCGGCTGGTCGGGGTTGATCTCCTTGACCTTGGCATAGGCGGCGACTGTGCCCGGACGGTTGCGGATTTCCTCGAACCAGCGCTTGAGATGCGGGAAGTCGTCGAGATTCTGGCCCTGGCGCTCATGCGGCACCACCCAGGGGTAAGCCGCCATATCCGCGATGGAATAGTCCCCGGCGAGGAAGGGACGATCGGCGAGGCGCTTGTTCATGACACCGTAGAGCCGGTTCGTCTCGTTGACATAGCGATCGACCGCGTAGGGAATCTTCTCGGGCGCATACTGGCTGAAATGATGGTTCTGCCCGGCCATCGGCCCGAGCCCGCCCATCTGCCAGAAAAGCCATTGCAGCACTTCCGCGCGCCCGCGCGGATCCTGCGGGATGAAGGCTTTGTCCTTGTCTGCGAGATAGAGCAGCATCGCGCCGGATTCGAACAGCGAGATCGGATCGCCGCCACCTTCAGGGGCGTGATCGACCATGGCGGGAATGCGATTGTTGGGGGCGATTTTCAGGAAGTCGGGCTCGAACTGCTCACCCTTGCCGATATTGACGGGAATGATCCGATACGGCGTACCCGTCTCTTCGAGATACATGGTCACCTTGTGACCGTTCGGCGTGGTCCAGTAATACAGATCGATCATCGCGTGCTCCGTGAAATTGTGCCGGGTCGGCTGAGCGCGGCCCGTTCATAGTCGCATATAGGCACGTATGTCGCACAAACATCCCGTGTGCACGCACGCGGCTTTTGCAATGACGCAATGCGCAGACAGCAACCACGGGCCGCAAACCATCACCCGCGAAATTCGTTTTCCTTCAGGAATGCCTCTTCTTCCGGCGTATTCTCGCGCCCGAGAATGGCGTTGCGATGCGGGAAACGGCCGAAGCGGGCGACGATGTCGCGGTGATGGCGCGCCCATTTCAACCCGTCTTCGTCGCCGAGTTCCTCGTTCAGTGCCACCGAGCGCTCCTGGGCTGCGAGATCCTCGGCATGGGTGAAGGGCAGGATGAAGAAGCGGCTCATCGGCGGCTTGAAGACCTGGTGATAACCGTCACTGACGGCTGCCTCGGCGATGGCCAGCGCCATATCGTCGGTGGCATAGGTGCGCTTGTCGCCGCGATACAGATTGCGCGGAAACTGGTCGAGCAGGATCAGGAGCGCGAGCGTGCCATGTGCGGTCTCCGTCCAGCCGGCCAGTTCGCCGGCAGCGGCGGCCTCGTAGGTGGCGAGAAAGCGCTCACGGATCTGCGCGTCGAAGGCCTCGTCCTTCGAAAACCACTTCTCGGGGCCCGCCTCTTCCCAGAAGGCGATGATCTCTTCACGACCGGCCAATGCGCTCACGGCGATACTCCTTCGTTTCGTAACGTCATTGCCGCGAGCATGCCACGGCGTGCGCTCTACCGGAACCGTCTGGGCGCGGCGCGCAGGCCGAAATCGTCATCACGTCACTTGCGTCCGATGAAATCGTCGTTACAAGCATCGCTCACGTGTCGAACGTTGCGCCGTTTTTGCGGCGTGGGCAACAATTGAACAGCACGGGCGCAATCCGGGGCGCAAAAGCCGCCTCTCGAACAAGGGAAGAGAAGACCATGCGGGTCTATTACGATCGCGACGCCGATATCAATCTGATCAAGGGCAGGAAGGTCGCCATCATCGGCTATGGCAGCCAGGGCCATGCCCATGCACTCAATCTGAAGGATTCCGGCGTCGGCGAAGTGGTCGTCGCCCTGCGTGAAGGTTCTGCCTCCGCAAAGAAGGCTGAGGGCGCCGGCCTCAAGGTCATGAGCGTGCCCGATGCCGCCAAATGGGCCGATGTGATGATGATGCTCACGCCGGACGAGCTCCAGGCCGACATCTACAACGATCACCTGCACGCCAACATGAAGCAGGGCGCAGCTTTGCTCTTCGCGCACGGCCTCAACGTGCATTTCAACCTGATCGAGCCCCGCTCCGATCTGGACGTGCTGATGATCGCCCCCAAGGGTCCCGGCCACACCGTGCGCTCGGAATACCAGCGCGGCGGCGGCGTCCCCTGCCTCGTGGCGATCGCGCAGGATTCGTCGGGCAACGCCCATGATCTCGGCCTCTCCTATGCCTCCGCCATCGGCGGCGGGCGCGCCGGCATCATTGAGACCACCTTCAAGGAAGAGTGCGAGACGGACCTTTTCGGCGAGCAGGTCGTGCTCTGCGGTGGTCTGGTCGAGCTGATCCGCGCCGGTTTCGAGACGCTGGTCGAGGCCGGCTATGCGCCGGAAATGGCCTATTTCGAGTGCTTGCACGAGGTGAAGCTGATCGTGGACCTGATCTACGAGGGCGGCATCGCCAACATGAACTACTCGATCTCCAACACGGCGGAATACGGCGAATACGTCACCGGTCCGCGCATCATCACGCCGGAGACCAAGGCCGAGATGAAGCGCGTCCTGGAGGACATTCAGTCGGGCAAGTTCACGCGTGACTGGATGCTCGAGAACAAGGTCGCCCAGACCTCCTTCAAGGCCACCCGCGCCCGCAACGCCGCCCACCAGATCGAGGATGTCGGCGAGCGCCTGCGCGACATGATGCCCTGGATCAAGGAAAAGGCTCTGGTCGACAAGGCCAAGAACTGA
>JAFIEI010000033.1 GCA_020832565.1 Salinarimonas sp. | reverse complement strand
TGCATGCTCACGGCCCCCGTCGGCAGATCCGGCGGGGGCCGTTTTCATTATTGGCGTGCGGCGCTTTCATGGGCGTGCGACGCTTTCATGAGCGTGCGACGCGCGGACATTCGGTCGCATGCACCTTCGAGCGCGGCATTCTCCGGAACCGACGGCTAGGCTTCGCAGTTTCCTCCGCCAAAGGAGGTATTCCATGCATCGCATTACCTTGCGCGAAATATCCGCGCTGACGCACGATACCAACCGCCTCGTCTTCACGCGGCCGGAGGGTTATGATTTCACGCCGGGCCAGGCGACGGATTTCGCCCTCGATCAGGATGGCTGGCGTGAGGAGACGCGGCCATTCACCTTCACCAGCCAGCCCGACGAGCCCATTCTCGAATTCGTGATCAAGAGCTATCCCGATCATGACGGCGTCACGAAGCGCGTGGCCGATCTGCGCCCCAACGATACCGTCCTGATCGACCAGCCCTGGGGCGCCATTCAGGACCAGGGGCCGGGTGTCTTCATCGCCGGCGGTGCCGGCATCACGCCGTTCATCCCGATCCTGCGCCGGCGCGCCCGCGACAACGCGCTGACGCGCTGCACGCTGATCTTTTCCAACAAGACCGAGCGCGACATCATCCTGCGCGAGGAATGGGAGGACATGCCGGGGCTGGAATGCATCTTCACCGTGACGGAGGAGAACGGCACGAAAGTCCCGCGCCAGCAGATCACCGCCGCTTTCCTGAAGGCGAACGTCCCGGATTGGGGTGGGCATGTTTATATCTGCGGCCCGCCGCCGATGATCGAGGCCGTCGAAACGGCAGTGAAGAGCCTCGGCGTTCCCGACGAACATATCATCACGGAAGAATCCTGACGGCTCAGCGATAGGGCGCCCGCCATCCGGCCGCGCGCGCTTCTTCCTCCGAGCAGAACCAGCGCTGGCCGCGGCTCTTGTCCACGCGGGTGCGGCTGTACCAGGGGCTGGACGGGGTGTGGTAGATCCGCTCCCCACGGCGGTTGATGTTGCCCTTGATGACGCAATCGCCGGGCGGATGGTAGCCGGAGCGATCATTGCGGGCGACGACCTGCTCCTGCGCGAACAACGTGCTTCCCGTCGCGGCGACCTGCTGCGTCAGGAGGTGCTGCGGGTCGCGTCGGTGGTCCCACGGTGCCTGCACCGTGCCGGCCCAGATACCGCGCGCTTCGCTGCGGGCCTCGTCTTCGAGCGCCGCGTAATCCATGCTGAAGCGCCGATAGGCGAAGGCGAGGCCCTCGGCGACGAGGGCGGCATTGAGGTTGGTGACGCCGGCGAAACATTCGCCGATGATGCGCCGATAGTGATCGATATCGCGCTCGATGCAATGTACCGGGTCGGCTCCGATCATGGCGGCGAGGCGCTCGGTCGCCGCATCGCCGCAAGCCCAGGGGGCGCCCTGTGCATCGAGACAGGCCTGGTCGGATTCGGGCGCGTCGATCCCGTGCAGGCGGATGCGGTGGTCGCCGAGCCGGATCGTATCGCCGTCGACGACGCGCACCGGGCCGGTCAGGCGGGGCGCATCCGGCGTCGCGGACTGGCCATGCGTGACGATGACCCGATCGGCGGATGTCGGCGCGCCGCCGGACGGCCAGGGCATGTGATCCTGATAGACGAACGCTGCGACCAGGGCGACGAGCGCCAGAATGGTAAATCTTGATAGCATGGCCTGCACAACCCTCGATCTGAAGACGGATTAGATGAATTCCCTAAAGGAAGAAAGAATCGATTCGCGGCCAATTCAGCGGTTGATGAAGTAGCGCTGCGTGTTCCCCTCCGTGAACGACTGAATAATCCCGCGCTTCGCCATGGCCTCGAGAATGGCCTTGACGCGTTTGCGCCGTTGCGCGCTGGCGCGGCCGGCAAGCGCACGCTCGATCACCTGATCGGGGGCGGGGGAGGGAGTGGCGACGAGGAGGCGGCGGATCACGCGCAACTGCTCGCCGGTATCCTTCGGCCAGGGCAGGCGAATTTCCGGGCTCGCCACTGCGAGATCGGCGAAGAGCTGCTCGTCCGGGGCTTCGGGAAGCTTGTGGGCCAGACGCGGGATCTGGAATTCCGGGCGAAGCCAGCGCACCTGCCCGCGCTGTTCTTCGCGCTGGCGGTCCTGATTGAGCACGACGAGGGCGCTCAACAGTTCTTCCTCTGCGGCAGCGAGGGTAGCGGGCTTTTCGAGGCTCAGCGGCGTGGTCGCGCCAGGCTGGCCGACCAGCGCATCGGCGAGATGGTCGAGCCCGTAGGATTCGAGCACGGCGCGGTCGATATCGTCATGGATCTCGCCCAGAACCGAGATCAGCCCGGCCTCGTGAAAATCTCGCTCGGCCTCGCTCATCGGCTTTCTGACGAGCCCCGCCGCGCGCAGGCGCAGCTGGTCCAGCGCGTTGTAGAGCCCGGTCATGGTGATGAAGGAATGGGCGGCGATGCGCTCCTTGCGAAACGCGTCGAGCTTCTCCCCGAGTCGGCGCAGGCGCGCGCGTACCTCAGCCTGCGGATCATCCTCCGGCAGGCGCGGATCGAGACAGGGCGGGAAGGGGAAGGGGTCGAAGGTCCGCGTCTTTGAATATCGCGAGTCATTGCCGGCGCCCAACCAGCCACCGAATTGAAGCGACCACGCGACGTGCAGTCTAGAAGAGAGGACCGCGAGTATTTCACCGCGTGTGTCACCGATGGCGACAAGCATGTTATCCGGGCGCACATCCCCGTCGAGGAACTGGAAGAACCGGTGCTTGGCCGTCTCGATCGTGGCGATGTAGCGTGGCAGGCCTTCGAGGAAGGCGCGGAGTTCCTTATGCGTCGCGCCGAACCAGCACCAGTTCTCGCGCCGGAACTTCATGTTGTTCTGATCACGCTCGGGCTTCACCCGCTCCAGCACGTGCTGGTAGACGGTAGGAAAGCGCTTTTCGACCTCGTCGCGGTCCAGCGGATAAAGATCGATTACCTTCACGCCGCGCGGACGACCGGCGAGATCGCGGCCATTGCGGTAATCGCGGATATATTTGTCGAGCCCCTTGATCCGCCCGAGTCCCAGGCTGGTGGCCTGATGCGGTGTCACCATGAAACCCGCGCCATGAAGCACCACGCCGCGGCTGCACAAAGCCTCGTTGGCAAAAAGCGGGCGCGCCTGGCTGAGATCGGCGCCGAGCGTCAGCGTTGCCCGTATCATCCCCGTCCTGCGCGCAAGCTCGACGCGCGGCGTGTCGGTCTTGAGATCGGCTTCCTCGACGACGGTTTCGAGCACGCCTTCCTGCTGGCCACGCTCGGCCACGGTCATGGCAATGCGCACGGCGGCCTTGTCGGGCGCCTTCAGCCAGGGGTGATCGGGGATGGCATAGATCAGCGAGAGCGGCTCACGCGCGCCGAGATGGCGCTCGATGACGCGGCGCGAGAAGGTCTGGGTGATCGAATTCGTAGTGATAAAGCCGAAGCGGATCAGCGGGTTGGGGGTCTGCTTTGTCGGTTTGCGCAACAGCCGCGCAGCCGCTTCATCCCAGAAATGCATGACGAAATCGGCGCCGCCGGGGACCTGCGGGCGCGCCTTGAGGCAGGCTTCGCGATAGCCGTCGCCGAGCTCCTCGCGCATGTCCTTGCCGCCGATGAAAGGCGGGTTGCCGATGATGAACTCGACTTCCGGCCAGGGCGCCGGGCGGGGATTGCGGTAGTCGTAGAGCGGGATGCGCGCCTGCGGGTCGGGGACCGGGTCGCCGGTTATCGGGTGCGGGCGATGGCTGAATCCGTCCCATTTCGTGACCGGGGTGCCGCGATCATCATGTCGCGGGATCCGTGCATCGAAGGCGAGGATCGCGTCCTGATGGCGGATGGTGCCATAGGCCTGCAGGATAGGCTCGGGCAGCGAGGCGAGGCTGGTGGTGCGGCGCTGCCATTTGATATAGCCGATCCAGAGCACGAGATCGGCGATCGCGACGGCGCGCGGATTGAGTTCGAGTCCGTAGAACTGCCCGGGCCCGACCGTCTCCCCCTCCATGGCGAGGCGCGCCTGGTCCTCGCCGAGCGCTTCGAGTGCTTCGATCACCTCGCCTTCGAGACGCTTGAGCATTTCTAGCGCGACATAGAGAAAATTGCCGGTGCCGCAGGCCGGGTCGAGGACGCGGATCGTGCATAACCGATGATGGAACGCCCGGATCTCCGCAACGGCGCCCGCATCATCGCCTGCCTCGTGGAGCACATCGGCACGCGTGCGCGCCTCGTCCCATTCGCTGCGCAGCGGGTCGAGTATGGTGGGGACGACGAGACGCTCGACATAGGCGCGCGGCGTGTAATGCGCACCGAGGCGCGCGCGCTCGCGAGGGTCGAGGGCGCGTTCGAGCAGGGTGCCGAAAATGGCGGGTTCGACGTCGCGCCAGTCATGGCGTGCAGCGCGATACAGTTCGGTGAGATCGTCGCGTTCCAGCGGCAGGGCCGTGGCCTGTTTGAACAGGGTGCCGTTGAAACGCTTGATCGTGGCCATCAGGCGCGGCTCGAAACCGCCACGATCCATGCGGTTCCACAGGTCTTCGAGCGCGGGAACCGTATTTTCCGGGTGATCCTTCAACTGGTTCAGGAGGTCGCGAAAGCCGCTTTCGGGCAACAGCCCGGAATCCTCGGCGAACATGGTGAAGAGGCAGCGCATCAGGAACTGCGCCACTGCGGCGGGCTCATGCCGCCGCTCCAGCCGCCGCGCCACCCGCGCGAGCCGCGCCGCCACGGCGAAGGTCACCCGCGCTGCATGGCGCGTCGGATCGAGCTTGCGCGGCGCGGTGAACACCGCCTTGAGGCGCTTGCGGACCTCCTCGCGGCGCAAATCATCGAGGCCGATGCGGTAGGAGTTGCGATCGGGGAAATGCGCATAGTTCTTCCCCAGCCCGGAGAAATCCGCATAGATCTCGATGGCCTCGCCGACATCGACGGTGATCAGGAAGGGCGGGTAGCCGTGGTCGACGGGCAATGCGCGGGCATAGTTCTCCGCCTGCCGACGCGCCTCGTCCATGACCCGGTCCCAGCCCGGTCGGGCAGCGCGGCGCGCGGGGGGATCCTTGAGTCGCCGGCGCTTTGATTGCTTGGCTTCCAGGATGAAGTGATCGCGCTTGTAGCAATCGATATAGCCGGGCGTCGTGGTGCCGTCGGGATGGTTGAAATCGACGCGGCGCTCGAACACGTAGTCGTTGAATTCGTGATCCGGTCCCGCCATGCCCGGCGGCGCTACACCGAGCGCTTCGCAGAGCTTCTGGACGAAGATCTGGTAGTTCGAGCGCTCCGCCCCGCCAGCGGATGCCCGCGCTTCTGCAATGAATTGATCGAGCATGAACGCCGCACACGCTATGAGAGTGCGACGATTTAATACAACCTAAAAGGGTTTTGTCTAGCGCGAAAATGCGCGCTTAGCGTGTATATTGTTTATTTTTGGTTGTATTCATGGTTGGCGAGGAAGTGCGGCCAGGCGCTCCCTTACAAGGCCTACGAGATCCGCCGTCGCCGAAATGATCATTGAGAAACTCGCATAGGCGAGCATGGTCGTCCCGACGCCGAATACATGTATTGAATCGCTTTGTATGCGGCTCCAGGCTTCCATGGCTTCGGTATTTTCCTGCCAAGCATTGTAATTGATGGCAACGCAATTCCACAGCAAGATCGCCAAGGGCACCGTCGAAAACGGATAGCTCGAGACTTGCTTGACGAGATCGAACAGGTAGTCCCAGCTGATCCGCAGGAGAATAAAAACCACGATTGCCAGCAGCGCGAAAAGGACGCCAACTACAATCGTCAATGTCGCAACCGCTTCCGGTCCAAAGACAGCCATCACGTTAAACGTGTCGTCAGGCAGACGTATTGCTGGCAGGCCAAATCGCCCGAACAAGCTTCGGCAAGCCCAAGACCAATGCGGCAACCAACGTCGACAGCAGGAAGATTGCCGGTTCGGTCAGATTCGAGGCGAGCTGAGCGGTGGCGGCAACGATTATGGCCACCGTGCAGAAAAGCCTGATCGTATCAACCAGATTCCGCGACATGCCTTTCACCGAATTATGCGCCGTAGCGCGAACCGTCACCATCCAATCATACCCGGTCTCACGTGAATCGTCATGCTACTAAATAGTGTAACGAGATTAATAAAGCAATTCTGAATGCCGATTTGGCCGCTGCGACGCTGTTCCTGACGCAACTCACCCCCGCTCCCGCCGTAGCTTGTCCCACCAGTCGAGCCGTTTGCGCAGGTCGCGTTCGAAGCCGCGATCGACGGGATCGTAGAAGCGTTGGCGGCCCAGTTTCTCCGGCCAGTAATCCTGACCCGAAAATGCATCCGGCGCGTCGTGGTCATAGACGTAGTCCGCGCCGTAGCCCTCCTGCTTCATGAGCTTAGTCGGCGCGTTGAGGATGGTCTTGGGCGGCATCAGCGAGCCGTGTTCCTTGGCCGCGCGCATGGAGGCCTTGTAGGCATTGTAGAGCGCGTTCGATTTCGGCGCCGTTGCGAGATAGACGGCGGCCTGGGCGAGAGCGAGTTCGCCTTCGGGCGAGCCGAGGAAGTCATAAGCGTCCTTTGCGGCATTGGCGACCGCGAGCGCCTGCGGGTCGGCGAGCCCGATATCCTCCACGGCCATGCGCACCAGCCGGCGGGCGATGAACAGCCGGTCCTCGCCGCCATCGAGCATGCGCGCGAGGTAATACAAAGCCGCATCCGGATCGGAGCCGCGCACGCATTTGTGCAGGGCGCTGATCAGGTTGTAATGGCCCTCCTGTCCTTTGTCATAGATCGGCGCGCGGCGCTGGATCACCGTGACGAGTCCCGCCGTGTCGAAGGTCTCGCCCTCACCGGCGGAGCGCCACAGCTCCTCGGCGAGGGTAAGGGCTGCGCGCCCGTCGCCATCGGCCATGCGCGCGAGTGCCGCGCGGGCATCCGCGTCGAGGGGAAGGGGGCGCTCGACGATCGCCTCGGCGCGGGTGAGCAATTGCGCGATCGCGTCCTCGTCCAGCGCATGGAAGGTGAGCACGCGGGCGCGTGAGAGGAGCGCCGCGTTGAGCTCGAAGGAGGGGTTCTCGGTGGTGGCGCCGACGAGCGTGATGGTGCCGTCCTCCATCACGGGGAGGAAGGCATCGAGCTGGGCGCGGTTGAAACGGTGGATCTCGTCGACGAAGAGCAGGGTTGCGGTGCCCATCTGGCGCCGGGCGCGGGCGGCCTCGAAGACTTTCTTGAGATCGGCCACGCCCGAGAAGATCGCCGAGATCTGCTCGAAATGCAGGCTGGTCTCGTGCGCGAGCAGCCGCGCCACCGTCGTCTTGCCCGTGCCGGGCGGCCCCCAGAAGATCAGCGAGCCGATCGAACCCGTGCGCAACAGCCGCGTCAGCGCCCCTTCCGGACCCACGAGATGATCCTGCCCGACCACCTCGTCGAGCTTTTGCGGGCGCATCCGGTCGGCCAGAGGGCGCGCCAGATCCTTGTCGAGGCCGGCGGAGGCGAACAGGTCGCTCACCGGGTCAGCCCCGCAACATGGTGGTGATGATCTGCCCGCCGCGATTGATCCGCATGGCCCAGGAGCGCCCGCCCGCACTCATGGCTTCGTCGAGTTCGCCGGTGCGGCGGATCTGCCGGTTATTGACTTCGAGAATGATGTCGCCGGCGCGAAAGCCGTAGCTCGCCGCGATCGAGCGCGGGTCGACCTCGGTGACGACGACGCCCTCGAGGCCTTGAGGCATTTGGTGCTCCTCGGCGACGGCGGGGGAAATGTTCATCACGGTGGCGCCGCCGAGTGGCGTGCGGCTCGATATGGTCAGCGTCTCGCGCGGTGGCTCTTCCGGCGGCGGCATCAGGGGAACGTCGAGATCCATTGCCCGCTCGCCGCGCAGGATACCGATCTGCGCCATCCCCTCGACGCCTGCGAGCGCGAAGCGATAGCCGAAAGCATCCGCATCATCGATATTCCGCCCCTCGACGGCGCGGATGATGTCGCCCCGGCGCAGGCCGGCGCGATCGGCGGGGCTGTTTTCGACGACATTGGTGACGAGCACGCCGGAGGGCCGGGCGAGGCCGACGCTCTCGGCGATATCCGGCGTCACCTCCTGCACGGAAGCCCCGAGCCAGGGCCGGCGCACGCGATCGGCGCCGATGCGCGCGGATTCGACCACCGCATGCACCATCGCGGCGGGAATGGCGAAGCCGATCCCATGGCTACCGCCGGAGCGCGAATAGATCGCCGTGTTGATGCCGACCACGCGCCCGTTCATGTCGAGCAGCGCGCCGCCGGAATTGCCGGGATTAATCGCCGCATCGGTCTGGATGAAGAACTGGTAATCGGTGATCCCGACCTGCGTGCGCGCTAGCGCCGAGACGATGCCCTGCGTCACCGTCTGGCCGACGCCGAAGGGATTGCCGATCGCGAGCACGATATCGCCGACTTCGAGATCCTCGGAATCGCCGAGCTCCAGAGCAGGGAAATGCTCATCGGAGCGGATCTGCAGCATGGCGAGATCGCTGCGCGGATCGCGCAGGACGACCTCGGCATCGAATTCGCGGCGATCGACGAGCGCGACCCGCAGCTCGGTCATGCCCTCGACCACGTGATAATTGGTCACTACCAGACCGTGCTCGTCCACGATCACGCCCGAGCCGAGCGAACGCTCGATCCGTTCGCGCGGCATGGCGCCGAAGCCGCCACCGCCGAAAAAGCGCTCGAAGAAATCCTCCATATGGTCGCGCGGACGCTCGCTGACGCGTGCGCCGTGCACGTTCACCACGGCCCCGGCCGCCTCGCGCACCAGTGGTGCGTAGGAGAGCTTGACCTCCTCATCGCTCTGCGGCAGCACACGGGTCTGCGCGAGGGCCGTCGTCTGACCGGATGCCGTGACGAGGCCCGCAAACGCGAGAAATGCCGCGCCGGCGATTGCAGAGAGAAATCGTCTGATATCTGCGCCGCCATGCAGCGGAGTTGCTCGGCGGGGAAGCAGTGAAAATGCGAGGTTCTTGTCTGTCACGTCCGACTCCGGGTGTCGTGCGGATCTCATGAGGCATGCGAATCCGGCGCACGCAATCTGCCACATCCGGGATCGACCGGGGAGGGGTCAACGACGTGACGGTGGCACGGTTTCGCCGAAACACTTTTTCATGAAGCGATTTCAGCAAGCAAGCCCTGCGTGCACGCATGAGCATGAGCGCATGCTGCCCTGTTCTGCAGAATTCTCGGCGGCTTAAGGTTTGATCCATCAAATCGTGATTGAGAGATAAATGCACGCTTGGATTGCCAAAAAGCCTATCCATGAAAGCCCAACCCACCGGAAACGTAGCCCGGCTCGCGCAAAGGCGCGCGCGTACCAGCCGGGTGAGCACTCCGATGCCGGGGCAACTCGCTCGCCCGATCGGCATGGCGGCGGGGGTGCCCGATAGCGCAAGCGGCATCAGGTAGGGCTATTTCTGCGAAATTGCACGAATGGCCCGTATATACGATTGTATTTGTGAATTGGATTTGTTCAGTTGCTTGTAATTTTGCCAATAATATGTGCAGCGAAGCAAGGGCAAATGACGGATCTGTTTACGCATTCGAAAGGCGCAATGCCCAAGTTTTGACATAACTACCGCAGTTATCAGTATTTAACCTCAATCCTGCGTAGAAATGGACGCCAGATGCACAATCTCATGAAGCGGCTTTCTCTCAAAGCACGCATTAGCTGGGCTTTCGGCCTTGTCTTGCTGATCTTTGCCGGAGTATCCGGCAATTCCACATTGTCTCTGTTCCAATCAGAGCGCCTGTTCAATGATTACCGCGAGGTCGCGGTCGTATCGGGTGAACTGATGGATATGCGCGGCGACTTCTACGCCGCGCGCGTCAATGCCGAGAACTACCTGCGCGAAGGTAATAATGCTGCATTGCAGCGCACACGTGCCATGCTCGACGAGACAGTCGAATCCTATGAGGAGGCGCGGGTGGGAATCGTCCGCGAGGAATACGGCGCTGAACTCGATGGCTTGCGTTCGGCTGTGGCCGAATACCAGACGCTGCTCGATCGTTTCGTCAATGAGGGTACGTCGGGTGAAACCGCCATCACCCAGCTCGAGGCGATCGGAACCCGTACCTCCGCCCTGATTACCGAGACGGCCGAAGCCTTCGGCGAGCGCCGCGATACTGTCGGGCCCATGGTCGATCGCACCCTGAGGATGGCGGAACACATCGCCATGTGGACGACGGGGATCGGGCTCGTGCTGGGTGGGGTCCTCGCCCTTGTTCTGGCCCGCTCGATCATCAATCCGGTCACCGGCCTGACGAGCGCGATGCAGCGCGTCGCCGAGGGTGATCTCGCGGCCGATATCCCTGGCCGGGATCGCAAGGACGAGATCGGCGCCATGGCGAATGCGTTGACGGTTTTCCGTGACGCGTTGCGCGAGAACAAGGAGTTGGAAGACGAGGCGAAGTCCCGCGAAGCCGAAGCCGAGGCGGAAAAGAAGGCGGCGCTTGCGCAGATGGCCGACGAGTTCCAGCAGAAGGTCGGTGGCCTCGTGCGCCAGCTCTCCTCCTCCTCGACCGAGCTCGAAGCCACCGCGCGTTCGCTCTCCTCGACGGCGGAGGAGACCAACATGCAGACCGCCTCCGTCGCCTCGACGGCGGAGCAGACGGCAGCGAATGTCCAGGCGGTGGCGACCGCGACCGAACAGCTTGCCGCCTCCGCCCAGGAGATCGGCGGCCAGGTCTCGCAGGCGGCGACGAAATCTTCTGCCGCCGTGGAGCAGGCGCGTGAAACGAACGGGCTGGTCTCCGAACTCTCCGCTTCTGCCCAGAAGATCGGCGAAGTCATCGCCATGATCCGCGCCATTGCCGAGCAGACCAACCTGCTCGCGCTCAACGCCACGATCGAGGCGGCGCGCGCAGGCGAGGCCGGCAAGGGCTTTGCGGTGGTCGCGGCGGAAGTGAAGGGGCTTGCCGATCAGACGGCGAAGGCGACCGAGGAAATCGCCTCGCAGATCACCGGCATGCAGGGGATCTCGGAGAAATCCGTAGCGGCGATCGCGGCCATTGCCCAGCAGATCGAGGAGATGAGTTCGTTGACGAATTCGGTCGCCGCATCGGTCGAGGAGCAACAGGCGGCTACCGGCGAGATTGCCCGCAACGTCGCGGAAGCGGCACGCGGCACGCAGGAATCGACGGACAACATCGCTCAGGTGCGCGAGGCTTCCGGCCATACCGCATCGGCATCGGAGCAGCTGCTCACCTCCGCCAACGAGCTCTCGGAAAACTCCGACATCCTCGCAACGGAAGTCTCGCAATTCCTCGAGCGCGTCCGCGCGGGCTGAGCCGGCATGACTGGCGACCGCGTCCGCCGGGCGCGGTCATTGCGAAAATTCAGGCTGCGCGCGTGGCGTAACGTGCGCAGCCGAAACCTGCGCAGCCTTTGTCGCGGTCATGCGACCCCTCGTTCAGCCCCGCTCCATCTCGTCGAGCATCGCCGCGAGCTCCGTTGAAACCGGAACGCCGTTGGCCATGGAATCGTCGCGGGCCTTGTGGCGGCGGTCGCCGGGGAGGCGGGTCTGACCGGCATCGGTGAGATATCCCATCAGATCCTCGACGCGATCGACGAAGGGCGGAAGATTGCCGCGCCCGGCCTGCGGATCGATCAGGATGAAGGACTGGCCGGTATGGGGCGTGTGGGCGCCGGGCTGCTGCTTGAGATCGACCTCGCGCGAGAATTTTCCGCCGACCAGCGCCCCGCACATCACCTCGACCATCAGCGCCAGCGCCGCGCCCTTGTGGCCACCGAATGCCATCAGCGCGCCGCCATCGACCACCGCTTGCGGATCGGTGGTGGGTTTGCCGTCGCGATCGACGCCGACGCCTTCATCCAGGGTGCGACCCTCGCGGGCGGCGAGCTGGACATCGCCATGGGCCATGACGGAGGTCGCCATGTCGAAGACGAGGGGCCGCGCATCACGGCGCGGCGTGGCAAACGCGATGGGATTGGTGCCCAGCGCCGCCTTCTTCCCGCCATGGGGCACGACCGAGGCCATGGAATTGATGAAGGAGAGCGCGATCAGTCCCTCATCGGCGAAGGGCTCGACATCGAGCGAGAGCGCGCCGAGATGATGCGAATTGCGGATCGCGAGCACCGCGCAGCCATTCGCCTTCACTTTCGCCAGCGCCGCGTCCCGGGCGCGCGCCAGAGCCGGCACGGTGAAGCCGTTCATGCCGTCGACGCGCAGAAAGCCCGGCGCGACATCCTCGAGCAGCGGCTCGGCACGACCATCGACCCAGCCTCCCGCATTCAGCGTGGAAACGTAGCCCTTCATCCGGAAGACGCCGTGGCTGTGGGCACCGTCGCGCTGGGCGCTGGCGCAATTGAGCGCAATCACCTGCGCCACCCAGGGCGCGCAGCCATTGGCTTCGAGAATGCCGGCAAGGCGGGCAACGAGGGTGTCGAAGGGAATGCGGATGGAATCGTGCATGAAGGGTCTCGTCCTCGGTCCTGGATTCTTCGCGACAGGGTGGCGCGTCGTCGCCGCCTTGGCAATCCGGTTTACAGCCATCCACCGGATGGGCATCGCGCCAGCGTCACGCGCGGCGCCGGCGCTCGCGCAGGATCACCCAGACGCCGCTCGTAATGATGATCGCGGCGCCGATGAAGGTCACGCTGTCGGGCATTTCGCTCCAGATCAGCCAGCCGAGGATCGTTGCCCAGAGCATGGCGGTATAATCGAGCGGCGCGACGACCGAGGCCGGGGCCACGCGAAACGCCTGCGTCATCATGGTGATCCCCGCCGTGCCGCACAGGGCGATCGCGACGAAAAGCCAGAGATCTTCGAGGCGCACCGGAATCCAGACGAGGGGCACGATGAGTGCGCTCAGGAGCGCGCTGGTGCCGGTGAGATAGAGCAACAGCGTCCAGACGCTCTCGCGGGTATCGACGAAGCGAGAGCCCAGCATCATCAGGGCATAGACGAAGGCGGTTGCGACCGGCAGCAGGGAGGCGAGTTGGAAGGTCGCGCCGCCGGGCCGCACCACGATCAGCACGCCGGCAAAACCGGCGATCACCGCGAGCCAGCGCCGCCAGCCGACGCGCTCGCCCAGAAAAGCCGCCGAGAGCGCGATGATGAAGAACGGTGCCACGAAGATCAGCGCCGTCGCCTCGGCGAGCTGGAGATAGCGCAGGCTGGTGAAGAAGAGAAACGTCCCCGCGACCCAGAGGATTCCGCGAACGAGATGCGTGGCCGGGCGATAGGAGCGCAGTGCGCCCGCACCGCCCATCTTCAGTGCGATCAGGATTGCAAAGGGCAGTGCGATGACGTTGCGCAGGAAGAGGATCTGCAGCGGCGAATAGGTTTCGGTGAGCGTCTTTGCGATCGCATCATTGACCGTCAGAAACGCCACCCCGATGCACATCAGCGCGATACCGGTCTGGTTGGTGCCCCCCGTTTCAGATGATGCCGTTTGCACGTCGTCCCCCGCGAATCCCGAAAACCTGCCGTAGCATGCGCGGCGCCCGGGCGCGATGCCGGGGCCCGCGTTTCCGGTTCGCGAGGGTCATCTCAATCCGGCGTGATCAGGCGCCGGGCGATCACCTGGGCCTGGATCTCGGCGGCGCCTTCGAAGATCGAGAGGATGCGTGCGTCGCACAGAACCCGGCTGATCGGATATTCCAGCGCGAATCCGTTGCCGCCATGGATCTGAAGGGCGTTGTCGGCAGCCGCCCAGGCGACGCGCGCAGCGAGCAACTTGGCCATGCCGGCCTCGAGATCGCAACGCTTGCCGGCATCCTTCTCGCGGGCCGAGTAATAGGTGATCTGGCGCGCGATATGGATCTCGGCGGCCATCATGGCGAGCTTGTCGGCCACGCGCGGGAAGGCGATCAGCGGCTTGCCGAACTGGATGCGCTCCTGCGCGTATTGCAGGCCGAGATCAAGTGCGGACTGCGCCACGCCGACGGCCCGCGCCGCCGTCTGGATGCGCGCCGATTCGAAGGTCTGCATCAGCTGCTTGAAACCTTCGCCCTCGACATCCCCGAGGAGGTTTTCGCCGGCAACCTCGAAACCGTCGAAGGACAACTCGTATTCCTTCATGCCGCGATAGCCGAGCACCTCGATCTCGCCGCCGGACAATCCCGCGACGGGAAAAGGATCCTCGTCACTGCCGCGCGGCTTTTCCGCGAGCAGGATCGAGAGCCCGCGATGGCCGGGCTCCTCCGGCCGCGTGCGCACCAGCATGGTCATCAGATCGGCGCGTACCGGATGGGTGATCCAGGTCTTGTTGCCATAAACCTTCCAGACATCGCCTTCGCGGGTTGCGCGGGTCTTCAGCGAGGCGAGATCCGAGCCGGTATCGGGCTCGGTGAAGACGGCGGTGGGGATGATCTCGCCGGAAGCGATACCGGGCAGGAAACGCGCCTTCTGGTCATCGGTGCCCGCGCCCTGGATCAGCTCTGCGGCGATCTCCGAGCGCGTGCCGAGCGACCCGACCCCGATATAGCCGCGCGACAATTCCTCGGAGACGACGCACATCGAGACCTTCGAGAGTCCCATCCCGCCGAATTCCTCCGGAATGGTCAGGCCGAACACGCCGAGCTCGGCCATCTGTCCGATCACCTCCATGGGGATATAGGCGTTCTGTTCGTGCCAGTGATGGGCATGCGGGACGATCTCGGCCTGCGAGAAGCGGTGCATCTCGCTGCGGATCGCCTCCAGCGTCTCGTCGAGGCCGGGATCGCCCTGGACCAGCATGCCGGAGGATTGCCGCATCAGATCGATCAGCCGGGCGCGGTTCTCCACCGTATTCCCGCCGTCGATCAGTGCCGACACTTCGTCCGTATAGAATTGCGCGATCTCGCCATGATCGAAGCCGAAGGCCGAGAGCCGCACGATCTCGCCCTGGCTCATCGGGATGCCGTTGAGCGCCTGGGCGCAATATTCGCCGGCACCGACGCGCACCAGCATTTCTTCCATGGCGCCAAAACGCCCTTCCGCGCTCAGCCGCTCGCAATAACTGGCGAGTTCGCGTAAGGCGCGGACATAGGTGGCGAGCCAGGCCAGCCCGTGAGCGGCATGCTGCTGGCCATCGAGCCGGGCGCCATCGATACGACCCTCGACGACGATGCGCCCGCGCAGCTTCTCGCGTGCGGCGTTGAGCAGCGCCTCGAGGCTGGTTGCGGCAGCATCGAGAAGCGCGGGGAGTTTTTGCGCGGGCTCACGCTCGGGGAAGTCGACGGGGCTTGCAGCGGACATGGTCTCTCCTCGACGGGCCGTCGCATGCAGGGAGCAGACCCGTGTCATTATTATATCTGCAGGTTTAGCGCTCCCGCAGGCGCGAAACCAGTCGCGATTGCTCAACGCGGCTGCGCGCCATTGCCGCGATGCGTCTGCAGCGTCAGAGTCGCGTAGATCACAAGTGCTGCGGCGGCTGCGAAATAGGCGGCGATGCCGAAGAACTGGGTCGGCAAGGCGATTCCAAGATCGATCAGGGCTCCGCTGATCGCCGGGCCGAGTGCGGTGCCGAGCACCATCACGGCGGCGATCATGGCACGGATCGCGCCGAGATGGCGGGTGCCGTAGACCTCGGCCCAGAGCGTCGCCATCAGCGTCGTATGCATGCCCGTCGAGGCGCCCATCAGCATGATCGCGACGGCTCCGGTCGTCGGGCTCGGTGCGACGGCGAAGGCGAGGTAGCCGAGCACTATCGGTGCCAGATAGATTCGCGCCAGCGCCGCGCAGCCGAAGCGATCGACGAACCAGCCGGCAATGAGCAGGAACACGACGCTCGTGCCGGTGAACAACGGAAACAGCGCCACCAGCGTCAGATGCGCCCAGTCCTTCGCCTCGGCGAGATGGACCTGGTGGAAGAAGAACACCGTCATCCAGGCGGAGGGGCCCAAGAGCGCCGGCACCATCAGCCAGAAGAAGCGGTGCCGGAAGACCTCGCCGCGCGTCCACATCCGCCCGTCGAAACCCTGCGAGCCGCGATCGGCGGCAAAGGATTGCGGCGTGCGTTCATGGCCGAGAAGCAGATAGAGCACAGGCACGAAGGCGATCAGGATGAGCCCGGCCGCGATCCAGAGCATGCGCCAGTCGAACAGGCCGAGCAGGGCGACGACGACGATCGGCAGGAAAGCCTCGCCGGTGGCCACTCCGAGCCCGGCGATCGACACCGCCCGCCCGCGCGTCGCCACGAACCAGCGCGCCATGGCGACCATGGCGATATGGCCCATGAAGCCCTGGCCGAACAGGCGCAGGAAATAGATCGCTACGACCAGCACGACGAAATGCGTGGCGAGCGCCATACCGAGCGCGGCGAGCGCAAGCCCGAGCAGCACGGCGGCGCCCAGAACCCGCACGCGAAACCGGTCGGATAATGTACCCGCAAAGACCATCGTCGCCGCAGACGCCATGGTCGCGAAGGCATAGAGGCCGCCCCAGCCGCCGTGCGACAGGCCGAAATACGCCCGGATCTCGCCCGCGAAGACCGCGATGAAGAAGGTCTGGCCGAAGCTCGAGGCGAAGGTCAGCAGAAAGCCCGCGAGGAGCCAGACGGCATTGTCTTTGACGAAGCGGAGGAAGCCGGGCATCGGGCGAACGTGTCCAGGGGCGGGATGAGGCATAGAGATCACGGTTTGCGGCAAGGCGCAAACGGCGCTATCGCTGGCGCCGACATGCCGTTACGGCAAAAGCGACGACGGAGCGGATGAGGAAGCGATCATGACGGATACGACGGGTGCGAATCGCAAACCATCGGGTGAGGCGGATGAAGCGGCGGGGCAGGGTCCGCTCAGCGGTCTACGCATTGTCGAATCCACCGCCTTCATCGCTGCGCCGCTTTCCACCATGAGCCTCGCCCAGCTCGGCGCCGAGGTGATCCGCCTCGATGCGCCGGAAGGCGGGCTCGATTACCGGCGTTATCCGCATGCGCCGGCGGGGGCCAGTCTCTACTGGAGCTTCCTCAACCGGGGCAAGCGCTCCGTCACTCTGGATCTGCGCCGGGCGGAAGAGCGCGAACGCGCCGCCGAACTGATCTGCGCGCCGGGCGAGGGCAACGGCATTTTCGTCACCAATCTGCCGCTCAAGGGCGAACTCACCTTCGACGCGCTGAAGGCGCGCCGCCCGGATGTGATCGTGCTCAGCCTCGACGGCAGCCCGGACGGCGCCACGGCGATCGACTATACGGTGAACGCCGCCTGCGGCGTCGCCATGATGACCGGACCGCAGGGCATTGCCGGGCCCGTCAACAACGCCATGCCGTTCTGGGACGTGATCTGCGGCAAGACCATCGCGCTCGGTCTTCTCGCCGCCGAGCGCGAGCGCCGGCTCACCGGGCGCGGCCAGCATGTGAAGCTGAGCCTGTCGGACGTCGCCATGGCGGCGATGGCCAATGTCGGCATCCTCGCCGAGGCCGAGCTGAAAGGCGCGTCCCGCCCCCGCGACGGTAACTGGATCTACGGCACGTTCGGGACGGATTTCCCCACAAGCGACGGCGCCCGGATCATGCTCGTCGCGGTGACGGGCAAGCAATGGCAGGCGCTTCTCGACGTCATGGGGCTCGAAGCCCGGATGCAGGCGCTCGCCACGGCCTTCGAGGCCGATCTCACCCGCGAGGAAGAGCGCTACCGCATCCGCCACGCCATCGCCGCGCTGATGGGCGAATGGGTCGCCGCCCGCTCGCTCGACGAGATCACCGCCGCCTTCGCCGGTACGGCAATCTGCTGGAGCCCGTTCCGCGATGTCGGGCAGATGCTCGCGCAGGACTGGCGCGCGAGCCCGCGCAATCCGATGTTCCAGACGGTCGACCATCCCGGCATCGGCCCGGTCCTGACCCCGGCCTCGCCGCTGCGCTTTTCGAATCATGACGGTGAGGGCGCGCGGGCCGGTGCGCTCCCGGCGCCCGTGCTCGGAGCGGATACGGCGCGGGTGCTGGGCGAGAGGGGTTGAGGCGGCGCCCGGCTGCAGGCCATGCGGATAAATCCGGATTCATTGGGGTTTCCCGCATGCGGTAAAGGCAGGCTGCACGCGCCATCCGGCCCCCGTCGAAGTCGACGCGAATGCGCGCCTGTGCCAGTCTTCTCCCTACGTCACGACAAAGAAATGACGGGAGGAAATCATGACCGCAGTCACCCCGAACCTGCCCGGCCAGGACAAGCTCGGCGAGAAGGATTCGCGCTATGTCGACATTCCGGGCCTGCCCTGGACGCCGACGCGCTTTCCCGGAATCGATCAGAAGATCCTGATGGAGGACAAGGAGCGCGGGCTCTACACGGCGCTCATGCGCTGGGCGCCCGGCTCGCGGCTGCCGATGCACGAGCATGTCGAGATCGAGCAGACCTACATCTTCGAGGGTAGCCTCAAGGATGAGGAGGGCGAGGCCACGGCGGGCAATTTCGTCTGGCGCCCGGCGGGCTCGACGCACGAGGTGGTCTCGCCGAACGGCGCGCTGATCCTCGCCGTCTTCATTCGCCCGAACCGTTTTCTGGACTGACCGGTCCCGCCTGCGGCTTTGCCGTTGCGCTCTCATCCAGAGCACGGCGCAGCGCCCGCAGGTCGCGCCAGGCGAGGCGCTTGTGTGAGGGCTGGCGCAGCAGATAGGCCGGGTGCAGCGTCGCCATGGCGCGGATCACGCGTTTGCCGGTATGGTAGTCCTGCCAACGCCCGCGCGCCTTGTGGATGCCGCTGCTGATCTCCATCAGCGCCTGGGCCGAGGGCAGACCGAGGCAGATCAGGAAATCGGGGTCGGCCAGTTCGATCTGGCGGCGGATGAAGGGCATGCAGGTGGCGATTTCCTGCGGCGTCGGCGTGCGGTTGCCCGCCGGCCGCCAGGGGATGACGTTGGCGATATAGACGCTCGCACGATCGAGCCCGATCGCAGCGAGCATGCGGTCGAGCAATTGTCCCGAACGGCCGACGAAGGGCTTGCCCTGGCGGTCCTCTTCCGAGCCCGGCGCCTCGCCGACGAGCATCACCCGCGTGCCGGGGGTGCCGTCGGCAAAGACCAGTGACTTGGCCGACAATTTGAGCGCGCAGCCGTCGAAACCGGCGAGATTGTCGCGAAGGGTGTCGAGATCCGTAGCTGCGGCGGCCAGCGCCTTTGCTCCGGCGACGGCTTCCTGCGGGTCGAGGCTGACGGTGGTGCCTGCGGCCTGCGGCCCGGACGCGGCCGGGCTACGTGAAGCAGGCCGGGAGGGCGCGTTGCCGGTCTCGGCGGCAGAACGCCGCGCACCATCGGCGACCCTGGCACGTGCATCGATCTCGGCGGCGCGGCGCTCGGATTCGCGCGCACGTCGATCCCGCTCCTCGGCGAAACGGTCGATCGCCGTTTCGTCGAGCGCGCAATCGACGCCGGCTGCGGCATAGAATTCCAGCAGCGCCGTCAATGCCGCATGGTTGGCCGGGTGCCGGTCGCTCGCCGAGTGCATTGAACCTCCTTTTCGGGGCCCGTGAATGAGCCACGGTGCCTCCGTTGCCTTGGTTATCGGTGGTTTCCCTGGCGCGGGCAAGGCCTTCACTTGCGGGCGATTTCGCAATTCAACCAATTCCCGTGTTGATTCCGGAGGTGCTTGGGAATAGCGTTCACGCTCCGGTGATCAGGGCCGGCATCAAGCGTTGCGAATGGGGGAGATGATGGCGGGCAAAACCGTGACCCGTGCCGATTTGTCGGAGGCCGTATACCAGCGTGTGGGGCTTTCGCGGACCGAATCGGCGCAGCTGGTCGAAACCGTGCTCGGAGAAATCTGTGACACGCTCGAGCGCGGGGAGACGGTGAAGCTTTCTTCGTTCGGTTCCTTCGTCGTCCGCGAGAAGGGCGAGCGCATCGGGCGCAATCCCAAGACCGGTGTCGAAGTGCCGATCGAACCGCGACGCGTCATGGTGTTCAAGCCCTCGAACGTGATGAAGTCCAAGATCAACGGCGGCGACGAGACCGACGACGAGTAGGGGCCCGATGCGCCCGCATCGGGGAACCAGCGCCCCGTCATGTGACCCTGTCGGACCCGGCCGGGAGCAGGTTTTCGAGGAGTGACTAGCTCGATGGAAAAGAGTCCGGACGCTTTTCGCACCATCAGTGAAGTCGCGGAAGATCTCGACCTGCCGCAGCATGTGCTGCGCTTCTGGGAAACCAAGTTCGCCCAGATCAAGCCGCTCAAGCGCGCCGGAGGGCGGCGCTATTATCGTCCCAGCGATGTCGACCTGCTGCAGGGCATCCGGCGCCTGCTCTACGCCGAAGGCTATACGATCAAGGGCGTCCAGCGCATCATGCGCTCGGAGGGCGTACGCGCGGTCGAAGCGATCGGGCGCGGTGAGGTGACGCTCGAAGCGCGTCCTGCAGAGGCTGGGGAGGGCGAAGACCACCCGGCCGCCGGCGGGCAATACGGGCGTGCGCCCCATGCCGGCGATCACGCCGGCGCGCCGGATACCGGCATTCCGGGGCACGAGGCCGAGGACCTCGATATCCCCGTCGAGATGGGTACCCGTGCGGCGGGCCGTCAGGCCGCGCTCGATCTGGGCCAGCTGCGTGCCGCGCTCGACGAGTTGCGCGAATGTCAGCGCGTTCTCGACAATCTCTCGCTGTCCGGCGAACCCGAGAGCTGAAGCCTCCCGCCGGGTACAGGCCCGATGCGCGGTGATGCGAAGACGGGGAGGGCGTCCCGGCGCGTGACGCGCTCCGATCGCCGGCTTATCCTGCTCCCTTCGAGAGCGCGACCGCGATGGACGGTCCGCCGGAAGAGGAGACGACCCATGAGCCAGAAACAGGCGCCCAAGGGGAAAGCCGATCCCGCCGCCGATTTCGTCGTGACGCATGCCAAGGACGCAGAATTCGATGGCGGGCTGCGCGGCTTCTTCGAATACCGCGATCTCGCCATGAAGAAGGTGACGGACGGGCGTATCCAGGCCCATGTCATCCGCGCCAAGCCCGGTGACGCGGCCTCGGGCGAGTGGCACTACCACGTCCTCGATTTCCAGATGGTCTATGTGCTCAAGGGCTGGGTGCGCTTCGAATATGACGGGGTTGGAGAAGTCTTGCTCGAAGCCGGCTCCTGCGTGAACCAGCCGCCCGGCATCCTGCATCGCGAGATCGAGCATTCGCAGGATCTCGAGCTTCTCGAAATCACCTCGCCGGCGGAATTCGAAACGGTCGCGGCGAAGCCGCCGGGGCGGTGACGCGGCGCTTCTCGTGCGCAGTGGCGCTGCGGGCAAAGAAAAACCCGCCCGCCTGAGGGCGGACGGGCTCGATGGAGAAGGCGGCGGCTCGAAGAGCCGCTTCGCCCTCGCGTCATCTGCGGTCTTACTTCGCTGCGGTTTTGGCCATAGCGGTTTCGACCGGCTTCATCATTTCCTTGGCGAGATTGGCATAGAGTTCGCCGATCTTCGTGGACTCGGCCACAAGCGCCTCGTAGGAGCTCTTGACGTAGTCGGTCTGGATTTCGATCGCCTTGTCGAGCGACTTGGCGCCGACGAGCTTCTCGAGAGTGGAGGTGCTGTGCTCGAAGGACTTCTTGGCGAAGTCAGCGGTCTCGACCGCGATGGCCTGGGCACCCATGGAGACACCACCGAAAGCCTTCAGCGTGGCATCCATGCTTTCCTTGCCGAACTTCTGCACGTCATCAAACTGGTTCATCATCTGCGATCTTCGGCGCGCTTGGCGCCGCCTCTGTTCGTTTGAGCCTGACGGCCGAACGTCGTGATCAGCCGATGGCCCTTTATATGTGCACCGCACAATCAATGTCAAGGATTATGTTGCAGTGCAATAAATCCCCTGAAGATTCCCGTTCCGCATTAACTCGTCCGTAACCCAGATTCGCGCAAAGTCATTTGAGTGATGCGTTCGCAATGGTGTATTCCGCCAGTGCCGGGGGGCCGGGCGCGTCAAGGGTTCTCGACCGCTTACACAGGGACGGTCTCTCATGGTTTCGCGTACATTCTCCCTGCGCTGCATCGTACCGCGTTTCGCTGCAGCGCTCGTGACGGCCGCCATGGTCATGGCTGCCACCGTACTCACCGCCGGCCCCGCACACGCGTATAACCCGCCTTATGCGGCCGTGGTCATCGACGTCAAGACGGGCCGGACGCTGCATGCGGAGAATGCGGACGCGACCCGCTTTCCCGCATCGCTGACCAAGGTCATGACCCTCTATCTCGTCTTCGAGCAGCTGGAGCGCGGCGCGATTCGCCTGGACACGCCGCTGCGCGTCTCCTCCCGCGCCGCCGCCGAGCCCCCCTCGAAACTCGGCCTTCGTGCCGGATCGACGATCACCGTCGAGAACGCAATTCTGGCGCTGACCACCCGCTCCGCCAACGACGTCGCCACGGCGATCGCGGAGAATCTCGGCGGCAGTGTCGACGCCTTCACCCGGGAAATGACCCGCACGGCGCGGGCGCTGGGCATGCAGCGCACCACCTTCCGCAACGCCCATGGCCTGCCCAACCGCGAACAGGTGACCACTGCCCGTGACATGGCGATCCTCGCCATCGCCGTCCAGGACCGGTTCCCGCAATACTACCACTATTTCTCACGGCGCAATTTCACCTTCAACGGAACCACGCACCGCAATCACAATCGCCTCATCGGGCGCGTGACCGGTGTCGACGGGATCAAGACCGGCTTCATCCGCGCCTCCGGCTTCAACCTGATGACCAACGCCAAGACCGATAACCGCCATATCGTGACGGTGGTGATGGGCGGGCGTTCCGGCGCGCATCGCGACGGTATCGTCGAGCGCCTAGTCCAGAACAACCTGCCGCGGGCCCATGCCGGTGCACGCCAGACGCCGGTGATGAACGTAGCCGGCGCCGTGGCCTTCGTGCCGGCAGTGCTGCCTCCGGCACGACCCTCCGATATCGGCGTGCCGCCTGCGGCCTTCGCCAGCGCTTCGGCGAGCAGCGGTCCCCTCGATCTCGCGGCGATGCGTCCTGCCGTGGCGCCCGAGCGCAATGCCGGGAACACCGCGACGCCGGGCTCGTCCGCATCGCTGCGCCAGGGTGCCGCCGCCGAAACGGCGCGCGACCAGAGCAGCGGCCAGGTGCTTTCATTCGCCGATTCGACCGGCTCGATTCCGGTTCCCCCGGCGGATCTGGGCTCGCGTCACGTGTCGCAGGAAATGGCTCAGGGCGGTGAAGACGCCGATGCGGCGCCCATGCAGGTCGCAAGCGCAAGCGCTGCTGCGCCGCTGCCGTCGGCTGCGACCGCCGAAGCCAAGCCTGAACCCGTCTCGGTCTCTCCCTGGGTCGTGCAGATCGCCGCGGTGGATTCAGAGCGTGCCGCCATGGAGATGCTGGAGAATGCCCGTACTCGTGTCGGCGGCCCCCTGAGCTCCGCCAAGCCCTTCACCGAGCCTGTTCAGACCGGCGGTACCACCCTGCACCGTGCGCGCTTCTCCGGCTTCGATACGCAGAACGCCGCGCGCGATGCCTGCCGCCAGCTCGAGCGTCGTGGCTTTGCCTGTTTCGCGTCGCGCAGCTGATGCGCGACGCTGCCGGGGCCTGGCCCGGCGCGTGACTTGACGAGTACCGGGCGGCCCGTGTTTCGAGGCCGTTGCGGAGTGTAGCGTAACCGACCATGGTCCCGTTCGGACCATCGCGCGTGGAGTATCAGCGATGTCGGCTCAAGAGCATGTCCTTGGCCTGGTTGACCCGGGCCGCGAGGTAGGTCGATCCGCCCTGGTCGGGATGGAGCTTCAGCATCAGCGTGCGGTGAGCCCGCTTGATGGCGGCAGCATCCGCCCCCGGCTCAAGCCCCAGGATCTGATAAGCCTCCTCTTCCGTCATCGCGCCCGTCTCGGCCTCACGGCTCGCCCCCGCGTCCGTGTCAGCATGAGTGTGTTCACGCCATCCGGGAAACCGGCGGTCGAAATACGCCTCTAGCAGGCGCAGGCCTTCCTGGTCGCCGGAGCCGGCGCATTCGGTATAGAGCTTTTGCAATTCGCGTTCGCTGAGCTCCTCGAGGCTGCGCCCGGCGAAGGCCCCGGCGAGCACGCTGCCGTTCATCTCGCCGCTATCGTGATCCAGCGTCATCTCGATCACGGCCGAGCGAACCCGCGAAGTCTTTCCCGTCGAGGGGCCGGTGGACGGGTTGCCGGGCCCGAGGCGACCGAGCCCGCCGGGCAGTCCGGGCATTCCGGCGCTCCAGCCGAGCAGCCAGGCGGCAAAACCGCCGATCAGCAGCGCCATGTCGATTCGCCCGCGCATGAGCATGAAGGCTGCCAGCGCCAGCGCAGCCGTCCCAGCTGCGGCCTTGACGAGCCGTACGAGCGTGCGCGGATTTGCCCGGGCGTAGAGCCGCGACAGCCACCAGAAGACGAGAACGGCGATGACGCCGTAGAGCAGCGATATCATGAGCGTTTCATGGCCGTGAGCAGGCGTTGCGCGCCGGCATCGCCATGCGCGAGCTTCTGCAATGCGCCCATGCCGCCGGCCGCATAGGCAGCCGCTGCGCGCAGAAGCGCTTCAAGAGCACCGGGCGCGGCCGCATCGAAGCGCTCGTGCGCGCCCCCGGTGAGCCGGGCGATTTCGGCGAAGGCCGCCGTCGCGGCCGGATCTTCACCCTCCTGGAAGAGAAAGCCCTTCACCCCCATCAGACCGAGCTCGCCGGCTATGGCGCAGAGGCTGTCCACATGCTCTTCCATGGCATCGCCGACGAAGACGAAGGCGGCGATGCGGCGCTCCTGCGCGGTCTTGCGGATATGGCGCAGCACCCGTTCGATCTGGGTGAGGCCGCCCTGGCAGCGTATGCGGGTCATGATTTCCGTCAGTGCGCGCGGATCTGACACCCAGCGCGACGCGCGGCACTCGCGAAAGCCACGGAAATAGACCAGCTGCACGGCGAGCCCGCCGATGCGGGCCGTCGATTCGAACATCCCGGCCTGGACCGTGCAGGCGAGATCCCATGTCGGCTGGCGGCTCATCGTCGCGTCGAGGGCGAAGATCAGTCGGCCCTGATCGGCGCCCGCAGCCACGGGAGCGAGCTCGCCCGCCTCACGCAGAAACGCATCCACGGCGCCGCCGGATTGCCGGGCGGGTCCGGGGCGATTGTCTCGCCTGCGCTTGTCGGGGGCCTTGCCTTCACTCATCGTTCCACCTCGTCGCCTCCCCATCCGGCCAAACGGCGGATCGCACCTTCGTGCCCGCCGCCACATCCGTAAGATAGGGTCGAGCCCGCCGCGTTCCCATGGCATGCGTCGCCGCTGCGTTGCGGAACCGGGGCGCCGGCGGGTTTCGGGGCGGGCGCGGGGGAGAGCCGGGGCGCGAGGCGCAGGCGCCGGCTCTGCTGGCGAACGGGGATCGGGCGCTGCTCCTGGCGCGTCGCCTCGACGACATGCACGCCCGCAAACGGTGCCGAAATCCGCACGCCTGCACGCTCCCACAATCCGGCGCTGCGCAGGAAACGCGGCGAGTTGATCGGCGGCACGTAAAGCGCCTCGGTCCATTTCCGTGCATCGAAGCCGTTGCGATGCAGGAGGCTGCCCAATTGCGAAACCGAATACGGGCGTCCCTGGCCGAAGGGCGTCGCATCGACGCGCGCCCAGATTCCGCGCCGGTTCGGCACGATGATCGCGACGCGCCCGCCGGGCGCCAGGATGCGCCAGATCTCGTGCAGGAACTCGTCGGGATCGCCGACATTCTCCAGAAGATGCGCCACGAGCGCTCGCTCATACACGCCGTCCACCGCCGGAAGGACCAGCGGCTCCACCAGGCAGGCGAGATTCGTCTCGCCGGGCGGCCAATGGGCCACCCCCTGCCTCGCCGGCATGAACAGGTTCACCCGTTCGCACCGCGCGATCGCCGGGCGCAGGAACGGCGCCGCATAGCCCAACCCCACCATGCGGCAATCCTGCGCACCGCGGATGAATTCCACCAGCGTGCGCGCCACGAAACGCTGCGCCACCTGCCCGAGCGGGGTCCGGTAGAATTGCTGCAGCGTGAGGATATCCACAATCATGACCGGTGCATGCTCTCAGTTGCCCCGAGGGCTTCGTATCAACGAATGGCCAAAACCCCGCCTTCGCGCAACCCGTATCGATGCGGCGGGTCGCTTTCGGGCCCGGAACGGACGCCACGCGCGAAGTGTCTTGTGGAGAAGTGTCTTGTGGATAGGATCGCCGCGATGCTGCTCGAGCCCGCATGGCAGGCTAAGATCGGCGCAACGAGGACAATCATGCAGCAATATCACGCGCTCCTGCGCCGCATTCTCGACGAAGGCCATCAGAAGAGTGACCGGACCGGAACGGGCACGCTATCCGTCTTTGGCCATCAGATGCGCTTTGATCTGGGCGAGGGATTCCCGCTCGTCACGACGAAGAAGCTGCATCTGCGCTCGATCATCCACGAACTTCTCTGGTTCCTCGCCGGCGATACCAATATCGCCTATCTCAAGGAGAACCGCGTCTCGATCTGGGATGAATGGGCCGACGAAAACGGCGATCTCGGGCCGGTCTATGGCAAGCAATGGCGCTCCTGGCCCAACCCGAACGGCGCGGATGTCGACCAGATCGCCTGGCTGATCGACGAGATCCGCCGCAATCCCGATTCGCGGCGCCTCGTGATCAGCGCCTGGAATCCGGCCGATCTCGACCGCATGGCGCTTGCGCCGTGTCATTGTCTTTTCCAGTTCTACGTCGCGGGCGGCAAGCTCTCCTGCCAGCTCTACCAGCGCTCGGCGGACGTGTTCCTCGGCGTGCCCTTCAACATCGCCTCCTACGCATTGCTCACCCATATGGTCGCGCAGGTGACGGGGCTGGAGCCGGGCGATTTCGTGCATTCCCTGGGCGATGCGCATCTCTATTCGAACCATCTCGAACAGGCCCGCGAGCAGCTCACGCGTGAGCCGCGCCCGCTGCCGCGCCTGCGGCTTGATCCGCAGGTAAAGGACATTTTCGGCTTCCGCTTCGAGGATATCGCCATCGAAGGCTATGATCCGCATCCGGCGATCCGCGCGCCGGTGGCGGTTTGATCGACACGGGCGAGGCGATATGAGCACTGCATCGACAGGCGTGACGATCCGCCGCGCCGGCCCCGGCGAGGCCGGCATCGTCGCGGGCTTCATCCGCGAGCTCGCCGAATACGAGCGGCTCGCGCATGAGTTGCGGGCCGGCGAGGCGGAGATCGATGCGGCGCTGTTCTGCGACAATCCCCGCGTCTTCTGCGATCTCGCCTTTCTCGATGACGAACCGGTCGGATTTGCACTGTATTTCTACAATTTCTCGACCTTTCTCGGGCGGCACGGGATCTGGCTGGAGGATCTCTACGTGCGCGAGAGCCTTCGCGGGCGCGGCATCGGCAAGGCCCTGCTGGCGAGCCTCGCCCGGCGATGCGTGGCGGAGGGGCTCGGGCGGCTCGAATGGTGGGTGCTCGACTGGAACGCCCCGGCCATCGCCGCCTATCGCGCCATCGGCGCGCAGCCCATGGATGAATGGACGGTGCAGCGGCTTACCGGCGACGCGCTCAAGCGGCTGGCGGGCGTGGCTGCGGGCCGGGACGGGGAGGGGGAAGCGCAATGATGCCGCTCACCATCGTTGCAGCCATTGCCGATAACGGCGTGATCGGAAACGACAACCGGCTGATCTGGCATCTCAAGAGCGACCTGCGCCGGTTCAAGCAGATCACGCTGGGCAAGCCGATGATCATGGGGCGCAAGACCTACCAATCCATCGGACGACCGCTCCCGGGGCGGCGGACCATCGTCATGACCCGTGATCCGGGGTTCTCGGCGCAGGGTGTGGATGTCGCGCGGTCTTTCGACGCGGCGCGCGCACGCGCCGATGTGCTGGCGCAGGAGATGGGCGTGTCGGAGGTCATCGTCGCAGGCGGAACGCAGGTCTATGAACAGGCGCTGCCGATGGCACAAACGCTTCGTCTGACACGCGTTCACGCCACTCCGGATGGTGATGCGCACTTTCCTGACTTCGATTCGACACAATTCCGTGTCATCCGTGAAGATGACCATTCGTCCGGCCCAGATGACGAATTCGCGTTCACTTTCATCGATATGGAACGGCGCTGACCGCCCGGTTTCGGTTGACTTTGGAGGCAGAACCCTCCACTTCCGGTATAGGCGCGACACGCTTCTCCGCAACGATAACGGGCGAGCGGCGCGATGGTTTCCAAAATTATGCACTAAGAGGGAAGCGTAGGATGCCCTGGAATAATCAAGGCGGCGGCGGCGGGGGAGGCCCCTGGGGTCCCCGCGGCAGCGGCGGTGGCGGCGGAGGAGGCCCCTGGGGTGGCGGTCCGCAAGGTGGTGGTGGTCCCGGACAGACCCCGCCGGATCTGGAAGAGATTCTGCGCAAAGGCCAGGATCGTCTGAAGAACATGGTGCCCGGTGGCGGCTCGATGGGTGGCAAGGGCATCGCCCTGATCCTCATCGGCGTGGTCGTCGTCTGGCTGCTGACCGGCTTCTACACCGTTCGACCCAACCAGGTCGGCCTGAATCTGGTCTTCGGCCAGTATATCGGCCAGACCGCGCCGGGTCTGAACTACAACCTGCCCTTCCCGATCGGCCAGGTGATCAAGCCCGACGTGACGCAGGTCAACCGCGTCGAGGTCGGCTACCGCTCCGCCGCCGATGGCCAGCGCCCGCGCGAAGTGCTCGAGGAGAGCCTGATGCTGACCGGCGACGAGAACATCGTCGATATCGATTTCGACGTGCAGTGGCAGATCGATGCGGCCCGGGCCGAGCAGTTCGTCTTCGAGATCCAGAATCCCGAGGGCACGATCAAGTCCGTGGCCGAGAGCTCCATGCGTGAGGTGATCGGTCGGCGCGACATCCAGGCCATCCTGACGATCGAGCAGGGCGAGATCATGCAGGAAGTCCAGGAGATCATGCAGTCGACGCTGGAAGATTACCGTGCCGGCGTCACCATCCGTGTGGTGCAGCTGCAGGCCGCCGTGCCTCCCGCCCAGGTCCGTGAAGCGTTCTTCGACGTCAACGCGGCCCAGCAGGATCTCGTGCGCTTGCAGAACGAAGCCGAGACCTATGCCAGCCGGGTCGTTCCGGAAGCACGCGGTCGTGCCGCGCGTATCATCCAGGAGGCCGAGGCCTATCGTGAGCGCGTCGTTAATGACGCCGAAGGTCAGGCATCGCGCTTCAACCAGGTCTTCGACGAATACGTGAACGCGCCGGAAGTCACGCGTGAACGCCTCTTCCTCGAGACCATGGAACGCGTCCTTGCGGGTACCGACAAGGTGCTGATCGACCAGAATAACGGCAACGGTCAGCAGAGCGTCGTGCCCTATCTGCCGCTTCCTGAAATCCAGCGCCGTGCGCAGGGAGGTTCGCAATGAGGAATCCCGTCATTCGCACCGGTATCCTGATCGTACTCGGTCTCGCGGCAGTGTTGCTCTACGCCTCGCTGTTCACCGTGCACCAGACGCAGCAGGCCGTCGTGCTCCGCTTCGGCGCCGTGCGTCAGGTCATTGTCGATCCCGGCCTCTACATGAAGGCTCCGTTCGTCGACGTGGTGCTTCCCGTCGAGAAGCGGCTGCTCGATCTCGACATCCCGGTCCAGACCGTCTTGTCGAGTGACCGGCAGAACCTCGAGGTCGACGCCTTCGCGCGCTACCGCGTCGTTGATGCGCTGCGCTTCTACCAGACCGTCAACAACCAGACGAACGCCAATGCGCGCCTGCGGTCCTTCGCCAACGCCGCAATGCGTAACACGCTGGCCAATGCCTCCTTCCCGGAGATCATTCGCACCAGCCGTAACGACCTGATGCTGCGGATCGCCGAAACGGTGAACCGTCAGGCAGCGGATCTCGGGATCGAAGTCGTCGATGTGCGCCTCACCCGCGTGGATCTGCCAACGGCGAACTCGGAAGCGGTGTTCCGCCGGATGCAGACGGAACGTGAGCGTGAAGCTGCGGATCTGCGTGCACAGGGTGCCCAGCGTGCCAACGCCATTCAGGCGCGAGCCGATCGCGACGTCATCGTGATCGAGGCAGAAGCCAACCGTACGGCCGAAGAGCTGCGCGGTGCCGGTGATGCCGATCGTAACCGCATCCTGGCTTCGGCCTATGGGCGTGACGCCGACTTCTTCGCCTTCTATCGCTCGATGCTGGCCTATGAGCAGGCCCTCATGAGCAGCGATACGGCGACGACGCAGATGGTGATCTCGCCGGATTCGGACTTCTTCCGCTTCTTCGCCAGCCCAGCCGGGCGTGGGCAGACGACGCGGGACCTGCAGTTGCCGATCGATCCGGAAGGCCCGATCAGCGAAGCACCGGTCGTTCCGGAAGCGCCGACGGCAGATGCGACCGGGACGCTCGGCCCGCTCGCCGCGCCGATCGAATAAGGCTCGCACGCGTTTCGCATGTGGGACCTGATCACAGCCCTCGGCCTCGTTCTCGTGGTCGAGGGCATTCTTTTTGCCGCATTTCCCGACGCGATTCGCAGGGCCATGTACGAGGCCTCGCAGAGTCCGCGCGAGCGCATGCGCGCGGTCGGGCTGGTCTGTGCCGTGGTCGGTATCGCCATCATCTGGTTCGTACGCGGGTGACGCCGCCCTGTTTTATGCGGAATGCCCGGGCAATGGCTTGACTTGCCTGCCTTTTACGCAAACACTCCCCGCGTGATGCAACATGGGTCTCTGGCGCGGCCTTCCGCATGGAGTGTGGGAGGGAGTTCGTGCTTGAACCCGTTCAGAGGAGAAGACAGCCATTCGCCGACCAATGAGAGCCATGCCGGTCCCGCAAAAGGAAGGGCCGCGCGCCAATCGCGACATCCGCGGCGTTCGCGAGGTGCAGCTGATCGATGAAGAGGGAGTGAACCGGGGCGTCGTCCCGTTCGCGGAAGCCCTGCAGATGGCCGAGGATGTCGGCCTTGACCTCGTCGAGATTGCACCGAATTCGGAACCGCCGGTGTGCAAATTCCTTGATTACGGCAAGTTTCGCTTCGATCAGCAGAAAAAGGCCGCCGAGGCCCGCAAGAAGCAGAAGACCGTCGAGGTCAAGGAAATCAAGCTTCGTCCCGGTATCGACAAGCACGATTACGAGACGAAGATGAAGAACGTGAAGCGCTTCTTCGAGGAGGGCGACAAGGTGAAGATCACCCTGCGCTTCCGTGGGCGCGAAATGGCGCATCAGGATCTCGGCCTGAAATTGCTGTTGCGGGTCAAGGAAGAGACCCAGGAATTCGCCAAGGTCGAGCTCGAGCCGCAGCTCGAAGGGCGGCAGATGATCATGATCCTGGCGCCGCGCTGATACGGCGCGCTGCAATCGTCTCGACTGCGCATATGATACCGATTCGCCGCAATGTTCTTCCGGCGGATCGGCTTGCTCATCAGCAAGACCGCGCCTTGCCGGCGATCGCGCACCCTTCTGCCTGGTCGCCGATGCGCCCCTGCGGCGGTGCGCAGCCCATTTCTGCTCGAAATCGCAATCACGCACATGCGCTCCGGCCACGCGCCGATGGGCGTGCGCATAAAGCCACGCTTTTGCGCGTTTGTGCACAGAACCATGCCGTGGGTCATGCGTTATCTGCAATAATGCCGGATTCGATCGGGAGGGCGGGTTGAAGCGGGTCGAGGAAATCTATTGGCTGCGCTTCTATGGCGCGATGGCCGTTTTCACCTTTCATCTCATCGATCGTATCGAGCTGTATTATGTGGAAAATACCGGGCTCGACCTTTTGCGCATTCCGTCATCGCTGGGAACGCCGATATTCATCTTCATCTCGATCTTTCTTTTCTCGATTCGCTATGGTGAGGAAGTCCCGAAGGATTTCCTGGCCCGGCGGCTGAAATATATCATGGTCCCGTATTTCGTTTACGGGATGCTGTATCTGACGGCGGAGTACCTGCGCGTCACGCTCGGCGGTGAGCAAGTCAGCTACTTCGCCTATCTCAGGGAATATCTTCTGTTTGCCGGCTGGCACGGATATTTTCTCGTCGTGGCGATGCAGTTCTACATCCTTTTCTGGGTCTATAATCGTTTTCGGCTCTGGGAATGGCTGCCGGCGGAGCGTTGGTTGATCCCGGCTTCGCTGGTCAGCATGGCCTGGTGGGGCTATTTCCGCTGGTATGAGATCGAGCCGCCGGGCTATCTGCACTGGATCGCGCCGATCGGCTGGATCTACCTGTTCTTCCTCGCGCTGCTCATCGTCAAATATTATCCCGATATCCGCGAGAACCGGATATTGCGGGAATTCTCGCGCCCGATATGGCTTGCTGCTCTGCTGGTATTCCTGGTCTATCTGACCTTCATGCACGATATCGAATATTCGTCGAAGGAATCCTGGATCATTCCACTCTTCGCCTTCGCGTTGCTCTTTGCGATGCCCAAACTCCTCGGCGTCGTCGCGCCGCCATTGGTGAGAAAGGTCAACGAAGCCTCCTTCGTGATCTATCTCGCGCACCCACTTTTCTTTTCCGCGGTCGATCTGGTCGGCTGGAATATCAGCTTGCCGCTATGGCTTTATGTGATCGCGCTCGCCGTCGTCGGGATGGGCGGTTCGATCATCCTCAGCCATGTCGTCAACCGCGCGGATTGGAGCGCGATGCTACTCGGCCGGCGCTTGAAGCTCGTCTGAAGATGGATCAGGTCTCGACGAGGCCCGTCGTATCATCGGAGCCGCGCGAATCGGGGCGCCCATGGGCCAGGGCCAGGTATTCCTGCGAGCGCATTTCGATCAGGCGCGAGACGGTGCGGTCGAATTCGAAGACTTCCCGCCCGTGCTTTGCATCGTAGAGTTCATGCGCCTCCGCCTCGGATGAGGCGAGAACCTTCACCCGGTTGTCGTAGAGCGCATCGATGAGCGTAATGAAGCGTTTGGCTTCGTTGCGATTTTCGGCATGCATGCACGGGATGTCATCGATGATCACCGTGTGGAAATCCTGCGCGATCGCGAGGTAATCGGCGGCGCCGAGAGGCCGGTTGCACAAATCATCGAAGGAAAAGCGTGCGACGCCGGCAGCCGCCTGCGGGATCTTCAACGGATGCCCGCGTACCGCGACGGTCATCGGCTCGCCGCGCCTGCGCCCGGTGAGGCGCTTGAAGGACTCGTCGAGAGCGGTCCGCGCATCGTCGTTTGCGGGTGTGTGCCAGACCGGCTTGCCGGCGAGCTTCTCGAGCCGGAAATCCGTCCGCGAATCGAGCTCGACGATATCCATGCGCTCGTGGATCATGTCGATGAAGGGCAGGAAGAGCGCCCGGTTCAGCCCGCCCTCGTAGAGCCGCGCCGGCTCCACGTTCGAGGTGGCGAAGACGACGACGTTTTCCGCAAACAGCGCCTTGAACAGCCGCCCGAGGATCATCGCATCGGCTATGTCGGTGACGGTGAATTCGTCGAAGCACAAGACATAGGCGTCCTGGGCCAGTGCCTTGGCCACCGGCTCGATCGGATCATCACCCTTGACCTTTCCGGCCTTGAGATCCTGGCGATAGGCGTGGATGCGCCCATGCACATCCGCCATGAAGGCATGGAAATGCGCCCTGCGTTTGCGGCGCACGCCGAGGCTTTCATAGAACAGATCCATCAGCATGGTCTTGCCGCGGCCAACGGAACCCCAGACATATAGACCCTTGAGCGGTTCGGTGGCGGCGGGGCGGCGCGCGAACAGCCAACCGAGTGCGCTGCTCTTGCGCGCGAGGCGCTTTTCATTGAGCTGGCCGGCGAGTTTGTCGAGCCGCGCGAGCAGGCTCGTCTGGGCGGGATCACGCTCGATCGCGCCTGAGGCGACGAGCGCCTGGTAGCGTACGCTGACCGGCTTTGCGGTCGCATCCGGTGAGGAAATGTCGTCTGCGTGCCTGTTCACGTTACTCGCCATATCGCTGTATTCGGGCCTGCCGTCTGGCTAGCGCGATCAGCCGGCACTCACAAGTCCCGCAAGGGCCGCGCGCGATGCTTGACGTGCGGCTATGCTCGGTGCAACGCAAGGCTCGAGCGCATGTCGACGGCTCCCGGAGATTCGCCGTCTTGTCCATGACGCTTTACGGAGATCGGCATGTCGGACGAAATCTTGGCCCTTCCGGCGTCCTTGCAGGAGAGCGCAGCCGTTGAACCGGAGATGCCGGCGCCATCGCGCCTTCGCGACCATCCCGACTGGTATTATCTGCTGCGCGAATTCTACGAGCTCTATCGCTTCCTGCCTTCGGGCGGCAGCGAGAAGATTCGCGGGCATCAACGCGCCGTGCGCGAGCGCATCAGCGCCCTGATGCAGACGAATGCGCCGCTGCGAGTCGGGGCCTGCGATGCCAAACCGGTTACCGCCTATCTGCGCCGCGCGCTCGATGAGGGGCGCGCGGAAAAGCACGCAGCGGTGATTCGCGCCATCGATGCGGTACGGTCCGGCCTCAACTGGCAATACGGCTACGACAAGGTCCCCCGCGGGCTTTCACAGAAATTCGCCTATGCCGAGATCGCCGGCCCGAATGCGCCGATCCAGAGCGAAGCGGTCATCCTCGGGCTCGTGCTGTTCGCGCCGGGCTGCACCTATCCGACCCACGCCCATGACGGGATCACGGAAAGTTATGTCTGCCTCTCCGGCGCGGTTTCCGAGAATCACCAGGGCGTCTATGCGCCGGGGTCGCTGATCTTCAACCCGCCGGGTCAGTACCACCGGATCACGGTTTCCGATCGCGAGCCTTCGCTGCTGGCCTATGCCTGGATGGGCGCGCGCGAGAAGCTCGCGCATCAGAAGATGGTCTTCTCCCGGGCGCCGCGAAAGCGGGTGTGACTCATACCCACAACCCGCGATCCTGAAGGACCTGCTTGAGCAGGCTCGGGCGATCGGTCATCAGCCCGTCCACGCCTGCATCGATCAGCGCGCGCATCCGTCGCGCATCATCCACGGTCCAGACATGGACCTGGATATCGCGCGCATGCGCCGCGCGCACCAGCCGGCGTGTCGCCACCGGGATGCCATGGAACGAGGGTGGGATCTGCAGGGCCGGATAGGGCTTGACGGGGACCGGAAGGCCGAATCCTGCGAGCCAGACCGCTGCGACGCCCGCATGGCTCGGCGACCAGCAAAGCTCATCGCCCAGAAGCTCCCGCAGCCGCTTCGTGCGCTTGGGATCGAAGCAGCCCACGCAGACACGAGAGAGCGCATTGCAGGCGCGGATTACCTGCGCCAGCGGCTCCACAACGGCTTCAGATTTCGGCTCCAGGTTGAAGCGGATATCGGGATAGGCCTCCAGTGTCTCGTCGAGGCGCGGGATGCGCGCGCCGCAGGGGAAGCGCAGCTGCGCGAGATCGGCCCAGTTGAGCGCGTCGATACGCTCGGGCCGCCCCATCAGCCGCGACAGCCGGTCGTCATGGAAGACGACGACGACCCCGTCGCGGGTCAGCTGCACATCGGTCTCGATATAGCGGTAGCCGAGCGCTGCCGCATGATCGAAGGCGGTATGGGTGTTCTCGGTATTCTCCAACGCGCCCCCGCGATGGGCGAAGGCGAGGAGGCCGGGATGGTCGAGGAAGGGAAAGCGGATATTGGCCGGCAAATCACGCGCTCCTCTTCGACGCCCTCTGAGAGGCCTCAGCCCCGGCCTTGCGCGCGCATCGCCATCAGGAGCCGCTCCGGCGTCATCGGCATGCGCCCGGTGCGCACGCCGACGGCGCGGCGGATGGCGTTGGCGACGCAGCCCGCGACCGGCACGATCGGCACCTCGCCGACCCCGCGCAATCCGTAGGGCACGTCCGGCACCGGGGTCTCGATGATGACGCAGTCGATATCGGGCACGTCCAGCGCCGTGGGCAGGCGGTAATCGAGCAGGCTGGCATTGCGCAGCCGGCCATCCGCCCCGTAATCGTAACCCTCGGTCAGCGCCCAGCCGATTCCCTGCACCACGGAGCCCTCGATCTGGCCCTCGACGGCGATCGGGTTGAGCGCCTTGCCGACATCCTGGAAGGCGGTATAGCGCAGGATGGTGACCTGCCCGGTATCCGGATCGACCTCGACATCGCAGATATGCGCCCCGATCTCGACGCCCAGCGGCAGCTTGGTGGAGGTGCCACGTCCGATCACCGCGCCCTCGGTCAGCGTCTCCTGCATCAGTTCGGCGAGGCTGATCGACGTGCCCGGCCCGCCGGAGACGCGGAAGGCGCCATCAGTGAAGGTGAGATTCTCTGCCTCGCTCTGGAGCAGACGGGCGGCGCGCGGGCGCAGCTGGTCGATGACATCGCGCGAGGCCTCGACGATGGCGGCCGCCATGGTGCGCGCCACGCGGCTGCCGGCGGCGCCGTCGGAATAACCCGCCGTCTTGCTGTCGCCTGTCTGGACATAGACGTCGTCCGGGGCGATGCCGAACTGGTCCGCCGCGACCTGGGTCATGGTGGTGCGCGTGCCGGAAATATCGACGGCACCCATGGTGACGATCGGGCGCCCGTCACCGCCGATGGTGATGTGGCAGGCCGAGGTCATCGAGGTGCCGCGCCAATAGCCGAGCGCGAGCCCGCGTCCGCGCGGATGGGCGCCGGGTTCGAGCGGCGTCGTCCAGCACGAATGCTCTGCCACCGCATCGAGGATGGTGGTGAGCCCGATCGCGGGGAAGGGCGTGCCGATCGGCATGGTCGAGCCGGTGACGGCGGCGTTGCGGCGGCGGAATTCCAGCGGGTCCATGTCGAGGGCGAGACAGAGCTCGTCCATCGCCTGCTCCATGGCAAAGGCGCCCTGGATGCCGCCGGGCGCGCGATAGGCCTCCGTGCGCGGCTTGTTGGTGACAACGTCATAACCTTCGAGCCACAGGGCCGGCGTCTGATACATGGCGGCGGAGGCCTGCATCAGCAGCGAGGGGTTGAGCCCTGGCAGCCCGCCGGAATCGACGTGATAGACGCCATGGATGCCGGTGATCGTGCCGTCACGCTTCGCGCCGACTTCGATCTCCATCATCGCGCCCATGGTCGGGCCGGAGCCGCCCTGAAGCACCTCCTCGCGCGAGAGAACGAGTTTGACCGGGCGCCCGGATTTCTGCGCGAGCCTGAGTGCGAGCGCCTCGCCGTGGATCGAGATCTTGCCGCCGAAGGCGCCGCCCACCTCCATCGGCACGACCTTGAGCTTCGACATCGGCCAGTCGAGCATGCGTGCGATCATCAGCTCGGTGGTGAACTGGCCCTGGGTCGAGGTATAGACCGTGGCGAAACCGTCCGACGTGATCTCGGCCACCATGGCCTGCGGCTCGATATAGCCCTGATGCGCCGTATCGACGGTGACGCTGACCCGCCCCGTCGCATCCGCCCCGGCAATGGCGGCTTTGGCATCCTCGCGGCTGATCACGGTGCGCGAGGCGATATTGGAGGGCTGCTGCGGCGTCTCGTCGAGGCCCTTGGTGATCAGATTGTCCCACAAAACCGGCGCATCGGGGCGGATCGCATCAGCGATGCTGGTTACAGCATTGAGCACCTCGTATTCGACCTCGATCAGATCGAGCGCCTGCGCCGCGATATGCGGGTCCCGCGCGGCCAGTGCGGCGAGCGGCTGGCCAACCCAATGCACCTTGCCGCGCGCCATGTTGAGCCGCGAGACGCCCCACATGTCATAGCCGGTCTCGCCCATGGGTATGCTCGCGCCCTGGGGCAGATCGGGGAAATCCTCGGCGGTCACGATGGCAAGCACGCCGGGAAGCGCTGCGGCGGCGCTGGTATCGATGCGCTTGATCACCGCATGGGCATGCGGCGAGCGCAGCACCTTGGCATGCGCCATGTCGGGCCGGGCAATATCGGCGGCATAGCGGGCGCGCCCGGTGACGCGTTCACGGCCATCGACGCGCGCGAGCGGCTTGCCGATGGCGGGATCGGCGGGAACGGTGTCGCCGGTGCGGCTCTTGCTCTCGAAATCCATGCTCTCTACTCCCCCGCCTGCGCCGTGGCGCGACGCTGTTCGACGGTCTTTTCCACGGCGCGTACGATCTTGTCGTAGCCGGTGCAGCGGCACAGATTGCCCGCGATGGCATAGCGGATCGCGGCCTCGTCGGGGGCGGGATCGTCGCGCAGGAGGGCTGCAGCCGAGATCACGATGCCGGGCGTGCAGAAGCCGCATTGCGTCCCGCCCATGGCGGCCAGATTCTCCTGCAGGTCGCGCCATTCTCCGCCATCGCTCAAACCCTCGATGGTGGTGATCTCCGCGCCCGGCGCCTCGACGGCGAGCATCAGGCAGGCATTGACCGGCGTGCCGTCGATCATGACGGTGCAGGAGCCGCAATTGCCGTTGCCGCAGCCTTCCTTTGTGCCGGTCAGGCCGAGGCGGTCGCGCAGCCAGTCGAGCAGGGTGTCGCGTGGATCGGCGAGGCTGGTGACCTCTTCGCCGTTCACCTGCGCGGTGATCGCGATCTTTTTCATGCGCTCTCTCCCGGGGCTTGTTCGATCAGGTCGCGGCAATGGGCGAGCACCCGCCGGGTGAGGACGGCGACGAGTTCGCGGCGGTATTCCGCCGAGCCGCGCGTATCCGAAATCGGGGTGGCATCGGACGCTGCCGCCGCGCCTGCCGCCGCGATCGCGGCATCGTCGAGACGCGCACCGATCAGCGCCGCCTCGGCGGAGGGCGCGCGGATCGGCTTCGGGGCCACGGAAGCGAGTGCGATGCGTGCCGTCGTGATGGTGCCCGCTTCATCAAGCGCGACGAAGCCGCCGACGCCGGCAATGGCGATATCCATCTCCCGGCGCGGGGTGAAGCGCAGGTAATGCGAGGCGCAACGCGCAGGGACCGGCGGCAGCAGGATGCGCGTGAGCACCTCGCCGGGCGCCAGATGCGTGCGGCCCGGGCCGGCGAAAATCTCTTCGAGCGGGATCTCGCGCAGGCCGTCCTTGCCTGCGATTTCGGCGCGTGCGCCATGCGCGATCAGCGGCGGCACGGCATCGGCTGAGGGCGCGGCATTGCAGATATTGCCGCCGAGGCTGGCGCGGTTCTGGACCTGATAGCTCCCGATCAGCAGCGCCGAGGCCGCGACGCCCGGGTAATCGCGCTGCATCCGTTCATCGCGCGCGACTGCAGTCGCAGGCACGGCGGCGCCGATGGCCAGTCCGCCATCGGGGAGGGGGGTGATGCTGGTGCAGGCGTCGATATGCTTGATATCGACGATGGCTGCGACCTTGCGCCGCCCCTCGCGCATCTGCGGGATCAGATCGGTTCCGCCGGCGAGCGGGCGAATATCGGCGCCCGCGAGCATTCCGGTGAGTTCCGCGATGGTTGCGGGGCGGTGATAATCGAAAGCGTCCATTCAGGGCCCTTCGGCTGTGATGACAGGCGGATCGCCGCCGGATTCCGGGATTGTCCGCGATTCCCGCGTTGTGGCGATTCGAGCCACATCCGCAGCATGGGTGCAAGGGGTGCGACGCCCGCACGGAATTCGCCTTTGCTCACCCTTGCTGCAATGCAGCATAAAACAACAACGACGCTTGCATCGGCAGCGCCGGGCGCCTAAACGATCCGCTCAGTCATCAAGGACGCCATATTCGGCGATGCGATGCAAGCCCGTGACCTTTGAAACGTCACCCTGATATTACAAGACGAGGCCGCCCTTCATGCTCGCGCCAGCAGACCGCCAGCCGTTCTTCCTCGCCATAGCCGTGATGGCGCTGATCGTGCTCGCTTCGAACATCCTCGTGCAGCACCCGGTGCAATATTGGGGCCTGCAGGATTATCTGACCTTCGGCGCCTTTACCTATCCCTTCGCCTTCCTCGTCACGGATATGTCGAACCGCCGGTTCGGCCCGGCCGTGGCGCGCCGCGTGGTCTATGTCGGTTTCGCCATCGCGGTGGCGCTGTCGATCTACTTCGCCACGCCGCGCATCGCGATCGCTTCCGGCTCGGCCTTTCTCGTGGCGCATCTGATCGATATCGGCGTATTCAACCGCCTGCGCAGCTTCGCCTGGTGGCTGCCGCCGCTGGTCTCCTCGGTGATCGCCTCGGGTATCGACACGGCGATCTTCTTCTCCTTCGCCTTCCATTGCGGACCGGTCGCCGGCGGCATGACCATCACGCAGATGCTCGGGACGGTCGGCATTCCCGACAGCTGCATCGCGCTGCCCTGGCAGAGCCTCGCCGTGGTCGACTACTTCGTGAAGCTCGCCATCGCCTTGATCGCGCTGATCCCCTATGGCGCGCTGCTGCGCTACACCCGTCCCGCGCACGCGTGATCGGGAGCGCCGCGCAGCTTTCCCATCTGCATTAGCGGGCATCCGTCGATCGAGGCGGGTGCAGCGCGCATGCACTTGAACTCGGGGATATCAAGCGACATATAAAGGTTCGGATCGCGCTTCTTGCGGGTCCGAAATACCGAAGTGCCTCGAAGAAGGGCTTCCCTATGTCGCGTCAATCACCGTTCGGGCATCCGTTCCTGCTCGGCTTCGATGAAATCGAACAGGCTCTCGACCGCGTTGCCAAGGGCAGCGGTGACGGGTATCCGCCCTACAATATCGAGCGCCTGCCGCGCTCCGAAGACGAGCCCGAGCGGCTGCGCATCACGCTCGCCGTTGCCGGTTTCACCCGTGAACAGCTCGAGATCACGCTCGAAGAGAGCCAGCTCGTGATCCGCGGGCGACAGAGCGACGACAAGACACGGCATTATCTCCATCGCGGTATCGCCGCGCGCCAGTTCCAGCGGACGTTCCTGCTGGCGGACGGCATGGAGGTCCTGGGTGCGGATCTGAGCAACGGCCTGCTTTCGATCGATCTCGCCCGCCCGGAGCCTGCGCGCATCGTCAAGCGCATCGATATCGCGACCGAGGAGAAGGACTGACAGGTTTTCACAGGGCCCGCATCTGCAAGCGCCGGAAGGCGCGAGGCGGGCATGACGCACCGCTCATGAAGGAGGGCGCGAATATGACCGATACGAACCGCATCAAGCCGAATGAATTCGGCAACGAAAACAGCCGTGAGGCCCAGGCGCTCGCGCAAATGGGCGAAGGCCAGGTGGTCTACGTCAAGCCGATGCTTTCCGACCAGGTCAGCGCGCTCTATCCCGGCGCGCCGGAGATGCAGCCGGGACTCGAACTCTTCGCCGTGCTCTCGGCGAGCGGCACGCCGATCATTCTCACCGATTCCCGCGATACGGCCATCGCCGAAGCACGCAAGGCCGATCTCGTGCCGGTGAGCGTGCACTGACGCGCTGCCCGGGCGAGCGCCGTATGCCCATCATGCCGGGGCGCTCGCAAAAGCGTGATTGATCCATTGTGGGCCGCCCGGCGTAACCCTCACAAATGAGGGAGCAACACAATGGGTGATGATAACGGCCTGCAGCGCGCTTTCCTGCGCAACGCGATGCGCGCACCCTATCTGGAGCGCGGCGAAGAGCGTGCCCTCGCCGTGCGCTGGCGCGAAAACCGGGACCAGGAAGCACTTCATCAGCTGACTTCGGCTCATATGCGCCTCGTCATCGCGATCGCATCGCGTTTTCGCAATTACGGCCTGCCGATGCAGGACATGATCCAGGAAGGGCATGTCGGCCTGCTCGAAGCCGCCTCGCGTTTCGAGCCTGAGCGCGAAGTGCGGTTCTCGACCTACGCGACCTGGTGGATCCGCGCCTCGATCCAGGATTACATCCTCCGCAACTGGTCCATCGTGCGCGGCGGCACCTCCTCGGCCCAGAAGGCACTCTTCTTCAACCTGCGGCGCCTGCGCGCCAAATTGACGCGCAACGGCGACGAGCGGATGTCGGAAAGCGTCTATGCCGAAATCGCCGAGGCGATCGGTGTCTCGCACAAGGATGTCGCGACGATGGATGTCCGCCTTTCGGGCGCCGATACCTCGCTGAATGCGCCGGTTGCGTCGGATGGCGAGAGTGGTGCCTCCGAGCGCATGGATTTCCTCGTCGACAATACCCCGCTGCCGGATGAGACGGTGAGCGAAGTCATCGATGCCGAACGGCGGTCGCGCTGGCTGCGCGATGCGCTGGGCTGCCTCAACGAGCGCGAATTGCGCATTCTCAAGGCCCGCCGCCTCAGCGAGGACCAGACCACGCTCGACGCACTCGGGCACCATCTGGGCATCTCCAAGGAGCGCGTGCGCCAGATCGAGAGCCGCGCCCTCGAAAAGCTCAAGAAGGCGCTGATCGAGACCGGCCCCGGCATGACCGCCTCTGCCTGATGCGGGGGCCGAGAGCCTCCGCGCATTCGGGAACAACACCGCCTTCCCGGTGTTACGGATATCGCAATGAAATACGACAACGCCCCCGTCCTTCTGGCGATCCAGTCGACACAGCGCAGGCAGGACACCCTGCTGGCTCTGGCGACAGGCTTCGTCGCCCTTGTGACCGCTGCGACCATCATCCTGTGGGCGGGCGGTTTCGGCTGGGTGCTGATCCCCGGGGCCGCCTTGCCTTATCTCGTCATCGCCTGTGTAGTCCTGTCGCGGATCGACCGCTTTCACCCGCATGATCGCTTCGGCCTTGCCAATGCCGTCACGCTGACGCGTGCGGTGATCAACTGCCTCCTGATCGGCCTCCTCATCGAGTATCATACCCTGTTCACCTATTGGGGGGACTGGGCCGACTGGCTCTTCCTCGCCGCGGCTCTGGTCTCGCTATCCCTCGACGGCGTCGACGGATTGCTGGCGCGGCGCCAGAATCTGACATCGCGCTTCGGTGCCCGTTTCGACATGGAAATCGATGCGCTTCTATTGACGCTGCTCGCCGTCGCCGCCGTGGCGCTCGACAAGGTCGGCCCGTGGGTCATTCTCATCGGAACGACGTATTACCTTTTCATGGGCGCGCGGGCGCTTCTGCCCCGGCTGCGCCGGGATCTGCCCGAATCGATGCGTCGCAAGGCCGTTTGCGTGCTGCAGGCGGGTATTCTGATCGCGCTCGTGACCCCCTTCATCGACGGTCTCACGGCAACCATTCTGGCTGCGACGGCCCTGGCGGCACTGGCTTATTCCTTCACCGTCGATATCGTCTGGCTTGCGGCGCGTCGTCGTTAACGCATCGTTAACGCGACCATCGCGATACTACCGGAAAGTGTTGCCCATGATGGGCCAGACCCGGAGATCGCTCATGCGCCGCGCCTTTGCCGCTTTCGGCTTCATTGCACTCGCCGGTGCGCTGGTGACCTCCTTCACCGTGATTGCGACCACCGAGTCCCGGGCATTCATCGGCGAGCGCGCCACTTTCGTGATTCCGGCAAGCGAGGGATACGGCATCGCCGATTGTCTGGTCGGCGGGCAGGGCTGCGGCGAGATCGTCGCGCAGGCATGGTGCGAGGCCCATGGCTACGGTGCGGTCAGGGAATTCGGCACGGTCCGGCGCGACGAGATCGGCGGCTTCGCGGAAGCGGGCATGATCATGACCGACGGCGCATCCGAGGCACCATCGCGCCCGCTGATGATCGCCTGCAGTCAGTAACCTGCGATCGGAAAATCGCGCGGCTGTCCGGATTTGATCATAATCTTCTGCCAGACAGCTCCCGCATTGCGAATCGCATGGTGCGAGACGGCATGGTGCGAGACGGCATGGTCCGGGTCTGGACAGGCCAGGCAACCGTGGGCAATTCTGCCGGCGAACCCGCCCGACGGGAACACAGCCTGAAACGGCACGACGAGAAGACGGTCGATCGATGAAGAATTCCCTGATGACACGCCTTGCCGCAGCCTGCTTCGGCGTCGCGGTTCTGGCCGGTAGCGCCTACGCGCAAACGAGCCTGTGCGAGGATTACCGCGCCGAGCTGCGCAACCTCGAGCGCGGCGGCGGTCAGAATTATGCCGATATGGCCGAGCAGCAGCGCGGCGAGCTCAATCGCATGGTGCGCTACTACCAGCAGCTCGATTGTGATCGCGGGCGCACCCTTTTCGACGCGCCACCGTCCTCGGAGTGCAGCGCCGCACGCGACCGAATCCAGGCCATGGAAGAGAATTACAATCGCCTGATCCGGCAGGCTTCTCAGGCGAGTGAGGACCGGCGCCAGGAATTGCTGGCGGCGATCTCGCGCCATTGCGAGCCCCGGCAGGCGCGTCGCGGCTTCCTCGACGGGTTATTTGGTCGCAGTGATCCGGGCGTCGAGTTCGAGGAGGACATGCCGCTCCTCGACGATTCATTCGCCCGCCGCGCCGGTGCCGAGCCGATCTGCGTGCGCAGCTGTGACGGTTATTTCTTCCCCCTCTTCGCACGCGGTGTCAGCGCGGATGAGGCGGAGCGCCTGTGCCAGGCCCAATGCCCGAACGCGCCGACGCGTCTGTTCTTCATGGGTGGCGACAGCGAACTCGAATCCGCCGTCAGTGCCGCCAGCACCCCCCATAACAGCATGCCCCACCCAGTTAGTTTTGCGGCAACAGAA